>NZ_JAGSOV010000092.1 GCF_023898865.1 Pseudonocardia humida
CCGAACCCGGAAGCTAAGCCCTCCAGCGCCGATGGTACTGCACTCGTCAGGGTGTGGGAGAGTAGGTCGCCGCCGACATTCAACATTGGGGCCCGGTTCCGCTATTTGCGGAACCGGGCCCTTTTTTTGCGCGCGTTTTCGGGTGATCGAGTTGTTGGCGCGGTGCGCGAGGCCGACCGCCGGTGGGCGGCCCGGCGCCGCAGGTCGAGCGCTCTGTATCCTCGACAGGTGAGTATCGCGGATGGTTCCGGCGATAACCGTCCACGGCGAGACGACCGCGGCAGCGCACGGAACCCCAAGGACCGGAACGACCGCAGCGGCGGGCGCGAATCGCGCTCCACCGGCGGGCAGCAGGCACGCTCGGAGCGAGGCGACCGGTCCTACGGCGCCTCCCGGACGGGCAGCGGATGGTCGCAGCGCGACGATCGCCGCGGATCGGGCGACCGCTCGGGCGGTGCGCGCCGCGACGACAAGCGCGACGACAAGCGCGACGACGCTGGCCGCGACCGCCCGCGCCGCACCTGGCAGGACCGCGACGACCGTCGCCCCCCGCGCTCGAACGACAGCGGCGACCGCCGCGGCTCCGGCTGGTCCGCGCGGCCCGACCGCGGCGCGGGCCGGCCCGACGGGGGCGGGCGCTACGGACGCGACTCCAAGTCCGACGACCGCGGCGGCCAGGGCTTCTCCCGGCGCGACCGGGACGAGGTCGACCGCCCGGCTTCCCGCGGCGGTGGCTGGCGCGACCGCGACGACCGCTCCGGTGACCGCGGCGGCAGCCGCGGCAGCCAGGACCGCCCGAACGACCGGCGCGGCGGATTCCGCGACAACCGCGACGACCGCCCCGGCTACCGCGGCTCGACCGGGCGCAGCTTCGGCTCCGACGACCGCCGCGGCGGCCGCGACGACCGCGGCTCGGCGGGACGTGGCGGCTTCGGCTCCGACGACCGGCGCGGTCGCGACGACCGCGGGTCGACGGGGCGCAGCTTCGGTTCCGACGACCGCCGCGGCGGCCGCGACGACCGCGGCTCGACGGGGCGCGGCGGCTTCGGCTCGGACGACCGTCCGAGCTACCGCGACCGCGGGTCGACGGGGCGCAGCTTCGGCTCCGATGATCGACGTGGCGGCCGCGACGACCGCGGCTCGACCGGGCGCAGCTCTGGCCCGCGCGGCGGTCGCGACGACACCCGTTCCGGGGAGCGCGGCGGCTACCGCCGCGACGACCGTGGCGGATCGGGGCGCTCCGGTGAGCGCAGTGGCTACGGCCGCTCCGGTGCCGGCTGGTCGGACCGGACCGCCCGTCCGAGCGGATCGGACAGCGACCGCGGCGCGCGCGACGAGCGCACCGGACCGGGGTGGTCCGGCGGGCGCCGGAGCCCCGACCGCGACGAGCGCCGTGGCTCGGGCTGGTCGGGCAAGCGCGACGACCGCGGCGGGCGGCCCGGCTTCGGCGACGACCGTCGCTCCGCCGGCCGCGACGACCGGCCCCGCTCCGGCGACGACCGCCGCCGCGACCAGGACGACCGCCGTGACCGCGGCACCGACCGTTCCACCGACCGTGGTGCGGACCGTCGCGGCCCGAGCCGTGGCAGTTGGTCGGACGACCGCCGTAGCAGCGCTCGGGACGACCGGCCCGCCGCCGCTCGCTCCGACCGCGAGGACCGGCCCGCTGCCGGCCGCGCCGACCGCGACGACCGGCGCGACTCCGGCGCCCGCGGCGGCTGGGACGACTGGTCCCGCGACCGGCGCCCCAAGCGCGACGACCGCTCCGCCGACCGCCCGCGCGGCGAGCGCCCCCAGCGTGCCGGCAGCCGCAGCTGGTCCGATCGGCGCGACGCCGACCGGGCGGCCTTCGACCGCGCCGACAGCCCGGTCGAGGGCCCGGTCGACAGCCCGATCGACAGCCCGATCGACAGCCCGATCGACAGCGCTGACAGCCATGGCATCCCGGACAGCCCTGTCGGCAGCGCTCGCCCCGAGTCCGCCGACGTGGAGCGTGTCGAGGTGAGCCGGCCGGAACCGGCCACCTCGGGTGGCGCCGACTCCCGCGGTTCCGGTTCCGGTGCCGATTCGGGTGGCGTGGAAGCGGAGTCGGTCGGCGTCGACACCGCGGCGGACGTCCCGGCCGAGACCAAGGCCCAGAACGCCCCGGCCGACACCCAGGACGCCACCGGTGGCGAGTCCGAGGACGCGGCGGCAGTCGCGCGTCCCGAGCAGGACGACAGCGACGGGATCCGTCCGCCGCGCACCGAGGAGCGCCCCCGCGCCGAGGACCGCCCGCGGTCGGCGGACCGGCCGTCCTACGGCGACCGCCGTCCGCCTGCCGGCGATCGCCCCTACGGTCGCGACCGCCAGGACCCGGCCCGTCGCACGGACCGGGCCGCCGGCAGGCGCGCGCCCATCGGGGCCCCGCCGCTGCCCACCTCCGGGCGCGGGCGGCCCGGTCAGGAGCGGCGTCGCGAGCTCGCCTCCGGCGCGACGGTCATCGACGAGCCGCCGCTGACCGACGCGATCACCTCCGGCCAGCTGGACGCCGAGGTCCGCCGCGACCTGCGCGGCCTGCAGAAGGACACCGCCGAGCGGGTCGCCCGGCACCTGGTGGCCGCGGGCAGCCTGGTCGACGTCGACCCGGAGCTGGCGCTCGCGCACGCCCGGTACGCGCGGTTCCGCGCGTCGCGCATCGCCGCCGTCCGGGAGGCCGCGGGCATCGCGGCCTACCACGCGGGCGAGTGGTCCGAGGCGCTGGGCGAGCTGCGGGCCGCCCGCCGGATGGGTGGCGGGCCGGGGCACCTCGCCGTCATGGCCGACATCGAGCGCGCGCTCGGCCGTCCCGAGCGCGCCCTCGACCTGAGCCGCGGCCCGGAGGCCCGCGAGCTCGACCGGGCCGAGACCATCGAGCTGGCCATCGTGGCCGCCGGCGCCCGCCGCGACCTCGGTGAGCTGGAGGCGGCCGTGGTCGGCCTGCAGATCCCCGAGCTCGACCCGGCGAAGCGCCACCCGTGGAGCGCGCGGCTGTTCTACGCCTACGCGGACAACCTGCTCGCGGTCGGGCGCGAGGACGAGGCGCTGCAGTGGTTCATGCACGCCGCCGACGTCGACGACGCCGGCGAGACCGACGCCGACCAGCGCGTCGCCGAGCTCACCGGCGAGGCCCTCCCCGAGGACGACGTCGAGTTCGGCCTCGAGGACGTCGAGGACCGCGACGACGACCCGGCCGAGGCCGTCCCCGACACCGAGGACGTCACCGCCGACGCCCCCGCCGCCGACGCTGCCGACAATGCTGCGGAAGCCGACGCTCCCGACGCCGACGCCGTGGAAGCCGCCGACGCCGTGGAAGCCGCCGACGCCGTGGAAGCCGCCGACGCCGTGGAAGCCGACATCGCCGACGACGCCGCTGTCGACAGCCCGACCGACGCCACCCCGACCGATGCCGCCGACACCCCGGCCGATGCCGCCGCCGAGCTGGCCACCGCCGACCCGGGGTCGGTCGTGGTCGAGGAGCGCGCTGCGGAGACCGAGGGCACCAGCGTCCCGGCCGCCGAGCGCACCCCGGCCGAGGCGACCGACGCCGAGCCCCACGACGCGGGGGACGCCGAGGCCGACGTCCCGACCGTCGTGGACGCCGACGGCGAGGTCGTGGTCGGTGCCAACGGCGTGGTGGTCGACCAGGAGGGGACCGACCGGGAAGCGGCCGACCAGGACGCGCCGGACCCCGCGGACGGGGAAGAGCGCGACGGCGGGGAGGCCACGTCCCGGTGACCGACATGCTCGACCGCTTCGACGTCCTGCTCGCCGACCTCGACGGCACCCTCTACCGCGGCCCGGTCGTGGTCCCGGGCGCCGCCGAGGCGGTGGAGGCGGCGGGGAAGCGCGGGGTCCGCACCTGGTACGTCACCAACAACGCCTCGCGCACGCCGCAGGACGTCGCCGCGCACCTGGTCGAGCTGGGTTTCCCGGCCACGGCCGCGGAGGTCGTCACCAGTTCGCAGGCGGCGGCGCGGCTGCTGGCCGAGCAGCTGCCGGCGGGCTCCACCGTGCTCGTGGTGGGCACCGAGGCGCTGGTGGGCGAGGTGGAGGCGGTCGGGTTGGCCACCACGCGGGAGGCGGAGGGGGCCGTCGCCGTGGTCCAGGGGCACAGCCCGGACACCGGCTGGCGCATCCTGGCCGAGGCCACGGTGGCGCTGCGGGCCGGTGCGGTGTGGGTGGCCTGCAACCTCGACCCGACCCTGCCCACCGAGCGCGGCCCGCTGCCCGGCAACGGCTCGATGGTGTCGGTGCTGCGCATCGCCTCCGGCCGCGAGCCGCAGGTCGCCGGCAAGCCGGGGCCCGCGCTGTTGGACGTGGCGGCCCGGCAGGCCGGGGCGTCGGCGCCGCTGATGATCGGCGACCGGCTGGACACCGACATCGAGGGCGGCCGGGCCGCGGGCATGGCGACGCTGCTCGTGCTCACCGGTGTCTCCGACGCCGTCGAGGTGCTGTCGGCGCCCCCGGAGCGGCGGCCGGACTACATCGGTGCCGACATGAACGCGCTCGACGCCGATCCGGATGATCTCGCACCGGGGGCGCGCGCCGGGTGGGAGGTCACCGTCGCCGATCGTGGCGAGCTGCGCCTGTCCGGCTCGGGTGACGCGCTGGACGCGTTGCGTGCGCTGTGTGGCGCGCACTGGGCGGCGGGCGGCGGTCCGGCCCGCGTGACCAGCGGCGGAGGCGACGCCGACCGGGCGATCCGCGATCTCGGCCTGGGCGGCGGTGAGATCGGCTCGGCTACGGTTGGCGCTGCCCCCCGCCCCTCAGGAGCCGATCGATGACCGTCCCCAAGCCGGGACCGCCGACGAGCGCACCGGCCCGCCCGGCCGACCCCCGCCAGACGGTCGAGCGCGCGGTGGCCGCGCTCGACGGGCTGGCCGACCGGCCGCTGGCCGAGCACGTCGAAGTGTTCGAGCGGGTGCACGCCGCGCTGGGTGAGGCGCTGGCCTCGCCGGCCGGCACCGCGTGACGGCGTGGCGGCAGGGACGACTGCAGTGCCCACCCGAGCGCGGCTGGACGCCGAGCTGGTCCGCCGCGGACTGGCCCGGTCCCGCCAGCAGGCCGCCGAGCTGATCGCGGCCGGGCTGGTCGACGTGCGCGGCGTCCGGGCGGGCAAGCCCGCGACGCAGGTCGGGCGCGACACCCCGGTCACCGTGCGGGAGGCGGGCGGGCGCGACTGGGCCTCGCGCGGCGCGCACAAGCTGATCGGCGCGCTGGACGCCCTGGACGTGCCGGTCGCCGGCCGGCGCTGCCTGGACGCGGGCGCGTCCACCGGCGGGTTCACCGACGTGCTGCTCGACCGCGGCGCCGCCGCCGTCGTGGCCGCCGACGTCGGCTACGGCCAGCTGGTCTGGCGGCTGCGCAGCGACGAGCGCGTCACGGTGCTCGACCGCACCAACGTCCGGGCGCTGGAGCCCACGGCCGTCGGCGGCCCGGTCGACCTGACCGTCGCCGACCTGTCGTTCATCTCGCTGCGCACCGTGCTCCCCGCCCTGGCCGCGTGCACCGCGCCGGAGGGCGAGCTGCTGCCGATGGTCAAGCCGCAGTTCGAGGTGGGTCGGACGCGGCTGGGCGCCGGGGGCGTCGTGCGCGATCCCGCGCTGCGGCTCGCGGCGCTCACCGAGGTCGTCGCCGCGGCCCGGGCCATCGGCCTGGTGCTGCGGGGAGCCACCGCGAGCCCGCTGCCGGGCCCGTCGGGCAACGTCGAGTTCTTCCTGCGGTTGGCCCACCGCGGCGCCGACACCGGCGACGCCACGCTGGCCGCGGCCGTCGAGGAGGGTCCGCAGTGACCGATGCCGTGATCGACTCAGGGATCGACCCGGGGATCGACTCGGGGGTCGAACCGGGAACCGGGCCGGCGGACCCACGGGGCGCCGCAGCGGTGACGCCGCTCGTCGGGCAGCCTTGCGTGCACGGGCTCTTCCGGCCCAGCATCCGCGGAGGACGTGACATGGCGCGCGAGGTACTGGTGGTCCTGCACGCGGGACGGGGCAAGAACCGCCGCACCGCCGCCGCGATCGCCCGCAGGCTGGCCGCGGCGGGCATCCGCCTGCGGGTGCTGGACGACGAGTGGGCCGAGGTCGAGTGCGACGGCCTGCCCGAGGACCTCGTCCCGCGCACCGTCGACGGGCTGCCCGGCTGCGCCGACGGCGCCGAGGTCGTCCTGGTGCTGGGCGGCGACGGCACACTGCTGCGCGCGGCGGAGATGGCCCGCCCGGTCGGCGTCCCGCTGCTCGGGGTCAACCTCGGCCACGTCGGCTTCCTCGCCGAGGCCGAGCAGGAGTCCCTCGACGCCGCCCTCGACGCGATCATCGACGGCACCTACGCCGTCGAGGAGCGGATGACCATCGACTCGGTCGTGCGGCTCAACGGCGAGGTGCTGAGCCGCTCCTGGGCGCTCAACGAGGTCGCGGTGGAGAAGGGCAGCCGGGAGCGGATCCTGGAGGTCGTGCTGGAGATCGACGGCCGGCCGGTCTCCGGCTTCGGCTGCGACGGCGTGCTGTGCGCCACACCGACCGGCTCCACCGCCTACGCCTTCTCCGCGGGCGGGCCGCTGGTGTGGCCGCAGGTGGAGGCGCTGCTGCTGGTGCCGAGCAACGCCCACGCGCTGTTCGCCCGGCCGATGGTGATCTCGCCGAGCAGCCACGTCGCCATCGAGGTCGACCCGAACGGGCCCAGCGCCCTGCTCGACTGCGACGGCAGGCGCACCGTGGAGCTGCCGCCCGGCGCCCGAGTCGAGCTGGCCCGCGGCGCGGTGCCGGTGCGCATGGTCCGGCTCGACGGCCAGCCCTTCGCCGACCGCCTCGTGCGCAAGTTCGACCTGCCCGTGCGCGGGTGGCGGGGCGCGCCGGACGGCGGTTAGACGCACGCGTGTCGGGCGAGCGCCGTACGCTTCGTCCCATGTTGGCCGAGATGCGGATCCGGGGCCTCGGTGTGATCGACGACGCCACCCTGGAGCTGGATCCCGGTCTCACCGTCCTGACCGGTGAGACCGGCGCGGGCAAGACCATGGTCGTCACCGGCCTGACGTTGCTCAGCGGCGGGCGGGCGGAGGCGTCGCGGGTGTCCAGCGGAGCGTCGCGCGCCATCGTCGAAGGGGTCTTCCACGCCGACGCGGCCGCGCTGGCGCTCGCCGAGGAGATCGGCGCGGACGCCGACGACGGCACCCTCATCGCCTCGCGCACGCTGTCCGCCGACGGGCGCTCCCGGGCCCACCTGGGCGGGCGGTCGGTGCCGGCGGCGGTGCTGGTGCGCCTCGCCGAGCACTCCATCGCCGTGCACGGGCAGAACGACCAGCTGCGGCTGCTGCGCCCCGCCGAGCAGCGCGCCCTGCTCGACCGGTTCGCCGGCGAGTCGGTCGCCGGCCCCCTGCAGCTCTACCGGGCCGTCCGCGAGGAGTGGCAGCAGCTCGGCGCCGAGCTCACCGAGCGCCGCGACAACGCCCGCCGGCTGGCGCAGGAGGCCGACCTGCTGCGCCACGGCTTGACCGAGATCGACGCGGTCGCCCCGTCGCCCGCCGAGGACGAGGAGCTGGTCGCGCTGGCCCGCAGGCTCACCGCGGCCGACGACCTGCGCGAAGCATCCGCCGCGGCCCGGGCCGCTCTCGTCGGCTCCGAGGACGGCGACCCGGACGCGCCCGGCGCGCTCGGCCTCGTCGGCGACGCCCGCCACCGGCTCGCCGCCGCCGACGACCCCGAGCTCACCGCGTTCGACTCCCGCCTCGGCGAGGTGCTGGCCCTGCTGGGCGACGTCGGCACCGAGCTCAACGCCTACCTCGACCGCCTCGACGCCGACCCGGCGCGGCTGGAGCAGGTGCTCGCCCGCCAGTCCGAGCTCAAGGCGCTCACCCGCAAGTACGCCGCCGACGTCGACGGCGTCATCGCCTGGGCCGAGCAGGCCCGGGAGCGGCTGGCCGGCCTGGACACCTCCGACGAGGCGCTGGCCGCGCTGGCCGCCCGCCGCGACGAGCTGGCCGCCGACCTGGCCGGGCACGCCGCCGCGGTCACCGCGGCGCGCACGGAGGCGGCCAAGCGGCTGGCCGAGGACACCACCGCCGAGCTGGGCGGCCTGGCCATGCCCGACGCGCGGCTGCTGGTCGGCGTCCTGCCCCGGGAGGCCGCCGCAGGCGCCGACGACGCGCTGACCGTGGCCGGGCGGCGGCTGGCCGCCGGCCCGGACGGCGTCGACGAGGTCGAGCTGCGGCTGGTCCCGCACGCCGGATCGGGACCGCAGCTGCTGCACAAGGGCGCCTCCGGCGGTGAGCTGTCGCGGGTGATGCTGGCCCTGGAGGTCGCGCTGGCCGGCGCCGACCCGGTGCCCACCATGGTCTTCGACGAGGTCGACGCGGGCGTCGGCGGCCGCGCGGCGGTGGAGATCGGGCGCCGGCTGGCCCGGCTCGCCCAGCGCCACCAGGTCATCGTGGTCACCCACCTGCCGCAGGTCGCCGCCTACGCCGACAGCCACCTCGTGGTCGACAAGGCCGCCCGGGGCGGCGGGCTGGTCCGCAGCAGCGTGCGCAGGCTCCCGGACGACGACCGCATCGGCGAGCTGGCCCGCATGCTGGCCGGTCTGGACGACACCGACACCGGTCGGGCGCACGCCGAGGAGCTGCTCGGCGCCGCGCGGGCGCACCGCGAGGCCGACCGCGCCGCCGCCGACCCCGCCCGTCGGGGTTCGCGCGCCGCCCGCGCGTAGGCACCGGCGCTCACGCGCGGTAAACCCCCCGATGCGGTGAATGCGCCCGTCATCGCCCTCCCCATCAGCGGTTATTGCCCGATCGGGAGCGGCGTGCCTGCGTAGCCGGACGGCTGCGGGCTGTCACAGTGCGCCCATGATGGTGGCGCGCTCATGAAGCTCTCTGACCTGCTGCACCGCCCCGCGCCCGAGCTGCCCGGGCTGGTCGCCGTCGCGCGCGTCGACCGGCGCGCCGACGCGCTGGCCCGCCGGGCCAAGCCGGGCGAGATCGCGGTGATCGACCAGCTCGACCTCGACCGGGCCACGGCCGACGCGCTCATCGCGGCCGGGGTCATCGCGGTGGTCAACGCCGCCCAGTCGATCACCGGGCGCTACCCCAACCTGGGGCCCTCGGCGCTGGTCTCCTCCGGCGTGCTGCTCGTCGACACCGTCGGGCCGGAGATCATGCACGCGGTCAAGGACGGGATGCGCCTGCGCATCTCCGACGGCGTGCTCTTCGCGGGGAAGAAGCGCCTCGGCGACGGCATCGTGCAGGACGCCGACTCGGTGGCCGACGCCATGGTCGAGGCGAAGTCCGGGCTGAGCACCCAGCTGGAGGCGTTCGCCGGCAACACCATCGAGTTCATGCGCCGCGAGCGGGCGATGCTGCTCGACGGGCACGGCGTGCCCGACGTCGACGTCGCCATGGCCGGGCGGCACGTGCTGGTGGTGGCGGCGGGCTTCGACCACGCCGAGCAGCTGGCCCGGCTGCGCCACTACATCCGCGAGTGCAAGCCGGTGCTGGTCGGCGTGGGTGCGGGCGCGGACGCGCTGCTCGCCGCCGGGTACACCCCCCAGCTGATCGTCGGGAACCCGGCGGGCGTCTCCAACGCCGCGCTGGGGTGCGGCGCCGACGTGGTGGTCCCGGCCGACCTGGACGGGCACGCCCCCGGGCTGCACCGCGTGCAGGACCTGGGCGCTGGCGCGGTGACGTTCCCCAGCTCGGCCAACACCGAGGACATGGCGCTGCTGCTGGCCGCGCACGGCGGCGCCGAGCTGGTGGTGACGGTGGGGCTCTCGGCCAGCATGGCCGAGTTCCTCGACCGCAGCCGGGCCACCAGCAACGCCTCGACGTTCCTCACCCGCCTGCAGGTCGGCGGGACGCTGGTGGACGGCTCGGCGCTGGCGACGCTCTACCGCAGCCGCGTCCCGGTCGGCGTGGTCTGGCTGATGGTGCTGGCCGCCGTCGCGGTCGGGCTGTCGGCGCTGCTGGTCTCCGACGCGGGGGACGCGGTGCTGTCGTGGCTCGCCCAGCTGTGGACCGGCGTGCTCGCCGGATCGGGGTTCTAGATGATCTCGTTGCGCTACCACGTCATCTCGATCGGAGCGGTGTTCCTGGCCCTGGCCGTCGGGGTGCTGCTGGGCGCCAGCGGCGTCTCCGACCGGCTGCTCTCGGCCGCGGTCAGCCAGGCGGAGGACCTCGACGGGCAGGTGCTGGCGCTGACCGCGGAGCGCGACCGGCTGGCCGGGGCGCAGCGCGGCGCGGAGGAGTTCGCCGCCCGGATCGGTCCGGCGGCCGTGCGGGGGCTGCTGCAGGGCAAGGCGGTCACCCTGGTGACCTCGGGCGCCGACCAGACCGACCGCGCGGCCGTGCTCGACCTGATCGCCACCACCGGGGCCGTCGTGGCCGGTGAGGTCGCGCTGACCCCGGCCGTCGGCGACCCGGCCCGCGCCGACCAGCTGCGCGAGCTGGCCGCCCAGCTGCTGCCGGCCGGCGCCCAGCTGCCCGCCGCGACCGACACCGGCAGCCTGGTCGGCGGCCTGCTCGGCGGCGTGCTGAGCGGCCCTGGTGCCGGCCAGCAGGCGGCCGAACCGGTGCTGGCCGGGCTGGTCGCGGCCGGGTTCGTCGCCCCCGGCCCGCCGCCCGCGCCCGCCGATCTGCTGCTGGTGCTCACCGGCGGCGCGGTGGAGGGCGTGGACGGCGGTGAGGCCGCCGCGGTCATCGCCCGGCTGGCGGCCCAGCTGGACCGCTCCGGGGCCGGGGCGGTGCTGGCCGGGCGGGCGGGTTCGGCCGACTCCACCGGCGCCGTCGGCGTGGCCAGGGCCGACCCCGCCATCACGGCCGGCCTGTCCACGGTGGACGACGTGCACAGCGGCACCGGCCGGGTGTCGGCGGTGCTGGCGCTGCGCGAGCAGCTCGACGGCCGCGCCGGCCGCTACGGGGCCGCCGTCACGGCCGCGGACGGCGCCTCCCCCTCCGCCTGACCCCCCCGGGGGGGGCGGGAGACGGGGGGGGGGGGGGGGGGGGGACAGGGGGCGGGGGGGGGGTGTG
>NZ_JAGSOV010000093.1 GCF_023898865.1 Pseudonocardia humida
CCCCGTCGAGAACGAACTCGTTGTCGTTTGGACCGGTCCAAAACGGCGACGGGTTCGTTCTCGACGGGGGTGCATAGCCCATCGGGTGATCGGCGGTGCCGCGGGTCGCGCATCGGAGCGGGCCGCGAGCATGTACCTTGGAGTTCCGTGCAGCAACGCGCCACTCGTCATCTGTTCGTCACCGGCGGGGTCGCGTCCTCGCTGGGCAAGGGCCTCACGGCCTCCAGCCTCGGCAGGCTCCTGACCTCGCGGGGGCTGCGGGTCACGATGCAGAAGCTCGATCCCTACATCAACGTGGATCCGGGCACCATGAACCCGTTCCAGCACGGCGAGGTGTTCGTCACCGAGGACGGCGCGGAGACCGACCTCGACATCGGTCACTACGAGCGCTTCCTCGACCGCGACCTGCACGGCCAGGCCAACGTCACCACCGGGCAGGTGTACTCCTCGGTCATCGCCAAGGAGCGCCGCGGCGAGTACCTGGGCGACACCGTCCAGGTCATCCCGCACATCACCAACGAGATCAAGGACCGGATGCTCGCCATGGGCGAGCCCGACGCCGACGGCGTCCGGCCCGACGTGGTGATCACCGAGATCGGCGGGACCGTCGGCGACATCGAGTCGCTGCCGTTCCTGGAGGCGGCCCGCCAGGTGCGCCACGACGTCGGTCGCGACAACTGCTTCTTCCTGCACGTCTCGCTGGTGCCCTACCTGGCGCCCTCGGGCGAGCTGAAGACCAAGCCCACCCAGCACTCGGTCGCGGCGCTGCGCAACATCGGCATCCAGCCCGACGCGCTCGTGCTGCGGGCCGACCGGGAGATCCCGGCCGACATGAAGCGCAAGATCAGCCTCATGTGCGACGTGGAGGACGACGGCGTGGTGGCCGCCCCGGACGCCCCGTCGATCTACGACATCCCGCGGGTGCTGCACCGCGAGGGCCTCGACGCCTACGTGGTGCGCCGGCTCTCGCTGCCGTTCCGCGACGTCGACTGGACCGAGTGGGGCGACCTGCTCGACCGCGTCCACCACCCCGACGAGACCGTGCGCATCGGGCTGGTCGGCAAGTACGTCGACCTGCCCGACGCCTACCTGTCGGTGACCGAGGCCCTGCGCGCGGGCGGGTTCGCCCACCGGGCCAAGGTGGAGATCGTCTGGGTGCAGTCCGACGAGTGCCGCACCCCCGCGGGCGCGGCGGCCGCCCTGGACGGCCTGGACGGCATCCTGGTCCCCGGCGGGTTCGGCGTGCGCGGGATCGAGGGCAAGGTCGGCGCCGTGCGCCACGCCCGCACCCGCGGCCTGCCGCTGCTCGGGCTGTGCCTGGGCCTGCAGTGCATGGTGATCGAGGCGGCCCGGTCGCTGGCCGGGCTCGACGACGCCAACTCCACCGAGTTCGAGGAGAGCACCTCGCACCCGGTCATCTCCACGATGGCCGACCAGCGCGACGTCGTGGCCGGCGAGCGCGACATGGGCGGCACGATGCGGCTGGGCGCCTACACCGCGGCGCTCGCCCCGGGCAGCATCGTGGCCGGCGCCTACGGCAGCCGCGAGGTCTCCGAGCGCCACCGGCACCGCTACGAGGTCAACAACGCCTACCGGTCGCGCCTGGAGGAGGTCGGGCTGGTGTTCGGCGGCACCTCGCCCGACGGCAAGCTCGTCGAGTTCCTCGAGCTGCCGGTCGAGACCCACCCGTTCTTCGTCGGCACCCAGGCCCACCCGGAGCTCAAGAGCCGCCCCACCCGGCCGCACCCGCTGTTCGCGGCGTTCGTCGGAGCCTCATTGCGCTACCGGGCGGCCGAGCGGCTGCCGGTGGAGATCCCCAGCCGGGACCGGACCGCGCCGGCCGCCCAGGTCGCCACGGCCTCGGTGAACGGGGCCGCCTCGTGAGCGCCGCCCCCCGCCACGGGTTCACGGTGCGCTCCAGCAAGGACCTGCACGTCGGGAAGGTGCTGGCGCTGCGCGCCGACGACGTCGAGATGCCCGGGGGGCGGGTCGCCGCGCGCGAGGTCACCGAGCACCTCGGCGCGGTCGCCGTCGCCGCGATGGACGCCGACGGCCGGCTGATGATGATCTACCAGTACCGGCACCCGGTGGGCAGGCGGCTCTGGGAGCTGCCCGCCGGCCTGCTCGACGCCGCGGGCGAGGACCCGCTGGCGGCCGCGCAGCGCGAGCTGACCGAGGAGACCGGGCTGACCGCGACCGACTGGTCGGTGCTGGTCGACGTGGCGCCCTCGCCCGGGTTCTCCGACGAGTCGGTTCGGGTGTACCTGGCCCGCGACGTCACCGAGGTCGGCCGCCCGTCGACCGACCTCGACGACGAGGAGGCCGACCTGCAGACCCGCTGGGTCTCGCTGCCGGTGGCGGTGCGGATGGTGCTCGACGGCAAGATCGTCAACGGGGTGACCGCGGCCGCCGTGCTGGCCGCGCACGCCCTGGCCGGCGGGGCCGGGCGGGCCGTCGACGCCCCGTGGCCCGACCGCCCCACCCGGTTCGCCGAGCGCCGCGCCGCGGGGTCGTAGCCGCCGCACGGGGAGATCGCGCCGATGGCCCGGACCGGACCGTCCCGGCCGATGCCGCTGCACCCGCAGCGCGACGGCTTCAACCCGGTCCCCGGGCTCACCGGCCGCGACCACCCGATCCTCGCGACCACCGCACAGCCCGGCCGCCCACAGCTCGCCCGGTCTGTCTACGGCGTGTACCTCGGCTACTCGGCGAGCTCGTGCAGCACGACCAGGCCCCCGTGCGCGGGCTGGTCCGCCCGCTCGGCGTCGCTGACGATGTACTCGTCGAGCACGGCCTGGATCCGGCGGGTCAGCTCGGCGGCGTCGTCAGCGGACAGGTGCAGGGCGAAGCGGGCGAACATGCGCACCGACCCCGTCCCGGCCGCGCGCAGCTCCTGGTGCAGCGCCTCGACCGGGGCGAACGCCGTGTCGGCCGGCATGCCCGGCGGGTCGTCCAGCCACCAGGTGCGCGGGCGGGCCCGGTACGGCTTCTCCAGCGCGCCGCTCTCGCCGGTGCGCACCGGTGCCTGTTCCAGCAGCTCGGCGGCGAGCAGCTGGCGGACGTGGTGCAGCACCGTGCCCGGGTCGCGGTCGAGGCGGTCGGCGAGCTGCTTGTTCGTCAGCTCCTGCTGCCAGCACAGCCGCATGATCCGCAGCCGCAGCGGGTGGCTCAGGGCCTTGGCCTCGCGGGCGGTCGCGGTGCGCCGGGGCGCGGCCTGCTCGTCGGGCGGCTCGTCCATGCGGCGACGATAGAGGAACGTCTATCGATGGAGTCTTCCCCATCGATCTGTGAGACTCCATGGATGGCTCCCGGACGTCCGCCGCTCGGTCCGGCCTACCACCGCCTCTGGGCGTCGACGGCCCTGTCGAACCTGGCCGACGGCGTGCTCAAGGTGGCGCTGCCGCTGATCGCGCTCGGCTACACGCGCTCGCCGCCCCTCATCGCCGGCGTCGCGGTCGCCGCCGCGCTGCCGTGGCTGCTGTTCGCCCTGCCCGCCGGGGCCCTGGTCGACCGGCTGGACCGGCGCCGGTTGATGGCGGGCGCCAACGCGCTGCGCGCGGCCGTGGCGGGGGGCCTCGTGCTGGTGCTACTGCTCGATGCCGGGTCGATCCAGGTGCTCTACGTCGTCGCGCTCGTCGCCGGCACCGCCGAGACCCTGCACGACACCGCGGCGCCGTCGGTGCTGCCCCAGCTCGTGCCGTCCGACCAGCTCCCGCGGGCCAACGGACGACTGTTCGCCGTGGAGCTCACGGCCAACGAGCTGGTCGGCCCGCCGCTGGCCGGCGTGCTGGTCGCGCTGGCGGTGGTCGCGGCCCCGGCCGCGCCTGCGCTGCTGTGGGGCGTGGCGGCCGTGCTCGTGCCGGCGCTGGGCCGGTCCCTCCCGAGCGGCCCGCCCCGCCGGGACCGCGGCACCTGGCGGGCCGACGTGGCGGAGGGCTTGCGGTTCCTGGGCCGGCACCGCGTACTGCGCGCGTTCACCGCCATGACCGGGCTGTTCAACCTGACCAGCAGCGCAACGCAGGCGGTGCTCGTGCTCTACGCGGTGGGCTCGGCGTCGCCGATGGGGCTGACCGAGCAGGGCTACGGCTGGCTGCTGGGCGCCTGGGCCGCCGGGTGCCTGCTCGGCTCGTTCCTCGTCGAACGCCTGCAACGGGCCCTCGGCCGGGCGCGCGCGATCGGATCGGCGTTCCTGGTGGCCGCCCTCGCCGTGGGCCTGCCCGGGCTGACGGCCCATCCGGTGGCGGTCGGGGCGGGGTTCCTCGTCGGCGGTGTCGGGCTGGTCGTCGCCAACGTCGCGACGGTCTCGCTGCGGCAGCGGATCACCCCCGGACCGCTGGCGGGCCGGGTGCACAGCGCCCACCGGCTCGTCGGGTTCGGCGCCAAGCCGCTGGGCGCCGCGCTCGGCGGGGGCCTGGCCGAGCTCCTCGGGCTGCGGGCGGTCTTCCTGGTCATGGGCGGGCTGGCGCTGCTCGCGCTGGTCGGGATGCGCGCGGTGACCGACGCAGCCATGGACGCCGCCGAAACCGGACATGATCCCGACGGGCCGAGCGGGTACTAGGCTCGCACCAATGACGGGGATGCGCTTCGGGATGTTCGTTCCGCAGGGCTGGCGCCTGGACCTGGTCGGCATCGACCCGGCCGAACACTGGGCGACGATGAAGGGCCTGGCCCAGCACGCCGACTCCGGGCCGTGGGAGTCGATCTGGGTCTACGACCACTTCCACACCGTGCCGGTGCCCACCGACGAGGCCACCCACGAGGCCTGGACGCTGATGTCGGCCTTCGGGGCGGTCACCGACCGGGTGCGGCTGGGCCAGATGTGCAGCTGCATGAGCTACCGCAACCCGGTGTACCTGGCCAAGGTCGCCGCCACCTGCGACGTCATCTCCGGCGGGCGCATCGAGATGGGCATCGGCGCCGGCTGGTACGAGCACGAGTGGCGCGCCTACGGCTACGGCTTCCCCGGGGCGGGGGAGCGGCTGCGGATGCTCGACGAGGGCGTCCAGATCATGCAGCAGGCCTGGACCACCGGGAAGGCCACCCTCGACGGGCGCCAGTACCAGGTCGACGGGGCCATCGTGCGCCCGCTGCCGCTGCAGGAGGGCGGCATCCCCACCTGGATCGCCGGCGGCGGGGAGAAGGTCACGCTGCGGATCGCGGCCAAGTACGCGAAGTACACCAACTTCGACGGCAGCCTCGAGGGCTTCACCCACAAGTCGCGCCTGCTCGAGGACCACTGCACGGACGTCGGCACCGACTTCGGCGCCATCACCCGCTCGTCGAACTACAACGTCATGATCGGGGCCACCGAGGCCGAGGCGCAGCAGCGCCTGGACCGGGTCATCGACCGGTTCAAGGGCGCCGGTGTGGGCGACAAGCAGCTGGAGCGCTACATCGGCATGTACCGCAACTCCGCGTTCGGCACCCCCGAGCAGCTGGTCGAGCAGTTCCGCGCGATGAAGGACGCGGGCATGACCTACGCGATCTGCTACTTCCCCGACATCGCCTACGACCGCAGTGGCCTGGAGCTGTTCGAGCGCGAGGTGATCCCGGCCCTGGCCTGACCGCGCCGCCCGGCCCGTCGACCCCAGCCGCGTCGTGACCCCGGAAGCCGCCGTCGAGGCGTTCCTGCACCACCTGACCGTGGAGCGGGGCAGCGCCACGAACACCCTGCGGTCCTACGCCGCGGACCTGCGCCGCTACCTGGAGCACCTGCGCGCCCGCGGCGTCGACCGGCTCGAGGCGGTCGCGGAGGGCGACGTCGCGGCGTTCGTCACCGCGTTGCGCAGCGGCCCGACGCCGCTGGCCGCGTCCTCGGCCGCCCGGGCGCTGGCCGCGGTGCGCGGGCTGCACCGCTTCGCCGTGCGCGACGGGTTGCTCGCCGAGGACGTCGCCCGCGAGGTCGCCCCACCCGCCGTGCCGCTGCGGCTGCCCCGCGCGCTGTCGATCGACGAGGTCGAGCAGCTGCTCGCCGGCTGCATCGGCGACGGGCCGGCGCCGCTGCGCGACCGGGCGCTGCTGGAGCTGCTCTACTCCACCGGCGCCCGGATCTCCGAAGCCGTCGGCATCGACCTGGACGACCTCGACGCCGAGCACCGCACGGTGCTGCTGCGCGGCAAGGGCGGCAAGCAGCGGATCGTCCCGGTCGGGCGGCCCGCGCTGCGCGCGGTCGACGAGTACCTGGTGCGGGCCCGTCCGGGGCTGGCCGCGCGTGGTCGGGGCGGGCCCGCGCTGCTGCTCAACGCCCGCGGCGGACGGCTGTCGCGGCAGAGCGCGTGGCACGTGCTGCGCTCGGCGGCCGAGGCGTCCGGGGTGGCCGGCTCGCACGCCGTCTCCCCGCACACCCTGCGGCACTGCTTCGCGACCCACCTGCTGGCCGGCGGGGCCGACGTGCGCACGGTGCAGGAGCTGCTCGGGCACGCCTCGGTGAGTACGACGCAGCTCTACACCCACGTCACCGTCGACACCCTCCGCGAGGTGTACGCCGCGTCGCACCCGCGGGCGCTGGGGTGACGGTCGGTGCCCTGACCCGGGGTGGCCCGCTCGAACGAGCGCACCCGACCGGGTCGACCGCTCACCTCTCGTCCACACCGGAGGGCCGTTCGGCCGTACCGCATGGGCCGAGCGGCGGTTGGGTGCCCCGTCGGCCGCCCAGCGGCGACCGCCAACCGGTCCGCGGCGCGTTCCGAGATGACATCCACGGCGTCATCGCCGACATTCGGAGCGTGAGGATCATCCCCCGCGCCGAGTGGGGCGCCCGGTTCGCGCGCGGCTTCGGCCCCGCTCCGCTGCCGGTCCGCGAAGTGTGGCTGCACCACTCGGTGACGGCCGCGCCGAACGCGTCACCGCCGTTCGACGACGACGACGCCGCGGTCCGCACGCTGGAGAGCATCGGCCAGCAGCGCTTCGGCGGCGGCATCAGCTACACGTTCGCGATCACCCCGAGCGGGCGGGTCTACGAGGGCCACGGCGTCGACCGCCGCGGCGCCCACACCGGCGGGCGCAACAGCATCTCCCGGGCCATCTGCCTGATCGGCAACTACGAGGTCAGCCCGCCGACCCCGGCGATGCTCGACTCGGTGGTCGAGCTGCTGCGGGAGGGGGTGCTGCGGGGCTGGTGGACCGCCCCGCGGCTCACCGGCGGCCACCGCGACGCCCCCAACGCCAGCACCAGCTGCCCCGGCCGGTTCGCCCACGCGGCCATCCCAACCATCAACGACCGCACCGCCGGTGTGGCGATCCAGGAGGAAGAGTTGAACGCGGACGAGGCCCGGATGCTCGCCGAGATCCACTTCCAGACGACCGCCGCGCTGCCCAACCGGCGCGGCCCGCAGGGCAGCGCGATCCCGAACGGCGGCGCGGACACGCTGTTCGGCTACGCCATCAACGCCGACGGCTCCACCTTCCGCGCCGAGCGCGACCTGCTGCCGCAGATCCTGAGCACCCTGCAGAGCATCGAGGCCCGGCTGGCCGCCCTGGAGGCGCGCAGCGACACCGAGGTCTGAGCGCTCCCGGGCAGGTCGGGTCGTCGTGACCCGGCCCGCCCGACGCCCGGGCCAAGGCGCTGCTCCGGCCCGACCAACGGCGGGCGCTACGCTCGTCGCCCCACCGATTGAACGGCCCGCCCACGGCGGGGCGCGTTGCCGGTCGTCGTCGGCGCCTCTTACGCTGCGCGGAACGGCCCCGTGGCGGGGTCGCCCGCGAGAGGACCGGAGCCGGCATGGACACATCACAGCCGTCCGACCCGCGCCCGCAGCCGTTCGCCCGTGACATGGAGATCACCCGCGAGTCCCACGACGACGCCGACGTGACCGAGGCGCTGCCCGAGGACGCGGCCCCGGCGGCCGACGCCCGCGGCCGCGGCCGGGTGGTCGTGCCCGTCCCGGCCCCGCTCACCGAGCACGGCCCGGCGCGGGTGATCGCCATCGCCAACCAGAAGGGCGGCGTCGGCAAGACCACGTCGACCATAAACCTCGGTGCGGCGCTGGCCGAGTACGGCCGCAAGGTGCTGCTGGTCGACTTCGACCCGCAGGGCGCGCTGTCGGTGGGGCTGGGCGTGCCCGCCCACGAGCTCGACGACACGATCTACAACCTGCTCATGGAGCGCAGCGCCGAGCTCGACGAGGTCATCCGGGACACCGGGGTCGAGGGCATGGACCTGCTGCCCAGCAACATCGACCTGTCCGCGGCCGAGGTCCAGCTGGTCACCGAGGTCGGCCGGGAGCAGGCGCTCGGTCGGGCGATCAAGCCCGCGCTCGACCGCTACGACTTCATCCTGATCGACTGCCAGCCCTCGCTGGGCCTGCTCACCATCAACGCCCTGGCCTGCGCCGACCAGGTGCTCGT
This sequence comes from Pseudonocardia humida, assembly GCF_023898865.1. Lineage (GTDB taxonomy): Bacteria > Actinomycetota > Actinomycetes > Mycobacteriales > Pseudonocardiaceae > Pseudonocardia > Pseudonocardia humida. The sequence continues at coordinate 8,347 of NZ_JAGSOV010000093.1, forward strand.
GCCGCTGGCCTGCGAGTTCTTCAGCCTGCGCGGGGTGGCGCTGCTGATGGACACCATCGACAAGGTCAAGGACCGGCTCAACCCCGACCTGCGCATCCTCGGGATACTGGCCACCATGTTCGACCCGCGCACGCTGCACACCCGCGAGGTGCGCCAGCGCGTGCTGGAGGCCTTCGGCGACCTGGTGTTCGAGTCGACGATCAACCGCACGGTCAAGTTCCCGGAGACCACGGTGGCCGGCGAGCCGATCACCACCTGGGCGCCGACGTCGAACGCGGCGGAGGCCTACCGGCTGCTGGCCCGCGAGGTCGTCGCCCGGTGACGCTGGTCGACAGCGGCCTGCCCGGCGACCTCCCGCTGGCGCCCGGGCCGCCGCCGAGGCCCCGGTTCCAGGTCCGGCTGCACAACTTCGAGGGCCCGTTCGACCTGCTGCTCCAGCTGATCGGCAAGCACCAGCTGGACATCACCGACATGGCCCTGCACACGGTCACCGACGACTTCATCGCCCACCTCGCCGCCCTCGGCGACCGGGCCGACCTCGACGAGACCACCGAGTTCCTGGTCATCGCGGCCACCCTGCTCGACCTCAAGGCCGCCCGGCTGCTGCCCGACGCCGAGGTCGAGGACGCCGAGGACCTGGCCCTGCTGGAGGCGCGCGACCTGCTGTTCGCCCGGCTGCTGCAGTACCGGGCCTACAAGCAGGTCGCGGCGCTGTTCGTGGAGCTGGAGGCGGGCGCGCTGCGCCGGTTCCCGCGGTCGGTGGCCTTGGAGGAGCGGTTCGCCGCGCTGCTGCCCGAGGTGCTGCTCGGCGTCGAGCCCGCTGCCTTCGCCGACCTGGCCGCCTCGGTGTTCCGGCCCAGGCCGCCGCCCACCGTCGGCCTCGACCACCTGCACGCCGCGCAGGTGTCGGTGCCCGAGCACGCCGCGATCCTGCGCGAGCGGCTGGCCGTGCTCGGCGCGGCCACCTTCGCCGAGCTCACCGCCGACTGCACCACCCCGCTGGAGATCGTCGCCCGGTTCCTCGCCTGCCTGGAGCTCTTCCGCGAGCGCAGCGTGGAGCTGGATCAACCGGAGGCCTTCGGGGAGCTGACGGTACGCTGGCTGGGGTCCGGTTCCCCGGACCGGAGCACCACCCCCGAGCTGGATGAACGTGAGTGACGACCGGCTGACCAACCACCCCCTGCCACCCCTCGACCCCCCGCCCGGCGCCGTCGCGACGACCGCGCCCGTCGAGCCGACTCCCGGCGACCCCGGCGAGCCGATCGAGGAGGCCGGACCGGCCCTGGGCACCGACCACGAGCTCGACTGCGCGCTCGAGGCGCTGCTGCTCGTCGTCGACGCGCCGACCGAGGACGCGGCCCTGGCCGGCGCGCTCGACCAGCCGGTCGTGCGGGTCCGCGCGGCCCTGCGCAGGCTCGCCGGTCGCTACGCCGAGGCCGGCCGGGGCATCGACCTGCGCCACGCGGGCGGGGGCTGGCGGTTCTACACGCGCGACACGTACGCCCCGTACGTGGAGCGGCTCCTGCTCGACGGGCAGCGCGCCCGGCTGACCCGGGCCGCGCTGGAGACGCTGGCCGTGGTGGCCTACCGGCAACCGGTCACCCGGGCCCGGGTGTCCGCGGTCCGCGGCGTGAACTGCGACGGCGTGCTGCGCACCCTGCTCACCAGGGGCCTGGTGCAGGAGGCGGGGATCGACCCGTCGACGCAGGGCACGCTGTTCCGCACCACCGAGCTGTTCCTGGAGCGGCTGGGGCTCTCCTCGTTGGAGGACCTGCCGTCCCTGGCCCCGCTGCTGCCCGACGTCGACGCCATCGACGAGCTGTGACGCCGGGCGCGCACACGAGTACGACACACAGGATGGGTGATATGGGTACCGAGACACGGCCCGACGGCGTCCGCCTGCAGAAGGTGCTGGCCCAGGCGGGGGTGGCCTCCCGCCGCGCGGCCGAGGAGCTGATCGCGGCGGGCCGGGTCACCGTGGACGGCGAGGTCGTCAAGGAGATGGGGCGCCGGGTCGACCCGGCGACCGCGGTCGTGCACGTCGACGGCTCGCGCATCGTCCTGGGCGACGACATGGTCTACCTGGCGCTGAACAAGCCGCGGGGGATCCTCTCCACGATGTCCGACGACCAGGGCCGGCCGTGCGTGGGCGACCTGCTCGTCGAGCGGGGGATGACCCAGGAGGAGTTCACCGGCGGCAACCGCCCGCGGCTGTTCCACGTCGGGCGGCTCGACCAGGAGACCGAGGGCCTGCTGCTGCTCACCAACGACGGGGAGCTGGGCCACCGGCTGATGCACCCGTCCTTCGAGGTGGAGAAGACCTACCTCGCCGAGGTGCACGGCCAGGTCCCGCGCGACCTGGGCCGGCGCATGCGCGAGGGCATCGAGCTGGAGGACGGGCCGGTCGCGGTCCGCTCCTTCAAGATCGTCGACTCGCACGCGGGCCGCTCGATGGTCGAGGTGGTGATCCACGAGGGGCGCAAGCACGTGGTGCGCAGGCTGATGGACGAGGTCGGCTACCCGGTGCAGCGGCTCGTGCGCACCGCGGTCGGCGGGGTCAAGCTGGGCAACCAGCGCGCGGGCCGGTTCCGCCCGCTGAACCACGCCGAGGTCGGCTCGCTCTACGAGTCGGTGGGGCTGTAAGCGGCCGCACGGAGCCGCCACGCGACCCCAGGGCATGATGGTCCCGCACATGACGTAGGGGGCGAAGCGGTGGCGGGGCGGTTGCACGGGGTCGTGGCGATGGACGGTCCGTCCGGCACCGGGAAGTCCACCGTCTCCCGACGGCTGGCCGTCGCGTGCGACGCCGCCTACCTCGACACCGGGGCCATGTACCGGGCGCTGACGCTGGCCGTGCTGCGGGCCGGCCTGGACGGCGAGGCCCCCGGCTCGACCGAGGTGGCGCTGGACGCCGTGGCCGCGGTCCGCTCCGTCACCGACCCGCGGGCCCCTGCGCTGCTGCTCGGCGACGAGGACGTCGAGCCGGAGATCCGCGGCCCGCAGGTCACCCGGGCGGTGAGCGCGGTGTCCGCGCTGGCCGAGGTGCGCGCCGCGCTGGTCGAGCGCCAGCGCCAGCTCATCGCGACCGCCGTCGACGAGTCCGGCGGGATCGTCGTGGAGGGCCGCGACATCGGCAGCGTCGTCGTCCCGGACGCCCCGCTCAAGGTCTACCTCACCGCCTCCGACGAGATCCGCGCCGCGCGCCGGGCCGCGCAGGACCGCAAGGCGGGCCGCGACAGCGACCCCGGGACCGTGCTCGCCGACGTCCGCCGCCGCGACCGGCTCGACTCCACCCGCAAGGTCTCCCCGCTGCACGCCGCGTCCGACGCGCTCGTCCTGGACACCGACGGGCTCAGCGTCGACGCCGTGCTGGAGCGGCTGCTGGAGCTGGTCGCCGAGCGGGGCATGGTGTCGTGAGCACCACCGCCACCGGCGCGGCCCCCGACCTGCCGCCGACGGCCTGGCCCTGGCTGCACGGCGTGGCCAAGTGGCTGGGCACCTGGCTGTTCCGCCCGTTCCTGCGGGTGCGCGTGCACCACCTCGACCGCGTCCCGGCCGCGGGCGCGGTGGTGCTGGTCGCCAACCACAGCGCCATGGTGGACGGGCCGCTGCTGTTCGGATTAATCCGGCGCCGTTCGGCGTTCCTGGTCAAGCAGGAGATGTTCGTCGGCCCGCTGGGATGGGGGCTGGTGCGGATCGGCCAGATCGCGGTGCGCCGCGGCGAGGCCGACCGCCGCGCCCTGACGACGGCGCTGGGGGTGCTGCGCGGCGGTGGACTCGTGGGAGTCTTCCCCGAGGGCACCCGCGGCGCCGGTGACGTGCGGGCGGCCCAGCACGGCGCGGCCTGGCTGGCCCGGGCGTCCGGGGCGGTCGTGGTGCCGGTGGTCTGCCGGGGCACCCACCGTCCGGCGGGCGCCCGTCGCCGCTGGCGCCCGCGGGTGGACGTCATGGTCGGCGAACCGCTGCAGATACCTACCGGGGGTGGCCGCACCGGGCTGACCACCGGCACCGAGACCGTCCGCGCCGAACTGGCGCGGATGGTGCGAGAGCTCGACCACGTACGGAGTACAGCGTGAGCACCAATGCAGAGGACCGCGCGGCGATGGACCGGCTGGGCATCGACCCGGCCGACTTCGTCGCCGTCGACGGCGACGACGCGGCCGCCACGGGCGGACGCGAGCCCGAGGCGGTCGAGCCGATGCCGGTGCTCGCCGTCGTCGGCCGGCCGAACGTCGGCAAGTCGACGCTGGTCAACCGCCTCCTCGGGCGCCGGGAGGCGGTCGTCGAGGACATCCCGGGGGTCACCCGCGACCGCATCGCCTACGACGGGCTGTGGAACGGGCGGCGCTTCACGCTGGTCGACACCGGCGGCTGGGAGCCCGACGCGTCCGGCCTGCAGGCCGCGGTGGCCGCGCAGGCCGAGCGGGCGATGCAGACCGCCGACGCGGTGATGCTGGTCGTCGACGCGAGCGTGGGCGCCACCACCACCGACGAGGCCGTGGCCCGGGTGCTGCGCAAGTCCGACCGGCCGGTCCTGCTGGCCGCCACCAAGGTCGACGACGACCGGCTGACCTCCGACACCGCCGCGCTGTGGCGGCTCGGGCTCGGCGAGCCGCACCCGGTCAGCGGCCTGCACGGCCGCGGGTCGGGCGACCTGCTCGACGCCGTGCTCGAGGTGCTGCCGGAGAGCCCGCGCGACCGGTTCGCCGACGGCACCGGCGGACCGCGGCGGGTGGCGCTGGTCGGCAAGCCGAACGTGGGCAAGTCCAGCCTGATCAACAAGGTGTCCGGGGAGATCCGGTCCGTCGTGCACGACGTCGCAGGCACCACCGTCGACCCGGTCGACTCGCTGGTCGAGCTGGACGGCGAGGTCTGGCGGTTCGTCGACACCGCGGGCCTGCGCAAGCGCGTGCGCCAGGCCAGCGGCACCGAGTACTACGCCAGTCTGCGCACCCGCGCCGCGATCGAGGCGGCCGAGGTCGCCGTCGTGCTGGTCGACGCGAGCGAGCCGATGTCCGAGCAGGACCAGCGCGTGATCAACATGGTCGAGGAGGCCGGGCGGGCGCTCGTCCTGGCCTTCAACAAGTGGGACCTGGTCGACGAGGACCGCAGGCTGGCGATGAAGCGCGAGCTGGAGCGCGACCTCGTCCGCGTGCCGTGGGCCGAGCGGGTCAACATCTCCGCCCTCACCGGCCGCGCCGTGCAGAAGGTCGCACCCGCGCTGCGCACCGCGCTGGAGTCGTGGGACCGCCGGATCCCCACCGGCCAGCTCAACGGCTGGCTGTCCGAGGTCATCGCGGCCACCCCGCCGCCGGTGCGCGGCGGCAAGCAGCCCAAGGTCCTCTTCGCCACCCAGGCCGCCACCCGCCCGCCCACGTTCGTACTGTTCACCAGCGGGTTCCTGGAGGCGGGCTACCGCCGGTTCCTGGAGCGGCGCCTGCGCGAGCAGTTCGGCTTCACCGGATCCCCCATCCGCATCTCGGTGCGGGTGCGCGAGAAGCGCGGTCGGCGCAGCTGAGGCCCGCCCGCGCGGCAGCCGTGACCGGTGGAGGGAGCGGATCAGCCGTGCGGTAGGGTTGTCGAGTCCCCTTCGGGGGGTGCCGGGACGTGGCGCAGCTTGGTAGCGCACTTGACTGGGGGTCAAGGGGTCGCAGGTTCAAATCCTGTCGTCCCGACGGCACGATGGGCGGTTCTCCTTCGGCGGGGAGAGCCGCCCATCGTCGTCTCTGCCAGCGGAAACGTGCCGTCGCTTGGATCTTGGTAGCGCTTGACGCCGACCTTCAGTTGATCATCCACAGTGGTCGCTTGCACGCGAAGTGGAGCGAATGTGGAGCGGTGTCCGGGGCTTTGACCGGAGCGGGCAAGTGAGGTCACGTTTTTTGACTCTAGGGCACCAAATGGGGTCAAGTGTGTCTGACGTCACAATCCGACGGTGTCAGATCGTCCGAGGGGGCGGCAGGGGTTCGCTCCGGCGGAGTGGCGTGAGATCCAACGCCAACTGGTGCCTCGCGCGTGATCGTAGATGGACGTCCGTGGGCGACGTCCCTGCTTGGAGTGCTGCTGAAGTGCCGGACGGCAGGGACCCCGCTTCTGGGTTGTCGTAGTAGACGCGTAGTAGCGACAGCCGAATAGGCGACCTCCTCGTTAACACCGAAGAGGTCACTGGTTCGATCCCAGTATCGCCCACCAGCACAAGCGGCCCCTCCGCCGCGCCGGGCCGCGCACCCGAAGGTGATGGCGCCCGACACCGGCGCCCCTCGGGGCGCGCGGTTCGTCGCCGAGACGGCAGTCGCCGCGATGACCGAGCTCTACAACCCGGTGCCGTGCCTTCGACGGTGTCGAGGATCGCGGCGGTCACCTCGTCCCGGCGGGAGACGCTCAGGTGCGCGTGTTCACACGCAGGAAGTCGAGTACCAGCGTGACCACGTCGTCGGGGTACTGGGCGTGCGGGTAGTGGCCCGCTGACTCGATCACCTCGAGCCGACCCACACCGGCCGGGAGCGAGGCCACGATCGCCGCGCCCTCGGCCCGCGGGTCGGCCCAATCGGGGTCGAGCGAGCCCTCGACGATCAGGGTGGGGCTGTGGACGTTGCCCAGTTGCTGCCCGGCGTCGGCCGGTGAGGTCCGCAGCATCTTCCGCAGCGCCTTCGCCCGGCCGGGTTCGCGCAGCATGGCGCTGATCTGGGCTCGTCGGGTGGACCAGTCGGATGGTTTGTCGCCGGGGTAGGCGCCGTCGAGGTAGGCGAGCCAGCTCGGCACGCTGCCGAGCATGGCGCCGGCCAGGCGGAGGGCGCTGCGGCGGTAGCGGGCGTTGCGCAGATCGCCGAGTGCGATCGACTGGGTGCGGGTGAACGGGGCCAGCTCGACGACGGCGGTGACGAGGTCGGGTGCCTGGGCGGCGGCGATGGTGGCGGCGCCACCGGAGATCGAGTGGCCGATCAGCACGGCAGGGCCGCCGAGGTGGCGGACCAGCGCGAGCAGGTCGTCGGCGATGTCGGTGCGGGTGTAGGACGGCCAGTGCGCGCTGGACCCACCGCAGCCGCGCAGGTCGAGGGTGGCGACCCGGTAGTCGGCCGCTACGAGACGGGGCGCGACGAACCGGTAGTCCTCGTGGCTGGTGCCGATGCCGTGGGCGAGTACGACGAGTGGTCCGGTGCCGGTCGACTCGTAGCTGAGGATGCCGCCGTCGACGGCCAGCTGCGTGGGCGTTTCCATGCCGAGCTCCATGTCTCACTCGCAGGATGGGGATGTCGGCCGAGGACCGGAGACCGCACCCCCGTGGGCGGTCCGGTAGGGCCCGGCATCCGGTGTGAGAACCAGGCAACACCGTGCCCCTGCGGCACGGTCAACGGTCCAGGTCCGTTCGGCGCTTGGCTGGTGGACGCGGCCAGTGGTCGGTCGGATCCAGCCGCCCGGTGCTCGGTGAGGTCGCGACCGAGCGTCGGCCCGCACGTGGTTCACACCACATGTAGCCGTGTTGAGTGTGCCGTAGGGGCCGGTGGTTTCGTGAAGTCCGGGGTCGGGACGCACTTGCCGGGCGGGGTGTGAGCCGGGAACCGCCACCACCGGCCCCGGCCGCTCTCATGACCAGGACCGGGAGCACGGCATCCCGAGGATGTACGGCAACCGGACTCGCGGCGGCGAATCGGACCTTGACCAGGGGTTCCGTCAGGGATGTGGCGAGACGGCTGGGGCCCGCTCGTCACCCAGAACCCATCCCTGGTGGTGGGGGGGGGGGCCCCCCCGGGGGGGCGGCGCCCCCCCCGCCGCCCCGCGCGGGGGGCGGGAGCGGGCCCCCCCCCCCCCCCCCCCCCCCCCCCCCGACGGCCCCGGCGGAGTGCTCAACTGCGGGGACCGGGTCATGGTCGAGGGCTACTCCCGCGAGCTGTCCAGCTGCGGGTTCTGGCCCGGCGGCGGCGAGGAAGGCGCAAGGTCACCGGCTGAACGCGTACCGCTCGCCGCGGTCGTGCCGCGGTGGTGCCACCCCTCAGGTGGTGCCGCTGTCGCGTCCCCCGAGGTGGGTGGCGAAGTGCTGTTCGACGGCGTGGTTGAGCCGCATCCGGTTCTCGGGATTGGCGAAGCCGTGGCCCTCGTCGTCGGCGACGAGGTAATCGACCGGCATGCCGCGTTCGCGTAGGGAGGCGACGATGGTGTCGGATTGGGCCCGCACGACGCGGACGTCGTTGGCGCCCTGGGCGACCAGCAGGGGGGTGTGGATGCGGTCGACCATGGTGATGGGTGAGCGGGCGAGCATGTCGGCTTCCTGTTCGGGGATGTCGGGGTCGCCGACGTAGCGGTACCAGTTGTTGACGAAGAAGGGCCGGCCGAACGGGGGCAGGGTGCGCAGGAAGTGGGGGAGGTCGGAGACGCCGACGTAGTCGACGGCGGCGGCGAAGCGGTCGGGGGTGACGGTGACGCCGATGAGGGCGGCGTAGCCGCCGTAGGAGCCGCCGTAGATGCCGACCCGGTCGGGGTCGGCGTAGCCCTGGGCGACGGCCCAGTCGACGGCGTCGATGAGGTCGTCGTGCATGGCGCGGGCGAACTCGCCGATCGCGGCGGTGACGTGGCGCCGCCCGTGGCCCAGCGAGCCGCGGAAGTTGACCTGCAGGACCGCATAGCCGCGGTTGGCGAGGAACTGCGCGTCCGGGCTGTAGCCCCAGCTGTCGTGCGCCCAGGGCCCGCCGTGCACGAGCAGCACCAGCGGCAGGTTCGCGGGCGCGACGGCGACGGGCAGGGTGAGCTGGGCGTGCAGCGGCAGCCCGTCGCGGGCCGGGAACGCGACCGGGCGCATCGGGGCCAGGGTCGTGGGGTCGAGGTCGGGGTAGCCGCGGAACAGCTCGCGGGCCTGTCCGGTGGCGTGGTCGTAGAGCCAGGTCACGCCGGGTTCGCGGTCGTGCACGTAGGTGGCGACCCAGCGCCGACCGGCCTCGTCGGAGGACAGGGTGCCCAGCACGCCGTCGGAGAGCTTCGCCAACTCCGCGTGGATCGGGGCGAAGTCGGGGTCGACGACCTCGATGTGCGGGCGGTCGGCGACGAACCGGGCGGCGAGCACCTCACCGGTGCGCCGGTGGGTGTAGACCGCCGGGGGCAGTACCCCGGGCGCCATCCCCTCGGAGATGTCGAGGTCGTGGCCGGCGACGGCGGCGACCACCGTCTCCTCGCCGGTCTCCCGGTCGATGCGAACCAGCCGCAGGTCGTCGCCGTCCCCGTCCCCGTCGCCGCCGAAGGAGCCGATGAGCAGGCCCGACCCGTCGGGGGTGACCAGCTGGGGGTGGACGCCCATCGGGTGCTCGGCGCCACCGACGCGCAGCAGCGGGCGGGCCGCGCCGGTCGCGGCGTCGAGGGCGGAGATCTCGACGGTGCCGTCCTCGGCCGGGCGGGACCGGAAGGCCGGGCGGCCGTGGCGGTCGAGCAGGACGGTGTGGCTCGGATCGGTCAGCTCGAAGTGCACCGTGGTGTCGCCGGTGGCGATGTCGACGCGGAATGCGTCGATGAACAGCGGCCGGCGGTTCATCCAGACCAGCACCGAGCCGGTGTGCCCGGTGAGCGGTTCGACGCCGACGACCCGGGATCCGGGGTCCAGCGGGGTGAGGTCGACGGCGGGCTCGTCGGGGTGGTCGAGGTCGACGCGGTGCAGGTGCCAGTCCTCGTTGCCGTCGGTGTCCTGCAGGTAGAGCAGCCAGCGGGGGTCGTCTGTCCAGTGGTACTGGGTGATGCCGCGGCGGGTGTCGTGGGTGACCGGGACGGCGTCGGCGTGGTCCTGGTCGACGCCGCGGACGAAGATGTCGAGCCGCCCGTGGTGCGGGGCGGCGTAGGCGAGGCGGGTGCCGTCCGGGGAGATGCTGGGGACGGCGAACCGCGGGTCGGCGAACAGGTCCTCGACGTCGATCAGATCGGGGATCGTCGTGGTGGTCATGGGTCCTCCGCGGTGGTGGGACGGGCGCAGGGGTTCGGTGTGGGGACCACGCAACACGGTGCCGTCGCGGCACGGTCAAGCGCGCCGGCGCGGGTCGGCGCTGTGCCAGCGGTCTCACGCGCCCGTCCCGACCCGCCGCCGGCGATCCCGCGGCGACCGGCGGCACCGCCGGCGGGTGCGCCGATCCTTTGACCGTGCCGCCGCGGCGGCCAATGGCCTGGAGCACCCGTGAGCTCGCCGAACTGGCCGGTACCAGCGTGCGCGCGGTCCGGCACTACCACGAGGTCGGGCTGCTGCCCGTGCCCGAGCGGCGTTCGAACGGCTACAAGCAGTACGGGGTGAGCCACCTGGTGCGGCTGCTGCGGATCAAGCGCCTGGCCGACCTGGGGTTCTCGCTGTCGCAGATCGCGGCGATGGGCGAGGACGACCACCACCCGGCCGAGGCGCTGCGCGCGTTGGACGCGGAGCTGGGCGCGACGATCGAGCGGTTGCGGCGGGCGCGCGTGGAGCTGGGGTTGATCCTGCGCGACCACGCGCCGGCCGACCTGCCCGCCGACCTCGCCCCGGCTGCCGGGGCGGCGGGGCTGTCGGCGGCCGACCGGTCGATGGTGCTGGTCATGTCCCGGGTGATGGGGCCCGAGCACGTCGTCGCCTACGCCGCGGTGCTGCGCTCCGCGCCGGCCGACCCGACCGACGGGGAGTTCGACTCGCTGCCCGTCGACGCGGAGGAGGCGACGCGGCGGGACCTCCCCGAGCGCATGGCCCCGCACATCCGCCGGATTCGGGAGCAGTACCCGGAGGCGATGGCGCCGGACGTCGACGCCCCGCGTGGCGCGCGGTTCGTCGCCGAGACGGCGGCCGCCGCCATGGCCGAGCTCTGCAACCCGACCCAGCTCGACGTCATCCGGCGGATCGGCGCCATCCTGGCGGACGGTTAGTGACCCGGTCGGCCATCCACGTGCTGTCGGCCGGGTGCCGGGCGTCGACCCGATTGACCCCCTCGGGGTGCACCAGCGTGACGGTCATGGTAGTGCCCCTCCTCCGTCGTCGATGCGGTGCCAGGTGAGCCAGCCGCGGCACAGGACCCACGCCGTGAGGGTCGCGACCAGCAATGCTCCGTCGACCCACGCGGTCCGCGCGGCGCCGGGCAGGTCGATCACGAGCAGCGCCTGGGCGGTGACCAGCACCTTGTGCAGCACGATCAGCTCCCACAGCCCTTTCTGCGATCGCGGCCGGGCCACGAGCAACGCCCACATCCCGGCGAAGACCAGGTAGGCCGCGGTCCGCCAGAACTCGGTCAGGACCCACTCGGCGGGAGCCGCGGCGACGCGGGTGGCACCTTCGGCGACGGCGACCGTCGCCGACAATGCGCAGAGGGCCAGCAGCCCGCGCCCCACGAGGTCGACACCTCCGGGCGGGGCGCCGATCGCGGCATCGGTGGCGGCGGTCATCGCAGGAAGGCGCGCAGCGCGGCGTTGACCTCGTCGGCGTGGGTCCACAGCAGCCCGTGCGGGGCGCCGTCGATCTCCACGTACCGCGCATCGGGCAGTGCCTGGCGGAAGCGGCGGGCCGTGGCGTCGATGGGGAGGATCCGGTCGGCGGTGCCGTGCAGGATCAGCGCGGGCGTGCCGCCGGCCCGGACGGCCTCGACGTCGGCACGGAAGTCCTCGATCCACGACGACACGACGGCGTGGGCGGCCACGGGAGCGCTGGAGACGGCGACGTTCCAGGCGGCGGTGACCGCCTCCTGGCTGATGCGGCGGCCGAGGTTGTCGTCGAGGTTGTAGAAGTTCGAGAAGAACTGCTCGAACCAGGCGTAGCGGTCGCCCTTCGCCGCGGCCTCGATGCCGTCGAAGACCTCCTGGGGCACGCCTTCGGGGTTGTCGTCCCGGGCGACCAGGAAGGGTTCCAGCGCGGCGAGGAAGGCGAGCTTCGCGACCCGCTGGTGGCCGTACCGGGCGACGTAGCGGGCGAGTTCGCCGGTGCCCATCGAGAACCCGACGAGGGCGACGTCGCGGAGGTCGAGCGTTTCCAGCAGGACGTTCAGGTCGGCGGCGAAGGTGTCGTAGTCGTAGCCGGACCCGACCTTCGACGAGCGGCCGAAGCCGCGGCGGTCGTAGGTGATGACGCGGTGGCCTGCGGCGAGCAGCTCGCGCGTCTGGCGCTCCCAGCTGTGGCCGTCGAGCGGGTAGCCGTGGATGAGCAGGACGGGCCGGCCGGCCCCCTGGTCCTCGTAGTAGAGCTCGATCGGCGTGCTGTTCTCGTTCCCGACGATGACGTGTCCCATGATGTCCTTCCGAGAGGTGCGTGGCCTGCTACCGGCCGGCGTACCGCGATCGCGGTGGCCTCGGTGCTGGTGGCGTTGTCGGCCGTCGACCCCGGGTCGTGCGGGTCGGTGCGGACGGCGACGAGTCGCTGGTTCATGGCCTTGCGGGGGTGCTCGAGACGGGGATGGCAGTGATCACCTCGGAGCGCACGACCTGTCGTCGCGGCACGGTCGACCCGAGCGGGAGCGGCGGCCATGACCCGATCCCTGCCGGGCGTGCCGCCGACCTGCGGAGTCCGGACGGGGTCGGGAAGGGCGCGGAGCAGGAGCCCCGCTCGGCGCAGGACGTCGGCCTGTGCCGGGTTGTAGAGATCACGCACGGCCTCGTCGAGGACCCTGGCCGCGGCGACGCTCAGGCCGGTGGTGGCACTCCGCAGGCGGGGGAGCATCACGCGCAGGGTCCGGCTCGGGGGCAGCAGCCTGGTCGAGAGCTCGTGGCGGGTCGCGTCGTCGGCGTCGGCGGGGAGCTGGTCGAACGCGGTCGCCGCCGGGCTCGGTGGGAGGCCACGCAGCGTGTCGACGAAGTCGGTGACCACCACGAGGTCGAGCACCCTGGTCAGGACGACCAGCAGGGCGCGGTCAGCGTCGGACAGGTCGACGTCCCGCATCCTCGCGGCGAGCGCGGGCGGGAGGTCGGTGGGTACGGCCTCCTGGAGGATCTGCCGGACCTCGCTGCGCACCTCCTGCAGCCGATCGAGGGTCCGGGCGAGGTGGGCGTCGAGCCCGCGGAGTGCATCCCGGGGGTGCCGGTCGGCGTCACGCAGTTCGGAGATCTGCGGCAGGGTGAACCCGAGATCGGCGAGGCGCTTGATCCGCACGACCCGGACGAGGTGCGCGACGCCGTACTGCTTGTAGCCGTTGGCGCGGCGTCGCGGCTCCTCCAGCAGGCCGACGTCGTGGTAGTGCCGTACCGCTCGCGCGGTGGTGCCGGCGAGGTCTGCGAGTTCGCGGGTGCTCCAGGCCATGGCGATCCCCTCCGTGAGGTCGGTGGTGGGCGGTCAGGGGTGCGCGAGGCGACGTCGGCGGTCGGCCTCGGACAGACCGCCCCAAACGCCGTGCAGCTCCCGGTGGACCAGTGCGTAGAGGGCGCACGGCTGGCGGACCGGGCAGGCGGCGCAGATCGACTTCGCGACCCGCTCGCGGTGCTGCCGCACCGGCGGGCACTCCTCGTCGGCGGCGAAGAACACCTCGCCGACGACACCGCCGCAGAGGGCGTGGCGGTGCCATGACCGCAGGAGTTCGGGAGTGATCCGCCAGTCGGCGTACCGCCCGGCCCGGCCGGTTCGCACGACGGTCGCGGGCTCGGTGCTGGTCATGGTGGTTGCTCGCTCCCCGGTCGGTCTGCTGTCGGGTAACAGGTTCGCGGCGCGGGCTCCTCGGCCGCGTCGGTGGAAGTCCCTGATGCCGTGGCCGAGCTCGGTCGAGGTAGGCCGGCGTCGCGACGACCTGGTCCCGTCCGCGTGGTTTCGCATCGGTGACAATCACCGCAATAGGCCCGTACCGACGCAGGGGAAGGACCAGACGATGCTGGTGGGCCGGCATGTCGAGCACGAGGCGGCCGACTGACCGCGAGCCGCCGCCCGGGCGGGACGGGCTCTGGACGCCGCGACCACCGCGCACGAGGCGGATGCGTCCGAGGCCGCGTGAGGCGATCGGGCGTCTCCGCGGTTGCCGGATGGCTACCGAGCTGGCTCGGGCCGATCGGTCGACGGGCGGGTCGGCAACCACCCCCATCCGTGCCCTCACGGCACGGTTCCGGTCCCGTCGCTCGGCCCACCACGCTCGTGGACGACCACCTTGATCCGGTAGTTTTCGCGGCGGTGGCCGGCGGTCGCGTCGATCTCTGTCGGCAAGGGCCTGCGCGCCCTGGGAGGACGAGACGATGCTGGTGGGGCGGCGCGCCGAGCACGCGGCGGTCGATCGGCTGCTCACCCTCTGCCAGGAGGGGCACTGCGGGGTGCTGGTGGTGCGCGGGGAGGCCGGGGTCGGCAAGACCGCGCTGCTGCAGCACGCGCGGGAGACCGCTGTGGCGGCCGGGTTCCGGGTCGAGGGCGCGGTCGGGGTGGAGGCCGAGGCGGAGTTCGCGTTCGCAGGGCTGCACCAGTTGTGCGGGCCGTTGCTGGAGCGGGCCGGGGCGCTGCCCGAGCCGCAGCAGGCCGCGCTGAGGGTGGCGTTCGGGATGCGCGAGGGTGCTGCGCCGGATCGGTTCCTGGTCGGGTTGGCGGTGTTGAGCCTGCTGGCCGAGGTGGCCGAGGACGGGCCGCTGCTGTGCGTGGTGGACGATGCGCAGTGGTTGGACCAGGCGTCCGCGCAGGTTCTCGCGTTCGTGGCGAGGCGGGTGGCGGCCGAGCGACTGGTCCTGGTGTTCGCGTTGCGCGATCCCGGCGACGGCGACGCCTCGGCGTTCGTCGGGTTGCCCGAACTGCGGATGGTCGGGCTGCCCGACCCCGACGCGCGGGCGCTGCTGGCCGCCGCGGTCCGCGCTCCGCTGGACGACGTGGTGCGCGACCGGATCGTCGCCGAGGCGCGCGGCAACCCGCTGGCGTTGCTGGAGCTGCCCCGGGGCGCACCGGCGCAGCTGGCGGGCGGGTTCGGGCTTCCCGACGTGGCGAGCGTCCCGCGCCGGGTCGAGGACGCCTTCCAGCGCCGTGCGGGCGGCCTGCCGCCCGACACGCAGCTGCTGCTGGTTGTGGCCGCGGCCGAGCCGACCGGCGACGTGGCGTTGCTGTGGCGCGCGGTCGCGCACCTGGGGATCGCGCGTGAGGCGGCGGCGCCCGCGGAGGCGGCCGGGTTGCTGGAGTTCGACACCCGGGTGCGGTTCCGTCACCCGCTCGTGCGCTCGGCGGTGTACCGGGCGGCGACGCCCCCCGACCAGCGCCGGGCGCACGGCGCGCTGGCCGCCGTCACCGACCCGCGGGTCGACCCCGACCGGCGGGCCTGGCACCGGGCGCAGGCGGTGGTGGGCACCGACGAGGAGGGCGCCGCTGAGCTGGAGCTGTCGGCCGGCCGGGCGCGGGCCCGCGGCGGGTTGGCCGCGGCAGCGGCGTTCCTGCAGCGAGCATCCGAGTTGACCCCTGATCCTGCGCGCCGCGCGAGTCGGGCGCTGGAGGCCGCGCACGCCAAGCACGATGCCGGTGCGTCCGGGACCGCCCTGGAGCTGCTGGCGGTCGCCGCGGCCGGCCCGCTGGACGCCCTGCACAGCGCCCGGCTCGAGCTGCTGCGCGCCCGGATCGGGTTCGACCGGACGCGCGGCAGTGACGTGCCGGGGAGGCTGCTGGACGTGGCCAAGGCGCTCGCCCCGCTGGACCCGGCGCTGTCCCGGGAGACCTACCTGCACGCGCTCGACACGGCCATCATCACCGGCGGCCTCGGCGACGGCCGCGGCTTGTCGGCGGTAGCCGAGGCCGCCCGGGCGGCGCCCGCACCACCCGGCCCGCCGGGGCCTGCGGATCTGCTGCTCGACGGGCTGGTGACGACCTCTATGCGCGGCTTCGCGGCAGGCGCGCCCGAGCTCCGCCGCGCGCTTGAGGCCTTTCGTGCCGACGATCACTCGACGGGCCCTCCGGGCGAGGGCGGCACCCCTCGCTGGCTGTGGTTGGCCAGCCGTACCGCACTGAGGCTGTTCGACGACGAGTTGCTCTACGTGCTGGCCCACCGGCACGTCCGGCTCGCCCGCGCCGCCGGTGCGCTGTCCACGCTCCCCGTTTCGCTGCTGTTCCTGTCGTCGGTGTCGGTGCTCGCCGGCGAGTTGTCCCGGGCCGCCGAGCTGATCGCCGAGGAGGCCGGCATCACGCAGGTGACCCGGGGCGTGTCGCTGCGCTTCGGCCGGCTGGTGCTGGCCGGATGGCAGGGGCGCGAGGCCGAGACCGTCGAGATCCACGCCGCTGCGGTCCAGGAGGCGACCGCCCGCGGGAACCGGGCCGAGGTCGCGCTCGCGGAGCTCGCGTGGGCTGTGCTCCACAACGGTCTGGGCAACTACGCGGTGGCGCTGGATGCCGCGGAGCGCGCGTGCGAGTCACTCGACCCACCGCACGTCAACCTGGCTCTTCCCGAACTCGTCGAGGCGGCCTGCCGCGCCGAGCAGCCCGAGCGCGCGACCACCGCGCTCGAGCAGCTCGACATGCGGGCCCGCGCCAGCGGCTCCCGATGGGCGCTCGGGCTGGCGGCGCGCTCGCGCGCGCTGGTCAGCACCGGAGCCACAGCGGAGGAGCACTACCGCGAGGCGATCGAGCTGCTGCGAGCCTGCCGGATGGCCAGCTACCTCGCCCGCACGCACCTCGTCTACGGGGAGTGGCTGCGCCGCGAGGGCCGCCGCCAGGACGCCCGCGAGCAGCTCCGCACCGCGCACGAGATGCTGTCGGGGATGGGGGTGGAGGGTTTCGCCGCGCGGGCGGCCCGGGAGCTGCGGGCCACCGGCGAGCGCGCGCGCAGCCGGTCGGCCCAGCCGTCGGATGCGTTGACCGCGCAGGAGCTGCAGATCGCGCGCCTGGTGGCCACGGGGGCGACGTCCCGGGAGGTCGGCGCGCAGCTGTTCCTGAGCCCGCGCACGATCGAGGCGCACCTGCGCAGCATCTTCCGCAAGCTGGGCATCACCTCCCGCCGGCAGCTCCGGGACCTGCCGCTCCCCTGACCGGAGCCACGATGACGTCGCCGGACCCGCCGCGGGCCTGGCAGCGGTGGGCGGGGTCGACGTCCAGCCGGCTGGGCCCGGCCCCGACGATCCCGACCACCGAGGCCGGGGCCGACTCCCCGGGCCGCTGGTCGTCGAGCGTCCTGAACGCCGGCGCGGCGAGAGCGGCGATCGCGGTGATGGCGGCCAGCCCGGCGAGGACCGCTCCAGCGACCGGGAGCCCGGCGACGGCGGCGACGGCGGCGAGCGGGGCGCTGGCCAGGGCGGGTGCGGCGAGCATGACGGTGTTCTGCGCGCTCAGGACGCGGCCGCGCATGGAATCGGGCGTGGCCTCGATGGTGAGCACGCCGAGGATCGCGGAGGCCGGGGCGTTGGTGAGCCCGACCAGCGCCGCCCCGGCGAGCACCAGCCACGGCGACGCCAGCGAGCCGATGGCGGTGAACCCGACGATCAGGCCGGTCATGCCCACGACGAACCAGGTGCGGCGGCTGATCCGGCCGGCGGTGCCGGCGTAGAGCGCGGAGCCCGCGATGCCGCCTGCGGCGAGGGCGGAGAGCGTCAGCCCGGTGAGGGCGGGCAGGTCCTGAGCGGTGAAGTAGGCCGGCATCAGGGTCGTCTGCAGGGAGCTGAGCACCGCGACGAGCATCGCGGTGATCAGGGTGGCGCCCAGGACGAGCCGGTTGCGGGCGAGGAACCGCCATGACGTCCACAGGTCGGCCACCGCCCGACGGGCCGCGCCGCCGGCTGCGGTCGCGTCCCGCGCGGGCACGCGCCCGGTACGGGGATCGAGCAGGAGCGTGGTCAGGGCGGCGAGCAGGCTCGTCGCGGCCGTGGCCAGCAGCAGGGTCGGGGTCAGGCCGAGGATCGCCACCAGCAGCCCGCCGAGGCCGGGTCCGGCCAGGAGCAGGGTGTTGCCGACGGTCTCGCGGGTCGCGATCAGCCGGTCGAGCCGCCCGGCGTCGCCCGATGATCCCGCTGCTCGGAGCCGGGCGAGGGCGGGCAGCAGGACTTCCTGGGCCGTCATGCCCGGCACCCGGACCACCGCGCCCACGACGGCGAGGACCAGGAACCAGGTCATGTCCAGGCCCCACAGCGCGTCGACGAGCGGCAGGGCGGCGACCGAGACCGCTGCGAGCAGGCCGGACACGATCGACACCGCGCGGCGGTCGAGCCGGTCGACCAGCAGGCCGGCGACCACCCCGGTCGTGGCCGAGGCGGCCGTGGCCACGGTGGCGAGTACCCCGGCGGCCAGGACGTCGCCGGTGCGGTCGAGCACGAGCAGCGGCAGGACGACGCTGGAGATGCCCGCGCCGAGCAGGGACAGCCCGTAGGAGGTGAAGTAGACGGCGGGGCTGGCCCGCAGGGCTCGGCCCGGTGGAGCGGGCGTGCTCACGGTGTCCTCCTCGAGGTCGGGCGACCGGCTGCGGTGCCGGTCGGATCACTACGGAAAGCCGTGCCGTCGCGGCACGCTCAAGCGTCGGGACCTGTGGGGTGTGTCACCGCCCCTGACGCCCGAACCTGGCGATCAATGAGCGGCACCGAGCTCCAGGGCGAGCACACCGGCGACGACCGGCGCGATGCCGCCGAGCTGCACCGGGGTGAGGGTGTCGCCGAGGAGGACCGCGCCGATCACTGCGACCAGCGCGACGCCGGCGCCGGCCCAGATCCCGTACGCGACACCGACCGGTATCCCGGCTCTCAACACCTGGGACAGCAGGCCGAAGGCGCCGAGGTAGCCGATCACCACCAGGATCGACGGGACCGGCCGGGTGAAGCCGTCGGACAGGCGCAGGTTGATCGTCGCGGTCACCTCGAGGACGATCGCTGCGGCCAGGAGCAGGTACGGCACGGTTCATGCCTCTCCCGCGGCGCGCCCGCCCAGGTGGCGGGCGAGGAACCGCTCCAGCGTGCGGTAGAGCTCGATGTTGCTGTCGGGGTTGATGAACCAGTGGCCCTCACGCTCGTTGAGCAGGTACTCCACCTCGGCGCCACGGGCCCGCAGGGCCTCGACGACCCGGTCGGAGTGGCGGCGGTCGATCCGCAGGTCGTTGGCGCCATGGACGAGCAGCACCGGGGCGGTGATGTGGTCGACTCGGCTGATCGGCGAACGGGCGAGAAGGTCGGCCGCCTGCGCCGGGTCGTCGGGATCGCCCAGGTAGCGGCCGAAGGTGTTCACGGCGGCGCGCCTGGCGAACGGCACGACCGATCGGATCACGTCGACGAGGTCGGACATCCCGGTGTAGCTGATCGCGGCGGCGAACCGGTCCGGGGTGAACGCGGCCCCGACGAGTGCGGCGTAGCCGCCGTAGGAGCTGCCGTAGATCGCCACCCGGTCGCGGTCGGTCCAGCCGTGGGCGATGGCCCAGTCCAGGGCGTCGATGACGTCGTCGTGCATGCGGCCGGCGAACTGCCCGATCGCGGCCTGGGTGTGGGCCTTGCCGTAGCCGGTGGAGCCGCGGAAGTTCACCTGCAGCACCGCGTAGCCGCGGTTGGCCAGCAGTTGCACCTCCGGGTCGTAGCCCCAGCTGTCGCGGTACCAGGGTCCGCCGTGCAGCAGCACCACGGTCGGCAGGTCGCGGGGCTCGATCCCGATCGGCAGGGTCAGGTGGCACGGCAGGTCGATGCCGTCCCGGGCGGGGACGGTGATCGGGGTGACCGGCGCCAGCCGGGCCGGGTCCAGGTGCGGGTAGGGGCGGAACAGCCGCCGGGCGGTGCCGGTGGTGTGGTCGTAGCACCAGGTGACGCCGGGATCGCGGTCGTGGGTGAAGTCCACGACCCAGCGCTGCGCGTCGGCGTCGCAGGAGATGTGGGCCAGGTCGCCGTCGGAGAGCTCGGTCAGCCGTGGCAGCACCGCGGTGAAGTGCGGGTCGAGGGCGTGGATCTCCTGGCGGGCCCCGAGGTAGCGGGCGCCGAGCAGCTGCCCGGTCGCGGGGTGCACGATCAGCGAGGACGGGAAGCGCGGGTCGGCCTCGGGGCGTGGGGTGTCCAGGTCGAACACGGGGTGGCTGTCGACGCCGCTCTGTTCGCCGGTGTCGAGGTCGAGCCGGGCCAGCCGGGTGCGGTCCGAGCCGCGGGCGGAGCCGATCCACAACCCCGCCCCGTCCGGGGTGGGCACGCAGGGCAGGGCGCCGAAGGGGTGGTCGAGCCCGGGGAACCGGCTGATCAGCCGGGGTGCGCCGGCGTTCCAGTCCGACAGCAGCTGCGTGCCGTCGTCGGTCATGCTGAAGGCGAGGATGCGTCCGGTCGGCGAGCGCAGCCAGCTGATGACATCACCCGGGTTCTCGGCGAGCACGGTGAGGTGGGCGGTGTCGAGGTCGAGCTCGTGGAAGTCGATCAGCTCGGGGCGGCGCGCGTTGAGCTGCACGTACACCGTCCTGGGCCGGTCGGCGGAGAGCTGGGTGCCGATCACACGTGCGCCTGGGATCGGGGTCAGGTCGACCGCGGGCTGCTCGGGCCGGGTCAGGTCGACGCGGTGCAGGTGGTGGTTCTCGTCGCCGTCGGTGTCCTGGGTGAACAGCAGGTAGCGGCCGTCGGCGGCCCAGAAGAACGTCTCGATGCTGCGGTGGTCGTCGGAGGTCACACGCCGCGCCGACGGGTCGTCCGCGGCGTCGGTGTCGGGCCAGTCGCCGTCCAGGTCGCGGACGAACACGTTGAGGCGGTCCCGCCACGGGGCGAGGTAGGCGACCTTGGTGCCGTCGGGGGAGATCTGGGCTCGGCTGCGGGCGGGTGGGTCGAAGAACTCCTCGACGGTGATCAGGGCGGTCGGGGCGGATAGGGCCGTCACGGGATCCTCCGGGGTGTCGTGCCGTGTCGTGTCTCGCGGATATGCGGATTGCAGACCGTGACGTTGCGTCCGGCTCAAGGCCCGACCGCGTGATTCGCGCCGCGCGAACGGACAGGTCGGGACGTGGCCCCCCGGAGCCGGCCAATGCAGGACGAGATGACGGGGTCCGACCTGAACCGTGAGCCGCGGTGTCGCCGTACGTGGCTTCTACCGATGCGAAGGTGCCGTCGGCACCACGAGCCTCGTGGTCGTAGGCGCTGAGGAACCGCTCGCAGAATGCACAGCTGAACGGAAGGTTCGACAATGACTACGCAAAGACAGCCGGTTGCCGTCGTCACCGGCGCCGGAAGCGCACACGGAATCGGGTTCGCGGCGGCCCGCCTTCTCGGTGCCGGCGGGAGCCGTGTGGTGATCACATCAACGACGGATCGCATCTTCGAGCGCGTCGCGGAACTGCGCGCCGCCGGAATCCGAGCGGAAGGGGTGGTCGCCGATCTCACTGGTCGGGCCGGTGTGGACGCCGTCGTCGCGTGCGCGTCGGATTCGTTCGGCGGCGTGGACATCCTCGTCAACAACGCCGGGATGACGTCGGTGTCCGACTCGTACGCTTCGGGCGCGATCGACGGGCTGTCCCTCGCGGACTGGCATGCCTCGCTCGATCGAAACCTGACCACGTCGTTCCTGATGATCCGTGCGGTGGCGGGTCTCATGCAGGCGGCCGGCTACGGCCGCATCGTCAACGTGTCATCGGTGTCGGGGCCCGTCGCCGCTTACGCCGGCGACGTCGCCTACCACGCGGCGAAGGCCGGCGTTGTCGGGCTGACGCGCGCGACGGCGATCGACATGGCTGCGGCGGGCATCACGGTGAACGCCGTCGCTCCGGGGTGGATCGACACCTCGTCCGCCTCCGACCACGAGCGGGCGATGGGCGCGGCCACACCCGTCGGCCGCTCCGGCACCGCGGAGGAAGTAGCGCACGCGATCGCGTTCCTCGCTGGGGAAGGCGCGTCGTACATCACGGGTCAGCTCATCACGGTCGACGGAGCGAACTCCATCAGCGAAGAGCGCGGGCGTTCGAGAACGTGAGCAAGACCGCTGCTCGGGGCTGACGGTTCTGGCGGGCAGCATCCCGAAGCCGGTCACGGCCGTCGCCGCCGACGAGTCGCGGAGCGTCGCGACGGCGCCGCCGGCTCCGGAGTAGGCGCCGACATCTCCTCGGCGTCGAAGACCGACATGATGACCGTCGCGGTGCTGGTGAAACCGATGGCGAGGGCGAGGAGGAGAGAAGGGACGAAGTCGGTCCGCGACGGGATCCAACCGCCGAGGATCCACGGCAGGACAGCCAGGGCCACGACCGCGAGCGAGGTGAGGATCTCGTTCGCGGCCAGAGCGGGGGACTTCCTCGTCGCGCCCCTTTTCACGATTCGACGGGTCGTGTCGACGGTGGCGACCGCGAGGGTCGCTGCGAGCACGAAGAACGCGACAACCGCCCAGACGGGCTCCGCACCGACCAAGGCGAGAGCGACGATCAGGGGCAGGCTGTAGGCGATGAGCACCCACGGGTGCCGGCCCGCATGTACTGGTCCGGCGTGCTGCCTGCGGCGCCGCGGGATCGGTGCAGCGCCGAGTCGAGGTAGGAGAACACCGCCACGATGAACGTGCCGACGAGGGTCGCTGCGATGCCCGCGATGGCGAGCAGGAACTCGTCGGTCACCTCACGCACTGTCGTCACCATCCTTGCTCACGCGCACCCGCTTTCACGCCGACGGCATCGGTTGGGCGGTGAGCACGACCGTGGTGGCCAAGCGGTGCGGCCGATCCCGGGCCCGAGGAGCCCACTACCCGGGCCGAGGAGATCCGGCAGACCGATCAGCCCGGTTCGCTGCCGTGTCTTCAGCCTCGTGCAGGTCACGGTGTCTTCGCGTCGGTGGTAGCCCCGACATCCCCGCCGCTCGCGCCCACCCCGCACCGGGAGACGGGCCGGCGGGCGCGCTTCGCATCGGTGACAGTCACCTAGCTAGGCCGGTGCGCACCCGAGGCTCGAAGGCTGGACCCCGCTCGGCGCACGGCCCGCGGTGTGTTCCCGCTCTCGCGGGCTGGACCGTGCCGCGACGGCCGGGTGTCTGGTGGGCGTCGACGACCGAGCCGGAGGAGTCCGATGTCGACCAGCGCGCTCGCGGTCCGTGGTCGGCTCGTGCTGCCGCTCGTCGTGCTGGCGCTCGCGTCGGCGGTGCTGCTGTACCTCAACCGGAGCACCGCGTGGGGATGGGGCGCCGTCGCCCTGCTGCTGGCCGGGACCGCGTTCGTGGTGCTGCGCTCGCGCCGCCCGGCCCTGCGGGTGACCGCGTGGGGCGTGAGCACGGTCCTGCTGGCGGTCACGGCGTTGGGAAGCCACCCGGGCCCGCAGCACCGCCCGGTCGCGGGCGAAGGCGCCGTCTCCGGCGGGGTCGTCCGGACGACCTACGGCCCGGTGTCCGGGCTGCGGACCGCCGACGGGGCCGTCGAGGTGTTCGCCGGCGTGCCCTACGCCCGGCCTCCGGTCGGTGAGTTGCGCTGGCGCCCCCCGGTGCCCCCGCAGCCGTGGACGACGGTCCGGGCGGCGACGGAGTTCGCCGACGTGCCGGTGCAGCCCTCGTCGTCGTTCGCCCTGCGGGCGTTGCAGCAGACGGTGGACGTCCCGCTGGCCGAGGTGTTCGTCAACCCGTACCCGACCGGCGAAGACAGCCTCTACCTCAACGTCTGGCGCTCCACCCGGCCGCGGTCGGCGGCGCTGCCGGTGATCGTGACGGTGCCGGGCGGCGGGTTCGCGACCGGTTCCGGGGAGCTGCCGGTGCTCGACGGCGCGCCGCTGGCCCGGCGCGGGGACGTCGTCGCGGTCACCGTCAACTACCGGCTCGGGGTGTTCGGTTTCCTCGCCCATCCGGAGCTGGATGCCGAATCCCGGTACGCGAGCTCCGGCAACTACGGGTTGCTCGACCAGGTCGCCGCACTGCGTTGGGTCAAGGACAACATCGCGGCGTTCGGCGGCGACCCGCAGCGGATCACCATCGCGGGCGAGTCGGCGGGTGCGGAGAGCGTGTGCCTGCTCTCGACCATGCCGGCCGCCGAGGGCCTGTTCGAGCGGGTGATCGGCGGGAGCGGGGGCTGCATGGGGACGGCGGGTGACACCGCGGCCGGCGACCAGGTCGACACCCGCGATGTGGCCCGGCGGGCCGGGCTGGAGCTGAGCTCCCGACTCGGCGGGGCCTCGGTGGCGGAGCTGCGGGCGATGCCCGCGGACCGGGTGTTCGCCGCGTCGCGGGAGCTCGCCGGGCACTGGCGCCCGTCGATCGACGGGCACGTGCTGCGCAGGGCCGCGGCCGAGGTGTTCGCCGCGGGGGAGCAGCACGACGTCCCGATCCTGGTGGGAAGCAACGCCGACGAAGCGTCGCTGGCGCGGGCCGCCCCGCCCGACACCGACCCGGCCGCCTACCGGGCCGACGTCGAGCGCCGCTTCGGGACCGACGCCGAGGAGTACCTGCGGCTCTACCCCGGCCGGTCGGACGCCGAGGTGCTCGACTCGATCCTGCACGCCGACGCCGATCGGGTCATGCACCGGGCGGTGCACCTCTGGGCGCGGGAGCACACCGGGACGGCGGACGCCTACGTCTACTACTTCACCCGCGTCCCACCCGACCCGGCGCTGCGCGAGTTCGGCGCCTACCACGGGGCCGAACTCATGTACGCCTACGGAACCCTCGGCGCGGCCGGCGACGCCGGGTACACCCCGGCCGACCTCCGGCTGTCCGACCAGATGACCGACCACTGGGTGCGGTTCGCCGCCACCGGGGACCCGAACGGGCCCGGCCTGCTCCGCTGGCCGTCGGTGGCCGAGTCCCCGGAGCACGTCATGGAGCTGGGGGAGCGCAGCGGCGTGCGTCCGAGACCCCGGGCCGAGGCGGTCGACTTCTGGCTCCGCCAACCCGGACCGATCGCGTGACCGACGAACGACGAAGACGGTCCGAGGCTGTCACGGGGCTCTCATGAGGAGCACCAGGATGTCGGTGGGCGCCCGCCGATGCTCGACTGCAGGCAGCTCACCGCCTCCCGCGGGCCCCGGTCGATGCCGCTGCGGCACGCTCCACCCGGTCGATGTCGTTCGTCGAACCCGACGAGTGCGGTCGTGCCTACTCGACCGGTGCACGACGCGCGCCCGATCCGCACGCCGTATGGCGGCGGACACAGCGGCTTGAGCGTGCCGCGACGGCAGGGTTTCTCCTGGGCGCAGTCGACCACACGACCCAGGAGGACGTCATGGACGCCACCGACCGCGACCGCGGCCCGGCCCGCGAGAACCCGTCGGCCGGGAGAACACCCGACGGCCCAGGGGCGACGCTGCTCGACCAGATGGGCGGCCCGATCGGTTTCGTCTACTCCGCCGCCCCCGTGGTCGTGTTCGTGGCGGCCAACGCCTTCCTGCCCCTGACCGAGACGATCATCGTGTCGGTCGCCGTCGGGCTGGCCATCGCCGGCTACCGGCTGCTGCGCGGGGAGCGGTTCAGCCTGGCCGTCGGCGGGCTGCTCGGGCTCGCCCTCGCGATCGGCATCGTGGCCCTGACCGGGTCGGCGCGGGACTTCTTCGTCGTCGGCATCTGGGCGTACCTGGTGGCGTTCGTGGTCGCGCTGGGCTCGGTGCTGGCCCGCCGTCCGCTCAGCGGCCTCGTGTGGAACCTCGTGCACGGTGGCACCCACGACTGGCGGGCCGACCGCCGCGTCATGCGCGCCCACGACGTCGCCACGCTCGCCGCGGCGGTGGTGTCCGGGGCCCGGTTCGGCGTGCAGCAGTGGCTCTACGTCAGCGACGAGACCGGCTGGCTGGGGTTCGCCCGGGTCGCGATGGGCTGGCCGCTGACCATCCTGGCCGCGCTGGTCGTCGTCTGGGCGTGGCGGCGCAGCAGCACGCGGCTGCTGCCGTCGGCCTGACGGTGCCCGGCCGGCCCCGCCCGGCCATCGGCGGACCATCCCACGCACTGCGAGAGGACGCACCATGCCCACCCCCGACCCGAACCCGCAGCCGAGGCTCGTCCCGGTCGAGGAGTTCTTCGCCGACCCGGGGTTCATCGTGCCCACGATCTCCCCGGACGGCACCCGGATCGCCTACCTCGCCCCGCACAACGGACGGCGCAACGTCTGGGTCCGCGGCGTCGACCAGAGCCACGACGACGCCGTCCCGGTCACCCACGACACCCGCCGCGGGATCACCACCTACCACTGGACCGACGACCCCCGCTTCCTGCTCTACCAGCAGGACACCGACGGCAACGAGGACTGGCACCTGCACCGCGTCGATCTCGACGACCCGGACGCGCCGGCGGTCGACCTCACCCCCATGGGACCGGGCTCGCGGGTGTTCGTCGTCGAGCCGCTGTCGTCGGTGCCCGGCACGGTCCTGGTCTGGATGAACCCGGAGGTCGAGAGCATCGACGTCTTCCGGGTCGACGTCGCCTCCGGAGAGGTCGTGCTCCACCACCACGAGGCCGACCCGCTGGTCACCACGCTGCTCGACCGCCGGGGGGAGCCCGCGTTCCAGGTCGCTACCGAGGACGACGGCACGATCGCCATCTCCGGGATCGACCGCGCCAACGGGACCCCCCGGCTGCTGCGTCGGATGGGCGGGGCCGAGTACCCGCTGAGCGTGCAGCCCCAACTGGTCACCCCGGACGGCGACGGCCTGCTCGTCGGCTCCTACGCCGGCGGCGACGACCTGCGCCTGGTCCGCATCGACCGGGAGACCGGCGAGGAGACCGTCGTCGCCGCCGTACCGGGCCGGAGCCTGGACAACTTCGGCATCCTGGCCCCCGGGGTGCTGCCGCCCGCGGTGTACACCCACCGCGGCA
>NZ_JAGSOV010000094.1 GCF_023898865.1 Pseudonocardia humida
GCTCGCGCGCGACTCGCACGACATCGTCGCGGAACTCCTGGGGGTAAGGCTTGGGCACGGTGAACATCCTTCCAGCAGTGCCAGTCGGCACCACAGCTCAGATGTCACCTACGAGTGCAGCAGTCCCCCGACCCCGAGTTGGATGCCAGGATCCGCGACGTCGTTGGCCTGTATCTGCATCCGCCGGAGAAGGCGGTGGTGCTGTGCGTGGACGAGAAGTCCCAGATCCAGGCCCTGGACCGGACCGCGCCGATCCTCCCGATCCGTCCGGGACTGCCCGAGCGCGCCACCCATGACTACGTCCGTCACGGCACCACCACGCTGTTCGCCGCGCTGGAGGTCGCGACCGGCCGCGTCGAGCAGGCGTGTCTGCCCCGACACCGCCACCAGGAGTTCCTGACCTTCCTCAAGCAGGTGGCCAGGGCCTACCCGCGCCGGAAGCTGCACCTCGTGGTGGACAACTACGCCACCCACAAGCACCCGGCGGTGAAGGCGTGGCTGGCCCGCAACCCGCGCGTCACCCTGCACTTCACTCCGACCTCGGGGTCGTGGCTGAACATGGTCGAGATCTTCTTCGGGATCATCACCGGCCAGGCCATCCGCCGCGGCACCTACACCTCGGTCCGCGACCTGATCGAGGCGATCACCGCGTTCATCGACGGCTGGAACGACCGCTGCCACCCGTTCGTCTGGACCAAGGACGCCGACACGATCATCGCGAAAGCCCACCGTCAATCAACTTCCAGCACGCGGCACTAGATCAACAGTGGCCCACACCAGAATCGACTCAAGCGATCATGGCCCACAGGTGAAGGCGCAGGTCAGAGACGAAACGGGCGGCCCTCCTCGTGAGAGGAGAACCGCCCGCCGTGCCGTCGGGACGACAGGATTTGAACCTGCGACCCCTTGACCCCCAGGCCAGCGGATTAGACGTTTACGCACGTCATGCCCTCTCGGTACCGCGAGTCGCGTTCACAGACGCCCTGGTTGTGATACGTCCGCGACAGCGTGTGGTCCCCAGGTGGTCCCCAGAATAATTCGACCGCCTTCTCCACGATTCACCTCTGCAGTGGTGCCCGCTGACAGTACTCAGCCCTGGATCAGGGTACGTTCCGCCGCATGTCGATGGGAGCCAGGCGGTGTCGCCCGGCCACAGATATTCATCGGGCACAACGGACTCCTGCGGGATCCGATCTTTTCCATCCCCGGCTTTGCGCCCACTGCGCCATGTGGTAGCCCTCGGAAGGGGAGGACATGGCAGCAGCCGCAGCCACAGCTGCTTGCGGTCGGCGCCAGCGGTACGGCGTTGTCCGACCACGAGGTCGCGCAGGGCTACCGCGAGGTGGACGACGTCAGCGTCTACGTCCGGCTGCCGCTGCTGACCGGGCCGCTCGCCTCCAGTGGCCACGGGCTCGCCGGACCGGACCGCGAGCGGGCGCGTCCCTGCTGGTCGGGACGACGATACCGTGGACGTTCGTCTCCACCACCGCCGCCGTGGTGGGCCCCGCCATCGACTACGTGCTCGCCGGCGGCGGCCGGGCAGCCGACCGGCCGGTCGTCGTGGCCGCGGAACGGCTGGCCCCCGCGCTGGGCGACGGGGCGGAGGTGATCCGCCCGATCGCCCTCGACGAGCTGCTCGGAGAGCGCTACCAGGGCCCGTTCGACCTGGTCGGGCCCGGATCCCCGGCGGATCCGGACGGCGATCCGGAATCGTGGCGGGTGGTGGCCGGGTTCTGCCCGGTGATCAGCCGCCCGTCCGCGACCAGGTACGGCTCGAAGGGGTCTCCGCGGTGCGGTAATCCGCGCCGAGATTCGTCAACTCGTCCTGCAGGCTGAACGGAACCGCGTCGGCACGTTCCGCGAGTTCCTCCTCCGGTTAGGAGAACCCGGTTACCCGCTTGCCCTCGACCAGCGGCTCGCCGGTGCCGAGCGGGACGTTCAGCAGACCGGCGGGGCCGTGGCAGACCACGGAGACGACCCGGCCCGACTCGTAGAACGTCGCGGTGAGCGCGCCGAGGTCGGCCCGCGGTAGTCGAACATCACCCCGTGCCCGCCGGCGAAGTAGACCGCGTCGTAGTCCTCGACGGTGGCGTCGGTGGCCTTCATCGTGGTGGTCAGCAGGTTCATGAAGTCGCGGTCGCGGTAGCGCCGGGCGGTCGACTCGTCCAGGTGGTCGGGGGCCAGGCTGACCGGGTCGATCGGCACGAAGCCGCCGTTCGGGCTGGCGATGTCCACCGCGAACCCGTGCTCGCGCACCAGATCGTAGAAATGCGCCGGCTCGCCGAGCCACAGGCCGGTACGGTAACCGACCTTCTGGTATTCGCCGGTGTTCGTGACAATGGTCAGGATCGTGCCGGTGCGGGCCATCGCGGTTCTCTCCGATTGTCGTCGCCGGCGGTGCCTGCCCGCAGCCTGGTATCCGTCCCCGCACAGCGGGTAGATGCCGATGTCAGCTCTCGCCGATGTGATTCATCACGGGTCCGGAATGGCGGCACCGGCGGCGGGCCAGACGTGCGCCGAATGGAACCGGGCTCGGTAGTCCGATGGCGCGACGCCGACCAGGCGGTGGAAGGTCCGCCGCAGGGTTTCCGCGGTGCCGAAGCCGCAGCGGCGGGCGATGGCCTCCACCGGGTCGTCCCGCTCGGCGAGCGCGCGCTGGGCCGCCTCGATGCGGACCCGCTCGACGTAGGCCGCCGGCGGCAGGCCGATCTCCCGGGTGAACCGCCGCTGCAGGTGCCGTGGCGACAGGCCGGCCACCGCGGCCATCGAGGTGATGTCGTGCCGGCCGCCCGGATCGGTATGGATCGCGTCCACGACCTCGTGCAGCGCGTCGGTCGCCGGCGGCCGGGACCACAGCGGCACGCTGAACTGCGACTGGCCTCCCGGCCGGCGCAGGAACATCACCAACTCCCTGGCGACGTCCAGCGCGGCCTCGGCGCCGAGGTCGTCCTCGACCAGCGCCAGGGCCAGGTCGATCCCGGCGGTCACCCCGGCGGAGGTCCACAACCGCCCGTTCCGGATGAAGATCGGCTCGCAGTCGACGGTGATCGCCGGGTACTCCTGGGCCAACCGGGCCCCGCGCCGCCAGTGCGTGGTCACCCGGCGTCCGTCCAGCAGGCCCGCCTCGGCGAGCAGGAACGCGCCGCTGCACACCGACGCCACCCGCCGGGCCGACGCCCCGGCGACGGCCAGCCAGTCGAGCAGCGCCCGGTCGGACCGGGCGTCGAACACGCCCTCGCCGCCGGCCACGATCACCGTGTCGACGCCGTGCGGATCCACCTCGGCCACCGGGCGGTCGGCGTTGATCGACAGCCCCATGCTCGACCGCACCGGACCCGCCTGCGCGGCCACCACCGCACACGCGTACCCGGCGTGCCGGAACACCTCGAACGGCCCCGTCAGGTCCAGCGACTGGTGGCCGTCGAAGATCACGCAGGTGACCTCGCTGGGCTGTATGTCCTCAGCCTGCTGCGGCTCCGCGATGTCGTCCACGACCAGTAGCCCACAGATCACGCCATCACGCGGCGAGCCGCTCGCGACCGGGGTGAGCCCGCCCGTGGTCGAGCCGGACGACCTGGTCGGCGCGGGCGATGGTGGCCGGGCGGTTCGACACGACAAGCAGCGCCCGGTCCGAGCGCGTGAGCAGCCGGTCCCACAACTGACGCTCGGTGTGCACGTCCATCGCACTGGAGACGTCGTCGAGGACCAGCAGGTCGGGCCGGCGCACCAGGGCCCGCGCGATGGCCACCCGCTGCACCTGCCCGCCGGACAGCCGCACCCCGCGGGTGCCGACCGCGGTGTCCAACCCGTCCGGCATGGCCGCGAGGTCGTCGTCGAACACGGCCGAGCGCACCACGCCGTCGAGGCCCGCGGCATCCTCGCTGCCCAGCAGCAGGTTGTCCCGCAGCGGCTCGCTGAACAGCCGGGGTACCTGGGGCACGTAGGCGCTGCGCGGTGGGACCAGGAACGCGGCGCGGTCCGCCACCGGCTCGCCGTTCCAGAACAACTCCCCGGCCTGGCCGGGCAGCAGCCCCAGCAACGCGCGCAGCAACGTCGTCTTGCCCGCCCCCGCCGGACCTGTGATGACGGTGAGCGTTCCCGCGGTCAGGGTCAGGTCGACGTCGTGCACGCCGCGTCCGGACCCGGGATGGACCGCGGTCAGGCCGCGCACCTGCAGGCTCCGCAACGGGCCGGGTGCGCGCAGGTACGGCGCCGGCGGCGGTTCGGCGTCGAACAGCGGACGGTGGGTGACCAGCGCCGCGGGCGACCCGGCCGGGAGGAGCGCGGTCATCCGGTCGACCGCGACGCCGGCCCGCCGGTGCCCGGCGATCAGCCGACCGACGTAGCGCGGCATCGCCACCAGTGCGGCGGCGTAGCCGGCGAACAGCGCGAGGTCGCCCACGGTGAACCGGCCGGAGTGCATCGCCGGGACGGCGAGCAGCAGCACCAGCCCGACGCTGAGGTCGACGGTCAGCCGGTTGAACGTGTCCAGCAGGTCGGTGGCGAGCTGGTCGCGCAGGCCGGCCCGGCTGCGACGCTCGTTGAGCTCCGCGAGCCGGCCCAGGATCCCGCCGCCGGCCTGTGCGGTCTTGACCGCCAGCACCGCGCCGAACATCTCCCCGAGCAGCCCGGCCACCGCCCCCGACGCGCGCCGGTAGGCCACTCGGCGGTCCCGGATCCGGTTGCTCACGCTCCGGGTGGTGAACACCATCGCGGCCAGCGGGAGCAGCACCGCGATCGTCATCAGCGGGTCGATGGACAGCATGATGGTGATCGCCCCGACGGCGAACAGCAGTTCGCCGGCGACGAAGACGGTCATCTCGCAGAGGTAGAGGAAGTCGTCCACGTCGTCGCGGAACCGGCTGACCGCCTCCCCGGTGGAGGAGGGCAGGGATCCGGCACCCGGTCCCCCGCTGGCCAGCTGGGCGCGCAGCAGGTTGAGCCGGAGCAGCCCGCGCAGCCGTTCCCAGTACAGGGTGCGCAGCACGCCGGCCCAGCTCGCGGCGATCCGGGTCACCTCGACCGCGGCCAGCACCGCGATGAGCCCGAGGCCGTCGAAGCCGGCGGCAGCACCGCCGCCGAGCGTGGTGAAGATCTGCTGCAACAGCCAGCCGATCAGCACCATCGAGGAGCTGGCCGCGACGAAGAAGACCAGCGAGAGCAGCAGCAGGCCGGGCCGGTACCAGGCCAGCCGGCCGGCCAGCCGCCAGGTCGACGGGCGCCGCTCGGTCATCGCACGCCCCCGGCCGCCGCGGCGAGCAGCCCGGCGAAGAGGGATCCGGCATCGTCGGCCAGCGCCTGGCGCGGGCCGTGCTCGGCGATCCGGCCCCGCTCCAGTACCAGGATCCGGTCGGCGCGGTCGAGGGTGCCGAGCCGGTGGGCGATCACGATCGCGGTCCGGCCGACCAGCAACATCGTTACGGCCCGCTCGATGCGGGCCTCGCTCACCGGGTCCATCCGGGAGGTGGCCTCGTCCAGGACGACCAGGCCGGGGTCGCGCAGGAACACCCTGGCGAACGCGACGAGCTGGGCCTCCCCGGCGGAGGCCCCCGCCCCGCCCGGTCCGAGCACGGTGTCCAGCCCGTCCGGCAGCGCCCGGTACCAGTCACCGAGGCCGAGGTCGCGCAGGACGGCGACCATCTCGTCGTCGTCGGCCCGGTGCGCGCCGAACAGCGTGAGGTTGTCCCGTAGCGATGCCGCGAACAGTTGCACGTCCTGGGTCACCAGGGCGACCCGCTTGCGCAGGTCCGCGAGGCGCACGTGCCGGACGTCGGTGCCGGCGATGCGCACCGCCCCGTCGGTCGGATCGAGCAGCCGCAGCAGCAGCCGGGTCACGGTGGTCTTGCCGCTGCCCGTCCGACCGACCACGCCCAGCACGGTTCCGGGCTCGACGGTCAGCGACAGCCCGCCGAGGACGTCGGTGTCCGGCGTGTACGCGAACCGGACGCCGTCCAGCTCGACCGACAGCGGTCCCGGCGGGAGCGTCGCGCGACCGTCGTCGGGCACCGCCGACCGTTCGGCCAGCACCTGCCGCACCCGGCTGACCCCGGCGAGCGCCTCCTGGGCCTTCGGCAGCTGATCGGAGATCGCCTCCAGCGGCCCGCGGAGCAGATCGGTGTAGCGGAACAGCAGGTAGACCGTCCCCAGGCTGATCGAACCGGCCTGGAACAGCAGCGTTCCGGCCAGCAGGCTGGCCACCCCGCCGGCCGCGAAGACCGTCAGCGTGACGACCCAGTTGGTCCGGGAGGCCAGCGACGCCCGCCGGGAGACCCGGATCAGGCGTTCCAGCGCACGCTGGAATCGCCGGATCGCGAACGCCCCGCCGGCGTTCGCGCGGAGCTCCTCGGCCCCGCCCAGCCGCTCCTCGAGCTCGCCGAACAATGCCGCCGAGGCCGCCCGGCGCTCCACCGCCATCGGGACGGCCGAGTGCCGCACTCGACCGATCGTCACCCCAGCCACCACGACGAACCCGGCCAGCCCCAGCCCCACCCGCCAGTCCTCGACGAACACCACGACCAGGACGCCCAGCAGCGTCACCGCACTGCCGACGAACTGCACCAGGAACGACGAGGCGAACGAGGTGAGCGCGGTGACGTCGCCGTCGGCCCGTTCGATCAGCTCGCCGGGGGAATGCCGTTCGTGGAAGGACAGATCGAGCCCGAGGATGTGCCGTGCGACCTTCTCCCGCAGTTCGTTGGTCGCAGCCCAGGTCAGGTGCGTGCTCGCGGACGTCACCAGGACCCGGAGGGTCTGTTGGACGAACGAGACCGCGACATACCCGCCGGCGACGGCCACCAGCAGCGTCACCGGCCGGCCCGCCGCCGCCTCGTCGATGAACACCCGCATGAGCTGCGGGCCGACCAGCGGGATCGCCGCGCTCACCACCAGCAGGGCGGCCATTCCGAGAATCCGGGCGAGCCGCCCGCGGGCCAGCACCGCGACGAGTCCATCGGCCATGCGTTCAGCCTGCGATGCGCACCGGATGGCGTCCACGACCCGTACCCCACAGATCACGACAGCGCGCGGGGCCGCGCGGCCGGCGCGGCACACTGGGCGGGCGGCGACACGCCGAGGCCCTGCTCGGACGATCAGCATCGCGCAGGAGGTGGCCAGCACGAACCCGGCCGAGCTCGGGTGGCCGATGGCGGTACCAGCGGCGGCCGCCTCCCCGATGAGCCTCTCTGCCTCCGCGAACTGATCCCCCAGCACAGCGAGTGACGCCCGAACGAGCAGCACTTGCCACCGGAACGGGGGTTGGCGCAGCGTCTCGACTGCCTGTTCAGCAGCGTCCAGCGCGGCGCGCGCACCAGCGAGGTCCGCTCTCGACGAGCTCTCCGACGCGCAGTAACCGGGCTTGCATACGCAGTGCGTCGTCGCCCGCGGAGGCCGCGGCGCGCTCAATCCGGTCGGTCACGGCCAGGCGCTCCGCCGCCGAGAGATTTCCCCATACTGCGGTCAAGTGGTCGAAGAGGACCCCTCCGAGCACAGCCGGATCGTCCAGCCCGCTGGCCATGTCCGCAGCCGCGTTGGCGAGCGCGAGCCGGCGGCCGGATCGGAGGCCAGGTGCAGGGCCCGGGCGAGCCGGGCGAGGACTTGGGCGCGCCGTTGCACGTCGGTTGGCGCGAGTGCCGTCAGAGCCTCCTCGAGCAGCCGGATCTCCAGCTCATCGGCGTAGCCGATGCCGAAGTCGGTGCCGATCCCCAGTGCGGCGTCGACGAACGTGGCGGTGTCCCCGGTTCGGCGGGCCTCCTCGACCGCGGCGGCGAACGCATCTCGGGCCTGTTCCAACTCTCCCGCCGCCCGCCGGGCGGCGCCTATTCGCACGAGCAGCCCCGCGGCCACGCCGCTCGTCGTGGCGCTCGCCGAGGTCGAGCGCCAGCGTGAACAGCTCGGCCGCCTCGGCATACGCGAGGCGGCCCAGGGCCGCCCGGCCCGCCCCGTCTGCGGCCGCGATCGCTTCGACCACGGCGACATCGGGCACCGCGCGGGCCAGGTGGAACGCAAGCTCGGCCTGCCTGTCCTCGCGGCCGCGGCCCAGGGTTTCCGCGCAGCGGCGGTGGGCGGCTCGGCGGGCCGCGGCATCAAGCCCGTCGCGGAGTACCTCGCTGACGAGCGCGTGCACGAACCGGCAACCGCCGTTGGACGGCTCGACCAGGTGCGCGGAGGTGGCCTCAGCCAGCAGCGCCGCGCAGTGCCGTCGGTCGAGGGTAGCCATCGCCGCGAGCCGATCAATCTCGATGTCCTCGCCGAGCACCGCCGCATCCTCGAGCAGGGCCTGGCACTCGACGGTGCGCTGGTTCAGCCTGCGCCGCACGGTCTCGCGCACGCCCGCAGGCGGCCCGCCCCGCACCCGTGATCCCAGCCGCAGCAGTTCCCGGACGAAGAACGGGTTTCCATCCGTTCGCCCGTGCAGGTCGCTGACCGCGGCGGCATCAATGGGCCGGCCAGTCATCACCTCGGCCAGCTCGGCGACCTCGTCCTGCGGCAGCCCGGTGAGGGTGAGCTGGTCGTGGTCGCTCGTCGGCCGCCGCGCAGGGCAGCGAGGGGATGCGTGGGATGAACCTCGTCATCGCGGAGCATCGCCACCACCAGGATCGGCACCAGCGGCAACCGAGCGGACATGGCATGCAGCAGAGCGATCGACGACGGGTCGGCCCAGTGCAGGTCGTCGACGACAAGCAGTAGTGCCCCCGCAGCACCGAGGTCGAGACCGCCACAACAAAGGTAGCCACCGCGTCGAACAGCCGGAATGGGCTCTGATCTGGTGCCAGCGGCGGCACGACGCCAGGATCAAGGCGTGCGCCCAACCCGGGCACCAGCCGGGTCAGGTCCACGGCACCCGTTCCGGCCGCCGCCAGCAGCGTGCTGCCATCGAGGCGGGCTGCGATGGCACGGACGAGCTGCGCCCAGGGCCAATACGCTGGCGCCCCAGACCCCGCCCAGCACGCCGCCTCCGCCACTTCGCTACCCGCCGCCACCGCCTCGACAGCAAGCTCGCGGACAAGTCGGGTCCTACCAACGCCGGGCTCGCCGCCGACCAGCACGAGCCGCCCACGCCCGCCTCGCGCCGCATCGCGCAGCAACGCGAGCTCGTACCCGCGGCCAACGAGCCGGTCAGTCATTCGCGTTGCTCAGCCTCCTGCTCACCTCGCGCCAGGTCGCTCACCGCAGACCGCACACCCAGGTCTGCGCGTTGCCCTAGCCCATCAGCGTGCAGCACCAGACCAACTGCGTAGGCCATGAGGCATGAACGTGTCCCGACCACGCTGAACCAGCAGAGCCTTCTCGCGGTACACGACGGCCTGGACTGCAGCGACAACCGCCACAGGCGCAGGAAACCGACGTAGCCCAGGCGGCTGCGGCCGGGCGAAGGCCGTGCCGGCCAGCCTCGGCGTGGTGCGCTGCCCCTTTGACAGCCGGCGCGGAGGCTCCTACTCTGCGTTAGCAGAGACATCTCTACTAATCATCGCACCCACCTGAGGCACGCCCGTGATGGCCCGCACCGTCAACGCCGAGGAGTTCGCCGCCAAGCGCGGCCAGATCCTCGACATCGCTGGGCGCCACCTCGACACCGTCGGCTACGAGCGACTGTCCATACAGGACGTCCGCCGTGAGATCGGCATGTCGAACGGCGCCTTCTACCACTACTTCACCTCGAAGTCCGCGCTGCTCATCGCCTACGTGGAGCGTGGGCAGGACGAGCTCGACGGCGCGTTCCGGGCGATCGTCGCGGATCCGGGGCTGTCCGCGCCGGAGAAGTTCCGACGCTTCTTCGCGGCCCTGCAGCAGCGCCGCAGCGACCGGCGGGCGCTGATCGCCGACCTGGCCCGGGTCTGGTTCGCCGACGACAACGCAGTCGTGCGGGAGCGGACCGACCAGGTCATCGTGGAGCGGCGGGCGCCGCTGCTGAGCGCGATCGTCCGCCAGGGCGTCACGGAGGGGGTCTTCACCGCGAGCCATCCCGACCAGGTGGGCCGGGTCGTGCTGGCGATCAGCCGGGGCATGGGGGAGGCCGTGCTGCGGGCGATGCTCGCCCTCGCCGAGGACCCCGCGGCGGAGCAGCACCTCGACGAGGTCGTCGCGGGCGGCGCCGCGATGGCCGAAGCGATCGAGCGCGTCCTCGGCTGCACCAGCGCGCTGCTGGAGCGGCCGGACGCGAACACGGTGCGCGGATGGGTGGCGGCCCTGACGACCGAACGGACATCGACATGAACCCCTATGTGCTCGACTTCGAGCAGGCCGACGGCACGAGACCGGAACTGGTGGGCGGCAAGGGCGCGAACCTCGCGGAGCTGTCGCGGCTGCGAGATCTGGGCGTGCCGACCGGCTTCTGCGTCACGACCGAGGCGTACGCGAGCGTCGTCGGCCGAATACCCGGCTTCGCGGCACTGCTCGACCGGCTCGCGGACGCGACCGACCGGGTGCGGATCACCGCCATCAGCGCGGAGTTGCGCAGCGCCATCGAGGCGACGGAGATCCCCGACGACATCGCCCAGCCAGTCCTCGACCGGCTGACCGCACTCGGCCCCGAGCACGCCTACGCGGTGCGGTCCAGCGCGACCGCCGAGGACCTGCCGACCACCTCCTTCGCCGGCCAGCAGGACACCTACCTGAACGTGCGCGGCGGCGCGGCGGTCCTGGACGCGGTCCGGCGGTGCTGGGCGTCGCTGTTCACCGACCGGGCGGTGGTCTACCGGATGCAGAACGGCTTCGACGACGGCCGGGTCCAGCTGGCCGTGGTCGTGCAGCGGATGGTCGCACCGGACGCCGCCGGCGTCATGTTCACCGCGGATCCGGTCACCTCGGACCGCACCGTCGTCTCCATCGACGCCGGCTTCGGGCTCGGTGAGGCGCTGGTGTCCGGGCTGGTGAACCCGGACACCTATCGGGTGCGCGCCGACGCGATCGTCAACCGGACGGTCTCCAGCAAGGAACGGGCGATCGTCCCCAGCGCCGGCGGCGGGACGGAGCAGCGGACGCTCGGCCCGCGGGAGCGGATCGCGCCCGCGCTGACCGACCCGCAGATCCTGCGGCTGGCGGCGATGGGCCGGCGGATCGAGCGGAGCTTCGGCCGCCCCCAGGACATCGAGTGGGCCCTGGCCGGGGACACGTTCCACATCCTGCAGAGCCGCCCCATCACCACCCTCTACCCGGTGCCCGCGGTGTCAGACGGCCGCAACCACGTCTACATGTCGATCGGCCACCAGCAGATGATGACCGATGCGTGGAAGCCACTGGGGCTGTCGCTGTTCCCGATGTGGCTGCGGAAGATCAGCAACAACCCGATGGTCGAGCTCGGCAACCGTCCCTACATGGACGTATCCCCCGAGCTGGCCTCGGCGCGGTCGCGCCGGACCTTCGTGCGCAACGGCCTCGGATCGGTCGACCCGCTGATCCAGAAGGCGTTGGAGAACGTCCTCGGGCGCGAGGAGTTCGTCCGGTGTCTGTTCCGCGGCAAGCCAGGGCTGGGGCTTAACGGCGGCTCCGTCGGGGACCTGCTGTCCGGGTTGCGCCAGGCGGTGCGCCTCTACCGGAAGAACGACCCCACCTACGTCGACCGTGTGGCCACCGAGCACGACGAACTGGTGCGCGGGCTCGCAGAGCGGATGCGCGCCGCGTCCGGGGTCGAGGTGGTCGACCTCATCACGCGTGACGTGGACGAGGCCTTCCGGTTGATCGTCCTGGCGAACTACGGCGCGGGCATCCTCGGCTACTTCACCCCGACCCGCCTCAACCGGAACCTGACAAAATGGCTCGGGGAGAAGAACGCCGTCGACGCGCTGTCCCAAGGGGTCACCAACAACGTCACGACCGAGATGGGCCTGGCCCTGTTGGACGTCGCCGACGTCGTCCGCCAGCACCCGGCGGTGCTGGAGCACCTGCCGCGCGCCCACGACGAGACCTTCTTCGCGGAGCTGCGCGGCTTGGCCGGCGGCCCGGCCGTGGCTGACTCCCTCGCCCGGTACCTGGACCGCTACGGAATGCGCTGCCCCGGTGAGATCGACATCAGCACGCCGCGCTGGGCGGAGCGGCCGACGCAGCTCGTCCCGCTGGTCCTCAACGACGTCCGCAACTTCCCACCGGACGCCCGGAAGAAGATCCGGGCGCAGAAGCAGGCCGAGGTGCAGCGCACGGTGGCGGATCTGCTCGCCCGGATCGAGCGGCTGCCCGCTGGCCGGCGCAAGGCCGCCAGGACGGCCAAGCAGATCAGCGTGTTCCGCAACTTCGTCGGGTTCCGGGAGTACCCCAAGTACGCGATGCTGCAGCGCTTCGCGGTGTACCGGCGGGGCCTACTCGCCGAGGCCGACCGGCTGGTCGCCGACGGCGTGCTCGCCGACCGGGACGACGTCTTCTTCCTGGCACTGGACGAGTTCCGGCAGGTGCTCGACACCGGCCAACTCGACGGCGACCTGATCGCCCGGCGCCGGTCCGACCACGCGGCGTTCGAGCGGCTGAGCCCGCCGCGGGTGATGACCTCCGACGGAGAGGTCGTCCAGGGCCGCTACGACAACACCGGCGTCCCCGCCGGGGCGCTGGTCGGGACGCCCGTGTCCGCGGGTGTCGTCGAGGGCCGGGCTCGGGTCGCGCGCCGGCTCGAGGACGCGCGGGTCGAGGAGGGCGACGTGCTCGTCACGACGTTCACCGACCCCAGCTGGACCTCGCTGTTCGTGTCCATCACGGGCCTGGTGACCGAGGTCGGCGGGATGATGACCCACGGCGCCGTCGTCGCCAGGGAGTACGGCCTGCCGGCCGTGGTGAGCGTGCCGGACGCGACCACCCGCATCGCGGACGGGCAGCGGATCCGGGTCGACGGGACCGCCGGCTACGTGGAGATCCTGCCGTGACTGCCGGCGGCCACACGCCAGCGCGCCCCATTGTGTCGGCGGTGCGGAACGCCGTTGTCGGGGTGGTCGTGCTCGGCGGGGTGCTCTGTCTGATCGCCGGCACCCCCGCCTATTGGCAGGGCTGGGTCTTCGCCGCCGTGTTCGCGGGGCTGGTGGCCGCGCAGGGCGCGTACCTCGCCATCGCCGACCCCGCCCTGCTGGAGCGGCGCAAGCCGGCCGCCCGGGCGGCCAGCACGACCGGGCAGCGGATCGACATCGGCGCCATCTACGCGATCCAGCTCGGGCTGCTGGTCGTCTGCGCGTTCGACCGCCGCTTCGGCTGGTCGGCGATGCCGGCCTGGGTACCTGTCCTCGGCATCGTTTCGGTCGTGCTGGCCAACGTGTTGTGGTACCGGAGCAAGCGGGAGAACACGTTCGCCGGTGCCGGGATCATGGTCTACGAGGACCAGCGGGTGATCTCCACGGGCCCGTACGCGGTGGTCCGCCACCCAAACTACGGGGGCGACCTGCTGCTGGTCGTCGGCGCTCCAGTGGCTCTCGGCTCGTGGTGGGGGCTGCTGCCCGCCGCGCTGTTCCTGCCTGCGCTGGTCTGGATGATTCGCGCCGAGGAGCGGTTCCTGGAGGGCGGCCTGTCCGGCTACCGCGACTACGAGATGAAGGTGCGCTTCCGGCTGGTTCCGCACCTGTGGTGAGCGACGCCCCGCCGCGCTCGCCCTCGGACAGCGCGGGTGCGCTGCCTGAGGTGCTCGGGCGGGCGTCGACGCCGCCTGCAGCTCGTTGGCAACCCACGTCGACTCGAGTCGCGCGAAGAGCGTAGGCAGCGTCGGAGCCTCGTTATCGGCGGCAACCTTGAGGGAGGACTCCGCCCCATCGCCGTCACTCGACGCTCCGCTTGAGGCCACCAGCACGTCGCCGGGCTGACCGCGGTTCACCCGAACCCGACGCGATCACGACCGTCTACACCGCCAGCGCGGCCGGTTCGTCACCCACCATGTTCAGGAGGGCTGAACCCGCCGGGATTGACGGAGCCTAAGACCTGGTCTCAAAACTCGGTGTGTCGGTGCGTGGTCTTGACCGTCGCGTCGGAGATCTTCTCCGGTCGTGACGGCGCACCAGCGACTCATCGACGACCGGCTCTGGGAGCTGATCCAACCGCTGCTCCCGCCTCGCCCACGACCGCGCGGACCCGGTGGCCGACCACGGATCGACGACCGAGCCGCGCTGGAAGGGATCCTGTTCGTGCTGCGCACCGGATGCCGCTGGCGAGACCTGCCTCCGCAGTTGGGGTGCGGTCCGGACACACCGCTTGGCAGCGGCTGCGGGCCTGGCAGGACGCCGGCGTGTGGGACCGCCTGCACCGGGTCGTGCTCGAGGAACTCTCCGAGGCGCAGGTGCTGGACTGGTCGCGGGGCTGTGTCGACGCGGGTGTCGGTGCGGGCGAAAGGGGGGCGAACCGACCGGTCGCAACCCTACCGACCGCGGCAACGCCGGCAGCAAGTATCACCTGCTCCGCGACGCCAACGGCCTACC
The DNA here is from genome assembly GCF_023898865.1 of Pseudonocardia humida. GTDB lineage: Bacteria > Actinomycetota > Actinomycetes > Mycobacteriales > Pseudonocardiaceae > Pseudonocardia > Pseudonocardia humida. The sequence goes on from NZ_JAGSOV010000094.1 coordinate 14,376, forward strand.
TCTACACGTGCTGATCTCCGCGGCGAACACTCACGACAGCAAGCTGTTCGAGCCCTTGCTCGACACCAACCCGGGCGTCGGCCGGCGCCCGGGCCGCCGTGGTCGCCCGCAACGTCGGCCCGAGAAGCTGCACGCGGACAAGGGCTGTTGAGCGCACCGTCTCGTGGCTGCTGCGGTTCAAGCGGCTCGGGCTGCGCTACGACCGCACCGAACGCACTCTGGCTCCGCTACCGACTCTGGGCATGGTCTTGATCAATCTCCGCCGACTTGTCGATGCCGAGTTCTGAGACCAGGTCATGGTCACGCGGGTGTGGTTCCGTTCAGCGTTCTGGTGACGGTCTCGACTGCAGGGCCTTCTCGTCCAGGGCTGCGGCCGCCTCGGGTCGGTAGCTGTCCAGTGGCCGAGGAGCCGGGTGGTAGTACCGCGCGCTCGCGCCCCGCGCGGCCGGCGTATAGGACCATCGCTGCGATCAGCAGATCCTGGACCGGCTTGCCCTCGACGCGGGTAGCGGTGAGCGCGTCGGAGGGCCGAGCGTGTGCCGAGGTTCAGCCGTGACGCGTCGGTTGCGGCAGGCTGAACATCTGTTTAGTCTCGGGTCGTGTTGGCTCCCGGTGACTCAAGCGCTCGGACCCGTATCCGGGACGCGGCGTTGGAACGGTTCGGACGCGATGGTGTGAACCGGGTGACGATCCGGGCGATCGCAGCCGATGCCGACGTCTCGCCCGCGCTGGTGGTGCATCACTTCGGGTCGAAGGAGGCGCTTCGCCGGGAGTGCGACGCGTACGTTGCGGCGACGATGCGTGGCGACGGCGCTGACGAGCTGGCGGATGCGGAAGCGGGCGACGCCAGCGGGCTTTCCAGGATGCTCGAAGCGGCCGCGCCGGTGCGCCGCTACCTGGCCCGGGCGTTCCTCGATGGCTCGCCCGAGGCCGCAGCGCTGTTCGACGAGATCGTCGATCTCGCGGACGCGTGGCTCGCCGAGGGCGAACGAGAGGGGCGCGTCCGTGTCACCGGGCATCCGCGCACGCGTGCGGTGGTCTATGTGACCTATCTGTTGGCGCCGCTCGCGTTCGACGACCACGTCGCGCGTGTGCTCGGCGTCGAGGACCTGCACGACATCGACGTGACGCTGCGCTTCTCCCGGGTGGCGATCGAGATGCTCACCCACGGCATCTTCACCGACGAACGCGCGCTCGACGCGTGGGACGCGGTCAGGAAGGAGCGCGAATCATGAAAGCCCTCATCTTCACTCACGGCACCCGTGGCGACGTTCAGCCGTACGTCGCGCTCGCCCATGCCCTGCAGGAGGCTGGGCACGACGTCCTGGTGGGCGCTCCGGAGGGATCGGCGTCGCTGGCTGAGCCGTACGGCGTGCCGTTCGCGCCGCTGTCCGACGACCTGAACGACATGAGCGACCCGGAGGTCCGGAAGGCGATCGAGACCAACTACCGGGGACTGCGGGGCAAGCTCACCGCGGTCCGGCTGATGGCGCGTGCGAAGGCGGAACTGCGAGAGGTCTACGACGAGATAGCCGCGGTGCCCACCGACGACGTGGACATCGTCGTCCATCCGATCAACTCCCCTGTGCAGCACCTGGCAGAGAAACTGGGCGTGCCGGCCGTTGCGGTCGGGTTGCAACCTGGCTGGGTGCCGACCAGTTCGTTCCCGAGCCCGATGGTCCCGTTCGGCATCCCGAAGGCGCTGAATCGGGCCAGCTATCGGTTGAACGGCCTCGTCCTGCGGGCACTGGTCGGCAGCGGCGCACGCTGGCGGGCCGAAACACTCGGCCTGCCGCGGCGCCCGCACCAGAACGATGCCCTGCGTGCACCGGATGGGCACCCGGTCACGGTGTTGCAGGCATTCAGCGAGCACATCCTGCCCACACCGGTGGAGTATCCGAGCTGGACCCGCACCACCGGCTTCTGGTTCCTCCCGGCCACCCAGGACTGGACGCCCCCGGAACGGCTCAGCACCTTTCTCGATGCCGGCGACCCACCGGTCTACATCGGATTCGGCAGCATGGCAGGCAGCGAACCCGCCCGCGTCGGCCGCACCGTCACCGAGGCCGCCCGCCTCGCCGGCGTCCGTGCCGTGCTCGTCACGGGATGGGGCGGCATCGACGCCCTCATCGACACCGATCGGATCCTTGTCCTCGACCAGGCGCCGCACGACTGGTTGTTCCCACGGATGGCGGCGATCGTCCATCACGGCGGCGGCGGCACCACCGCCGCCGCCCTGGCCTCGGGCCGCCCGCAGGTCGTCTGCCCATTCATCGCCGACCAGCCGTACTGGGCCCGTCGGACCCAGGCCAGTGGGGTGGCGCCCGAACCACTGCCCCAGCGACACCTCACGCCCGAGAAGCTCGCAGGCGCGATCCGCCGGGCGACCACCGACAAGGTGATGTCCGCGCGAGCAGCCGAACTCGGCGCGAGAATCCGCGACGAGAACGGTGTCCGCAACGCCGTCGCACTGCTCGAACGGCTCGCCCCCACCACCACGCACGGTTCCGGTAGAGCGTGAAGGACGGCAGCCGTTCGGCGACTTCGTCGAGGTCGCCGAAGTCGTCCGGGTGAGTGCTTTGCGCTGCACGGCGGAAAAAGTAGATCACCACCTGGTTCAACCGGTCGGGCTGCAACCCGGCTGGGTGCCCACGAGTCCGTCGGCATCCCGATAGGCGCTCAATCAGCCATGAATGGCCTACCGAAAGGCCCCACATGATCACGACGACGGCAGCCGACGGCAGCAGCGTGCGTGCCTACGACGAAGGACAGGGTCCGGTGATCCTGTTCCTGCACGGCGGCATGGACGAGGGTGCGTCGTGGGCAAGGGTCGCCGCCCGGCTCAGGTCGCGGTTCAGGGTGCTGCGATTGCACCGCCGGCAGTACCGTCAGGACCTCAAAACCGGTGACGTGTGCACGATGGCTGACGAAGTTGAGCATGTCCGCGCCCTGGTGAAGCTGATCGACGAGCCGATGCTGATCGTCGGGCACTCGTCCGGTGGGGTGCTGGCGTTGGAGGCGCTGGTGGCGATGCCCGAGGCGTTCGCCGGCGCGATGCTGTACGAACCGCCCTGCGTGATCGGACCACCGCTCGGTGGCGAGGCGTTGGCGCGGGCGCAGATCGCTATGACGGCCGGAAAACCGGGTAGGGCGCTGAGGATCTTCCTGCGCGACGTCGTGCGGACTCCGGCGTGGGCCGCCTGGATGTCGGGAGCCTTCGTCCCGCTGATGCCTCGGCTGAGCCGGCTCGCCCAGCACCAACTCGACGACGGCGCGGCCATCGACGAGGTGGGTCTCCGGCTGGATGCGTACACGCGAATCGACGTGCCCGTTGTCCTGCTCGGCGGCGAGAAGAGCCCGGAACACCTGGGCGAACGGCTGGATGCGCTCGAACGCGCCCTGCCGAACACCGAACGCGTTCGGCTGCGCCGCCAAGGCCACGCGGCGAACAGCCTCGCACCGGCCCGGGTGGCCGAGGTCGTCGCCAGGCTCGGCGACAAGGTGCTGCGAACGCCGTCGCCGTAGTTTGCGGGGAGGCGCCATGCCGATGGCGGCCCCTGATCACCGGCCCCGGCAATGGGCACCCCTGTCCGTATCAGGATGAACATCCATGCCCCGCCCGAGCGTGGTAGGCGAGTTCGTCCAGCAGTCGCGCGTGCCCGCCCAGAACGAGGCGCCGCTCACCGAGGTCGACGTCGTCCAGTTGGAGCTCGCGGATTGTTCTCGGTCGAGCTGAAATGAATGCTCCCGCTCTGGAGACACCCGATACACGCTCGACGGCCAGCTCAGATGGAAATGCACTCAGCCACGGAGCAAGCAGACGTTGTCCTTGTTGTGAGCGGAGGCCGCTCACGCCCCATGGGGTCCTTTCCGATTCGGCTCGCCGAGCTCTGCGGTCGAGGTGACCGGCGTCTGGACGAATCGGCTGCTGCCGTCGGTGCGTTACGGGCCCCGTGCCGCGCGATCCTTGATCGAGGACGACAGGATCCTCGTCATGCGCGCGCCGACCGTCCGGTATGGATGATCCGCTCCGAAGCCGGTTCAGCGCATCGACGGAAGGCCACGGTGAACGCCTGCGGCGCAACCTCCACCGGCGATCACATCGACGATCAGGTCCTGCCTGGAGGCTATCGCCCCTCGGCGGGTACGGGCTGCTCACCGGCTGGTGGCGGCCGCATCCGGGATGGCGCCGCGCCCCACCAGCGCCGGGCGCATCGGCTGAATACGGCCTGCTCGGCGAATCCGAGCCGGGCGCTGATCTCGGCCAACGGCAGATCGGTGTCGAGCAGATAGGAGCGGGCCTGCTGACGTCGGACGCAGTCGAGGATCTCGCCGAAGCTGAGACCCTCGTCGGCCAGGCTGCGTTGCAGCGTACGGGGGTGGACGGCGATCGTGCGGGAGACGTTGGCCAGCGCTGTGGACTCGCGGCCCAGCCGTTCGGTCAACAGGCTCCGCACGCGCCAGGCCAGGTCGGAACGGTCGGTCGCGGGACGGAAAGCGGCCCCGGCCAGCACCCCGGCGGGCAGGCGCAGCAGCGCCTGGGAACGCCGAAACCGCACCTTGGCGCCGAACGTCTCCGAGTACTGGTGCTCGTCGCGCGCCGGGCCCACCGGGAGATCGACCGAACGCGGTCCGTAGTCGCCGGCCAGCCGCAGCAGCGCATGATGCACGGCGAGAAGCCCGTGCTCGGCCTGCCCGGCATCGGCGTGCACCCGCAGGCCGACGACCTGACGCGCGCCCTCCGGATCCTCCACAACGGAGAAGGCCCGGCCCCACGCGGCGGTGAGACGCTCGGCAACGTTCGGCATGGCCGGACCGTACAACATGAGACGAAATACCCGTCGCGTTAGGTCAAGGCACCGGCCGCGGCACCGCAATAGCGTCGGCCGGGTGAACACTGAAACCGAGACCCAAGTAGTGATCGTCGGGGCTGGGCCGGTCGGCTTGATGCTGGCCGCCGAGTTACGGCTGGCTGGCGTCGAGACCGTGGTCCTGGAACGGCTGGAGATGCCGTCGCCGCATTCCAAAGCGCTCGGCGTGCATGCCCGCACGCTGGAACAACTCGCCATGCGTGGGCTGGTCGACCCGTTCCTGGCCGGCGGGATCCCGGTACCGGCCTGGCACTTCGGGTTCCTGAGCCAGCGGCTGGATCTGACCCGACTGGACACCCCGTATCCGTTCATGCTGGCGTTCCCGCAGCATCGCACCGAGGCGGTTCTGCTGGAGCGGGCGCTCGCCCTGGGCGCTCGGATCCGTCGCGGCCGATCCGTCACCGGGCTCACTCAGGACGACGACGAGGTACGCGTCGTCACCGAATCAGGCGAGACCTGGCGAGCCGGCTGGGTGATCGGCGCCGACGGCGCGGGGAGCACGGTACGGCAGACCGCCGGGATCGAATTCCCGGGTACTGACGCCGACACGTACGCCTATCTCGGCGACGCGCACGCGGACTCACCTCCGCCGCCGGGCTACGGCGTGCTGAACGAACGTGGCGCGCTGATCGTCGCGCCGCTGCCCGGAGGCAGGTTCCGATTCACCGGCTTCGACCCCGAGCACCAGGATTCCCCACGTCGCGACCTCACGATCGACGAGCTGCAAGAGACCGTACGGCGTATCTCCGGCACGGACTTCGACATCCGCGACCCGGCATGGCTGACCAGATTCGGCAACGCCACCCGGGTGGCCGCCACGTACCGCCGGCGCCGTGTGCTGCTGGCCGGCGACGCCGCGCACATGCACTTCCCGGCGGGCGGCGTCGGCCTCAACCTCGGCCTGCAGGACGCCATGAACCTGGGCTGGAAACTCGCCGCCGTCGTCCAAGGCCGCGCCGACGCCGGCCTGCTGGACACCTACCACGACGAACGCCACCCCTGGGCCGAGGACGTCGCGGAACACACCCTGGCCCAGACCGCCTTGATCCGCGCAACCACTCCGACCGGGCTGGCACTGCGTCAGGTGCTGAGCGATCTGATCACCGACCTGCCCGACCTGTCGCTGAAACTGGCTCGGCGACTCGCCGGACTGGACGTCCACTATGGCAGGACCGACCAGCACCGACTGGTCGGCGCCCGGGTGACGGCCACGGGCGACGCCTTGCTCGACGGACGCGCCGCCCTCGTCGGATCTCCTGGACACGCCATGATCGAGCAGGCCGCCACGGCCGGCATCCCTGTCCAGCCACTGACCGTTGACGCGTCAGCAGCAGTCATCCGACCGGACGGATACGTCTGGTGGGCAACCGACGACCCCGATGATGATCTTCCCGACCTGGTGGGCCGATTCGGCGGCCATTGAGCCGTTTCCAACCTGCTGAGGCGACGTACCCCGTACGACCTGGCCGCCTTCGAGCATGAGTGAAGCCCCTGGTAGACGAGTGATTGCCTAGATCAAATCGCGGCCTACCAGGAGCTTCGGTGCCTTCCTGCCCTGCGGGGTTGTCCGTGTCCAACCACGCCCTGACCACGCTGGCCACCGTGCTGCGACGGCGCCGCAAGCAGCCTGGCACCCGATGGCGACGGCTGTCCGTGGGCAAGCAGGCCCTGCTGTCGGGGCCGGGGCGGCTACCGGTGATCTCGCTGGTGGACTCACCCGAGGCCTCGGGCTCGCGCTCCCGCTGGTCCCGGCCGTCTGGGTGCTCGTCGGGGTGACCGTGGCCGCATTCGGGGCCGTGTCCCGGACCGCCCCGGTCCTCGGCTGGCTGGCCATCGGCATCGGCATCGGCGCCGAGATCGCCGTCAAGGCTGGAGTACTGCCCGAGGCCGTCTACCGCGCCGTCTCCCCGTTCTCGCACGTCAGCGCCTACTACCGACCGACGCCACTCGTCTACATCGGGCTCGTCATCATCGCAGGGGCGCTGATCGCAGCAGGCATGGCCTTGCTCCAGCGACGCGATGTCCTACCGGAATGATCGGATCTGCCGCTCGTGACGAGCTGATGCTGTCTCCGTTCGAGTCGGTTGTCGGAGGTGCGGGGTGCCGGGCCGCCCACCGGGGGTTGGCTCTCTGGTGTGCGTGGCCGGTGTGGTCGGCGATCTCACCAGTCTCAACGGCCGGTCGGGTGAGCCGGGGTTTGATCCGCTGATGGCGAGCGCCATACGGTGTGAACAAATACCCGAACTAGCTGAACGGACATCGATGTCGCCCTCGTTCAACCCGGCCGAACGCCGGCGCATCACCGCTCAGCTGCGGGCCACGGCCACCGAGCTGTTCACCACGCGCGGGGTGCGCAAGACCTCCCTGGAGGACCTGACCGCCGCAGCGGGGATCTCCAAGAGCAGCTTCTACTCCTTCTTCGCCAGCAAGGAGGCACTGTTCCTCGATCTGATGATGGAGGAGATGGGAGTGATCGGTCCCAGGCTGGCGGCGGCCGCGTCGGCGTCCGAGGCGCGGGACCAGCTCGCCGGGCTGTTCCGCGCGATCGTGACCATCCTGGACGACCACCCGCTCTACCGGCGGCTGCTCACTCACCCCGAAGAACTGAAGGCCGTCCGGGACCGCCTGGGCGAGGAGGACATGGAGCGGGTCCAGCGCGAGCTGATCGCGCCGCTGACGGACTTCGTCACGCGCGCCCAGCAGGAGGGCAGGATCGCCGAGGCGGATCCGGCGGCCGTGGTCGGGCTGTTCCAAGCGGTGTCGGTGGTGCACGTCAACGCGGGCGAGTTCGATCCGGCGGCATATCCCGCCGTGCTGGATCTGCTCATCGACACCGTGGTGACCGGCCTCACGACCGATCCCACGGGCGGTGTCACGAGGCGGTGAGCAGGTCGAGGACCCGTCGTTCCGCGGCGGTGTCGGACCAGGAGCCCATCGGCGGTGTCCCCGCGGGCTGCCGGGGGTCACCTTCGGTGCGCAACCAGGCCCAGGTGTCGGCCAGCGTCTCGCGTAGCGGCCGGCAAACCAGCCCGGCGGCGTGGGCGGCCGAGGTGTCGGCGTCGTGGATGCCGGTCGGGCTGGGGTATCCGGGGTAGCGCAGGCCGAATTCCATACCCAGCATCAGCCCTTCGCGTTCGAGCAGGCCGGAATCCGCCCAGACGAGCTCGGCGTCGCTGCCGAGGACCTCGGCGAGAGTGTGCAGGAGCTCGCCCATCGTCGTGCTCGCGGGGCGGCTGTTGACGTTGAAGGCGCCGCCGAGGCCGCGGTCGGCGGCCGACAGCATCCACACGGCGATGTCGCGGGCGTCGATGAACTGCAGGGGCGTCTCGGGGCGCCCCGGGGCCAGGACCCGCCCGCCGCGTTCGATGCGCCGCATCCACCACGGGATCCGGCCTACGTCCTCGTACGGTCCGATGATCCCGCCGCTGCGGGCGAGCAGCGCCCGGTCTCCGAACGCCTCCAGCACGGCCAGCTCGGCGCCCCGCTTGGCGGCGGCGTAGTCCTTGCCGTCGTCGCTGCCCGGGTCGCCGGTGACCAGCGGCGCGCGCTCGTCCGCGCCGGACGGCCACGGCCACTGGTAGACGCCGTGGCTGGAGACGTATCCGTAGTGACCGACCCGGTCGGCGAGCAACCGGGCGGCGTCGCGGACCGCGCGGGGCGCACCGGCCCAGGTGTCGATGGCGGCGTCCCACTCCTGGCCGCCGAGCGCCGCGCGGACCGCCTCGTGGTCGGTCCGGTCGGCCACCAGTGCCTGGGTGTCGGGCGTCGGCGGGCGGCTCACCCCGCGGTTGAGCGTGGTGACCTCGTCTCCCCGGGCCAGCGCGGTCTCCACGACCGCCCGTCCGACGTGATGAGTTCCACCGAGCACGAGAAGTCTCATGCAAGTGACCATATGAACAAAACGAAAATTTGTCCACGGCGATCACAGCCTGGCCGCGCTCAAGCGCATCCGGGCGGCCCGTCCGGACGACTGGCTCGAGACCGAGACTTCGGACTCAAGCCCCGCGACCGGTCTACCGCACCGCGGACCGGACGTGGTGGCGGCCGATCGGCAGCATCAGCGGCTTGCCCGAGATCGGGTCGGGGATGACCTGGCTGTCCAGGCCGAAGACCGCCCGCACGCAATCCTCGGTCAGCACCTCGGCCGGCGCCCCGGCCGCGTGCAGACCACCGCCGGCGAGGGCGATCAGGTGGTCGGCGTAGCGGGCCGCCATGTTGAGGTCGTGCAGCACCATCACGATGGTGGTGCCGCGGTCGGTGTTCAGGTCGGTGAGCAGGTCCAGCACCTCCACCTGGTGGCTGACGTCGAGGAACGTGGTCGGCTCGTCGAGCAGCAGCAGTTCGGTCTGCTGGGCCAGCGCCATCGCGATCCACACCCGCTGCCGCTGCCCGCCGGAGAGCTCGTCGACCGACCGGTCGGCCAGGTCGACGGTGTGGGTGGCGTCGAGCGCGGCGGCCACCGCACGGTCGTCATCACTGCTCCACCGCGACAGGATCCGCTGGTGCGGGTGGCGGCCCCGGCCTACCAGGTCGGCCACGGTGATGCCTTCCGGTGCGATCGGTGACTGCGGGAGCAGGCCGAGGGTGCGGGCCAGTTCCTTGGCCGGCATCCTGTGCACTTCACGGCCGTCCAGCAGGACATGACCGGTACGCGGTGCGAGCAGCCGCGACATCGCGCGCAGCAGCGTGGACTTGCCGCATGCGTTGGCGCCGACGATCGCGGTGATCCGGCCGGGCGGGACGAGCAGGTCGAGCGATTCGATGACGACGCGCTCGCCGTAGCCCACGGTCAGCTTCTCGGCCGTGAGGCGGTGGTCGGTGGTCACAGCGAGCCTCCCGCACGGTTCGAGCGGACGAGCAGGTAGATGAGGTACGGGGCGCCCAGCACGCCGGTGATCACGCCCACCGGGAAGCGGGTGCCGAAGGCGAACTGGCCGAGGAAGTCGGCGACCAGCACGAGCAGCGCGCCGACCAGCCCGGACGGCACGAGCAGCGAGCCGCCGGGCCCGACCAGCCGGGCCGCGATCGGCCCGGCGAGGAAGGCCACGAACGCGATCGGTCCGGTGGCCGAGGTGGCGAACGCGATGAGGCCGACCGCCGAGACGATCGACACCAGCCGGGTGAGTTCCAGCCGGGTTCCCAGGGCCGCCGCGGTGTCGTCGCCGAGCTGCAGCATCGTCAGGCCCCGGGCCTGCCCCAGCAGCACCGGGCCGAACACCACCAGCGCGATCAGCACCGGGACGGACTCGTCCCAGGTGGAGCCGTTCAGGCTGCCGTTGAGCCAGCGCGTCGCGGCCTGCAGGTCCCACTGCCCGGCCTGGTTCAGGATGTAGGAGGTGGCGCTGTGGAGCATGGCGGCGATGCCGATGCCGATCAGGACGAGCCGGGTGCCGGCCACCCCGTCCTTGAACGAGAGCACGTAGATGACGACGGCGACGCCGAGCGCAGCGACGATGGCGAACACCGAGACGCCGGCCTCGCCGAGCCCGAGCACGATGATGGCGAAGGCCGCCGCCGCGCTCGCCGCCGAGCTGATGCCGATGATGTCGGGGCTCGCGAGCGGGTTGCGCATCATGGTCTGGAAGGTGACCCCGCCCATCCCGAAGCACACTCCGGTGAGCAGGGCCAGGACCGTTCGCGGCAGCCGGAGCTCACCCACGGCGAACGAAGCGCCGGGCACCGTCTCCCCGAGGACCACCCGCAGCACGTCGCCGGGCGGGTAGAAGGTCCGCCCGGCCATCAGCGAGACGACGACCATCGTCGCCGCCGCCACACAGAAGGCGGTCAGGACGGCCTGTCGCCGCCGACTGCGCCGGACCCGGCCGCGGGTGACGGCCTCGAGGGTCGTGGTGCTCACAGCTCTCGCACCTTCTGCCGGCGGACGACGTAGATGAAGAACGGGGCGCCGATCAGGGCGGTGATGATGCCGGCCTCGATCTCGTCGGGCCGGTTCACCACCCGGCCGGCGACGTCCGCGGCGGTCAGCAGCGCGGCGCCGACGAGCGTGGCGAACGGCAGCGACCAGCGGTGGTCGAGCCCGACGAGGAGCCGGCACAGGTGCGGGACGATCAGGCCGACGAACGCGATCGGCCCGGCGACCGCGGTGGCCGCCCCGCACAGCACCACCGCACCGAGCGCGGCGATCCCGCGGACCAGGGCGACGCGCTCACCGAGGCCGGCGGCGAGCTCGTCGCCGAGCGCCAGCGAGTTCAGCGCCCGGGCGCAGAGCAGGCAGACGACCAGGCCGGCGACCAGGAACGGCAGCGCCTGGCCGATGCTCTGCCAGCTCGCCCCGCCGACCCCACCGACCCGCCAGGACTGGAAGTTCTCGGCGATGTCGCCGCGCGGCAGCACGACCGCCACCACCAGCGACGCCAGCGCGGCGGAGGTGGCCGCACCGGCCAGCGCGATCTTGAGCGGGGTGGCGCCGCCGCGGCCGAGCGAGCCGACCGCGTAGACGAACAGGGAGGACAGCGCCGCGCCGGCGATGGCGACCCAGATGTAGGCGGTGGCGGTGTGCAGCCCGACGGTGACCATGCCGACCGCGATCGCCAGCATCGCGCCCATGTTCACGCCGAGGATGCCCGGGTCGGCGAGCGGGTTGCGGGTGACCCCCTGCATGACCGCGCCGGACAGGGCCAGCGCCGCGCCGACCAGTGCGGCGAGCACCGTGCGCGGGATGCGCTTGACCACGGCTGCCTGGTCGAGCGTCTCCTCGGCGCCGCCGACGGCGGCGGCGATGTCGGCCCAGCCGACGATCCGGGAGCCGAAGGCCACCGACGCGAGAACGACCAGGACGAGGACGGCCAGCACGACCAGCAGCCAGCCCAGCCGCACCCGGCCCGGGCGGCGCAGCGCGGCGGCGTCCGGCCCGGACCCGGTCACGGCGGTCATCAGATCTTGTCGGCGGCCTCGCCGAGCAGGTCGACGTAGTCCTTGAGCACGAACGACACGGCGAGCGGCGTCGGGTTGGCGGCGGTGGCGACAGGGGTGCTGCCGGGCAGCGAGACGAACGAGCCGCGCTGGATCGCCGGGATCTTGGACAGCAGCGGGTCCTGCTGCAGGGTGGCCAGGGTGGTGCCCTCGGCGTCGCCGTAGGTCACGATGATGTCCACGTCGCTGAGGTTCTGCACCTGCTCGGCGCTCTGGGTGAGGCTGAACTCCTCGGTGGTCGCGGAGGCCGCCGCGATGCTCTCCGGGTGCTTCATGCCGAGGTCGGTGAAGAACTGGGCCCGGGTGTCGTGCGTGGTGTAGAAGCTGATCTTGCTGAGGTCGGTCGGGTCGAGGTGGGTGAGGAACATCGCCGACTTGCCGGCCAGCTTCGGGTAGCGCGCCGTCTCGTCCTTCATCTGCTGCTCGATCTTCGCGATCAGCGCGTCGCCCTCGGCGGCCAGGCCGAGGGCCTTGCTCTCCAGCCTGATGCTGTCGCGCCAGGAGGTGGCCCAGGGGGCCTCCGGGTACGCCACCACCGGCGCGATCTTCGTCAGGGTGTCGTAGTCCTGCTGGGTCAGCCCCGAGTAGGCGGCCAGGATGACGTCGGGACCGGTCTCGGCCACCGCCTCGAAGTCGATGCCGTCGGTCTCGTCGAACAGCACCGGGGTCGGCGCACCGAGCTCCTGGAGCCGCGCGGCGTCCCAGGGCAGCAGGCCGTCGCCGTCCTCGTCGCCGAAGTTGGCCTTGGCGTAGCCGACCGGGACGACACCCAGCGCCAGCGGCACCTCGTGGTTGGCCCAGTTGACGGTGGCGACCCGCTCGGGCTTCTCCTCGATCGTGGTGGTGCCGAAGGCGTGGGTGACGGTGACCGGGAACGCCGCCGCGGCGCTGTCGGAGGACGCGGCGGGCGTCCCGCCGGTGTCGGACGGCGCGCCGCAGGCGGCGAGCGCGAGTGCGCTGGTGGCGGCGACGATCCCGGTGAGGAACCGGTTGACACGCATGTCGGGGTACTCCACTTCGTACAATAGGAATGCCTCACCTAACATCTCGTCGGGTAAACTACCCCGCGCCCGCCGCGCCAGCTCCCAGGGAACCGGTGATCTTCCGTACGTGACCTTCGGGTGAGGAGTTCCGAGGTGTCCGGGGTATCTTCCGGCTCGTGAGCTGGGCTCTGGCCTGCTCACCGAGCCCGCCCAACGCCCAACGCTCCTGCCGCGCCTCTCCCGGTCATCCCGGAGACCTGCTCGCCCGGCGAGGGCGCTCTCCTCATTCGGGCCATGCTGCGGTGCTGCGGAGACGTTCGCGCCACAGCGCCTCGCCGGGCCGCCGTCCGGGTCACACTCGTGCGTGAAGTCGATGGGTTCCTCACACCGGCTGACCATGGCCGCTTGTCGTTCGGGCCAGGGGAACGACGTGCCGTAGCCGGCGTAGAGCGCCGAAATCGCCGCCGTCTGCCTGGGGTGGTGCATCCGTACGATCCACTCGGACCAGGCGAGGTCGGCCACGGGATCGGCACGGCCCGGGGAGGAGAACTCCCAGTCCGGGACGGCGGTGATCTGGAAGGAGTCCGGGTCGAGCAGCGTGTTGTCGGGACCGAAGTCACCGTGGTCCCTGTGGATGACCTGGGAGGTCGTACCCTCCCGGTGATCTTGAGGCGCACAAGCAAGATCGGCGCTGCGAACGCCGGTCGGTGACGACCCGTGCTCACCGTAGTTCCTGGAGCAGACCACGGCGCTGAGGACCCGACCGCGCCGGTAGCGGCCGGTCGGTGATCGACGAGCTCGTGCGCGAGGGTGCCCGCCGGATGCCGGCCGAAGCCTTGCAGGCCGAGGTGGACGACTACATCGCCCGCCACATCAGCGAGCGCGACGCCGACGGACGTCGGTTGGTCGTGCGCAACGGCTCGCATCAGCCTCGCGAGGTCCTCACCTCGGCCGGGGCGGTCGAGGTGGTCGCGCCGCGGGTCAACGACCGCCGCGTCGACGCCGAGACAGGGCAGCGGCGGCGGTTCTCCTCGGCGATCCTGCCCGCCCTGGGCGCGCAAGACCCCGAAGATCACCGAGGTGCGGCCGCTGCTCTACCTGCACGTCCTGTCCTCGGGGGACTTCGTGCCCGCCCTGGGCCAGTTCCTCGGCTCGACCGCGGGGCCGCGCTGCTCGGGGCGACGTTGTCAGGCCGTCGTGGTGCGTCCGGCGCGGTTCAGGTCCGAGTCGGAGGCGGGGCCGGACGGGCGCCGTGGTGGTCGCGCTGGTCGAGGCGGCCAGCGCGGATGTAGGCGTAGATCCGCTCACTCACCCCGCGATCGTGGCCGATCGCGGGAGGTCGCAGATACGTGGTCGGCCCGTTGCTGGGATGTGTGGCACCGGAGTGCTTCGTCATGGCGGTGCCTTCCCCACGTGCGCACGGCATCAGCATCACTTGATCTGACGTCTGTCGAGGATGCCTGCGAGGCGACGCTCTGCACATGCAAATGAGTGTGCATCTGCACACGATCTTCGACGTCGCGGGCGTCCAGCGATGGATCGCGCCGTCCCGGGCAGTGGGCTGCACGCGCACGACCGAGCGCATCGTGGAGGCGGCACTGCGCATCGCACCGCTCGCCAGGCGCCAAGTGCCCGATCCCGGGCAGCCGCAGGATCTCCGTCGGGCAGGGGAAACCGGGCGGATCAGGTCTCGCCCAGCGGTCGGCCGGGAAGTCGCATCGGGCGGGTTCGGCTCGGTGGTGTTCACCCAGCTCCTCATCGAGTGTGCGGCGGCTTCCGCCGTGACCCGAAGCCATCGCAGGTACGCGCCTACATGGGTCGACATCGCTCGTCGCTGAGGGTTTCGGTCGTGCCACAGCTCGTCTGTGGTCGTTGACACGTGTAAGTAGCACCGATAGCGTCCCCCGCGTCACAGGGTTGAAACGTTTCATTACGGTGGCGGTGCGGGGCACTCCATGCCGCCTGGCCGGACCCGGACGCCGACCGATCGTCTGACGGTCGGCCGGACTCCTGGAGGTTCGACGATGAACGGCAGGACACGGCCCCGCCCGAGGCGGCTGGCGGTACTGGTGGGAGCGGCACTGCTGCTCTCGGCGTGCAGTGCGGGGAGCCTGGGCTCCTCCAGCGACAGCGGTGGTGGGGAGACGCTCGACTTCCTCATCGGCAACGACGAGTCGGCGGTCGCGCTGGGCGAAGCGCTCGTCGAGGCGTTCAACGCGACCAACCAGGGCGTGACGGTGACCCTGGAGACGCGGCCAGGCGGTTCCGAGGGCGACAACGTCGTCAAGACCCGGCTGGCCACCGGCGACATGGCCGACGTCTTCCAGTACAACTCCGGGTCGTTGTTCCAGGCGCTCACCCCGCAGCAGCAGCTCACCCCGCTGACCGGCGAGGGGTGGGTCTCCACGCTGCAGGACGACTTCCGCAGCTCGGTGAGCGCCGGCGGCGAGGTGTACGGCGCTCCCTGGGGTGCCTCGCTCGGCGGCGGCGTCCTGTACAACAAGCCGGTCTACGAGCGGCTCGGGCTGAGCGTGCCGACGACGTGGGCCGAGTTCATGGCCAACAGCGCGGCGATCAAGGCGGCCGGGATCGACCCGGTCGTCCAGACCTACGGCGAGACGTGGACCTCCCAGCTGCTGGTGCTCGCCGACTTCCACAACGTGGCCGCGGCCGAGCCGGGCTTCGCCGAGCAGTACACGGCGGGCCGGGTCAAGTACGCGACGTCGGCGCCGGCCATCAAGGGCTTCCAGCACCTGCAGGAGGTCCACGAGGCGGGCTACCAGAACGTCGACTTCGCCTCGGCCGAGCTCGAGGACGGGCTGCGCAAGGTCGCCACCGGCGAGGGGGCGCAGTACCCGATGCTGACCTCGACGGTCATCCAGATGGTGGCGAACAACCCGGAGTCCGCGCAGGACGTGGGGTTCTTCGCGCTCCCGGGCGACGACGCGGCCACCAACGGCGCGACCCAGTGGCTGCCCGCCGGGATCTACGTCCCGCAGACGACCACCGGCGCGAAGTTGGAGGCGGCCAAGACCTTCCTGAACTGGGTGACCGGCCCCGACGGCTGCGAGGTGGCCCGCACCGCGGTCCCGCCGACCGGGCCCTTCGCCACCGCGGGCTGCGAGCTGCCGGCCGACGTGCCCGCTGCCGTCGCCGACTTCGCCGGCTACGTCGACGACGGCAGGACGAGCCCGGCGCTGGAGTTCCTCTCGCCGGTCAAGGGCCCGGCGCTGGAGCAGATCACCGTCGAGGTGGGCTCCGGGATCCGGTCGGCGCAGGACGGCGCGGCGCTCTACGACGACGACGTCCGCAAGCAGGCCCAGCAGCTGGGGCTGCCCGGCTGGGACTAGCCGACGGTCGCCCCGTCCCCGGCGCGCACCGCCGGGGACGGGGCGCCGCGAGCCCGAGGAGGTGCTCTCGCGCATGACCACGACGTTCGAGCCCGCGACCAGCCGGGAGGGCCCGGCCCCGCGGCCACCCGGCCGCATCCGCTCGGGTGTCCGCGCCGGGGCGCGGTACCCGTACTGGTTCTACCTGCCGGCCGCGGTCGTCTACCTCGTGCTGTTCATCGTGCCGACGGTCGTCTCGTTCTTCTTCAGCCTCACCCGCTGGCGGCTGATCGACTGGGAGTTCATCGGGTTCGAGAACTTCGTCATGTTCTTCCGGGAAGCCGCGCTGGTGACCGGACTGGTCAACACGCTGATCTACGGGGTGCTGACCTCGGCGGCGAAGGTCGTGCTCGGCCTGCTGCTGGCGGTGCTGCTGACCTCGAACATCGTCGGCCGCGACTTCCTGCGCTCGATGGTGTTCTTCCCGGTGCTGGTCAGCACGGTGGGCGTGGGGTTGACCTTCGAGGCCCTGATGGACCCGTTCGGCGGAGTGATCAACAATGCGCTGGAGGCGGTGGGACTGCCCGGCCCCGGCTGGTTGACCAACCCGTCCTACGCCCTGCTCTCGGTCGCACTGGTCGACATCTGGAAGGGCGTCGGGCTGGCCACGGTGATCTACATCGCCGGCATCGTGTCCATCCCGCGGGAGTACTTCGAGGCCGCGCGGGTGGACGGGGCCAGTGCGTGGGACAACTTCCGGTACATCATCCTGCCGCTGGCCCGGCCGGCCACCACGACCGTGATCATCCTGTCGCTGATCGGCGGACTGCGGTCGTTCGACCTGATCTGGACGATGACCGGCGGCGGGCCGGGCTTCACCTCGGACGTGATCGCCTCGGTGATCTACAAGCAGTACCAGGCCGGTTTCTACGGCCTGTCCACCGCGGGGAACGTCGTGCTGTTCGTGGTGGTCACCGCGATCGTGGTGCCGCTGTTCTGGTGGCTCAACCGCAAGGAGGCCGAGCTGTGACCCGCGCTGTGAGCACGGCGGCGCGGTGGCGGCGCTTCGGCCTCAGCGCGGTGTCGATGGCCGTGCTCGGTGTCGTCTTCCTGGTGCCGTTCGCCTTCGTGGTCCTGGCGGCGGTGAAGACCCGCCAGGAGGCGTCGCTGCTGCAGCTGACCTGGCCCACCGAGTGGCGGATCGCGCAGAACTTCCTCGAGGTGCTCTCCGCGCGGGACTACCTGCTGATCATCGCTTTCACCAACAGCGTGATCCTCACGGTGTCCGCGGTGGCCATCTCGGTGATCCTGGCGGCGCTGGCGGCGTTCGTGCTGCAGCGCCGGCCGAGCCGGTGGAACCCGCTGATCAACATGCTGGTGCTGTCCGGGCTGATCATCCCGCCGGCGGTGGTCCCGACCATCTGGGTGCTGGACGGGATCGGGCTGTTCCGCACCATGCTCGGGCTGATCCTGGTCGAGGTCGCGTTCGGGGTGTCGTTCTGCATCCTGCTGTTCCGGGCGTTCTTGATCACCGTGCCGCGGGAGCTGGACGAGGCGGCGGTGCTGGACGGGGCCGGCCCGCTGCGGCTGTTCTTCCGGGTCATCCTGCCGCTGCTGCGCCCGGTGATCATCACTGTCGTCGTGGTCCAGTCGGTGACCATCTACAACGACTTCGTGAACCCGCTGTACTTCCTGCCGGGCGAGCAGAACGCCACCGTGCAGCTCACCCTGTTCAACTTCAACAGCCAGTACAGCAACCAGTACAACCTGCTGTTCATGGACATCCTGCTGATCATGATCCCGCCGCTGGTCATGTTCTTGTTCTTCAGCCGCCAGATCGTCGCCGGGATGACGTCCGGTGCGGTGAAGGGCTGAGCGCGCCGCACCGCGGTGCCCGAAACCGAGAGGGGACGACGGCCATGCCGCCGACCTGGCACGCCACGATGATCGGACCCGACGAGGACTTCGCCGGCGCCCCGTTGCTGCGCACCGAGTTCTCGGTCGAGACCGGCCACGGCGCCGTGACCGGAGCCCAATTGCACGCGACGGCCCGCGGGGTCTTCACGGCCTTCGTCGGCGGCGCCGCGGTGTCCGACGAGGTGCTGAGCCCGGGCTGGTCGAGCTACGAATGGCGGCTGCGGTACCGCACGTACGACGTCGCGGCGCTGCTGCCGGACGCGGGCGAGACCGCGGTGCTCGGGTTCGCGCTGGGCAACGGCTGGTACCGCGGCCGGCTCGGCTGGGGCGACGAGCGCGCGATCTACGGGCCCGAGCTCGGGGTGCTGGCCCAGCTGGAGATCACTTTCGCGGACGGCCATCGGCAGTTCGTCGGCACCGACGGGTCCTGGCGCGCCGGGCCGTCGGCGGTGCAGACCAACGACCTCTACGACGGGCAGACCATCGACGCCCGCCTGGTCGACGACGCCTGGCTGCGGCCGGGCGCCGCCGGTAGTGGGTGGACCGGGGTGCACGCCCAGGAGTTCGACGCCGCGATCCTGGCGCCCTACGTCGGGCCGGTCGTGCGCCGCCAGCAGGAGGTGTCGCCGACCCGGATCTGGACGTCGCCGGCCGGGGGGACGCTGGTGGACTTCGGGCAGAACCTGGTCGGCTGGCTGCGGCTGGCGGTGCGCGGCGAGGCCGGCGCGACGGTCACCGTGCGGCACGCCGAGGTGCTCGAGGACGGGGAGCTCGGCACCCGTCCGCTGCGCTCGGCGCAGGCGACCGACCGGTTCGTGCTCTCCGGCGCCGACGACGTGTTCGAGCCCACCCTGACCTTCCACGGCTTCCGCTACGCCGAGCTCGACGGCTGGCCCGGGGTGCCGACCACCGACGCGATCACCGCCGTCGTCGTGCACTCCGACCTGCGCCGCACCGGCCGGTTCCGCTGCTCCGACGAGCTGGTCAACCAGTTGCACGACAACGTCGTGTGGGGGATGCGGGGCAACTTCCTCGACGTGCCGACCGACTGCCCGCAGCGCGACGAGCGCATGGGCTGGACCGGCGACATCGCGGCGTTCGCGCCGAGCGCGGCCTTCCTCTACGACGTCGCCGACTTCCTCGGCGACTGGCTGCTCGACGTGGACGCCGAGCAGCGGGCGGCCGAGGGCCTGATCCCGTACGTGGTGCCCGACGTCCTCAAGTACACCCCGCCGGGCGACCTCGGCGCCCAGGAGAGCACGGCCGTCTGGGGGGATGCGGCGGTCTGGGTGCCGTGGGCGCTGTGGCGGGCCTACGGCGATCGCGACGCGCTGGACCGGGCCTACGGTGCGATGGCCGCACACGTCCGCCGGGTCGAGACGCTGCTGTCGGACACCGGGTTGTGGGACACCGGCTTCCAGTTCGGCGACTGGCTCGACCCGACCGCGCCCCCGGACGACCCGATCCGCGCGAAGGCCGACAACGGCGTGGTGGCGACCGCGTGCCTGTACCGCAGCGCGCGCACGGCGTCCGAGGCCGCCGCCGTGCTCGGCCGCGGCGGCGACGCCGAGCACTTCGCCGGGCTGGCCGAGCGCACGCGCAGCGCGTTCGTCAAGCACTACGTCGGCGACGACGGCCGGATCCGCAGCGACGCGGTGACGGCCTACGCCCTGGCCATCCACTTCGGACTGCTCGACGACCGCGTCCGGGGTCTGGCCGGCGACCGGCTGGCCGCGCTGGTGGCCGAGAGCGGACACCGCATCGCCACCGGTTTCGCCGGCACTCCGTACGTGTGCGACGCGCTGGTGGAGACCGGGCACCTCGACGACGCCTACCGGTTGCTGCTGCAGCGGGACTGCCCCTCGTGGCTCTACCCGGTGACCATGGGCGCGACCACGGTGTGGGAGCGGTGGGACTCGATGCTGCCCGACGGCACCATCAACCCCGGGCAGATGACCAGCTTCAACCACTACGCCCTGGGCGCGGTCGCGGACTGGCTGCACCGCACGGTCGGCGGCATCGCGCCCGCCGAGCCCGGCTACCGGACCGTGCGTGTCGCCCCTCGCCCCGGAGGTGGGCTGACCTGGGCGGAGTGCTCACTGCAGACACCGCACGGGCTGGTGGCCGTCGCCTGGCGGGTGGAGCCCTCCGGAGCGCTGGACGTCGAGGTCGCCGTGCCCGACGGGGTGACAGCCGAGATCGACGTGCCGGGTGCAGAGCCCCAGCGCGTGGGCGCCGGGAGCCACCGGTTCCGGGCCGGCGCCTGACCCGCCACGGGTCGTCAGGCCGACGCGCGGATCTCCAACCGGCACTCGTCCTTGACCGGGGCACCCGGGATGGGCTCGCCGGCCAGCACGGCGACGACGCTGCGCACATGGTGCTCGGCGATCGCCCGGTAGTCCTGCACCACCGTGGTCAGCGGCGGGTCGGCCACGGCGGCGGCGGGCACGTCGTCGACCCCGACGACGGCCAGCTCCTCGGGGACGCGCACCCCGAGCCGCCGGGCGCCCGTCAGCACGGCCATGGCCACCTCGTCGTTGTAGGCGCAGATCCCGGTCACCGGCGGGTCGGCCGCGAGCCAGGACCGGACCGCCTCGGCCGCCGCGCGCGGCTGCAGCGGGACGGTCCGGACGTCGGGCGCGGGCAGCCCGAGCTCCGTGCACACATCGCGGACCCCCTGCAACCGCGGGCGGGCGAACACGGCGACCCGGTCGTCGTCGGGATAGGCGTAGCCCAGCCGCCGGTGGGTGGGGGCGAGGTGCCGGGCCTGCAGCCCGCCGACCGGGTCCTGGGGCTGCAGCAGCTCGCCGGGCCGCTGTTCGACCGGCGAGTGCAGCGTGACCACGACCTCGACGCCGGCCGCCCGCATCGCTGCCGCCTCCGCGGGGGTGAGGGCGTCGAAGGCGAGCACCGCGACCGGGGTGATGGCCTTCCACACCTCACCCATGGGGCGGACGGCCCGGGAATCCGGGTGCAGGACGAAGGTGAGCCCGCTGCGGGCGAAGGCCGCGGTCACCTCCTGCACCACCCGCCCGAGCGCGTGCCCGAGCGGCCAGTCCGGCAGCAGCCCGAGCACGACGTCCGAGCGGCCGCGGCGCAACGCCGTCGCCGTCGCCGAGGGGGCGTAGCCGAGTCGGGCGGCGGCGTCGCGGACCCGCCGGCGGGTGGCGTCGGGGATGGCCTGGCCGGGCTTGTCGTTGAGGACGTAGCTGACGGTCGCGCGGGACACACCGGCCTCGCGGGCCACGTCGGCGCTGGTGATCCGTCGGCCGCGGGCCGTGCTCACCGTCCGGGTGCCATGTGCCGCTCGCCTTCTCGTTCTCGTGCGCTGAGGGTACCGGTGCAGAACCAACGACACTGGCGACCTCCGGTCTGCTGGGGCGCACGGCAGAGCCTCAGTGCGGACTCGACGGGCCGGCATCGCCTGTCCGATCGGTACAGAGACGCAGCGCGGCGGAGTGGCGTCCGCGCTGTCGAAGGCGGGCATGGCGCCCGTCCGGGCCCGCTACGGCCACCGGGTGCACCGGGTCGCTAGGCTGCGATCGGTCGCGATCATCGTCATGGATCTCTAGGGGTGTTTCAGTGTCCTCGCCGGAGCCGGGTTTCGACCGACATGACCTCCAGCGGGGCCGTTCCACATCCGGCCAGTTCATCTTTCCGGACTCGTTCGGCTGGATCATGTGCTGGACGCCGTTGACGTTTCCGGACGGACGTCCTGTCGTGGTGACCGGGGGCAGCGACGGAACGCTGCGCATGTGGGACCCGGCCACCGGCGCCCAGGTCGCCCCGCCGATCGCCGCCGGCTGCATCGCCGATGGAGGGGCGATGGGGGTGACGGGCGTACGGGTGGTGGATAGCTCCGATGGCCCGCGGGTCGCGGTCACCAGCGGCAACGGTCAGGGCGACCGTGGCCCGGTCCGGTTGTGGGATCCGCTCAGCGGGGAGATGAACGGTGAACTGGACGAGGACGAGCCGGCATCGCCCGCGGACGCCCGGCCGGGAGCCGACGCGCCGCCGTTCCTTCCGCAACGCCCGACGGGTGAGGTTGCCTTCTTGGCCGTGCGGCCGGGGACCGCGTCCGTTCCGGCCACGGTGGTGACTGCCGTCAACGGCCCTACCGGCGTTCGCGACCGCTCCGGCCTGCGGATCTGGGATCCCGTTGCGGGCACCCGCATCGGTGTGCTGGACCTCGCAGGGGAGACGCAGAGGCTCGCGTACGTGCCCCGCACCGGTGGGCCGGATCTGCTGGTCGGCTTCGACCACCATCCTGCGCGCGTGCAGGTGTGGGACGCGATGACCGGCACGCCCCTGGCGGATCCAACCGCCACCCATCCGCTGGTGACCAAGCAGGTATGCCATCTGCGGGTGGCCGACGGTCGCACCCTGATCGCCATGCGGGGCGCGCCGGCGGCCGGCTCCGGAACGAGCCGGACCGATGTCGTGAGGCTGTGGGATCCGGACACGGGAGCGAACCTGCCCGCCCCGTTCGACTGCGTCCCGATGACCATCGCCGCGGTGCCCGGTCCCACCGGTGGCGATCTGGTGGCCTGCCTGTCGGGCATGGACGACACGGTGGAGGTGTTCGACCCGGTCACCGGTGCCCGGTTCGGGACCCCGTTCGAACCGGACGACACCCGGTACGTCGAGCTGATCGGGTTGCGCGGCCCGGCGGGCCGGCCGCTGGTGGCCGTGGTCAGCGACAGCGGCCCCGATCTGCCGGTCTGGGACGTCACGAGCGGTGAGCTCGTCAACGAACTCGTCGACGTGTGGGTCGCGAACTGGGCGGTGATTCCGAGGCCCGACGGCACCGACGCACTGGCCATCGCCGGCCAGAGCGGCGACGTCGGAATCTGGGATCCCGGCACGGGCGAGCAGGTGATCGGTCCGCTTCTCGGGCACGGGACGCACTCCGGGGCCGATGTGTTCCATCACGTCCACATCGCGGTCCTCGCTGACGGTGACGGCCGACAGTCGCTGATCACCGGTGGTGTCGACAACACGCTACGCCGCTGGCAGTTGCCCGACTTCGCGTCGCCCGCCTGATCACCGAACTCGCACGGCCCGATCACTCACCAGCATCACGCCCTGCCACGGTCAGATCCATCCGGGGTTCCCGCTGTGTCAACGGCGCACCCGATAGCGCAGGTGAAGCACCCGGTTGGCCTGGATCACCACGTCGGGATCCTCCAACAGGTGCTGCGCGTGGACCGACCCGAAGTAGCGCTTGCCGGACCCGAACACGACGGGTACGACGTCCATGCGCACCTCGTCGATCAGGCCCGCGGCAAGCACCTGGCCACCGACGTCGCCGGCGGCGACCTCGACCACGCGGTCACCCGCGAGCTCCTGCGCCTTGGCCACGGCTGCCTCGACGCCGTCGACGAAGTGGAACGGCGCACCGGGGTCCCAGCCCTCGGGCTCCGGCCGGTGCGTCACGACCACCACGTGGTCGATCCCGCCCGGAGGCTTCCCGTCCCAGCCGTCCGTGATGTCGAAGACGTGGCGGCCGGCGATCGTCACCCCGATCTGGTCCCAGTACGGCCGGGTGTAGTCGTAGGACGTCTGCGACACCTTCACCGCGCCGCTCTCGTCCAACGGGACGTCCCCGTTGGACAACCAGTCGAACAGCGGTCCGGGCTGGTCATTCTCGTCCGCGATGAAGCCGTCCACCGACACCGAGCTGTACATGACCACCTTGCCCACGGGGCTCTCCTTTCTTCCGGGGGCCCCAAATTAGCGGGTCGTGAGCTGTCGCTCTTGTAAGAATTCAATCGGCCGGCAGCGGCCAGCTGTCCAGCACGTGGCCGGGATGTTCGCGCAGGAACCGCCGCCGGACTTCGACGTACCGGGTCGGCGTGAGCCCGGTGAACGCCCGGAACTCGTGGCCGAAGTGGGCCTGGTCGAAGTAACCCGCGCCACCGGCGACGTCGCCCCAGTCGATCGGTTCGGCGAAGTCGATCGCGAGCATGGTGGCGGCGAAGCGCTGGGTGCGGGCCAGCCGCTTCGGCGTGACACCGATGAGCTCCTTGAACCGCTGCGCCAGATGAGTGCTGCTGACACCGGCTGCCACGCTCAGGTCGCCGATCGCCACCGCCCCGCTGGTCGCCGCGATGACGCTGCTCGTACGGCGGACCAGCCCCAGGCCGGCGGTCTCGCACAGCCGTCGCATCAGCTCCTCCTCGAGCAGCGTCAGCATCTCGCGCGGTCCGTCCGCCGTGGCCAGCCGGTCTCGCAGTTCGGCGACGGCGGGCCGGCCCCACACCTGCTCCACCGTCACCGGCCGGTCGCACAGCTCGACCGCGGGCATCGGCAGGAACGGCGCCAACCCCCACGGCTTGACGTGCACGCCGACGGACCGGGTCCGGAGCGGGTAGCCGAACTCCAACGCGCGGGTGGGCGTGGTGATCACGCAGCCGTCGGCGTACTCGGCCGTCTCGATGTCGGTGCCGGCGCGGATGCGGAACGGCGCCCCGAGGTTGACGATGAGCAGCGCCCCCGGCATCGGCGGCAGCATCAGCCGGGCGTACGGCGGCGCACCCTCCAGGTAGTAGAGGTCGTCGATCAGCCCGTCCAGCGGCGGTCGCGGCACTCTGGACACGTACTCCACGCCCACAGCATCACCGACGCCCCGCCGCCTTCGCGCGCCCGGATGGTCCAGCCGCGCTGCCGCCGGCATCGAGCCGGCGCCGATCCGGGCCGAGAGCCCGGCCGCGGACATCTGCGTGGGATACGCGTGCTGCGTGGGAGAACCACGCTTGTCCATCTCCTCACAAGATCGAGTCGCCAGACGCGCCGGGGCGATCCGGTCGCAGCGGATCGGTGGCTCGCACGGATCGCCAGCAAACCCGGCGCGGATCGTGGAGTCCCGCGCGCGCGGGATCAGCACGGTGGGTCGATGGGGTCGATGGAGGGCAAGGCGGGACTGGTCACCGGCGCGGCCAGCGGGATCGGTCGGGCCACCGCGGTGCGCGCGGCCGCCGAGGGTGCGTCGGTGCTGGTGTCGGACCTGGGGTCGGCCGCCGCTGAGGGCGCGCGGACGGTCGAGCTGTGCCGGGCGGCCGGCGGCGTCGCCGAGTTCCAGGTCTGCGACGTCGCGCGGCCCGCCGACCACGACGCGCTGGTCGCCGGGGTGCTCGACCGCTGGGGCAAGCTCGACTTCGCGCACAACAACGCGGGGGTGGGCGGCGGCGGGAAGCTGCTCGCCGACGTCGAGGACGAGGACTTCGACCGGGTCATCGCGATCAACCTGCGCGGCGTCTTCCTGGGGATGAAGCGCCAGATCCGAGCGATGCTCGCAGGCGGGGGCGGGTCCATCGTGAACACCGCGTCCAACGCCGGTCTGCGGGGGGTGAAGCGGCTGGCGCCCTACACCGCGGCCAAGCACGGACTGGTGGGGCTGACGAAGAACGCCGCCGTCGAGTACGCCGAGGACCTGATCCGGGTCAACGCCGTCGCCCCCGGGACGATCATGACCGGGTTCGCGCGCGGCGCCACCCCCGAGCGGCTCGCCGAGATCATGCGCCCGCAGGCCCTGCAGCGGATCGGCGAGCCCGAGGAGGTCGCCGCGGCCGTCGTGTGGCTGATGTCCGACGACGCCTCCTTCGTCACCGGGGTGACGCTGCCGGTCGACGCCGGGTCGGTCGCCGGCTGGTAGCCCCCGACGCGCGCCTGTCGGCCTCTGCGCAGAGTCCCCATGGTCTTCGCAAGTGCTACGGCGCCTGCGAAGACCCCACCGCCCCTGCGAAGACGGCCCCCATCCCCGGGGGAGGGTGTCCTTGCAGCGCTGGGTGGGTGTCGCAGCACTGGCTCTGGGGGCGCGCAGCGCGCCGGCGGCTGGCGGGGACGTCGCAGGGCTGGCTGGGTTGTCGCAGCGCGCCGGCGGGCTGCGCGGCCACACCCGGTGCTGCGAACACACCGCTGGTGCTGCGAGCCCGGCCGGCGAGGCGGCGCGCAGCACCGCGAGCCGAGCCGGGCCCGGCCGGGGGGGGGGGCCCCCCCCCCCCCCCCCCCCCCCCCCCCCCCCCCCCCCCGGGGGGGGGGGCCCCCGGGCCGC
>NZ_JAGSOV010000095.1 GCF_023898865.1 Pseudonocardia humida
GGGGGGCGGCGCGCCCGCCGGGCGGGGGGGCGCGCACCACCGCGAGCCGCGCCGGGCCCGGCCGGTGGGCGCGCAGCGCCCACACCCCTCCCGAGCACGTCGCCCCCCTGCTTGAGCTGAGGTCCCCGCTGGAAGCGCCGCCGGAGGCGCCCTAAACCGCAACGTCCGTGGGCGACGTGCCGAGCACGATCCGGACGAAAGTGTCACGGCTGGTGGCCGCCGCCGGAGGCGGCCTGAACCGCAACCTCGTCGGGCGGCGCGCCCAGCACGATCCGACGTAAGTGCCTCCGGATCAGGCAGGCGCCTTCCACACCCCCGCCCAGAAGATCTCGCTGGACAGGTACCGCGACACCCCCTTGACCGTCGGCCGGGCGATCGCCGCCTTGGCCGCCCGGGCCAGCCAGAGCACCGGGAGGTCCTGGCTGATCAGCACCTGGGCCCGCTGGTAGGCGGCCACCTGCGCCGCCGGGTCCGCGGTCGCGCCGGCCTCGGCGAGTGCCGCGTCGACGTCCGGGTTGCTGTACTTGCCGTAGTTGTTGATGCCGGTGGTGCTGAACTGGTTGACCATGAACGGGTACGGGCTCTCGTACGGGCCGGTGATCCAGGTCGCGGTGCCGAACCGGGTGCCGCGGACGATCGGGCCGATGAACGTCGAGATGTCGTCGAACTGCAGGTTCGCCGTCACCCCGATCGCCGCCCACTGCGCCTGCAGGAACTGGGCCAGCTGGTGGTCGTCGGGCGAGTTGCCGGTGTTGTAGGTGAACGTGGGATCGCCCCCGGACGCCCGGTAGTCGGCCACGAGCTGCTTCGCGCGCTCCACGTCGTAGCCGGGGTAGGCGTCCGCGGCATGCCGGCTGAAGTACGGGCTGTCCTCGGCGAACGGGGTGGTGGCGAGCTGGCCCCGGCCGCGGAACTGGGTGGCGTCGAGCGCGGCGGGGTCGACGGCCCGGATGAGCGCCTCGCGCATGCGTCGGTCGTCGAACGGGGCCTTGGTCAGGTTGAAGTACAGGTACTGCCCGTCGCCGCCGGGGCCCCAGTAGGTCTGCAGGGTGTCGTCGGCCGAGGCGCGCTCCAGCTCGCTGAAGAAGCCGCCGATGTTCAGGTCGATGTCGCCGTTGACGACCGAGGCGTAGCGCGAGTCGGTGTCGGGCAGCGGGCGGAACTCGATGCCGTCGAGGTAGGGCTTGCCTTCGTCCCAGTACCGGTCGAAGCGCTCGACGACCGTCTTGTTGTCCTGGGCCCAGCTGACGAACCGGAACGGGCCGGCGCCCACCGGGTTGCGCGGGTAGGCCTCGCCACCGGCCTGCACCGCGGTCGGCGAGGCGATGGAGCCCAGGTTGCCCGAGGAGAACGGCAGCGCGAACGACATCGGGAACGTGCTGGTGGCGCGCTTGAGCGTGAAGGTGACGGTGCGCGGGTCGGTGGCGGTCATCGCGGCGATCGGTTCGGTGTAGAGGTGCCCCAGCGCGGTGGTGTCGTCCAGCTGGCGGCGCACGTTGAAGATGACGGCGTCGGCGTCGAGCGGGGTGCCGTCGTGGAAGGTCACCGCCGGGCGGAGGGTCAGCGTCCAGGTGGTGCCGCCGTCGGGGCTGGTCATCGACTCGGCGAGCTGCGGCTGCGGGCGGCCCTCGCGGTCCATCTTCAGCAGCGAGTCGTAGATGGCCGAGGCCATCAGGCTGTTGCCGACGGTCGGGTCCAGCGAGCGCGACTCGGTGTACATCCCGACGACGAGGGTCCCGCCGCGCACCGGCGTGCCCTCCTCGGCCGGATCGCCGCCCCAGGGCTGCGAGGAGTCGAGCGCGCCCACCGACTCCGGCTCGCCGCCGCCGAACGCCGGGCCCGGCGCGGACCCGCAGCCGGCCAGGACCAGGCAGAGCACGACCAGCAGGGCGGCCGCGGCGCTCGGGCGCGCGCGGCCCGGGGTGCGGGCGCGGGGGAGACCGGCCCTGGGGTCCACGCGGTTCATCAGCACCATCCCGTCGCAGCACCGGACGTCGTCGTACGGCCCTCCCGGGGCGGTGGTGCCCGTTGCGGCACGTGTGGCCCGACCTGGAGGTGGGCGCAGAGTAGGCACAGCGCGGGGGCCGTCCGGGGCTCCGGACGACGAAATGCGCGCAGGCTCCGGGAACCGCGCGCGCAACGCCAAGCTGTGCGTCAGCCGCCCGCCTGCGGCAGCCGGGCGGGCGGGTCGGTCTCGCGCACGAGCGGGTCGTCGTCGGTGCCCAGCGCGCGCCAGTCGGCCCCCGGTTCCAGGATCTTCTCCGCCGACCGGATGCCGCGGTAGTCCAGGTCGCCGTCGACGGCGGGCGGCGGCGCGCCGTCGGCGAGGCCGCGGGCGGCGCCGAGCAGCAGCCGGCGCATCCGGATGATGGCCTTGTCCGAGGTGCCCAGCCGCTCCTGGCTGCGGTCGTAGATCTGGCCCATCGACTCGGTGACCATGAAGTCCTGGCTGACGAACTCGGCGACCCCGGAGTAGGTCAGGGTGCGCTGCACCACGCGGTCGATGCCGTAGTCGTTCTCCGCGGTGTACACGCGGGGCAGCACGCCGGTGCCCTGCTCGTTGCGGGCGTGGGTGAACGGGGTCCGCTCGAACAGCCCCGGTCCGCCGATCCCGTGCGGGTTCTCCACGTCGCGGGTGACGAAGGTGAACCGCGCGGTGTTGTGGTCGTCGATCGGGACGAACACGCCGTGGCGGGTGCTGAACGGCAGCGCGGCCACGACGGTGAAGAAGGGGTAGCAGTAGGCGGTCACGCGCACGTGCGTGTGCCCGTTGGGGGTGGTGCGGATCCCGGCGTACTTGAACCCGTACCAGGTGTCCTCGATCTCGAGACGGGGCGCGCGGTCGTGGCGCCAGAACTTCCACGACATGGCGTTGGTCGGGTAGCCGGGCTTGTCGCTGCCGTCGTCGGGGATCTGCTCGACGCCGTCCCACTGGTGCAGCCAGGAGATGTGGCTGG
>NZ_JAGSOV010000096.1 GCF_023898865.1 Pseudonocardia humida
CGCCGCGGCCCGGTCCGCCCCCGGCGGGTTCCCGCCCGGGCGGTGGCCCGCGGCCCGGCCCCGTGCCGCCCCGGCCGGGTGGCCCGGGTCGGCCCCCGCGCCCGGCCGCGGCGCCCGCCGCTGCGGCGGAGCCGCTCGCCCCGCTGCCCTCGCCCGTGCCCGCGGCGGAGTCCGACCCGAGCCGCTGGGGCCGGGTCGACGAGGACGGCACCGTCCACCTGGTCACGCCCGACGGCGACCGGGCCGTCGGCTCCTGGCAGGCCGGCGAGCCCGCCGAGGGGTTGGCGCACTTCGCCCGCCGCTTCGACGACCTGCGCGCCGAGGCCGAGCTGCTGGCCGCGCGCGTCGCCGGCGGCGGCGACCCGAAGCAGACGCTGAGCAGCGCCAAGGCCCTGCGCGACGGGCTGGACGAGGCCGCCGTCGTCGGCGACGTCGCCGGTCTGCGCGCCCGACTCGACGAGATCGTGGCCGGTGCGGAGGCGGCCGTCGAGGCCGCCCGCTCCGCCCGCGACGCCCAGCGCGCGGCCGCGGTCGCCCGCAAGGAGGCGCTGGCCGCCGAGGCCGAGGAGCTGGCGGGCGAGGCCACCCAGTGGAAGCAGGCGGGCGACCGGTTCAAGGCGATCCTGGAGGAGTGGCGCACCATCCGCGGCATCGACCGCAAGGTCGACGAGCAGCTGTGGAAGCGGTTCTCCCGGGCCCGCGAGGCGTTCAACCGCCGCCGCGGCTCGCACTTCGCCGACCTCGACCGCCAGCGCGCCGGGGCCAAGGCCTACAAGCAGGAGCTGGTGGACGAGGCCGAGAAGCTGGTCTCCTCCGACGACTGGGGCCCCACCGCGGCCCGCTTCCGCGACCTGATGGCCGAGTGGAAGGCGGCGGGGCGGGCCCAGAAGGACGCCGACGACGCGCTGTGGCAGCGGTTCCGCACCGCGCAGGACACGTTCTTCCACCGCCGTTCCGAGGTGTTCGCCGAGCGCGACGCCGAGTTCGCGGCCAACGCCGAGGCCAAGAAGGCGCTGCTGGTCGAGGCGGAGAGGATCGACGTGTCCGACCCGACGGCCGCCCGGGCGGCACTGCGGATGGTCCAGGAGCGCTGGGAGGAGATCGGCAAGGTCCCGCGCGACGACATCCGCCCGCTGGAGTCCCGGCTGCGCGCCGTCGAGGAGCGGGTGCGCGAGGCCGCCGACCGCCAGTGGCGGCGCACCGACCCGGAGGCCGAGGCCCGGGTGGCCCAGTTCCGCGAGCGGGTCGCCCAGTTCGAGGCGCAGGCCGAGAAGGCCCGCACGGCGGGCGACCGCAGGCGCGCCGAGCAGGCCGAGGCGCAGGCCGCCACCTGGCGGGAGTGGCTGGCCACCGCCGAGCAGGCGGTCCAGCACCGCTGAGCACGTCGTGAGCGCGTATCCCGGTCGGGACCGGGATACGCGCTCACGACCGCTCAGCGGCGGACGACGACCGCGGCCCTCAGCGGCGGAGCGCGATCCGCACCCAGCACACGGTCAGCACGATGACGGCCACCTCGGCCACGACGAGCCCGATGCCGGGCCCCGTGCCGCCGTCGGGCACCACGGTCTGCCTCGACCAGATCGCCCACACCCCGGTGACCACGCCGATCCCGCTGCCGACCGCGCACAGCCAGGCCAACGCCCACCAGCGCAGGACCAGGGCCAGCGCGGAGCCGAGCACGCCGACGCCGATGGCGATGGAGACGAACAGCCGGGGCAGCGGGCCGATCCACTCGCTGCCGGCCAGCACCGTCCAGCCCTGCACCGGTCCGGTCCACGGCAGCACCAGCGCGACCAGCAGGAGCACGACGCCCACCGAGACGCCCAGCGCCGTCGGGCCGGGGTCGACCCGGCGTTCCAGGGTGCGCTGGACCTCACGGGCGTCGGGCAGTTCGGCGTCCAGGCCGGCCAGCTCGGCGGGCACCCGGTCGCTGGGGTCGTTCCCGCGTTCGTTCACGACACCTCCACCCCGCACGCCGCCGCGGCCACCGTCGGCGCGGGTGCGCCGAAGCTCGGCAGGCCCAGGCCGGTCGGGGCGCCACCCGGGCGGGTACCCGCTTCGTGCAGATCACCCGCGCGGGTGCGGCGGTGCGACAGCAGCGGCCCGTCGGCGACGAGGTGGTGCGGCGCGCCGTAGCCGATCTCGACCTCGACCACGTCGCCGGGGCGCACCGCGGCGCCGCCGGGCGCGAAGTGCACGAGCCTGCCGTCGCGGGCCCGGCCGCTCAGCCGCCGGGTCTCGGAGTCCTTGCGGCCCTCCCCCGCGGCCACCAGCACCTCGACCACCCGGCCCTCCTGGGCCCGGTTGCCCGCCCAGGAGATCTCCTCCTGCAGGGCGACCAGCCGCTCGTAGCGCTCCTGCACGACCGCCTTGGGCAGCTGGTCGGGCAGCGCGGCGGCCGGCGTGCCGGGGCGCGGCGAGTACTGGAAGGTGAACGCGCTGGAGAACCGGGCCCGCCGCACGACGTCCAGGGTGGCGGCGAAGTCGTCCTCGGTCTCGCCGGGGAAGCCGACGATGATGTCGGTGGTGATGGCGGCGTCCGGGATGGACTCGCGCACCTCGTCGAGGATGGCCAGGTAGCGCTGGGACCGGTAGGACCGGCGCATCCGGCGCAGCACGTCGTCGGAGCCGGACTGCAGCGGCATGTGCAGCTGCGGGCAGACGGCCGGGGTCTCGGCCATGGCCGCGATGACGTCGGAGGTGAAGTCGCGCGGGTGCGGCGAGGTGAACCGCACGCGCTCCAGGCCGGGCACGTCGCCGCAGGCGCGCAGCAGCTTCGCGAAGGCGCCGCGGTCGCCGAACTCGACGCCGTAGGAGTTGACGTTCTGCCCGAGCAGGGTCACCTCCAGCACGCCGTCGGCGGCCAGCACCCGCACCTCGGCCAGCACGTCGCCGGGGCGGCGGTCGCGCTCGGTGCCGCGCAGCGAGGGCACGATGCAGAAGGTGCAGGTGTTGTTGCACCCCACCGAGATCGACACCCAGCCGGCGTAGACCGACTCCCGCCGCGCCGGCAGCGTCGACGGGAACACCTCCAGCGCCTCGGCGATCTCCACCTGGGCGGCGGCGTTGTGCCGGGCCCGCTCCAGCAGCACCGGAAGCGCGTGCACGTTGTGCGTGCCGAACACGACGTCCACCCACGGCGCCCGGCGGACGATCTCGGCGCGGTCCTTCTGGGCCAGGCAGCCGCCGACGGCGATCTGCATGCCGGGCCGGGAGGTCTTGGCCGGCCGCAGGTGGCCGAGGTTGCCGTAGAGCCGGTTGTCGGCGTTCTCGCGCACCGCGCAGGTGTTGAACACCACGACGTCGGCGTCGTCGGCGCGCTCCGGCGCGGCGCGCGTGTAGCCCGCGGCCTCCAGCAGGCCCGCCATCCGCTCGGAGTCGTGCACGTTCATCTGGCACCCGTAGGTGCGGATGGTGTAGCTGCGGCTCACCAGTCGAGGGTAGGCCGTCGGTCGCGGCGTCGGCGCGGCGGCCGGGGCCGGGAGGTCGACCGGACCGCCCGGGCACGGCAGGATCCCACGGATGCACAGCCGGCAGCTCGACCGGCGCGCCGTGCTGCGCGCGGGCGCGCTGCTGGGCGCGCTCGTCGCGCTGCAGGCGTGCTCGTCGCCGTTCGCCGACCGGCGCCTGCGCCTGGCCACCGGGGCCGAGGAGGGGGTCTACTACGCACTGGGCACCGCGCTGGCCCAGATCTGGCGCGACGGCCTCGGGCTGACCACCACCCCGGAGGTCCGCTCCACCGCGGGCTCGGTGGACAACCTGCTCCAGCTCGTCGGCGGCGACGTCGATGTGGCGATCAGCCAGATCGACGCGGCGGCCGACCACCGCGACGCCACCCCGGCGGACTCGCCGCGGGCGCTGCGGGCGCTCGCCCGCATCTACGACGACGTCGTGCACCTGGTGGTGCCGGCCGGCTCGCCGGTGCGCTCCCCCGCCGACCTGCGTGGCGCCCGGGTCGCGGTGGGCGCGCCCGACTCCGGGGTCTCGCTGATCGCCCGCCGCCTGCTGGAGGTCTCCGGCCTGCGACCGGGCGACGACCTGAGCGCCGAGCAGCTCGGGCTCGCGGAGTCGCCTGCGGCCCTGGTCGCCGGCCGGATCGATGCCCTGTTCTGGGTGGGCGGGCTGCCCACGCGGGGCATCACCGAGCTGGCCGAGCGGATGCCGATCCGGCTGGTCGACCTCGAGGGCATCGCCGCGGACGTCCGCGTCGACCACTCGGAGTACACCCCCCGGACCGTGCCGGTGGGCACCTACGGCATGACCGAGCCGGTGACCACCCTGCTGGTCCGCAACGTGCTGCTGGTGACCGCGGACATGCCCGACGCGCTGGCCGAGGAGCTGGTGCGTTCGATGTTCGACGCCCAGGCCCAGCTGGCCGAGGCGGCCAGGGCCGCGGTGACGATCGACCCGCGCTCGGCGATCGGGACGCAGCCGGTCGAGCTGCACCCGGGCGCGGTGCGGTTCTACCGGGCCGAGAAGGACGGCTGATCGCCCTCGACCAGCTCGGCGGGCACCCGCCGCAGCAGCGCCACCACCTTCAGCCCGCCACCGGCGGGCAGCTCAAGGCGCAGCTCGCCGCCGCCGATCTCCAGGGTGCGCGCGGCGATCGCGAGGCCCAGCCCGGAGCCCTCGACGTTGCTCTGCCCCGGGCTGCGCCAGAACCGGGCGGTGGCCCAGGTGAGCTCCTCGGGCGCGATGCCGGGGCCGGTGTCGCGGACCGCCACCTCGACCCGGTCGGCCGCGACCGTGGTGTGCACGGTGATCGTGCCGCCGGGCCGGGAGAACTTGACCGCGTTGTCCAGCACCGCGTCGAGCACCGTCTCCACGGTGCCCGCCGACGCGGTGGCGGTCAGCCCGCGCACGCCGCTGCGCACCAGGTCCAGCTCGGTGTGCTCGGCCAGCGGCCGCCAGGCCTCCACCCGGTCGTCCACGGCCGCGTCGACGTCGACGCTGGTGAGCGGCACCGTGCGCTCGGCGCGGGCCAGCGCCAGCAGGCCGTCGAGCAGGGTGGACAGCCGCTCGGCCTCCTCCAGCGCGCCGAGGTGGTCGTCCACGCCCTCCGGGCGCACGTGGCCCTCCAGGTTGGACAACCGGATCCGCAGCGCGGTCAGCGGGTTGCGCAGCTGGTGACTGGCGTCGGCGACGAAGGTCCGCTGCGCGGCGTAGGCCTGGGTGACGGTCGCGGTCATCCGGTCGAAGGAGGCCGAGAGCCTGCGTAGCTCGGGCGGCCCGGTCCCGTCGGCGACCGGCTCGGGGTCCTTGCCGGCCAGCACCGCGGCAGCCACCCGGCCGGTGCCCTCGTCGAGGCGGCGGACCGGGCGCAGGATCCAGCGCACGACCGGCAGCGCGCCCAGCACCCCGAGCGCCAGCGCGGCCAGGCCCGCGGCCAGCACCTCCGCCCAGACCAGCAGGACCTGTCCGCGCAGGCCGTCGGTGGGCGAGACCGTCACCACGGCGCCGGCCACGTCGCCGTCGACCAGCACCGGCTCGGCGAGCACCATGGGCCGGTCGTTCCACGGCGCCAGCAGCGGGTAGGGCTCCGAGCGGCGCCCGGCCAGCGCCAGCTGCACCCGCCGCACCGCGTCCTCGTCCAACTCCGGACGCGACGACCGCGAGATGGCGACGACCTCCTCGTTGCGGTCGAGGACGATCACGGCGATCCCGAACACCCGGTCGTACTGGGTCAGGTCGGCCTGCAGGCCGGCGGTGTCGGCGTCGGTGACGGCCCGCACGGCCAGCGAGGCGAAGGAGATCGTGTCGGTCAGCCGGTCGATGAACAGCCGCTGCTGGCGGGCCTGGGCGTCCGAGAGCGCCAGCGGCACGCCCAGGCCCGCGGCCAGCAACCCGACCAGGACCAGCACGATCACCAGCAGCCGGGAGCGCACTGCGCTACTCCCCCGCGCCGGCGGCGGGGGGATCGGGCTCGGCCTGCGCGTCGGGCAGGCCCAGGCGGTACCCGACGCCGCGCACCGTCTGCACCAGCTCCGGGCGGCCCAGCTTCGTGCGCAGCGTGGCCACGTGCACGTCCAGCGTGCGGTTGGCACCGGCCCAGGTGCGGCCCCACACCTCGGCCACGATCCGGCTGCGGGTGCACACCGCGCCCTTCGCCACGGCCAGCAGCGCGAGCACCTGGAACTCCTTGCGGCTCAGGGTCACCGCGGCGCCGGCCACGGTCACCGCGTGGCGCCCGAGGTCGATGCTGACGTCGGCGACGACCACGACGTCGCCCGCCGCCGCGTCGGGCGAGCTGACCCGCCGCCTGCGGTGCACGGCGTGCACCCTGGCCAGCAGCTCCCCCACGTCGTACGGCTTGACCAGGTAGTCGTCGGCCCCGGAGTGCAGGCCCAGTATCCGGTCGTCGACCTCGCCGCGGGCCGACACCACGATCACCGGCACCTCGCTGACCTCGCGGATCGCCCGGCACACGTCCACGCCGTCGATGTCGGGCAGCCCGAGGTCGAGCAGCACGACGTCGACCCCGGCGAGGTGGTCGACCGCGCCGCGGCCGCGGGCCAGCCGGGTGGTGGTCATGCCGTGGCGGTGCAGCGCGGGCCGCAGCGCCGCCGCGATCCGATCGTCGTCCTCGACCAGCAGGATGTGCATCCCGCCCCCAATCCGGCCGTCTCCGCCTACCGCGCACCCGGCCGGAGTGATCTCCGCCCGGCCGGGGACAGCGTTATACGAGCGAAACCCTATGGGTAGCTCAAGGTGCTGGACTGGGGTGTCCGATTCGCCCTAGCGTGCCTGGCCATGCGCGGAGGCCCCAGATGACCGAAGCTCCGATGATCCGGATGGTGTCCGTCGACAAGCACTTCGGCGAGCTGCACGTCCTGCGCGACATCAACCTGGAGGTGACGGCGGGGCAGGTCGTCGTGGTCCTCGGGCCGTCCGGCTCGGGCAAGTCCACCCTGTGCCGGACGATCAACCGGCTGGAGCCGATCGACAGCGGCACCATCGAGATCGACGGGCAGCGGCTGCCGGAGGAGGGCAAGGGGCTGGCCGGACTGCGCGCCGACGTCGGCATGGTGTTCCAGAGCTTCAACCTCTTCGCCCACAAGACGATCCTGGAGAACGTCACCCTCGGTCCCATCAAGGTGCGGCGCACCCCGAAGGCCGAAGCCGAGAAGGCGGGCATCGGGCTGCTCGAGCGGGTCGGCATCGCCGACCAGCGCGACAAGTACCCGGCCCAGCTCTCCGGCGGCCAGCAGCAGCGGGCGGCCATCGCCCGGGCGCTGGCGATGAAGCCGAAGGTGATGCTGTTCGACGAGCCCACCTCCGCGCTCGACCCCGAGATGGTCAACGAGGTCCTGGACGTGATGACCACGCTGGCCAAGGAGGGCATGACGATGCTCGTGGTGACCCACGAGATGGGCTTCGCGCGGCGCGCCGCCAACCGGGTCGTGTTCATGTCCGACGGCGAGATCGTCGAGGACGCCGAGCCGGAGGCGTTCTTCACCGCGCCCCGCTCCGACCGGGCCAAGGACTTCCTCGGCAAGATCCTCACCCACTGACGCCCGCACCGAGCACCCACCCGCGCGGTCTCCCCGCGCACCGCCCCCGACCCACCCGTCGGACGGCACCGTTCCAGGAAGGACCCTTCTCCATGCGTCTCTCCCACGTCACCCGAATCGCCGCGGCCACCGCCGCGGCGGCGCTGGTGCTCACCGCCACGGCATGTGGCAACCAGGCCGAGCTGGGGGGTAGCGGCGCGCCCGCCCCGACCGTCGCCGAGGACACCGAGTTCGAGGCCGGCACGACCATGGCCGAGCTGAACGAGGCCGGCACGCTGCGCGTGGGCACCAAGTTCGACCAGCCGCTGTTCGGCCTCAAGGGCCTCGACGGCAACCCGGTCGGCTTCGACGTCGAGATCGCCAAGCTGATCGCGGCGAAGCTGGGCATCCCGGCCGACAAGATCACCTACACCGAGACGCCGTCCCGGATCCGCGAGGACGTCATCGTCAACGACCAGGTCGACATCGTGGTGGCCACCTACACCATCAACGACGCCCGGAAGGAGAAGATCACCTTCGCGGGGCCGTACTACCAGGCGGGCCAGGACATCATGGTCGCCGCCGACAACACCACGATCACCGGACCGGAGACGCTGAAGCCGACCGGCGCCCGGGTCTGCTCGGTCACCGGCTCCACCCCGGCCAAGAAGCTGGAGGAGTACGTCGACCCGGCCAACATCGTGCTGTTCGACGTGTACTCCAAGTGCGCCGACGCGCTGCGCAACGGCCAGGTCGAGGCGGTCAGCACCGACAACGTCATCCTGCTGGGCCTGATCGAGGCCAGCCAGGGCGCGTTCAAGCTGGTCGACAAGCCCTTCACCGAGGAGCCCTACGGCATCGGCATCACCAAGGGCGACGTGCAGTTCTGCGAGTTCATCAACACCACGCTGCAGGAGGCGAGCACCAGCGGCGCCTACAAGGCCGCGTGGGACGCGACCGCGGGCAAGGTCCAGCCCGAGGCCCCGACCCTGCCGACCGCCGACGCCTGCAGCTGACCTGCCGGTAGCACGGCCCCACCCATCGATCGGGACACCGACCGCCCGCGGGCGGTCGGTGTCCCGTTCCGTGCTCACCACCAGTCGGGAGACATGAGTTGGACGCACTGATCGCGGAGTTCCCGCGGTTCGTCAGCGGCTTCCTCGGGACGCTGCGCCTGTGCCTGTTCGCCGCGATCGGGGCGCTCGTGCTCGGCACGCTGCTGGCCGCCTTCCGGGTGTCCCCGGTGCCCCCGCTGCGCTGGGTGGGCACCTCGTGGGTCACGGTGTTCCGCAACTCCCCGCTGGTCGTCGTGCTGTTCCTGTTCGCGTTCGGCCTGCCGCAGGTCGGGGTGGTCTTCCCGACCTTCGGCGGCAACTCGTTCTTCTGGCCCGGCGTGGCCGGGCTGGCCGCCTACACCGCCGCGTTCGTCTGCGAGGCGGTGCGCTCGGGCATCAACTCGGTGCCGGCGGGCCAGGCCGAGGCGGCCCGCGCGGTCGGGCTGACCTTCCAGCAGACCCTGGGCTCGGTCGTGCTCCCGCAGGCGCTGCGCACTGTCGTCCCGCCGCTGGGCAGCGTGATGATCGCGATGATCAAGAACTCGGCGATCGTCGGCGCGTTCGGCGTGACGGGGGAGCTGTTCTCCGTCGACGGCGCCCTCACCGCCGCCGGCTACTCGGCGCTGTCGAGCCTGGGCGGCGTCGCGCTCGCCTACCTGGCCATCACCATCCCGGCCGGGATCGGCCTCGGCGTGCTCGAGCGGAAGATCGAGGTGAAGCGATGAGGGAGCTTGCGAGCGAATCATCGACACAGCGTCTCGGCGAAGCGTCGACCGAGCGCAGCGAGGGAGAACGATGAGCTCCGTGCTGTACGACGCTCCCGGGCCCCGCGCCCGCCGCAACACCCTGATCGGCACCGTCATCGCCGTGGTGCTGCTGGCCGGCCTCGTGGTGCTCGCGGTCATCCAGCTGGGCGAGAACGGCCAGCTCGACGGCGAGAAGTGGGGGCCGGCGTTCAACCCGGCCAACCAGTACTTCGTCGCCACCTGGAGCGCACTGGGCGACGGCCTGGTCAACACCGTCGTCGCGGCCGCGCTGACCCTCGTGCTCGCGCTGGCGATCGGCACGGCGCTGGCCGTGGCCCGGATCACCAGCTCGCGCGCCTACCGGTGGCTCGTGGTCTCGGCCATCGAGCTGTTCCGCGGCCTGCCGGTGGTCATCACGATCTTCCTGGCCGCCCGGGTGCTGCCCGAGTTCGGCATCTCGCTGCCGCCGCTGTGGTACCTGGTCATCGGCCTCACCGCGTACAACTGCGTGATCATCGCCGAGATCGTGCGGGCCGGGGTCAACGCGCTGCCGCGCGGGCAGTCCGAGGCCGCCTACGCGGTGGGCCTGACCCGCTTCCAGGTGCTGCGCATCATCCTGCTCCCGCAGGCGTTCCGGATCATGCTGCCGGCGCTGATCAGCCAGCTGGTGGTGATCGTCAAGGACACCTCGCTCGGCTTCGTGATCTTCGGGTTCTCCGAGTTCGTGCGCACCGCCAACACGGTGATCCAGTTCTTCGGCGGGCAGGAGGGAATCAACCTGCCGCTGCAGATGTACATCGCGGTGGCGCTGGTCTTCATCCTGATCAACTACGCGCTGAGCAAGCTGGCCGAGTACGTCCAGCGGCGCACCTCGCGGGCCGGTCGCGCGGCGCGCAACAAGGACGCCGCGCCACCGGCGGAGCTCGCCCCCGTCGGTGTCGGCGGCGCGGTCACCTGACTCAGGCGTTCTCCAGTTCGACCGGCTCGATGCCCTCCTCGGCCGGGAGCTCGAACCCGAGCACCCGGCCGTAGAAGCTCAGCTCGGCCTCCAGCGCGCGGCGGATGTTCTCCGCGCGCCGGAACCCGTGCTGCTCGCCCTCGAAGAGCAGGTAGCCCACCGGGATGCCGCGCTCGCGCAGCGCGGCCACGATGACCTCGCTCTGCGCGGGCGGCACGATCTCGTCCTCGCTGCCCTGCAGCACCAGCAGTGGGCGGCGCAGCCGGTCGACGTGGTGGATCGGCGAGCGCTCCACGTACACGTCGCGGGCTTCCGGGTAGGGCCCCACGAGCCGGTCGAGGTAGCGGCTCTCGAACTTGTGCGTGTCGGCGGCCAGCGCCTCCAGGTCGGCCACCCCGTAGTGGCTGGCGCCCGCGGCGAACGGGGTGTCCTCCCGGGCCAGCGCGGCCAGCGTGGTGTAGCCGCCCGCCGAGCCGCCGCGGATGCACAGCCGGTCGGGGTCGGCCCGGCCCTGCTTGGCCAGCCAGGCCGCGGCGGCCAGGCAGTCGGCCACGTCGATCACCCCCCACTGGCCGAGCAGCTGGTCGCGGTAGTCGCGGCCGTAGCCGGTGGAGCCGCCGTAGTCGACGTCGACGACGGCGAACCCGCGGCTGGTCCAGAACTGCACGCCCAGGCTCAGCACCGGGCGGGCCGAGGCCGTGGGACCGCCGTGGATCATCACCAGCAGCGGGGGCAGCTCGCCCTCCGCGCCGGTGCGCTGCGGGTTGGCCGGCGGGTAGTACAGGCCGTGCGCGTTGCGGCTCGCGCCGTCCGCGTCCACCGAGCCGAAGGTGATCGGCTCGGGCACCGACAGGTACGCCGGGTCGATGCCCAGCTCGCGCGGCGGGCGCAGGGTCGTCACCCGCGGGGCGGGCGCGTCGGCCGCGCCCAGCTGGACCGGCAGGTCGATGCGGTGCACGCCGTCCTCGGCCGTGGCGCTGCCCGCCACCACCGCCAGCGCCCCGCCGGGCAGCGCGCGGACCGCCTCGACGGCCGAGAACCCGAGGTCCAGGTCGGTGACGGTGCCGTCGGCGCCGCGCACGGAGAGGGTGTCGTAGCCGGCGCTGCGCCGGGCGAACGCCACCGAGCCGTCGGCCAGGAAGGCGTAGCGCGCCGAGCCCAGCGCCCAGTTCGGCACCCCGATCTCGCCCCGGCCCACCACGACCGGCTCGATGTCGGCCCCCGCCACCCAGCGGTACAGGCTCCACCACTGGGTGCGGTCGCTGAGGAACCACAGCGAGCCGTCCGGGTGCCAGCGCGGCTCGGACACCGACTCGCCGCGCCCGCCGGCGACCACGGTGTCCTCACCGGTGCTCAGGTCGCGCACCACCAGCTCGGTCGAGTCCCACGGCATCGAGGGGTGGTCCCACTGCACCCAGGCCAGCGTCCGGCCGTCCGGGGCCAGCCGCGGGGCCGCGACGAAGTCGGGTCCGGTGACCAGCACCTCGGGCGCCGACGGCGTGTCGGTGGCCAGCCGCACGATCTCGTTGCGCACGTCGGTGGCCGCCGGGCCGGCGTGCCGCTCGCGCACGCACACCAGCGTCGCGCCGTCCGGGGCGACGTCGCCGTCGGCGTAGCGGTCGCCGCGCGGGCGCTCGGGCTCGGCGGTCAGCGGCTGCGGGGCGCAACCCGGGGCGAGGCGGTAGAGCCGCTGGTCGGACCACTCGGTGAACCAGACGACGCCGTCGCGGACCCACCAGCCCGCGCCGCCGTACTCGTGCACGGCGGTGCGGGCGCTCATGCCCTCGGGCAGCAGGTCGGTGGTGGTGCCGTCGGCGACCCGGCGAACGAGCTGGGTCCGCCCGTCCTCCGCCGGCCTGCCCTCGGCCCACACGAGGTCGCCGCCGTCGACCGCGAGCTCACCGAGCCGGACCGCGGCGGTGACGACGAGGTCGGCGGTGATCGGGGTGGGCCAGGAACCGTACGGGGCGGGGGTGGGCGTCACGGGGTGAACGTTAGTGCCGCCCCGCCCGGCGCGGGGTGCGCAGCGCGGCCCACAGCAGCCCGGCGGCCTCGCGCGCCCCGCGCGGGCGCAGCACGGGCAGCACACCCAGCGCCCCGGTCAGGCCGTACCACCAGCGGACCGACCCGTCGCGGCGGGGGGGGGGCCCCCCCCGGGGGGGGGGGGCGCCCCCCGCGCCGGGCCGCCGGCGCGGGCGGGGCCTACCCCCCCGGGCCCCGCCCGGCGGGGCCCCCCCCCCCCCCGCGGGGGGGGGCCCCAGGCCCGGACGGCGGGCCGCAGCGCGGGGTACGCGGCGGCCAGCCCGGCGTCGCGGCAGGACAGCACCCGCACCGGCACGCGCACCAGCTCGGGCAGCTCGCGCGCGATGGCCGAGCAGTTCGGGCAGGCCACGTCGTAGACCACGACGACCTCGACGGTCCGCACCCGGCCAGCATCGCAGACCGCCCGCCGCGGCGTGGCGCGGTGCCGTGGCGCTCTCGTGGCAAGGTGGGACGTGCGCGGACGCGCTCGACCAGGGGAGGCGACATGACCGACGGCCCGCAGCCTGCCGACCGGCCCGACGACACCGGCGACGACGGGGTGGTGGACGCCGAGATCGTGCCGACGCCCGCCCCGCCGGCGCCGGTCCCGCCGCAGGCCACCCCGGCCCCGGACTACGACCAGCACGGCGTGCCCAGCCTCGACTACGTGCGCGACAAGATCGAGGGCCGCTACGCCACCAGCCTGGGCACCGCCGAGCTCGCCGGGGAGACCGCGGCCGGGCGCTCGATCGAGCAGCAGGAGGCCGAGCGCGCGGACAAGGCCAAGGCGAAGCTGGAGGAGATCCGGCGCTCGCTGGGGCGCTGAGCCCGCGGCCCGGGACGACGACAGGGCCCCCGCCTCGGCGGGGG
The DNA here is from genome assembly GCF_023898865.1 of Pseudonocardia humida. Taxonomy (GTDB): domain Bacteria; phylum Actinomycetota; class Actinomycetes; order Mycobacteriales; family Pseudonocardiaceae; genus Pseudonocardia; species Pseudonocardia humida. Next base: position 13,142 of record NZ_JAGSOV010000096.1, read on the forward strand.
CCCCGTCGTCAGCGGCCTGAGCCGATCAGCCCTTGGTCGACTTGCGACCGATGCCGATCTTGCTGCCCAGCCACACCAGCGGGTCGTACTTGCGGTCGACGACGCGCTCCTTGAGCGGGATCAGCGCGTTGTCGGTGATCTTGATGTGCTCGGGGCAGACCTCGGTGCAGCACTTGGTGATGTTGCAGTACCCCAGGCCGTGCTCCTCCTGGGCGGCCTCCTTGCGGTCGGCCGCGTCCAGCGGGTGCATGTCCAGCTCCGCGATCCGCATCAGGTAGCGCGGGCCGGCGAAGTTCTCCTTGTTCTCCTCGTGGTCGCGCACCACGTGGCAGGTGTTCTGGCACAGGTAGCACTCGATGCACTTGCGGAACTCCTGGCTCCGCTCCACGTCGACCTGGGCCATCCGGTACTCCCCCGGCTCCACGCCCTCCGGCGGGGCGAAGCTGGGGATCTCCCGGGCCTTCGTGTAGTTGAACGACACGTCGGTGACCAGGTCGCGGATGACCGGGAACGTGCGCAGCGGGGTGACCGTGATGACCTCGTCCTCCTCGAACGTGGACATCCGGGTCATGCAGGCCAGCCGCGGCCGGCCGTTGATCTCCACGCTGCACGAGCCGCACTTGCCCGCCTTGCAGTTCCACCGCACGGCCAGGTCCTGGGCCTCGGTCTGCTGCAGCCGGTGGATGATGTCGAGGACGACCTCGCCCTCGTTCACCAGCACCGGGTAGTCGACGAGCTCGCCCTTGTCCGAGTCCCCCCGCCAGACGCGGAAGTGCTGGTCGTGACTCATGCCTTCGCTCCCTTGTCGAGGCTCTGGTCGGCGCGGTGGCCGCCGATCTCCTCGCCGGTGTAGTACTTCTTCAGCTCGTCGAGCTCGAACAGGTCGAGCAGCTCGGGTCGCATCGGGATCTGCTCCTGGCGCACCAGCTCGACGTTGTCCTCGCCCAGCGCGGACAGCACCAGCAGCACGTGGCGCCAGTCGGAGTCCATCACCGGGAAGTCGTCGCGGGTGTGCCCGCCCCGGCTCTCCTGGCGCTCCAGCGCCGCCTTGGCCACGCAGAGCGAGACCAGCAGCATGTTGCGCAGGTCGAGGGCGAGGTGCCAGCCGGGGTTGAACTGCCGGTGCCCGACGACCGAGACGGTCCTGGTGCGCACCGCGAGGTCCTGCAGCGCCTTGAGCGCCTGCTCCATCTCGTCGGCCTTGCGGATGATGCCCACCAGGTCGTTCATCGTCTTCTGCAGCTCCAGCTGCACGACGAACGGGTTCTCGCCGCCCTCGGTGGCGCTGGAGAACGGCAGTAGCGCGCGCTTGACCGCCTCCTCGACGTCGGCCTCGGCGATCGCCGGGCGGACGCCGTCGAGCGCGTCGACGTAGGCCGCCGCGCCCGCGCCGGAGCGCCGGCCGAAGACCAGCAGGTCCGACAGCGAGTTGCCGCCCAGCCGGTTGGAGCCGTGCATGCCGCCGGCCACCTCACCGGCGGCGAACAGCCCCGGCACGACCGACATCGCGGTGTCGGGGTCGACCTCGACGCCACCCATCACGTAGTGGCAGGTGGGCCCGACCTCCATCGGCTCCTTGGTGATGTCGACGTCGGCCAGCTCCTTGAACTGGTGGTACATCGACGGCAGCCGCTTCTGGATCTCCTCCGGCGACAGCCGGGAGGCGATGTCGAGGAACACGCCGCCGTGCGGGCTGCCCCGACCGGCCTTCACCTCGGAGTTGATGGCCCGGGCGACCTCGTCGCGCGGCAGCAGCTCCGGCGGGCGCCGGTTGTTGTCCGCGTCGGTGTACCAGCGGTCGCCCTCCTCCTCGGTGGTGGCGTACTGCTCCTTGAACACGTCCGGGATGTACTCGAACATGAACCGCTTGCCCTCGGAGTTGCGCAGCACCCCGCCGTCACCGCGGACCGACTCGGTGACCAGGATCCCCTTCACCGACGGCGGCCAGACCATGCCCGTCGGGTGGAACTGCAGGAACTCCATGTTGATCAGGGTCGCGCCCGCGCGCAGGGCCAGCGCGTGCCCGTCGCCGGTGTACTCCCAGGAGTTCGAGGTGACCTGGTAGCTCTTGCCCACCCCGCCGGTGGCCAGCACGATCGCCGGCGCGTCGAACCGGACGAACCTGCCGGAGTCGCGGTAGTAGGCGATGCAGCCCGCGATGCGGCCGTCGGTCTTGAACAGCTCGGTGACCGTGGTCTCGTGGAAGACCCGGATGTGGGACTCGTAGTCGCCGGTGGCCCTGAAGTCGTCCTGCTGCAGCGAGACGATCTTCTGCTGCAGCGTGCGGATCATCTCCAGGCCGGTGCGGTCGCCGACGTGGGCCAGCCGCGGGTAGGTGTGCCCGCCGAAGTTGCGCTGGCTGATCTTGCCGTCCTTGGTGCGGTCGAACAGCGCGCCGTAGGTCTCCAGCTCCCAGACGCGGTCCGGGGCCTCCTTGGCGTGCAGCTCGGCCATGCGCCAGTTGTTGAGGAACTTGCCCCCGCGCATCGTGTCGCGGTAGTGGACCTGCCAGTTGTCGTTGGGGTTGACGTTCCCCATGGCGGCCGCGCAGCCGCCCTCCGCCATCACCGTGTGCGCCTTGCCGAACAGCGACTTGGAGATGACGGCGACCCGCTTGCCCTGCTGGCGGGCCTCGATGGCGGCGCGCAGGCCGGCGCCGCCCGCGCCGATCACCACCACGTCGAAGTCGTGCCGCTCGATCTCCTCGGCGGCGGCGTCCGCCGCGACGGCGGTGTCCTCGATCGGATCAGTCATGTCAGATCACCCCACGATCCGCAGGTCGGAGATCCACCCGGCCGAGACGGCCATGACGTAGAAGTCCGTGAAGGCCAGTGTCGCCAGTGTGATCCAGGCGTACTGCATGTGCTTGGTGTTCAGGCGGGAGACGAAGCCCCACAGCTTGTAGCGGACCGGGTGCTTGGAGAAGTGGTTGAGCCGCCCGCCGATGATGCTGCGGCAGGAGTGGCACGACAGCGAGTACCCCCACAGGAACACCACGTTGACCACCAGGATGATGTTGCCCAGGCCCAGCCCGAAGCTGCCGTCGGCCTTGGTGAACGACAGGATCGCGTCGTAGGTGTTCAGCAGCGCGATGGCCGTGGCGATGTAGAAGAAGTACCGGTGCAGGTTCTGCATGATCAGCGGGAACCGTGTCTCACCGGTGTACTTGGCGTGCGGCTCGGCCACGGCGCAGGCAGGCGGCGACAGCCAGAAGGCCCGGTAGTAGGCCTTGCGGTAGTAGTAGCAGGTCAGCCGGAACAGCAGCAGGAACGGCAGCGAGACCGCCGCGTAGGGCAGCCACCAGACGTCGGGCAGGAACTGCCCGAGGTGCGACGCCTCGGGCACGCAGCCCACCGAGACGCACGGCGAGTAGAACGGCGTCAGGTAGTTGTACTCGGCGACGTAGTAGTACTCCTGCATGAACGACCGCACGGTGGCGTAGGCGACCCACGCGGTGAAGGCGATGAAGGTGGCCAGCGGCGGCAACCACCACCGGTCCGTGCGGAGCGTCCGCGCCGCGATCTGCGCCCGGGCGGCGGACGCGTCTGTGGTGGAGGACACGTCAGAGAACCTCGTTCTTGTGGCCCGGCGCCGGTCTGTGCCCCGACTGGCCGGGTGTTTCGATTGTGGGCGGACTCTACGACCAGCGCGACCGATCCGCGGGGCGGGGCCGAGCAGCGGGCCGGCGGGCGGATCGCCGGCGCCCGCCCTGGTCAGAGGCGTGCGTGCCCGGCTGTCACCACTCGTGGGGCCAGCGTGGGGCGAGCATGACGGCTGAGCGCCGAACCGTCCAATGCATCGGATGGGCTTCCTCGATGCACGTAAGCTATGGCGGTGACGCTACAGCAGCTCGCGTACTTCGTCGCCGTGGCCGACGTGCGCAGCTTCACTCGCGCCGCCGACCTGGTCGGGGTTGCGCAACCCACCTTGTCGAGGCAGCTCAGGGCCCTGGAGGACGAGCTGGGCGCGCCGCTGGTCGACCGCGGTGGCCGCAACGGGCCGGTGCTGACCCCCGCCGGGGAGGCCGTGCTCCCGCTCGCCCGGCGGATGCTGGCCGACGCCGACAGCGCCCGCACCGCGGTCGCCGAGATCGTCGGCCTGCGCGGCGGGCGGGTGCGGGTGGGCGCCACCCCGTCGCTGTGCATCGGCGTGCTGGCCGACGTGCTGCGCGTCTTCCACGCCCAGCACCCCGGGATCTCCCTGGAGCTGGTCGAGGACGGTTCGCCGCCGCTGGTGCGCACCCTCTCGCGCGGCGAGCTGGACATCGCCCTGGTGATCGTGCCCCCCGGCGGGGTCGATCCCGCCCTGCACATCACGCCGCTGCTGCGCGAGCGCCTGTCGGTGGCCTCCCCCGCCACCCAACCCCCACCCTCGGGACGCGGCTCGCTGACCGTGCGCGAGCTGGCCCGCCGCCAGCTCGTGGTGCCGCGCCAGGGCTACGACCTGCGCGAAGTGGTGCAACGCGCGTTCGCCGACGCCGACGTGGCGCCCCGGTACGCCGTGCAGGGCGGGGAGATGGACGCGGTGCTGCGCCTGGTGGAGGCGGGCACCGGGGTGGCCGTCGTACCCGACCTGGTGTTCGTCGGCCGCCCCCGCCTGCGCCGCACCGTGCTCACGCCCGCGCTGTACCGGACCGTCGCGCTGGCCCGCCGGGCCGACCTGAAGCCGACGCACGCGGTGCGGGCCTTCCAGGAGACCCTGCTGTCGTTCCTGGCCGAGCTCTCGGCCGGCAGCGGGCTCCCCGGCGACGTCCAGGTGCTGCACCGTCCTGATCACTGAGTCTCCGCGCAGCTCACCGGGGGTGAGCGACCCCTCAGCCCACGTCGGCCCGACACCGCCACGGACCAGAGGCGAGGCTGGGGGTTGCGCTCAGTCCTCGGGCGGGGGCTCGTCGCCGAACTCCTCGTCGGCGCCGTGCTCGGCCATGGCCGCGCGCACCACGCCGTACGCGACACCGGCGCCGTAGCCCTTGCGGGCGAGCATGCCGACCAGGCGGCGGATGGCCGCGGTGCGGTCGTCGGGGCCGGCCAGCGTCATCGTGCGGAGCTTCTTGTCGACGAGCTGGCGGGCGCGCTGCTCCTCGGCTTCGCCGTCGACCTCGGCGAGGGCCTCTCCCGCGATCTCGTCGTCGACGCCCTTGCGGCGCAGCTCGGCGGCGATCGCCCGGCGACCGAGCCCGCGGTAGCGGTGCCGGGAGCGCACCCACTGGCCGGCGAAGGCGGTGTCGTCGATGAGCCCGACCTCGTCGAAGCGCCCGAGCACCTGCTCGGCCGCGTCGTCGGGCACGCCCTCGCGGCGCAGGGCCTGGGCCAGCTCGTGGCGCGTGCGGGCGCGGTCGGTGAGCAGCCGCAGGCAGATCTCCCTGGCCAGGGCGACCGGGTCGGCGTCGGGGTCGGGCGCCGCCGCCCGACCCCGCCCGGCCCCGTCGGATCGGCCGGATCGGCGCCCGGGGCGCCGTGCCCCGCGCGGCTCCGGGTCGTCGTCGGAGCCGTGGCCGTCGGGGGCGGGCCGGTCGTGGGGTGCGGGCTCGGGAACCGCGCGGTCGGGGGCCGGCCGTGACGAGGAGCGGCGTGGCGCGGCCGGCCGCGAACCGGCCTCGTCCGGGGGGTCGGCCCTGCCCGGTGCGCGGCGCTCGCGCGTCTCGGGCGCACCCGGACGCCCGCGAGCGCCAGCGCGGCGTGCCCCGGTCGCGGAGGTGGTGAGGTCGGCGGTGCGCCCGGACGCCGCCGCGGCCCCGACCTCCGGCGCGTCGAACCCCGCCACGGGGCCGGCGTCGCGACGGTCGGAGCGCAGCGCGTCGACCGGGACCACCGGCGCGGCCGGTGCGCGGGCCGCGAGGGTGTCGAGCCCGGCGACCCGGTACCCGTCCCCCTCGGCCCGGTCCGCCGCGGGTGCCGCCGCGCCGCCGCCGACCGCTCCCAGGTCGGCGACCCGGTCGTGGTCGGCGCCCGCGCCGGGCTCGGAGACGTCGTCGAAGCGCGCGACCCGGGGACCGGGCCGGGCGGGGCCGCCCCCCCCGGGCGCGGGCCGGGGGGGGGGCCGGGGCCGAACTACGCCCCCGCGGGGCTCGGAGCCGTCGTCGACGCGCGCGCCCCGGGGACCGGGCCGCCCGGACCCGCCCGCGCGGTCGGCGTCCGGGTGGTCGGCCATGCTCAGAAGTCGACCGGCGTGGGCAGCGGGGCCTCGGCGTCGAGCTGCGCGCCGATCCCGAGCTTCTCCTTGATCTTCTTCTCGATCTCGGCGGCGACGTCGGGGTTCTCCCGCATGAACTTGCGGGCGTTCTCCTTGCCCTGGCCCATCTGGTCGCCCTCGTAGGTGTACCAGGCACCGGACTTGCGCACGATGCCCTGCTCGACGCCCACGTCGACCAGCGAGCCCTCCCGGCTGATGCCGACGCCGTAGAGGATGTCGAACTCGGCCTGCTTGAACGGCGGGGCGACCTTGTTCTTCACGACCTTGACCCGGGTGCGGTTGCCGACCATGTCGGTGCCGTCCTTGAGGGTCTCGATGCGGCGGATGTCCAGCCGGACCGAGGCGTAGAACTTCAGCGCCTTGCCACCGGTCGTGGTCTCCGGGGAGCCGAACATCACGCCGATCTTCTCGCGCAGCTGGTTGATGAAGATCATCGTGGTGCCGGAGTTGCTGAGCGCACCGGTGATCTTGCGCAGGGCCTGGCTCATCAGCCGGGCCTGCAGGCCGACGTGGCTGTCGCCCATCTCGCCCTCGATCTCCGCGCGCGGCACCAGCGCGGCCACCGAGTCGATCACGATGATGTCCAGCGCGCCGGAGCGGATCAGCATGTCGGCGATCTCCAGCGCCTGCTCGCCGGTGTCGGGCTGGGACACCAGCAGGGCGTCGGTGTCGACGCCGAGCGACTTGGCGTACTCGGGGTCGAGCGCGTGCTCGGCGTCGATGAAGGCCGCGATCCCGCCCGCGGCCTGCGCGTTGGCCACCGCGTGCAGGGCGACCGTCGTCTTGCCGCTCGACTCGGGGCCGTAGATCTCCACGACCCGGCCGCGGGGCAGCCCGCCCACGCCGAGCGCGACGTCGAGGGCGATGGAGCCGGTGGGGATGACCCCGATCGGCGGGCGGGTGTCGTCGCCCAGCCGCATCACCGAGCCCTTGCCGTGGTTCTTCTCGATCTGGGCGATGGCGAGTTCGAGCGCCTTCGCGCGGTCCGGTGCGGTCATCGCCGGTCTCCACCTCGTGTGTTCGTGACGGTTCGATCTGTTGGCGCCGACGGTAGGGGGCACCACCGACAGTGCGGGCTCGCGGCAGGCGATCTGTGGACAACCGGACCCGATGTGGACAACAGCGTAGCGAACAAGTGTTCGATCTCGGCACGGGCGCGCCGTGCGGCTACGATGTCGCGCTCAGCGGCGCGCGGGCGGCACGTCGTAGGCCCGGCAGACGACCCGCCAGACCTCCCGCGGCTCGTGCCCCTGTTCCAGCGCCTCGTCCACCGTCAACCCGCCGAGCTCGGCGAAGACGTGGTCGCGCGCCAGCGAAGCCGCCCGGACGGGGCCGAACTCGTCGTCCATGAGCTCGCGGAAGTAGGTCAGTCGCATCCCCTCCACGCTAGCGCTCCCCAGCGGCCGCGCGACGGGCGAGGATCGGCGCGCACCCTCCGGAGGCCCCCATGGACGACGCCCCACCGACCGCCCCACCGACCGCCCCACCGACCGCGCAGGCGCTCGCGCTGCCCGCCGCGTGGAGCGCGCTGGGCGGCGACCCCGCCGAGCTGCCGCGGCTGGCGGTCACCGGCCCGCCCGAGGTGCTGGCGTCCCGGCTCGCCGTCACCGCGGCCGGGGCCGCCGCGGTGGGCGCGAGCCTGCTGGCCGCCACCGCCGGGCGGGGCCTCCCGGTCGCGCTGGACACCCGCCGGCTCGCCGTGGCCCTGCGCAGCGAGCGGTACCTGCGCCGCGACGGCGCCCCGCCCGGCGACCCGTTCGACCCGCTGTCGGCCTTCCACCGCACGGCCGACGGCTGGCTGCGGCTGCACGCGAACTACCCCTGGCACCGCGCGGCCGCGCTGGACGTCCTCGGCTGCGCGGAGCCCGACGCGCCGGCCGCGATCGCCGAACGGGGCGCCGTCGAGCTGGAGGACGCCCTGCACGCCGCGGGCGGCGTCGGGGCGGCCGTGCGCACCCCGGCGGAGTGGGCGGCCGCGGCGGGCCCGCCTCCCCCGCTGGTCGAGTGGCACGCGCTCGGGCCGGCGCCCACCCGGCCGGTCCGCCGACCCCGGGTGCTCGACCTGACCCGGGTCATCGCCGGGCCGGTGGCCACCCGCACGCTGGCCGCGCACGGCGCCGACGTGCTGCGCCTGGACCGCCCCGACCGCCCGGAGATGCCGGTGCAGGCCTGGGACACCCTGCCGGGCAAGCGCAGCGCGCTGCTGGACCTGCGCACCGCGCGGGCGGTGCTGGAGGAGCTGCTGGCCGGGGCGGACGTCGTCGTGTGCGGGTACCGGCCCGGGGCGCTCGACCGGCTCGGCCTGGCCCCGCGGGCCCTCGCCGAGCGCCACCCGGGGCTCGTCGTGGTGACGCTCTCGGCCTGGGGCACGCGCGGGCCGTGGGGTGCGCGGCGCGGCTTCGACAGCCTCGTCCAGGCGGCCTGCGGCATCGCCGCGACGGAGGGCACGCCGGCTGCGCCCGGCGCGCTGCCCGCCCAGGTGCTCGACCACGCGACCGGCTACCTGACCGCGGCGGCCGCGTGGCTGGCGCTGCGCCGCCAGCGCGCCGAGGGCGGCACCCACCACGCCGCGCTCGCGCTGGCCGCGACGGCGCGCTGGCTGCAGGACCTGCCCGGCGGGAGCGGCGCCGAGGTCGACCCGGTCGACCCGGCGCCGCACCTGGTCGACGTGGTCGCCCCGGACGGCAGGCTCACCCTGGCCGCGCCCCCTGGCCGCGTCGACGGCGCCCCCCTGGCCTGGCCCGACCCGCCGCCCTCGTTCGGCACCGCCGAGCCGGGCTGGGCCTGACGGTCCCCGCCGCGGCCCGGGTACCGTCGTGCCCGTGCTGTTCCCGATGTCGGTGTGGTCCGGTTGGACCCTCTGGACGACACCGGGCGACCCGACCGGCATGTCGTCGCCGCTCGGCCGGATCGTGGTGCTCGTCGGCCTGCTCGCGGCGCTGGCCGTGACGCTGCGGTGGTGGTGGCACAACCGGCGCCGGTGACCGCCGCACGGACCGGTCCGGATGCGGGAAACGGACTGCCCGTCGTCGGTGCCGCGCCCTAGTGTCGGCGCCGTGCAGCTCGCCCAGGTGAACATCGCCCTCCCCATCGCCCCGTTGAGCACACCCGAGCTGGCCGGGTTCGTCGCCGAGCTGGAACCGGTCAACGCGCTCGCCGACGCCGCCCCCGGCTTCGTGTGGCGGATGCAGACCGAGGACGGCGACGCCACCGCGGTCCGCGGGTTCGACGACGACCGGCTCATCGTCAACATGAGCGTGTGGACGTCGGTCGAGGCGCTCGCCGCGTTCGTCTACTCCGGGCACCACCGCGAGGTCATGGCCCGGCGCCGCGAGTGGTTCGCCCGCATGCGCGAGGCCTTCCAGGCGCTGTGGTGGGTCCCCGACGGCACCCGCCCGACGGTCACCGACGCCGAGGTGCGCCTGGACCACCTGCGCCGGCAGGGCCCGACGCCGCACGCGTTCACCTTCGCCCGCCCGTTCCCCGCCCCGGACACCGTGCCCGGCACCGGTGCGCCGCGGGTCGGGGCCGACCGGTTCTGCCGGGCCTGACGGCATGGGCACCCCCACCGCCGCTCCGGCGACGATCCGCGTCCCCTTCCACCTCGACGGCCACCTGCCGGGCCTGGAGGTCCCGCTCGACACCGGGGCGACGGTCCGCCCCGAGCTGCCGCCCGGCTCGGTGTGGGAGCGGCTCGCCGCCCTGCACGCGGCCGTCGCCGACGAGGTCGCCGGGGTCGTGGCCACCGGCGGCGTCCCGCTCGTCGTGTCCGGGTGCTGCACCACGGCCCTGGGCACGGTCGCCGGCCTGCAGCGCGGCGGCGTCGACCCGGCGGTCGTCTGGCTCGACGCGCACGGCGACCTCCAGACCCCGCAGACGTCGACCTCGGGCTACCCGGGCGGGATGCCGCTGCGTCAGCTCGTCGGCGGCGCCGAGCGCACCGGCCCGCATCGGCTCGACCTGCGCCCGGTCGACGAGCGGGACGTCGTCCTGGTCGACGCCCGCGACCTCGACCGGCCGGAGGCGGAGTTCCTGGCGACCTCGGCGATCCGGCGCGCCGACGTGCCGGGCCTGGTCGACCTGCCGCTGCCCGACCGCCCGATCTACCTGCACGTCGACCTCGACGTGCTGGACCCGGCCGACGTCCCGGGCGTGATGTACCCGGTCGCGGGCGGTCCGCGGGCCGAGGCCGTCGCGGTGGCGCTGCGGTCCGTGCTGGACACGGGCCGGGTCGCGGCGGTCGGGCTGGCCTGCACCTGGGGCGAGGGCGTCGTCCCGGGGTCGGCGGTGCGCGAGGTCGCCGCGGAGCTCGCCCGGGTCGCGGGGCGCTGACGCCGACCGGTCCAGCGCGCACGGCGGACCGGAACTGTCGCCCCCGCGGCGCATCATGGATGCGTGAGCGCACTGGACGGCTTCTCCCCCGCCACCCGCGACTGGTTCCGCGGGGCGTTCGCCGCGCCCACGCCCGCCCAGGAAGGCGCATGGGCCGCGGCCCAGGCCGGCAAGCACGCCCTGGTGGTGGCGCCCACCGGATCGGGCAAGACGCTGTCGGCCTTCCTCTGGGCGCTCGACCGGCTGGCCACCGACCCGGTCCCGGACGACCCCCGCCACCGCTGCCGCGTGCTCTACGTGTCGCCGCTGAAGGCGCTCGCGGTCGACGTGCAGCGCAACCTGCGCTCCCCGCTGACCGGCATCCGCCAAGCCAGCCAGCGGCTCGGGCTGGCCGTGCCCGACATCACGGTCGGCATGCGCACCGGCGACACCCCGGCCGACGAGCGCCGCCGGTTCGCCCGCACCCCGCCCGACATCCTGGTCACCACGCCCGAGTCGCTGTTCCTGCTGCTCACCTCGGCCGCGCGCGAGTCGCTGCGCGGGGTGCGCACGGTCATCCTCGACGAGGTGCACGCCGTGCTGGACACCAAGCGCGGCGCCCACCTGGCGCTGTCGCTGGAGCGGCTCGACGAGCTGCTCACGCGCGAACCGGAGGCCGCCGACCCGGACGCCCCCGACCTCGACTCGCCCCGGCCGCAGGCCGGACCCGACCGCCCGCTCCGCCGGCCCGCCCAGCGGATCGGGTTGTCGGCCACCGTGCGGCCGCTGGACGAGGTGGCCACCTTCCTGGCCGGCACCCGCCCGCTCGAGATCGTGCAGCCGCCCATCCCGAAGACCATCGAGGTGACCGTCGAGGTCCCGGTCCCCGACCTGGCCGCCCTCGACCAGCGGACGGCGCCGGGCTCGTCCGACGAGGAGGTCATCGGCTCGGCCGCCGGCACCGCGGAGCGCCCCTCGATCTGGCCCGCGGTCGAGCGCCGGCTGCTCGGCCTGGTCCGCGAGCACCGCTCCACCATCGTGTTCAGCAACTCCCGCCGGCTGGCCGAGCGGCTCACCTCGCGGCTCAACGAGCTGGCCGCCGAGGAGGCCGAGCAGGCCCGCGAGCTCGACGAGTTCCCCGCCGAGGCGATCGGGCAGTCCGGCATCGGCGGCGGCGCCCCGGCGACGGTGGCCAAGGCCCACCACGGGTCGATGTCGCGCGAGCAGCGCACGCTCGTCGAGGAGGAGCTCAAGGCCGGCGTGCTGCCCTGCGTGGTCGCCACCTCCAGCCTCGAGCTGGGCATCGACATGGGCGCGGTCGACCTCGTCGTCCAGGTCGAGGCGCCGCCGAGCGTGGCCTCCGGGCTGCAGCGCGTGGGCCGCGCGGGCCACCAGGTCGGCGCGGTGTCGCGCGGGGTCGTCTTCCCCAAGTACCGGGGCGACCTCGTGTCCTGCGCGGTGGTGGCCGAGCGGATGGCCAGCGGCGCCATCGAGGCCCGCCGCTACCCGCGCAACCCGCTCGACGTGCTGGCCCAGCAGGTCGTGGCCATGGTCGCGATCGAGCCGTGGACGGTGTCCGAGCTGGCCGCGGTGGTGCGCCGGGCCGCGCCCTTCGCCGCCCTGCCCGACTCGGCGCTGCACTCGGTGCTCGACATGCTGGCCGGCCGCTACCCGTCCGAGGAGTTCGGCGAGCTGCGCGCCCGCATCACCTGGGACCGGGTGACCGACGTCCTGCAGGGCAGGCCGGGGGCCCAGCGGCTCGCGGTCACCTCCGGCGGGACCATCCCCGACCGCGGGCTGTTCGCCGTGATGACGCCCGGCGGGGCCGACGGGGCCGGTTCCCGGGTGGGCGAGCTCGACGAGGAGATGGTCTACGAGTCCCGGGTGGGCGACACGTTCCTGCTGGGCACGTCGAGCTGGCGGGTCGAGGACATCACCCACGACCGGGTCATCGTCACCCCCGCCCCCGGCGTGCCCGCCCGGATGCCGTTCTGGAAGGGCGAGTCGATCGGCCGGCCGCTGGAGCTGGGCCGGGCGGTGGGTGCGTTCGTCCGGGAGATGTCCGGCCTCGACGACGCCGCCGCCCGGGAGCGCGCCGGGGCGGCCGGGCTCGACGGGTGGGCCACCGACAACCTCGTCGCCTACCTGCACGAGCAGCGCGACGCCACCCGCCACGTCCCCAGCGACCGCACGATCCTGGTGGAGCGCTTCCGCGACGAGCTGGGCGACTGGCGCCTCGTGGTGCACTCGCCGTTCGGGTCGCAGGTCAACGGGCCGTGGGCGCTGGCGATCGCGGCCCGGATGCGGGAGCGGCGCGGCGTCGAGGTGCAGGCCGCGGCGGCCGACGACGGCATCGTGCTGCGCCTGCCCGACGCCGTCGACGACAGCGGCTCCGAGGTGGTGCCCACCGCGGAGGACGTCCTGCTCGACCCGGCCGAGATCGAGCAGATCGTGGTCGCCGAGCTGGGCGGCTCCTCGCTGTACGCGTCCCGGTTCCGGGAGTGCGCCGCGCGCTCGCTGCTGCTGCCCCGCCGCGACCCGCGGCGGCGCAGCCCGCTGTGGCAGCAGCGCCAGAAGTCGGCCCAGCTGCTCGCGGTGGCCGCGCGCTACGAGCAGTTCCCGGTGACGCTCGAGGCGATGCGCGAGTGCGTGCAGGACGTCTACGACCTGCCCGGCCTGCGCGAGCTGATGTCCGACGTGCAGTCGCGCAAGGTGCAGGTCGTCGAGCTGGCCACGCCGGCGCCCTCGCCGTTCGCGCGCAGCCTGCTGTTCGGCTACGTCGGGATGTTCCTCTACGAGTCCGACGCGCCGCTGGCCGAGCGGCGGGCCGCGGCCCTCTCGCTGGACTCGACGCTGCTGGCCGAGCTGCTCGGCTCCGAGGCCATCCGTGAGCTGCTCGACCCGGAGGTGCTGGCCGAGGTCGAGCGGTCGCTGCAGCGCCTGGCCGAGGACCGGCGCGCCCGCGACGTCGAAGGCGCCGCCGACCTGCTGCGCTTCCTCGGCGACCTCACCACCGAGGAGGCCGCGGACCGCGGGGTGCGCGCGGAGTGGCTCGCCGAGCTGGAGGCCGCCCGGCGGGCGATCCGGGTGCGCGTCGGCGGCGAGGAGCGCTGGCTGTCCATCGAGGACGCGGGCCGGGTGCGCGACGCGCTGGGCGCGGCCCTGCCGGTGGGCGTCCCGGAGACGTTCACCGAGCCGGTGGCCGACCCGCTGGGCGACCTGGTGCTGCGCTACGCCCGCACGCACGGGCCGTTCCCCGCGGCCGAGTGCGCGCAGCGGTTCGGGCTGGGCGTCGCGGTGGTGACCGGCGTCCTGGACCGGCTCGTCGGCTCGGGTCGGCTGGTGCGCGGCGAGCTGCGCCCGGTCGGGCACCCGGGCGAGTCGTCCGCGGGGTCGGGGGGCGCGCACGACGGCGGCCTGGAGTACTGCGACGCCGAGGTCCTGCGCCGGCTGCGGCGGGCCTCGCTGGCGCGGCTGCGGGCCGAGGTGGAGCCGGTCGAGCAGCGGGCGCTGGGCCGGTTCCTGCCGGCGTGGCAGGGCGTCCGCCCGACGGGCGACAGCGGGCGCCGGGGCCGCATGCGCCGCGCCCCCGGCGCGGAGGACGTGCTCGGGGTGGTCGAGCAGCTGGCGGGGGCGCCGCTGCCGGCGAGCGCGCTGGAGTCGCTGGTGCTGCCCGCCCGGCTGCCCGGCTACAGCCCGGCCCTGCTCGACGAGCTGACCGCGGCGGGCGAGGTCACCTGGGTCGGCTGCGGAGCGCTGTCCGGCAGCGACGGCTGGCTCGCGGTGGCCCCGGCCGACGTGGCCGACCTGCTGCTGCCCGAGCCCGAGCCCGACCTGGCCACCACCCCGCTGCACCGGGCGCTGCTCGCCGCGCTGGGCCTGCCCGACCCGGCGGCCCCGCCGACCGGTGGCGGCGCGCTGTTCTTCCGCGAGCTCGCCGACCGGGCCGCGCGCACCGTGCTCGACGCCGGCGAACCGTCCCCGGCCGACGACGCCGTGGTCACCGCGCTGTGGGACCTGGTCTGGGCGGGGCTGCTCACCAACGACACGCTGGGCCCGCTACGGGCCCGGCTGGGCGGCGGGTCGGGCGGGCGGGGCGGCCCGGCGCACCGCGCGCGCCGCTCCGCCCCGCGCGGCCGGTACGCGCAGCTGCGGGCAGGGCGGCCGGCCATGCCCAGCCGCACCGGGCCACCGTCGGCCGGTGGGCGGTGGGCCCTGGCCGTGCAGCGCGAGCCCGACGCGACCCGACGCGCGCACGCCCGCGCCGAGGCCCTGCTGGAGCGGCACGGCGTGCTCACCCGCGGCGCGCTGGGTACCGAGCGGGTCACCGGCGGGTTCGCCGCCGTCTACCGGGTGCTGCGGGCCATGGAGGATTCCGGTCGGGCCCGTCGCGGCTACGTCGTCGAGGGCCTGGGCGCGGCCCAGTTCGCGGTGCCCGGGGCGATCGACCGGCTGCGCGCCATGTCCCGGCCCGACGGCACCCCGGCCGGTCCGCAGGCCCCGGCCGGCACCACCCCGGCGCCCGGATCGGCGGCGTTCGACGACTGGTCCACCGACGACGCCGGGCTCCCGGGCGACCGTTCCGGGGGCGCCGCCCGCCAGCACCCCGGCGCGTTCGCGGAGAACCGCCTGGCCAGCGTGGTGCTGGCCGCGGCCGACCCGGCCCAGCCCTACGGCGCGGCGCTGTCCTGGCCGGACACGGTCGGCGAGACCAAGCACCGCCCCGGCCGCAAGGCGGGCGCGCTGGTCGTCCTGGTCGAGGGGGCCCCGGTGCTCTACGTCGAGCGCGGCGGGCGCTCGCTGCTGTCGTTCACCACCGAGCGCACGGAGCTGGCCGCGGCCGCGCAGGCGCTGGCCGGGGCGGTGCACGAGGGGTGGCTGGGCTCGCTGGCCGTGGAGCGCACCGACGGCGTCGGCTCGCTCGGCGGCGAGCTGGCCGAGGTGCTGACCGAGGCCGGGTTCCGGGTCACCCCGAAGGGGCTGCGGCTGCGCGCCTGAGCAGTCGAGCCCGCACGGGCGGTGATGATCCGACCATCCGGGGGCCGGGCTGCGGCCGTGGGGCACACTTCCGTGGTCCGCCCGGGGGGACGGACCACGGACTGGGGGTGGGCATGAACGGCGGCGGCGGGCCCGGAGGCGGCGACCTCTCCGACGAGGAGCGCAGGCGCCGGCAGCGCGAGCGGCGCGAGCAGCGCCGCCGGCGCCGCGAGGACCGCGAGGGCCCGGACGCGATCGACTACGTCGAGATGGGCGGCGACCTGGGCGACATGCCGAGCTTCGGGCGCGGTGGCTCGGGCGGGCGCGCCGACGGCGGGCCGGGCGGTTCCGGCGGTCCGGGAGGCACCGGTGGGGGGCAGGGCGGCTACGGCGGGCCGGGCGGCTCCGGCGGACAAGGCGGGGGCTACGGCGGGCACGGCGGCTCCGGCGGACACGGCGGCTCCGGCGGGCAGGGCGGCTACGGGGGCGGGTCGGGCGGTCCCAGCGGCGGCGCACCGGGCGGCCCGGGTGGTGGGCAGGGCGGCTCCTGGGGCGGCGGACCGGGCCCGGGCGGGTCAGGTGGCGCCGGTTCCAACGGCTCGGGTTCCGGTTCCGGGAACTCGATCGGTTCGTCCGACGGTGGGTCCGGCGGTGGGTCCGGCGGTGGGTCCGGCGGTGGGTCCGGCGGTGGGTCCGGCGGTGGGTCCGGCGGTGGGTCCGGCGGTGGGTCCGGCGGTGGGTCCGGCGGTGGGTCCGGCGGTGGGTCCGGCGGCGGCACCGACGTTCCCTCCACCGGCGGCGGAGGCGGTGGGTGCGGCGGCTTCGGCGGCGGCCGGGGCGGGGGCGGCGGAAGCCGCTGCGACTGCGACAGCCCGTGCGACTGCAACCTGCTGCTGCGCCTGTCGACGCTGCTGACGGTGGCCGCGGCCCTGGTCCCCGCGCGGCGGGGGCGCGGGGTGGTGCTGGGTCTGCTGGCCTTCTACCGGCGCCGGCTCACCCGCTTCACGCCGGCCTGTCCCTCGACCCCGAGCTGCAGCGCCTACGCCGTCGAGGCCGTCGAGACCCTTGGCCCGCGCCGGGGCCTGGCCGCGGCCGCGCGGCGGGTCCGCGGGTGCGGGCGCGACTGAGCGGGGGCCCGCTGCTCAGCCGCCGAACAGCGGCTGCTCGTAGCGATCGGCGAACACGACGCCCTCGACCGGCGCGCGCCGCAGCCTCGTCGGGAAGGGTCGCTCGGGGTAGCCGACGGCGATGTGGCCCGCGGTGATGATCCCGTCGGGGATGCCCAGCAGCTCGCGCACCCGCGGCTCCTCGCGGCACAGCAGGGTGGTGAACGCGGTGCCCACGCCCTGCTCGCGCAGGGCCAGGCAGAGGTTCTGCACGGTGGGGTAGATCGACCCGCCGCCGACGACCGAGAGCCTGCCCAGCTCGACGTCGGTCGGGTACAGGGCGGACAGCTCGGCGCAGACCACGACGATGGCCGGCACCTGGCCCAGGTGCGCGACGAAGTGGTCGGCGTCGAGCGCGGCCCGGCTGGGCGGCCGGTCCTCGCGCGCGGAAGCCCGGCCCGGGTAGGCCTCCCACAGCGGGGCGTAGAGGTCGGCCAGGGTCTGCTTGAGCACCGGGTCGCGGACGACGACCCAGCGCAGGGGCTGCCGGTTGCCGCCCTGCGGTCCGAACCGCGCCACCTCGAAGGCCCGGTGCAGCACCTCGTCGGGCACGGGGTCGGGGCGGAAGCGCCGGCAGGTGCCGGTGGTCCGCATCGCCTCGGTCAGCTCCATCGCCGCGCTCCCCCGGTTCGGCCGATCACCGCCCGACCCTCCAGCCACCGGTCGACCGCGTCAACCCGGGACCGGGCGCGTCACGGTTCGGTCCACGCCGCGCGCCAGGTCTGCGGGCCGAGCCTCCCGGAGGGGTTGATGCTGTACTCGCGCTGCACCTCCAGCACGGCGGCCCTGGTGCGCTCCCGGTAGCAACCCGTGCCGGTGAAGCCGTACCCGCGCTCCTTCATCCGCAGCTGCCACACCCGCAGCGCGGGGTGGCAGTCGCCGAAGGCGAACACGACGCCCGGCCAGGCCGGCACGCCGTCGGCCGGCGGGTGCGCGGCGCGGTCCCCGCGGGGCGCGCCGGGGGCCATGTAGGCCGACTCGGCGCGGGTCGGCACCCGCTTGCTGGCGGCGTCCCCGTCGGGCTCGAGGTCGCGCATGCCGGCGCACTCCCACGGCTGCCACCCACGCATCCGGTAGAGGTACAGCGCCCGGTAGTCCTGCTCCTCGACGCTCGCGTCGGAGGGCAGGCCGGTGCCGCCGACGCTCCGCCAGGTCGGGATGTCGAACTGGTACGCGCCGTAGTGGCCGTGCGAGGCGACGACGCCGTAGCGCCCGCTCGACTCGCACGCCCGCAGGGTCGCCCAGTCGTCGGCCGACGGATCGGCCCCCGCGCTCGTCGTGCCCACCGCCGGGAGCCCGAACACCGTCATCAGCACCACCGCCGCGCCGCCGACGGCACCTCGCCAGTCGATCCTCATCGCCGTTCCGCCCGCTCTCTCCCGCACCACCGGACACGATCCGCAACCGCGGCGCCGACGACCGTCGCCACCGCGAACGCGCCGCCGGAGCCGGCGGCGCCGGTCCGGAGCCCGGGGGTCGCATCCCGGGTCCCGGACCGGCCGGGCGCTCAGCGCCCGGGGCAGGGCAGGGCGGTCCTGGTCCGCCCCGCCCGGGTCCGCCGGATGGACGGGCCACCCGACCCGGGGCACCGCCACTGCCTCCCCGCACGTCCCGCGACCGGCGCCGGCCCGCTCACCGGGGCCGCCGCACGCTCCGGGGGCACCGCCCGCCGGCTCATCGGCCGAACCCGCCGGCGATCAGGTACGCCACCAGCAGCGTCCGGAACTCGGCCATCAGCTGGTCGAGCCGTTGCCGCACCTGGGCGATGACCTCCCCGCCGGTGGCCGGGACGGGCGGGGGCGCGGGGACGACCGTGGTCGTCACCGGCGGCACCGCCACGGCGGGCGGAGCCGCGACGCCCGTGGGGATCGGGGCACCCGTCGGGACCGGCAGCGTCGTCGGCACAGTGGGAGCCGTCGTCGGCACGACCGGAGTCGTCGTGGTCGGCGCGGGAGCCGTCGTGGTCGCGGCCGGAGCCGTCGTCGTCGGGGCCGGAGCCGTCGTCGTCGGGGCCGGAGCCGTCGTCGTCGGGGCCGGAGCCGTCGTCGTCGCGGCGGGAGCCGTCGTCGTCGGGGCCGGAGCCGTCGTCGGCGCGGCGGGAGCCGTCGTCGTCGCGGCCGGAGCCGTCGTCGTCGCGGCCGGAGCCGTCGTCGTCGGCGCCGGAGCCGTCGTCGTCGGTGCGGGGGCCGGCTTGGCGGCGGTCAGCGGGTACTGGCGGACCCAGTCGACCATCATCTCCGAGACCTCGGGGTCCCCGCCCCCGGGGAACCAGTCGAGCTGGATGCACAGGTGCATCGGTCCCGGCGGCAGGGTCTTCTTGTCCTCCGAGCGGAACCACTCCTCGCCGTCGACGTAGGCGACGATGCGGTCGGGGGTCCACTCGACGGCCCAGTTGTGCCACTGCGTCGCGTCGATCTTCACGCTGCCGCTGACCTGCGAGTTGTCCCTGCCGTAGTGCAGGAACATCTCGGCGCCGTCGCGCGCGCCGTCCATGATCTCCATGAAGTCGACCTCGCCGCCGACCGGCCAGTTCTCCGCGTCGGGCCAGAGCAGCAGCAGGGCGTGGTAGCTGTCGTCGCCGACCGGCACCCGCACCCGGCCCTCCCAGCGGCCGTACTTCTGGCCGGGGTTCCAGGCCATACCCGCGGTGGTGCCGTCCTCGTCGCCGGTGATCGTCATGATTCCGTCCTCGACGTCGACGGCCGACGGGCTGCGCCGCCCGTTGCCGACGTGGCCGGGGCCGTCGTAGACGTCCCAGCCCGGGCCCAGCTCGTCGTCGAACTCGTCGACCCGGTTGGGCTCCCCCCAGCCGAGCAGGTGCGCCGCGCTGGTCTCGTAGCCCGGCGGCTGCCCCTCCGGGCCCGGGGCGGCGGGCGCTGCCGGCTCCGCGGGCTCAGCGGGCTCGGCAGGCTCCTCCTCGGCGGGCTCCCGGTCGTCCGGCTCCTCGGTCGGCGCCGGGCGCGCGACCTGGGGGTCCTGGGGCTCCCGTTCCTCGTCCGCCGTCGTCACCGGGGCGGTCGCGCGGGCCGCCGTCCTCGAACCGGCCGCCTCGGCCGCCGCCGTCATCGTTCCGGTCATGAGCATCGCCACGACCACCGCGCCAACCGTCATGCCTCGCCGCACTGGACACCTCCACGAGCCGGGCCCGTCGATCTAGTGGCGGTGAAGGTATGGGGCGGATTTCCGGTTCGGGCGGTCGACAATTCGTTCGGGTGAAGCCGCGCCACCGCTGTTGCGCACCGGTCACGCAGCCGCATCCGGACGGTCCCGAAGGCCTTCCTCCCGGCTCCGTCGGCGGCCCCGCGGGGCCCTGCACGCCGTGGTCGGCTGCGGAGCGTGAACCGAATGACAGCGTTGTAAGCCCCACCCCGGCGTCGGCGAGTCGTGGAGGGATGCGGAGTGGCGGCACCGTGGCCCCATCCGCCACAGCAGCCACAGGTCATCACCGACGGTGGTCGCACCGTGACACCCACCGCGGCGCCCGGCGGACCCGGGTCGGCGCGGCCACCCCGGCTCGGCGAGCCGATCCGGGCACTCGCCGCGGCCGGAGACGGAGGTGCTGGTCAGCGGGCACCGCCCGGGTCGACCGCGGGGTGACGTGCGGCCGAACGGGTGCATCGGACCGGAACGACCCGGAAGCGGTAATCCGGTGGCGGGTGCGGCCGGTTTGGGACACCGTGACCCGCGTGCTCCCCGTTCCCCCCGAGGACTGGTCCGCCCTGCGGCCGTGGTTCGTCCCGGAGCGGCCGGGCCCGCTGGTGTTCGAACAGGTGCTGCGCAGCGGGATCGGGACCTGCTCGGTCGACCGCGAGCGCGAGCCCCGCGTCGTGCTCGCGGAGGCGGGCGGGGGCAACTACGCCCTGCGCGGCGACCCGGACGCCATCCCCCCGGAGGACCTGGCCGCCATCGAGGGCATGGTGGACGCCGCGCCGGAGTGGCTCCCGGCGCTGCGGCGGTCGGCGCCGCGGACCGCGATCTGGCAGCGCATCATCGCGGTGCTCCCGGCGGCGGCCGAGATGCCGCCGCCCCGCCCGGAGGTCCGCAGGCTCACCCCGGACGACACCGCCCTGCTGGCCGCGCTCCCCGCCGACATCGCCTGGATCCACGAGACGTGGGGCGGCGTCGAGGGCGCGCTCGCCGCGGGCGTCGTGCACGCCGCCGTGGTCGACGGCGCGATCGTCTCGGTGGCGCTGCCGTTCTACCGGGGGCTCGCCCACGAGGACCTCGGCGTGGTCACGACGGCCGAGCACCGCGGGCGCGGGTTCTCGACCGCCTGCGCCGCGGCCGTGGTCGCCGACGTCCGGGCCCGCGGCGACATCCCCACCTGGACGACCTCACCGGACAACGCGGGCAGCCTCGGGGTGGCGCGCCGGCTCGGCTTCGTCCACCACCACGACGACGTCCTCTACTGCGTGCGCATCCCGATCCCGGTGTAGCGCGGCCCAGTGGCGATCAGCGGCCTTCGGGCACGAGCAGCCCGCGCTGGTAGCCCACCGCCACCGCGGAGGCCCGGTCGCGCACCTCCAGCTTGGCGTAGATGTGCAGCAGGTGCGTCTTGACCGTGGCCTCGCTGATGAACAGCTTCTGCGCGGTCTCCCGGTTGGTCGAGCCGGCCGCCACGAGTGTGAGCACCTGCAGCTCGCGGGCGCTGAGCACCTCCGGCTCCGGCCCCCTGACCTGCCCCATCAGCCGGCCGGCGACCGCGGGCGAGAGCACGGCCTCGCCCCGGTGCGCGGCCCGCACGGCGCGCAGCAACTCGACGCGCGGGGTGTCCTTGAGCAGGTAGCCGGTGGCGCCGGCCTCGATGGCGGGCAGCACGTCGCGATCGGTGTCGAAGGTGGTGAGCACCAGCACGCGGACCGCGGGCGCGGTCCGGCGCAGCTCCTTGATCGCCTCGACACCGCCCATCCGCGGCATCCGCAGGTCCATCAGCACCACGTCGACCCCGCCGCCCGCGCCGCCGTCGGCCACCCGGGCCAGCGCCTCGGCGCCGTCGCCCGCCTCGCCGACGACCTCCATGTCCGGTTCGCCGTCGATGACCCCGCGCAGCCCGTCCCGCACGACCGGGTGGTCGTCCACGATGAGCACCTTGACCGTCACGACCGAACCTCCGCCGGGATCGCCGGCACGCTCGCGGACAGGGCGGTGCCCTCCCCCGGCGCGCTCTCCACCGTCAGGGTGCCCGACACGCGCTGCACCCTCGCCTCCATCGCGGCCAACCCGAACCCGGAGTCGGCGGTGGTGACCACGCCGTCCCGGTCGAAGCCGCCGCCGTCGTCGCGCACGTCCAGCACCACCACGTCGTCCATGTAGGACAGCGTCAGGCCGACGCGCCGGGCGCCGGCGTGCTTGCCCACGTTGACCAGTGCCTCCTGGGCCACCCGGAACAGCGCGACCTCCAGCTCGGGCAGCAGCGGCACCGGGAAGCCGGTGGTGTCGAGCGCCAGGTCGACCTCCGCGGTCTCGGCCCACCGCTTGGCCATCTCCGCGATCGCGTCGGGCAGCTGGGCCCGGTCGAGCTGGCCGGGGGTCAGCGCCTCCACCGAGCGCCGGGCCTCGGTCAGGCTCTCCCGGGCCAGCGCCATCGCCGTGTCGACGTGCCTGCGGCGCAGCGCGGCGTCGTCATCGGCGGCGCCCGCGGCCTCGAGCTGGGTGACGACCCCGGTCAGGCCCTGGGCGATGGTGTCGTGGATCTCGCGGGCCAGCCGGGCCCGCTCGTCGAGCACCCCGGCCTCGCGCGCGCTGGCCAGCAGCCGGGCCTGCAGGGCGGCGTTCTCGGCGAGGGTCTCCGACAGGCGCCGGTTGGCCTCGTTGAGCTCGTCGATGACCTCGCGCCTGCGCTCGGTCTGCGAGGCGGTGAACTCGGAGAAGTACATGAACGTGCCCGCCACCGCGGCGTTGAGCAGCGACAGCACGAGCCAGCCGGCCAGCAGACCGGCCGTGAGCTGCGCGACCGGGGGGCTGCCGACCTGGCCGTACGCGGCCAGCGAGGCGGTGCAGACCAGCGCGGTCCAGCGACCGCGACCGCGCAGGTAGGCGAAGGAGTGGATGTAGCCGGCGAAGGCCTGGAACCCGAAGAAGCCCGACTGGTAGATCAGCGCGGCCATCAGCGCGAGCAGCCCGGCGACGTAGACCCGGCCCCACCGCGGGTCCTCGGCCAACGACGGGCGGCGGGTGACGAACACGTAGGTCCACCCGGCGCTGGCCAGGGTGGTGCCGATGACCCCGGCCAGGTAGGCCGGGGTCGGCTCGTAGAGGAACGGGGTGAGCACGAGGCCGATGGCCAGGCCCAGGTAGCCGACGTAGCGGCCGAGCAGGTTGTCCATCTGCCGCTCGCGGGCGTCGAGGCGGGCGTCGGCCTCGGAGCCGCGCAGCGCCGGGGTGGCCGCGGCGCTGCGCCGGACCGGCGACCGGTCCTGCGCGTCCGGGCTCACTCCCACCGGAACAACCTAGCGGCCAGGGCGGAGGCACCCACCGTGGTCACCGCCATCACCACGAGGACCAGCGGATCCGCTCCGGTCCCGACCCAGCTGTCCTTGATCGTCGAGACGCCGGGCGGGATGAACGCGCCGATCCGCTGGACGGCGTCGGGCAGCAGGAAGTTGGGCAGGTAGGTGCCGGCGAAGAACAGCGTCACCATGAACGCGAGGGCGCCGATGCCGCCCGCGGTGCGGGCGCGCGGCGCCACCGCGGCGATGAGCAGCCCGAGCGAGAACACCGCGGAGGTCCCCAGCAGCGCGGCGAGCGCGAAGTCGAGAGGGTGCTGCGGGGCCGGCACGCCGAACCCGAGCACGGCCACCGCGACCAGCAGGGCGACGGCCAGCAGCGCGGTGACCAGGTTGACCAGCAGCTGCACCATCAGCACGGCCAGCGGGCTGACCGGGGTCGCGGAGTAGCGGCGCAGCACGCCGCGCTCGCGGTAGGTGGCCAGGCTCGTCGGCAGGGTCTGCAACCCGAGCTGGACGATGCTGATGACCAGCAGGGACGGCGCGAAGTAGGCGACGAACGCCATCCCGATCTCGGGGAACGGTTCGCGCAGGGCCGGCACGGCGCCCAGGCCGGCCAGGATGAGCGTGGGGAGCAGCACGGCGACGACGACGGACACGGGGTCGCGCAGGAAGAGCCGGGTCTCGGCCTTCGACAGGGCGGACAGGGTGCTCATGGTGGGGTTCCTCACTCGCCCTGGGGGCGACCGGTCAGGGCGACGAACGCGTCGTCGAGGGTGGGCTGGTCCAGGCGCAGGTCGACGGGCATCACCCGGTGGACGGCCAGGGCCGAGGTGACCGCCTGCAGCAGGTCGCCGCGGCCGGTGACCTCGACCGTCTGCGCCTTACGCCGCACGGCGTGCACCTCGGGCAGGTCGGTGAGCAGGGCGTCGGGGAACTCCGCCGAGGGCCGGAAGCGCAGCCGCTGCCCGCCGGGCAGGCCGCTGACGAACCCGTCCGGGGTGTCGACGGCGACGACGCGCCCGTCGTCGATGAGGGCGATGCGGTCGCAGAGCCGCTCGGCCTCCTCCATGAAGTGGGTGACCAGCACGACCGTCACCCCGGAGTCGCGGATCTGCTCGATGGCCGACCAGGTGTCGCGGCGGGCCTGCGGGTCCAGGCCGGTGGTGAGCTCGTCCAGGATCGCCACCCTCGGGTTGCCGACCAGCGCGAGCACGATCGAGAGCCGCTGCTTCTGGCCGCCGGAGAGCCTGCCGAACGCCGCCGTGCGCTTGCCCCCGAGCCCCCACCGCTCGATCAGCTCGTCGGGGTCGGCCGGGTGGGCGTAGAAGGAGGCGAACAGCTCGACCGCCTCCTGCACGCGCATCCGGTCGGGCAGCTCGCTGGCCTGCAGCTGGATGCCCACGGCCCGGCGCAGTGCGGCCCGGTCGCGGACGGGGTCGAGCCCCAGCACCGAGATGGAGCCGCCGTCGGGGACGCGCAGCCCGCCGACGCACTCGACCGTGGTGGTCTTGCCCGCGCCGTTGCGCCCGCAGATCCCGAAGATCTCCCCCTCGTCCACGCCGAAGGAGACGTCCTGCACGGCGACGTGGCCGCGGTAGCGCTTGTGGAGCTTGTCCACCTCGATGACCGGCATGGCTCAAGACTCGTCGGCGGGCCGCCGCCGTGGATCAGTCGTCGGGCGGTGGACGGCGCCGTCCTCGGTGGACGACCGGTCCACCGATCGGTGGAGGCCGAACGGCGCTACGGTCGATCCGTGCCCGAAGGAGACACCGTGTACCTCGCCGGCAAGCGCCTGCGCGCCGCGCTGGCCGGCCGCACGCTGGTGCGCGGGGAGCTGCGCCACCCCCGGCTGGTGCAGCACGACCTGGCCGGGCGCACGGTGCTCGACGTCGTCTCGGTGGGCAAGCACCTGCTGACGCGCTTCGACGACGGGCGCTCGCTGCACACCCACTTCCGGATGGACGGCTCCTGGCACCTCTACCGGCCGGGCATGTCCTGGCAGCGCCCGGCGCACGAGGCCAGAGCGGTGCTGGAGACCGGCGAGCGGGTGGCCGTGGGGTTCGCGCTGCACGACATGGAGCTGGTGCCCACCGACCAGGAGGACCGCCTCGTCGGGCACCTGGGCCCGGACCTGCTCGACCCGGACTGGTCGGACGCGCACGCCGCGGAGGCGCTGCGCCGGTTCACCGCGCGCGGGGCCTCCGAGCTGGGGCTGGTGCTGCTGGAGCAGCGGGTGATGGCCGGCGTGGGCAACCTCTACAAGGCCGAGGTGTGCTTCCTGCTGGGGCTCTCACCGTGGACCCCGGTGCGGGACGTGCCGGACCCGGCCGCGGCCATCGCGCTCTCGCGCACGCTGCTGCTGCGCAACGCCGACCGGCCCGAGCAGTCGACGACGGGCGAATTGGGTCGGGGTCGCCAGCACTGGGTGTTCGAGCGGTCGGGGCAGCGCTGCCGGCGCTGCGGCACCCGGATCCGCAGCGCGGAGCAGGGCGACGGGATCTACGCCCGGATCGCCTACTGGTGCCCGCGCTGCCAGCCCGGTCCGACCCCCTGAGCCGGTCGGTGCGGCCCCGCCGGACGGGGCCGC
>NZ_JAGSOV010000012.1 GCF_023898865.1 Pseudonocardia humida
CCGACCGCACCGCGCCGGGGTCGAGCTGCCAGAACGATCACCCGCGCGGCCACCCCCACTACTGCAAGAAGGTTGCAGCAACTGTAGTTCAGAGCCCCGGCGGCCGTCCACTCGTCGCGCTAGGGTCGCTCCTGCAGAGAGCTTGCAACTCGATCGCGACGGAAGGTCCCATGGCCGACTACACCCTGCCCGACCTGCCCTACGACTACGGTGCCCTCGCCCCCCACATCGCCGGCGAGATCATGGAGCTGCACCACTCCAAGCACCACAACACCTACGTGACCGCGCTCAACGGCGTCCTGGGCAAGCTCGCCGAGGCCCGCGCCGGCGGTGGCTTCGACTCCATCGTCGGACTCGAGAAGACCCTCGCCTTCAACCTGGGCGGCCACGTCAACCACTCGATCTTCTGGCAGAACCTCTCCCCGGACGGCGGCGACAAGCCCACCGGCGAACTGGCCGCGGCCATCGACGACGCCTTCGGCTCGTTCGACGCCTTCCAGGCGCACTTCACCGCGGCCGCCACCACCATCCAGGGCTCGGGCTGGGCGATCCTGGGCTGGGACCAGCTCGGGCGCCGCCTGCTCGTGCACCAGCTCTACGACCAGCAGGGGAACCTGCCCGCCGGCCAGGTCCCGCTGGTCATGCTGGACATGTGGGAGCACGCCTTCTACCTGCAGTACCGCAACGTCAAGCCGGACTACGTCAAGGCCTGGTGGAACGTCGTGAACTGGGCCGACGCCGAGGCCCGCTTCGCCGCGGCCCGCACCGCCCCCTGATCGGCCCCTCCGGGCTCAGACCGGGGGGTCGGTCACCTGGATGCCCAGCGCGGCCAGCAGCGCCCCGCCCAGCGGGACCTGCTGGTCCGCGCTGATCCGCGAGCCGCGCAGGGAGAACGCGCCGCGCACGTCGTCGAGCGTGGAGCGGTGCAGGTAGACGTCGGCGAGTTCGGCGTCGGCGAAGTTGGCCCCGGTCAGGTCGCAGCCCACCAGCCCGCAGCCGCTCCCGCTGAAGCGGTAGAAGTCGGCGCCCTGCAGGCCGGTGTCCTCCACGAGCAGGAACTTGCCGCGCGCCATGCGCAGGTCGGCCATGTCCGCCCGGCAGTCGCGGATGTGCACGTCGGTCAGCGACGCCCCGGCCAGCCCGACGCCGGTGAGCCGGCAGTCGGTGAAGGTGACCCGGGTGAACCCGGCGTCCTCGAGCACCGCGCCGGACAGGTCGCAGTGCACGAACTCGGTGTCGCGGCAGCGCAACCCGCCGAAGCGGCGCCCGGACAGGTCGACGCCCTCCAGCCGGCACTCCTGCAGGGCCAGGTCGGCGACGTGGTCGGGGACGTCCACGCCGGGGCCGACGAGCAGCCCGTCCCAGGTGGTGTCGGACTCGACGGACGCGGGCGCGGGCTGGCGTGATGGGGGGACGTCGGGCGCCTCGGGACGGATCTTCTTCGGTTTCGACCGCGCCGCTCGTGCCACGGCCGGCACTGTACGCAGCACCCCCGACAGTGCCCGGACGCCGTAATCGCTCACCCGTCGGGACATGCCGCGGCCGCGATCGTCGGCTACGGCCTCCACGTGATCGTCTTCTGAACCGGGCGACGGGGACGGGACGCCGATAGAGTCCGGTCGATGAGCTCCGGGAGGGTGTTCCTGCTGCGGCACGGGCAGACCGAGTGGTCCGTGTCGGGCAAGCACACCGGCCGCACCGACATCCCGCTCACCGACCGCGGCCGCGGCCTGGCCGAGGCGGCGGGCGAGCTGATCCGGCGGGTGCGGGGCGACGGGAAGCCCGCGCTGGTGGTCTCCAGCCCGCGCTCGCGCGCCCGGACCACCGCCGAGCTGGCCGGGTTCGTCCCCGACCGCCTCGACGAGCGGCTCGGGGAGTGGGACTACGGCTCCTACGAGGGCCGCACCACCCCGGAGATCCGGGAGACCGACCCCGGCTGGACGGTCTGGTCGCACCCCTCGCCCGGCGGCGAGACGCCCGAGCAGGTCGCCGCCCGCGCCGACGGCGTGCTCGACGAGGCCAGGGCCGCCCTGCCCGACGGCGACGTCGTCCTGGTCGGGCACGGCCACTTCAGCCGGGTGCTGATCGCGCGCTGGGTGGGGCTGGCGGCCACCGCGGGCGTGCGGTTCGCCATGGAGGCGCCGAGCTGGGCGGTGCTCGGCGACGAGCGCGGGGTCCCCCGCCTCGACCACGTCAACCTGGGGGTCTTCCTGTGACCGGGCTTGTGGGGGCGCCGTTCGGCGAGGTGGTGGCATGAGCGTTCGCGACGTCCGCCCCGAGGACGTGCCCGCGGTCGTGAAGCTGGTGCACGAGCTGGCCGTCTACGAGCACGCCGCCGACGAGTGCGCACTCACGGAGGAGCAGTTGCGGGCGGCCCTGTTCGGGCCGGCCCCCGCGCTGTTCGGGTTCGTCGCCGAGCTCGACGGCGAGGTCGTCGGGTTCGCGCTGTGGTTCCTGAACTTCTCCACCTGGCGCGGTGTGCACGGCATCTACCTGGAGGACCTGTTCGTGCGCCCGGAGCACCGGGGGCACGGGTTCGGCCGGCTGCTGCTGGCCCGGCTGGCCCGCGAGTGCGTCGAGCGGGGCTACGCGCGGCTGGAGTGGTCGGTGCTCGACTGGAACGAGCCCGCGCTGGGCTTCTACCGGCGCATCGGCGCGGTGCCCATGGACGAGTGGACGGTGCACCGCCTGGCCGGCGACGCCCTCTCCGCGTTGGCCGCAACGTCGCCGTAGGCGCTACCCGGGTCGAGTCGCAGCGTCGTCGCCACGACCGTGGCGGTGGCCGTTCCTACGCGTCGAGACCGGCCGCGATCATCGCCTCCAGCCGCGCCCGACCCGCCTCCCCGAGCGCCCCGCCGAGCGCGCTCGCGAGCGCGGCGAACGGGTCGGGCATCGGGAGGTCCGGCAGGGCCGTGGCCAGCTCCGGTTCCGTCCACCGGTCCGCGGTGGCGATCCGCGCGCCCGCCGCCCACCCGTGGTTCACGGTGACCGTGGTGCCGCGCACCGACAGCACCTGCCCGGTCAGCGGGCAGCCGTCGCCGACCAGGTAGGCGACCAGCGGGGCCACGGCCGCGGGATCACCGTCGACGCCGGGCACGGCGCGGGTGAGCCGGGTGCGGACCATCGACGGGCTCACGCAGTTCACCCGCACGCCGCGCCTGCCCAGCTCGAGCGCGTGCACGATGGTCATCGCGGCGACGCCGGCGTTGGCCGCGGCGTAGTTCGACTGGCCGGGCAGCGGGTTGAGCAGGCCCGACCCGGACGCCGTGTTGACGACGGCGCGGTCGGTGCGGTCGCCTGCGGCGTGCCGGTCGCGCCAGTGGGCGGCGGCCCAGTGGGTGACGGCGGCTGTGCCCTTCAGCTTCACCGCCACGACGTCGTCGAACTCGGCCTCGGTGAGCCGCTCGACGCCCCGGTTGGCCTCGATGGCGGCGTTGTTGACCACCGCGTGCAGGTCGCCGAAGGCGTCGACGGCGCGCTCGACCATCGCCCGGGCGTCGGCCCAGTCGGCGACGCTGCCGGTGTCGGCGACGGCCGCGCCGCCCGCGGCCCGGATCTCCTCGACCACCGCGGCGGCCACGCGGGCGTCGCCGCCGGACCCGTCGGTCTGCACGCCGGGGTCGTTGACCACCACGTTCATACCCGCCGCCGCGAGGTGCAGCGCCTCGGCGCGGCCGATCCCGCGCCCCGCCCCGGTCACCAGGACCGTCCGCCCGCCTGTCGCCACCGCCGACTCCTCACTACATTCGATGCATTACTACAGTTACTGTAGCAATATAGCGAGTGCAGTAGGGTCGGACCGTGGTCGAGGGTCCGGGACGCCGGGAGCGCAAGAAGCAGCTCACCCGGCAGGCGCTGGTGGACGCGGCGGTGCGGCTGTTCACCGAGCGCGGCTACGAGCGCACGACCGTCGCCGACATCGCCGAGGCCGCCGACGTCAGCACGCGCACCTTCTTCCTGCACTTCCCCACCAAGGAGGACGTGCTGCTGGCCGACGCCGACGGGCGGGTCGACAGCGGCGTCGCGGCCGTGGCCGGCGCGGCGTCGCCCGCGGCGGCGCTCGCCGCGGCGGCCGAGGCGATGATCAGCGACGCCTGGCGGGGCGACCTGCGCGCCGGCCCGGCCGGCCTGCGGGCCCGGCTCGTCGTCGACAACCCGGCCGTGCAAGCCCGCCTGCTGCAGGTGGGCTTCGCCGCGCAGACCCGCCTCGCCGACGCGCTGCGCGAGGCCCACCCCGACCTCGTCGACGACGTCGACGCCGCCGCGCTCGTCGGGGCGCTGCTGGGCGCGGTCGCCACCACCGCGGTGGCCGCGCTGCGCCGCGGCGACCCGCCGGACGCCGTCCGCGACGCGATGCGGCGGGCGGCCGAGCTCGCGCTGCGCGCCGCCGGATGAGCGCCGGATGAGTTCCGCCGCACCGCCGCCCGCCGCGCTCCCGGCCGGGGAGGGCAACCGGTTCCTCGTCGCGTTCGCGGCGGCGGTCGTCGAGGGCTGGTCGCTCACCCGCGCCGAGCCGGTGGCGCGCACCGGCGACCTGGCCACCTGCCTGTGGGCCCTCGACCGCGGCGACGAGGCCCTGCGGGTCGCGCTCGCGGTCACGGCGGTGATCACCGAGCCGCCGCCCCTGGGCCGGGCCGGACGCCCGGACATGGCCGTCTGGGCCGCCGCGCTGGGCCTGCACGCCCTGGAGGCGCGGCTGCACCGGCTGGCGGGCCGCGCCGCCGACGGCGCCGCCGCCGCTGCGCGCATCCGGGCCCACCCGGCACTGGCCGACGCCCCGCGCTTCCTCAACGGGCTCGTGCGCGAGGCCCCCGCCCTCTACGCCGGGGCCCGCGCCGAGCCGGTGACGGCGCACGGCTGCGGGATCGTCGCCCGCCGGGTCCGCCTGCTCATGGTCACCCAGGAGTTCGCCGCGTCGGGCGGGCGGCGCGGCCGGTTCCTCGACCCGGCCGGCGCGCAGGTGCAGGTCGACGCCGGGCTGGCGGTCCTGCGGGAGGTGCTGGAGCGGGCGAGGTGAACCGTTCAGCCAGAGGGGTCGTCCTGCGTCGGGTCGCGGCCGCTGTCGAGCGGCTGGTCGAGCCCCATCGACCACTCCCGCGACCGCTCGCTGATCAGCAGCATGAAGGTCGCCGCCACCACGACGCCGGTCACGATCCCCAGCAGCAGCTGCCGGGACGGCCCGATCAGCGAGTAGACGACCGGGAGCAGCAGCAGCTGGGTGACGATCGCCGGGGTGCGCGCCCAGTGCCGCCCGGTCAGCAGACCGAACCCGACGAACACCAGCGCGGCGCCGATGAGCGCGAAGTAGCCGGCCTCCCCGAGCACCGCGCCGACGCCCGCGGGCGAGCTGGACGAGCGGATCGCCAGCGCGACGGCGAAGCCGATCCCGAGCAGCCCTTCGGCACCCACGGTGACCCCGGCGGCACGGATCTGCCACGGCGGCGCTGACTGGCGCGTACTCACGGAAGCGAGGATAGGGCCCCCCGTTAGGGTGCCGACGTGCGCGCGCTGCTCGTCGTCAACCCGAATGCCACGACCACGACACCCGGTGGGCGTGACGTCATCACCCAGGCGCTGGGCAGCGAGCTCAAGCTGGACGTGCTGGAGACCACCTGCCGGGGGCACGCCGCACGGGCCGCCGCCGAGGCGACCGTCGACGGTTTCGACGTCGTCGTGGTGCACGGCGGCGACGGCACGGTCAACGAGGTCGTCAACGGGATGATGGACGCCGCCGGCGCCGAGCACGCGAGCCCGTGGGGCCGTCCGGCCGTGGCCGTGGTGCCCGGTGGGTCGGCCAACGTCTTCGCCCGGGCCCTGGGCGGCCCCCGCGACCCCGTCGAGGCCACCGCGACCATCCTGGACGCGCTGCGGGCCCAGCGGGACGTCGTGGTGGGCCTGGGCCGGGTCGACCCGGCGCCCTCGCCCCGGCCGCGGCCCGCCGGCGAGGCGGGCGGGCGCTGGTTCACGTTCAACGCGGGCCTGGGCTGGGACGCCGAGGTGGTCGCGGCCGTCGAGGAGGCCCGCGCCGCCGGCCTGGAGGCCACGCCGCTGCGCTACGCGGGCACCGCCGTCAAGCACTACGTCGACCAGCGCCGCCGGCCGCGCTCGATGACCGTGGAGATCCCCGGGGCGGCGCCGGTGCCGGACGTCCGGCTGGCGTTCGTCACCACCACCCACACGTGGACCTACCTCGGCTCCAGGGCCGTGCGCACCAACCCGGGCACCTCCGTGCGCTCCGGGCTGGGCCTGTTCGGCATGCGCGATCTGGGGGCCGGGACGATCGCCTCCACGCTGCGGCGCATGCTGGCGCCCGGCGGCGATCCGCGCGGGCGGAATGTCCTGCGCCAGGACGCCGTTGCCTCAGTGACGGTCCGCTGCGCGGAGCCCGTCGCGCTGCAGGTGGACGGCGATCTGCTGGGGCGGCACCGCGAGGTGCGGTTCCGGGCGGTCCGCGACGCGCTACGCGTCGTCGTGTGATACCCGCAGTTCGTCGCGCCGACCGGAGCCGGTCACTCGCGTGGGTGACCTGGGGCGTCCATTCACCGCTGCTTGCGGACCGTCGAGCCGATAAGGGCTCGCACCTGGGCAAACAGTAGCCCATGGTGGAGCCCGGACAAGCGAGTGATCGCGAGAACCCTCTCGCATGGTCTGCCGGAGCCGGGGTAACCCGCTCCGGTCGGCGGTTCAAGGTCGGTCGCTCTACGCGGGACAGCACGAGGCGGATGCGAAGTCGTAACCAACCGCCCCGGGCAGTCGTTGCGAAGAGCAGGTGAGGGAGCTCACCGCGATCGGCCCGAACCCTTGAAGATCGAGCGTGCTCGTGAAATCCTTCACAAGCGCGGAAACACCGTGACAGACGATCGGCGCGACCCCGATCGCGCAAGTACGAGGAGCAGAGAGACCATGGATTGGCGTCACCGCGCTATCTGCCGCGACGAGGACCCCGAGCTGTTCTTCCCGGTCGGGACGAGCGGTCCTGCGCTGCTGCAGATCGCTGAGGCCAAGACCGTCTGCCGACGCTGCCCCGTGGTCAGCGAGTGCCTCACCTGGGCGCTCGACAGTGGCCAGGACGCCGGCGTCTGGGGCGGGATGAGCGAGGACGAGCGGCGGGCTCTGAAGCGGCGCAACGCGCGCACGCGCGCCCGCACCGCCTGACTCGCAGGCCTGCAGCACCAGCAGTAGTGCAGTAGAACTGAACACTCCCCCACCGCGGGCCCGAAGCCGGACACCACCCGGCCTCGGGCCCGCGGTCGTTCCGCCGGGCGCGCGGAGCAGCAGCTCCGGAGGAGGGGCCGGGCCCCGTACTTCTGCGACCTGGGCCACGGCCACGGCGCTCAGGTTAGCCCCCGCCCGATCGGGCCCGATCAACGGCCTCGATTTTCAAGCCCCACGCCGTCACGTCCGCCCGACGACGCCCCCGCAGCGCCGACCGGTCGCGCATCCGCGCAGGTGCGCAGCGCCCCCGCCGCGATCTCACCGGCACCTCACCGCCCCCGCCGCCGAGCGGTCGTACGGGCCCCTCCGGCGCTCGTCGTACAGCCGGCCCCGATGTCAGGAAAGCCACCATCAGGACGTGAGACGTCCTGATGGTGGCTTTCCTGACGCCCAGGGCGTCGAGAGGGCGGGGTTGGCGACCGGTCAGCGGCCGCGGAGGGAGAGGCCGATGACGGCCTCGGTGCCGCCGCCGGGGCGCGGGCGCACCTGCAGCTGCGAGCCCAGCTCGGAGTCCAGCAGGGTGCGCACGATCTGCAGGCCCAGCCCGTCGGAGGTGGCCAGGTCGAAACCGGCGGGCAGGCCGTGGCCGTCGTCGGCGACGATGACGTCGAGGTGGCCCGCCGAGCGCTGCGCCGACACGACCACCTCACCGGCCCGCCCCGGCCCGAACGCGTGCGCCAGCGCGTTGTGCACCAGCTCGGTGAGCACCAGGACGAGCGGGGTGGCCAGCGCGGCGGGCAGCGTGCCGAACGTGCCCTCCCGGCGCACCTTGGCGCGGAACTCGGCGCTGGCGCCGTCGCCGATGGCCGGCAGGACCTTGTCGACCAGCTCGTCGAGGTCGACGCGCTCGGCCACCGACACCGACAGCGCCTCGTGCACCAGCGCGATGGAGTTGACCCGGCGCATGCTCTCGGCCAGCGCCCGCCGGGCCTCCGGGATCGCCGTGCGGCGGGCCTGCAGGCGCAGCAGCGCGGCGACGGTCTGCAGGTTGTTCTTCACCCGGTGGTGGATCTCCCGGATGGTGGCGTCCTTGCTGAGCAGGGCCATGTCGCGGCGGCGCAGGTCGGTGACGTCGCGCACGAGCACGAGCGCGCCCGCCGCGTCGCCGCGCGGGCGCAACGGCATCGCGCGCACCAGCATCACCGCTCCGCGCGCGTGCACCTCCATCCGCAGCGACTGGCGGCCCTCCAGCGCGGCGTCGATCCGGGCGGCCACCTCGGCGGCGTCGAACGGGTCCTGGGTGAGCTCGCGGGTGGCCCGGGCCAGCGACAGCCCGACCAGGTCGCTGGCGTGGCCCATCCGGTGGTAGGCCGAGAGCGCGTTGGGGCTGGCGTAGGCGACCAGGCCGTGCACGTCGAGCCGGATGAGCCCGTCGCCCGCGCGCGGGCTGGTGTTGGTGCCCACGGCCGCCGCTCGCGGCGGGAACGTGCCGTCGGCGATCATCTGGCACAGGTCGGACGCGCAGCCCAGGTAGGCGATCTCCAGCGGGCTGGGCACCCGCGGCATCGCCAGGTTCGTGTCGCGCGAGAGCACCGCGACGACCCGGCCGCCGTGGCGCACGGGGATGGTCTCCGAGCGGATCGGCACCTCCAGGTGCCAGCGCGGGTCCTCCTCGCGGCAGATGCGGCCCTCCACGACCGCCCGGCGCAGCTGCGGGTTCTCCGCGACCGTGACGCGCGCGGCCACCATGTCCTCGGCGTGGGCCGTGGGAGCGGTCGTGGGGCGCGCCTGGGCGACGCACAGGAACTCCGCCGCCCCGGCGGTCGCGTCGGCGCCGTCGACCGCCAGTGGCACCCACAGCAGGAAGTCGGCGAAGGACATGTCGGCCAGCAACTGCCACTCGGCGACCACCCGCTGCAGGTGCTCGACGGCCTCGCCCGTCAGACGTGAGTGGTCGGCCAGCAGCTCGCTGAGCGTGGACACCTGTGGTTGCCTCCCGGTCCGTGCCGGGCCAAGTCAACCACGTGGGAGGATCGTGCCGACCAGACGACGACCGCCCGAGGGAGGGAAATCATGTCCAAGCGTGCACGCAAGCGTCGCGACCGCAACAAGAAGGGCGCCAACCACGGCAAGAAGCCCAACACCTGATCTCCGCGCGGCCGTGACGCCGTCGCCCAGGTTCAGGAAAGCCACGATGCCGCCCTCAGGGGGCGGCATCGTGGCTTTCCTGAACTCAGGGGTCGTGCGGGAGGTCGGTCAGTACCGCTCGACGCGCGTCGTCGAGGACCGCACCTCGACGGTGGTCGTGCTGCCGTCGGACTCGACGGTGACCGACTCCACCGACAGCGTGGCCTGGTCCAGCACCGCGCCGCGCAGCTTCTCCCGCAGCCGGGCCTTGAGCCCGTCCGGCGCGTGCTCGCCGCCGCACTTGGTGGCCAGCAGCTTCTTGAGCTTCTCGTCGAGGCCGTACTGCGACAGGCACGGCGAGCACTCGTCGAGGTGCTGGGCCAGCAGCGCCCGGCGCCGCTCGTCGCACTCGTTGTCGAGGAACAGCCACACCTCGGCCAGCACCTCGGAGCAGTCGGTGTCGTGGTGGTCGCCGCAACTCATCGCACGACCTCGCAGAGCTCGGTCGGCGCTTCGCGCAGGCGCTGTGTCATTGATTCGCTCGCAAGCTCGCTCATCGGGAAACCTCCTGCCCACGCAGGAACCCGCGCTCGCGCGCGGTGTCGGTCAGCATGTCGCGCAGCTGCCGCCGGCCGCGGTGCAACCTCGACATCACCGTGCCGATCGGCGTGCCCATGATGTCGGCGATCTCCTTGTAGGCGAAACCCTCGACGTCGGCCAGGTACACGGCCATCCGGAAGTCGTCGGGGAGCCGCTGCAGGGCCGCCTTCACGTCGTTGTCGGGGAGCCGGTCGAGCGCCTCCACCTCCGCCGAGGGCAGCCCGCGCGAGGTGTGCTCGCCGGCCTGGGCGATCTGCCAGTCGGTGATCTCCTCGGTGGGCGACTGCTGGGGCTGGCGCTGCCGCTTGCGGTAACCGTTGATGTAGGTGTTGGTCAGGATCCGGTAGAGCCACGCCTTGAGGTTCGTCCCGGCCTTGAACGTGCCGAAGGCCGCGTACGCCTTGAGGAACGTCTCCTGGACCAGGTCCTCGGCGTCGGCGGGGTTGCGGGTCATCCGCAGCGCCGCGCCGTACAGCTGGTCGATCAGCGGCATGGCGTCGCGCTCGAAGCGCGCCGCTCTGGCCTGCTGGTCCTCCTCGACGGCGGCGGTCTCGACACCATCGACGACATCCGCACCGCCCGACTCGGAGCCGTTGCGCACGGCGAGCTCGGGGTCGGTACGGGTGGGCTCGGTCGGTCCCGCGTCGGCGGCCTGCTCGGTGCCGGGCACCGCGCTCCTCTCGCGCCGGGCCACGCGTGGCCCGACCTCGGTGGTGGTCACCACCGCTGCGGCAACCGGATGACGGGCCGAGCGTACGCGCCCCGGGGCCGTCCGTCCTGCCGGTCGCCGATCATCCGTCGTTCGCGGATGTTCCATCACCGCGTGCATCACGTCCTGCCCAACGCCTCCCCGGCCGGGGTGATTCCCCGGGCAACTAACCTCGCCCCGTGGCAGGCAAGGGAACCCCGGCGACGGCGCTGCTGACCAAGCAGGGGGTCGCGCACACGCTGCACAGCTACACCCACGGCAGCGGGGCCGCGTACGGGCCGGAGG
Source organism: Pseudonocardia humida (assembly GCF_023898865.1). Taxonomy (GTDB): domain Bacteria; phylum Actinomycetota; class Actinomycetes; order Mycobacteriales; family Pseudonocardiaceae; genus Pseudonocardia; species Pseudonocardia humida. The sequence goes on from NZ_JAGSOV010000012.1 coordinate 10,877, forward strand.
CCGCGGAGCTGCTCGGGCTCGACCCGGCGCGGGTGTTCAAGACGCTGGTCGTCGAGGTGGACGGGAGCCTGGCCGTCGGCGTCGTCCCGGTGTCGACCAGCCTCGACCTCAAGGCGCTGGCCGCCGCGCTGGGCGGGCGCAAGGCGCGCATGGCCGAGGTCGACGCCGCCCAGCGCGCCACCGGCTACGTCGCCGGCGGGATCTCCCCGCTCGGGCAGAAGAAGCGGCTGCCCACGGTGCTCGACGCCACCGCGCGGGACCTGCCGACGGTGTTCTGCAGCGCCGGTCGGCGGGGCCTGGAGGTCGAGCTCGCCCCGGCCGACCTCGTCCGGCTGACCGGCGCCCGCTACGCCCCGATAGCCGTCTGACGGGGCGGACGCAGGCGGGTCCGCCCGTCCGGCGCAGCGCCGTCCCCGTCCGGACGAGTGGGGCCGCAGGTCCCTTACGCGCCGGCGCGGGGCAGCGCGATGATGACCGCCGTGGCTGGGACGATGTCGGAACGCGCGCGGGACCTGTGGCAGACGTGGGTCACGCGCGGGAGCGCGCCGCGGGAGCTGCCGCCGGACCTGCTGCGCGCGGTGTACCTGTCGTGGGTCGCCGCGCTGGCGCTCAAGCTGCTCGGCTCCACCTGGGACGTGTCCTGGCACTTCCGCTGGCTGCGCGACGACCTGGCCCCGCCGCACCTGCTGAACTCGGTGGGCACCGCGATGGTCGTCCTGCTGGTCGCCTTCCACACCTGGACCGGCTACGGCGTCGACCGCCCCACCCTGCGGCTCATGCAGGCCGGCATCGCCGTCTTCCTGCTCGCCGTCCCCGTCGACCTGGTCAACCACGCGGTCAACGGCCTGGACATCACCGCGTGGAGCCCCTCGCACGCCATGCTCTACCTGGGCACGGCGATCATGCTGACCGGCGTGCTGCGCGGCTGGTGGCTCTACGGCCACGGCGGGTCGCGCGTGCCCGGCCTGGTGCTGCTGTGGGCGTTCGCCCTGGAGACGGTGTGGTTCCCGGCCGGGCAGCAGGAGTACGGGGTGCTGTCGGTGGCCGCGTGGGACCGCGGGGCGCCCGACGCCGAGCCCATCCTGCTGCAGTTCGCCGCCGACCAGATCGGGCGCCCGGTCGACCGGGCCGCCGTCCTGCACTTCGCGCTGCCCGTGCCGGACTGGGTGTACCCGATCTGGCTGGTCGCCGCGGCCGGCATCGTCCTGGTGCTGGCCCGGGTGATGATCGGGCGGCGGTGGGCGGCCACGGCGGTCGCCGGGCTGTACGTGGCCTACCGGTGCGTGGCCTGGCTGGCCATGGTCGGTGGCGGCTTCCCGCCGTCCGCGGTGCCGTTCGTGCTGGTGGGGGTGGCGCTGGCGGTCGACGCCGCGTTCCTGGTCCGGCTGCCCGACCTGCTGCGACCGGTCCCGGGCGCGGTGCTGGTGGCGGCGGTCGGGGCGGGCTGCGCGCTGCTGCAGTCGCTGTGGGCCGCGCTGCCGCCGACCGCGCCGCTGGCCTTCGTCACCGGGGCCGGGGTGCTGGCCGTGCTCTGGACGGGCGCGGCCCTGCTGACCCGCTCCCACGCGCTCGCCGGCTGGTCGCGGGCCCGCTGACCACGACACCCGCTCCGCCGTCCCGGCGGCGGGGGGTCCAGAAGGCCCCACGCGACGTCCCGGGGGACGTCGACGTCCACGCTGAGCTCCATCGTGGGCGCCCCGGGGTCGTCAGCCACTGCCGTCGTCCACCCGGGGGCGCACGGCCGTCCCGCTCGTCACGCGGTTCCGTCGGCCCAGAACCGCCGGATCGCGTCGACCTCGCGGGTCGCCTGGTCGCGCCCGGCACGCGCGGCGGGCTCCCGGGTGGCCGGGTCGAGGGGGTTGGTGCCGAAGGCGCGCAGCGCCGCCTCGTCGGCGGTGACCACGTGGACCTGCGCCCCGCCACCGCGCAGCTCCTCGAGCTCCTGGTCGAGCCCGGGGCCCAGCGGGCTGCCCGGCATGCCCGGCACCGGCGCGACGACGAGGACGCGCCGGTGGCCGGTCGCGAGGTCGGCGTTGGTGGGTGAGCGCATGCCGCCGTCCATGTAGCGGCGGCCGTCGATGGTGACGGTCGGCCAGACCCCCGGCACCGCGCAGCTGGCCGCGACGGCGTCGACCAGCCCGACGCCGGACTCCGCGTCGATGGCGCGGAACTCCCCGTCGGCGGCGTCGACGACGGTCACCACGAGCCGCGCCGCCGGCCAGGACCGGTCGCCGCCGAGGCGGGCGGCGATGATCCCGCGGCGGTCGTCCTCCGGCGCGGTGCCCGCCTGCAGCGCGAGGCTCCCGATCCGGGCGCGCGCGTCCTGCTGACCGGTGGCCCCGGCGAGGACCCGCGCGAACGACGCCATAAAGGCCGCGCCGTCGAACCGGACCGCGGGCTCGGCGGCCGGCACCGGGGCCAGCTGGGCCGCGTAGAGCTGCTCGGGGTCCTCGCCGGTGCGCAGCAGCGCGCCGACGATCGACCCGGCCGACGTGCCCACCACGAGGTCGGCCGACCCCAGGTCGACGCCCCGCGCCGCCAGACCGGACAGCAGCCCGATCTCCCAGGCGACCCCGGCCACGCCCCCGCCGCCGAGCACGAGCGCCCGCTCCCCGTCATGACCAGCCACGTGCACGTCCCCCGCTCCGTCGCGAACGGACGCCACGCTATGCAGGCGCCGCGGCCCCGGCAAGATCGCGTTCTCGGAGCCAGTCGCGGACGGCCGCGCGCAGGCCGGGCGCGTCCGCGCGGAGGCTGTGGTCGCCGCGCAGGACGACGACCCTCCGGCCGGGGGCGGGCTCCGGGCGACCGAAGGGGTCGGTCGCGCCCTGCACGACCAGGACCGGGACGGTGGGCATGGCCAGCTCGGCGAGGCGGTCCTTCTCCGGCCGGCCCGGCGGGTGCACCGGGAACGCCAGGCACAGCACACCGGCCGCGCCCGCCCCGGTGGCGGTGCGGCAGGCCACCCGGGCGCCCGAGCTGCGCCCGCCCACGAGCAGCGGGCCGGCGAAGCGGTCGCGGACGTCCCGCACGACCGCCAGCCACGCGGTGTCGAGTTGCCCGGCGGGCGCCGGGGCGCGGCGCCCGGCCACCCGGTAGGGCTGCTCGCCGAGCACGACCCGCACCCCGGCGGCGACGGCCGCGCCGGCCGCGACGACGAGGTCGGGCGCGGTGATGCCGCCACCGGCGCCGTGGCCGAGCAGCAGCGTCGCGCGGGCTCCCGGGACGTCGAGGACGGTGATGCGGGCCGGGCCGTGCGGGGTGTCGATCTCCGCGATCTCCGGCTCCGCGCTCGCGGCGGGCGGGGTCGCGGCGGGTGGCGTCACTGGGGGTTGGGGCCGGCCAGCAGGTCGAGCTGCAGCGGCTCGCGGACCTCCTCCGGGGGCAGCTCGGCGAGCAGTTCGGGGCCGTTGTTGCGGACGCTGTTGACCGCGGGGCTGATCGGGCGCAGCTCCAGCCGCGAGACCAGCTCCGGCGACGGCGGGGCGAGCAGCCGGGCGATCGCCTCGTCGTCCTTGCCGGTGTCGGGGTCGAGCCAGGTGTCCCAGGCCTCGGGCGGGAGCACCAGGGGCATCCGGTCGTGCACCTGGGCCAGCACCCCGACGGCCCCGGTGGTGAGCACGGTGGCGGTGACCAGCCCGTCTGGGTACGCGCCCTCCGGGTCGTCCTTGGGCTTCCAGTACTCCCACAGGCCGGCCAGGGCCAGGGAGCTGCCGTCGGTGTAGTGGGTGTAGTAGGGCTGCTTGTGCTCGGGGCCGCGCTGCCACTCGTACCAGCCGTCGGCCGGGATCAGGCAGCGCCGCGAGCTGAGCGCCTTGCGGAACGCCGGCTTGGTGGCCGCCGACTCGGCCCTGGCGTTGATCATGCGGGCGCCGGCCTTGGGGTCCTTCGACCAGGACGGCACCAGGCCCCAGCGCAGCATCCGCAGGGTGCGCTCGGTGCGGTCGGCGTCGGGCTCGCCCTCGGCGTCGCGCGGGTGGCGCTCGACGACGGCGACGATCTGCTTGGTGGGCGCGACGTTGTAGTCCGCGGTCTTGGCGCCCTGGGTGGCGTCGACCGCGCGGAACTCGTCGGCGAGGTCGGCGGGGGCCTTGATGGAGGCGTAGCGGCCGCACATGGGATCCATCGTGGCACGTCCCACCGACACCCACCGCCAGCGCGATCCCGGCGGGGTGCGGGATCATCTCAGCGTGACCCGTTCATCCTCGGAGCCCTGGCCCGCCCCCGTCGCCACCGGACCCGTCCGCGCCCGGGTCACCGTGCCCGGCTCCAAGTCGGTGACGAACCGAGCCCTGCTGCTGGCCGCGCTGTCCGGCGGCGCCGCGAGCGTGTCCGGGGCGCCGACCAGCCGCGACACCGCGCTCATGGTCGGCGCGCTGCGGGCGCTCGGCGCGCCGGTGGGGATCGAGGGCGAGCGGGTCGTCTTCGGCGAGCACGACGGCCCGCACGGCGGCGGCACCGTCGACTGCGGCCTGGCCGGCACGGTCATGCGGTTCGTCCCGCCGGCCGCGGCGCTGGCCGACGGCCCGGTCTCCTTCGACGGCGACCCGCGCGCCCGGGAGCGCCCGATGGCCACCGTCCTCGACGCGATGCGCGCGCTCGGCGCCGTCGTCGAGGGCGAGCGGCTGCCGTTCACCGTGCGCGGCACCGGCTCGATGCCCGGCGGCGAGGTGACCATCGACGCGTCGGCGTCGTCGCAGTTCGTGTCGGGGCTGCTGCTGTCGGGGGCCCGCTACGAGAAGGGCGTCGCGGTGTACCACGACGGCAAGCCGGTGCCGTCGCTGCCGCACATCGACATGACCGTGGCGATGCTGCGCGAGGCGGGCGTCGACGTGGACGACACCGAGCCCAACACCTGGCGGGTGGCCCCCGGGCCGATCCGCGCGCGCGACTGGGTCGTCGAGCCCGACCTGTCCAACGCCGCGGTGTTCCTGGCCGCGGCCGCGGTCACCGGGGGCGAGGTCACGGTGCTCGGTTGGCCCGCCGGGTCCAGCCAGCCCGGCGCGCACGTGCTGTCGGTGCTGGAGCAGGCGGGCTGCGCGGTGTCGGTGTCGGCGGAGGGCGTCACGGTCCGCGGGCCCGAGCGGCTCTCCGGCGTCGACGTCGACCTGCACGACGCCAGCGAGCTGACCCCCACCGTGGCCGCCGTCGCGGCCCTCGCCGGGGGGCCGTCGCGCATCACCGGCGTGGCCCACATCCGCGGCCACGAGACCGACCGGCTCGCCGCGCTCGCCGCCGAGCTCAACGGCCTGGGCGGGCGGGTCACCGAGCTGCCCGACGGGCTGGAGATCCGCCCGGTCCCCCTGCACGGCGGCGGGTGGGGCGCCTACGCCGACCACCGGATGGCCACGGCCGGGGCCATCGTCGGCCTCGTCGTGCCCGGCGTGGAGGTCGACGACGTCGAGTGCACGAGCAAGACGATGCCGGGCTTCGCCGGGCGCTGGGCGGCGATGCTGTAGAGCCGGCCGGGAGACGACGGTGAGCCCCCGCGAGTACGACGAGACCGACGTCCGGGTCCGGCCGGGACGGCGCGGCTCCCGCCCGCGCACCAAGCGCCGCCCCGAGCACTCCGACGCCGAGCCGGCCATGGTCACCACGGTCGACCGCGGCCGCTGGACCTGCGCCCCCGACGCCGACAGCACCCGGCCCCCGGTCACCGCGATGCGGGCCAGGGAGCTGGGACGCACGCCGATCGTCGTCGGCGACCGGGTCGGGCTCGTCGGCGACCTCTCCGGCGCGGTCGACACGATCGCCCGGATCGTCCGCGTCGAGGAACGCGCGACGAGCCTGCGCCGCACGGCCGACGACGACGACCCCTACGAGCGGCTGGTCGTGGCCAACGCCGAGCTGCTGGTGATCGTCACCGCGGTGGCCGACCCGGAGCCGCGCACCGGCTTCGTCGACCGCTGCCTGGTCGCGGCCTACGCCGGCGGGCTGTCGCCGGTGCTCTGCCTGACCAAGGCGGACCTGGCCGACCCGGAGGTGTTCGCCGCCCCGTACCGCGACCTCGACCTTCCGGTGCTCGTCACCCGCCACGACGAGCCGCCCACCGAGCTGGCCGAGCTGCTGGCCGGGCGGGTCTCCGCGCTCGTCGGGCACTCGGGGGTGGGCAAGTCGACGCTGGTCAACGCGATCCTGCCGGACGCGGCGCGGGCCGTCGGTGTGGTGTCGGGGGTCGGCAAGGGCCGCCACACGACCGTCGCCGCGCTGGCGCTGCCGCTGCCGGCCGAGCGCGGCGGCGGCTGGGTGGTCGACACGCCGGGCGTGCGGTCGTTCGGGCTGGCCCACGTCACCCCGGACGACGTGCCCGCCGCGTTCGACGACCTCGCCGCGGCCATCGAGGACTGCCCGCGCGGGTGCGGGCACCTCGGCCCGCCGGCCGACCCCGAGTGCGCGCTCGACGAGCTCGTCGAGAAGGGGCTGCTGCGGCCCGCGCGGTTGGCCGCACTGCGCCGCGTCCTGGTCACGCTGCGCCGATCGCCGGGTGAGCACGCCCCGCCCGATGGTGGAGAGCCCCGGCGCGGTGGCACCCTCCCCCCATGACCGAAGGGGCCTCCGGGGGACGACCGCCGCTGCGGATCGGGAACGCCGAGCGGACGGCGGCGATGCGGGCGCTCGACGAGCACCTCGCGCAGGGCCGGTTGGGGCCCGAGGAGTACGGCGAGCGCTCGGCGGTCGCGTCCGCCGCGACCACCGCCGACGAGCTGCGCGCGCTGTTCACCGACCTGCCGGCGCCGCACCCGCCGCTGCCCGGGCCCGAGCCGGTGCTGCCGCCGACCAGCGCCCTTCCCGCGGTGCCCCCGGGCGGCGAGATCGGCCAGCCCCGCAGCTTCGCCGACGAGTGGGGCCCGCGGATCCTCGCGGTTGCCCCGTTCGTGGCGGTGGCGCTGTTCCTGCTCACCCGGAACTGGGTGTTCTTCCTGCTGATCCCGGCCGCGGGCGCGCTGTTCTGGGGCGGCCGCGACCGCCGGGGTCGGGAGTGAGTCTCCCGGTCCTGACCGCGGAACTCACCCACGACCTCTGAACTGCGGATCTCCGGGGAGCTCGGCGTCGGTGCGCTCCTCCTGCACCTCGACCTCGATCCGGGCGCGGTGCGCCGCCGGGTGCCAGATCTCCTCGAACGGCCCCATGACCGAACCGCCGGTGCCGCCGCGGCGGGCGCGGGCGGCCAGCCGCGGCAGGCCGACCAGGACCGCCGCGAACAGCGCCACGACCCCGACCACGGCCAGTGCTTGACCCATGGCCTCAGAGTGCCATGTCGACCAGTAACGCCACCTCGGACGGGTCGTACCAGGCCAGCTCGTGGTCCTCGGCCTCGCCGACCAGGAACTCCGCGTCCAGGTCGCCCATGTCGGCCGAGTCGACCGCGGCGGCGGCCTGCCGCACGGCGTGCACGGCGTCCTCGGCGTCCACGTGCACCGAGGCGATCTTCTCCATCGGCACCCCGCCGGAGATCCGCACGGCGCCGTCGTCGAGGTCGGGGCGCAGCGCGACGTCGTCCAGGTCGGCCGCGACGACCACCCGGCGCGCGGGCGTGGTGGCGTCCTCGCCCAGCCCGAACTCCACCGACAGCAGCCGCAGCGACGCCCGCGCGGCCTCGTTCATCGCCGCGTACTCGAGCTCCTCGTCGTCGCCGCTGGTGTAGGACTCGCGCAGCTTCGGGGTCAGCGCGAACGCGGTGCCCCCGATCGGCTCCAGCACCCCGTTCTTGACCATCGTGCGCAGCATCGGCCAGGTCGCCGGAACGTACACCCGCATCAGGTACCCCTCACCCGCTCGATCAGCCGACGGTGGCGAGCAGCTCGTCCAGCGCCTCGTCGACCATCCCGGCCAGCACGTCCACGTCGGACATGGCGTCTCGGTCGCCGTTGAAGCCGTAGAAGACCCCGCCGTCGTAGGAAGTCAGCCCGATGGCCAGCGCCTGCCCCTTGGCCAGCGGTACCACCGGGAACATCTCCAGCATCCGGGCCCCCGCCGCGTACAGCGGGAACTGCGGGCCCGGCACGTTCGTCACCACCACGTTGAAGATCCGCTTGGAGATCCCGCTCGCCGCCCGGGCCCCCAGTGCGTGCAGGGTAGGCGGTGCGAACCCGCCGATCCGGACCAGGGTGTCCGCACCGACCGACTGCCCGCGCGACGTGTGCTCGCGCATGGCGTGCGTGACGTGGTGCAGCCGCACCACCGGGCTCGGCTCGCCCACCGGCAGGTCGACGATGAACGACGACACCCGGTTGCCCAGCGTGCCCGCCGTCGCCGAGCTGGGCACGTCGGCCTCGCCGCGCACCGACAGCGGCACCATCGCCCGCAGCCTCGAGGAGGGCCCCACCGGCTCCCCGCGCGAGAGCAGCCAGTTGCGCAGGGCCCCGGACACCACGCCGAGCACGACGTCGTTGACGCTGCAGCCGTGCGCGGCCCGGATCTTGCGGTAGCTCTCCAGCTCGGTGCGCGCGATCGCGAACCGGCGCTGCGTGGAGATGTCGACGTTGAGCGGGGTGCCCGGCGCGGGCCGCGTCGCCGTGCGGGCCATCGTGAACAGCTGGCCGAACGCCCCGGCGACCTTGCCGACGGTGGCCATCGCGTCGCCCGCGGCGACCCTGGCGTTGTCGATGACCTCCCCGGGCCGGGCCACGGCCTCGGTGAGCGCGTCGAGCACCAGCTCCGCGGAGCTCGGCTCGGGGCGCGGCATCCACAGCTGGTCGGGCACCGTGCGCGGCTCGGGCGAGACGTCCAGGATCACCTGCCCGATGTCGATCGCGCTGATGCCGTCGACCATGGCCTGGTGGGTCTTGGTGACCACCGCCGTCCGGCCCCGCGCCAGCCCCTCGACCAGGTACATCTCCCACAGCGGGCGGGTGTGGTCGAGCGGGCGCGACATCAGCCGCGCCACCAGCTCGGTGAGCTGGCCGTCCGAGCCCGGCTTGGGCAGCGCCGAGCGGCGCACGTGGTAGGCGATGTCGAAGTCGGGGTCGTCGATCCACACCGGACGGGCCAGGTTGCCCGGCACGTAGCGGACCTTCTGGCGGTAGCGCGGGACCAGCGCGATGCGCTGGTCGACCAGCTCGACCAGCCGGTCGTAGTCGAAACCCGCCCGCGGCCGCCGGAAGATCGACACTGCGCCGACGTGCATGGGCGTCGTCGGTTGCTCGAGGTAGAGGAAGGACGCGTCGAGGGCGGAGAGCCGCGGTGGCATCCCCCGATCCTAGGAGCGCGCGGGCCACCCGCGCTGGGGTCGAGCCCGCCGCTCCTATAGTTGCCCGATGCCCGGCGAGCGGTCCCCGAAGGACACCTTCATCACGGTGTACGGGCGCAAACCGGTGCTGGAGGCCCTCGACGACGCCGACCTCGCCGTCGACAAGGTGATCATCGCCGAGGGGCTGCGCGGCGAACCGGTCCGGGCCATCCTGTCCGCCGCCCGCGACCGCGGCGTCCCCGTGCAGCGGGCCAGCGCCCACCGGGTGAAGGTGCTGGCCGGCAACGGCCGCCACGACCAGGGCGTGCTCGCCGACGTCGTCGCCCCGCGGATGGCCCCCGTCGACGACTTCCTCGACGACCTCATCGGCCCGGCCTCGGTGCTCGTGCTCGACCGCGTGACCAACCCGGCCAACGTCGGGATGATCCTGCGCAGCGCCACCGCCGCCGGCCTCGACGGCGTGCTGCTGCCCCGCCGCGGGGTGCCCGCCATCGACCCGCTGGTCGTCAAGGCCTCGGCCGGGGTGGCGTTCCGGGCGCCGGTGCTGCGCGCGTCGACCGCCGAGGAGGGCTGCGCCGCCCTGCGCGACGCCGGGTTCGGGGTGTACGGCCTGGCCGCGGGCGGGTCGTCGCTGCTGGAGGCCGACCTCCCCGACCGGGTCGCGCTGGTGCTGGGCAACGAGACCGACGGCCTGTCCGCCGCGGTCCGCGACGAGCTCGACGACACCCTCGCCATCCCCATGCTCGGCGGGGTCGAATCGCTCAACGTCGCCAGCGCCGCCGCCGTCGCCGCCTTCGAGCTCTACCGCCGCACCCGCTGACCCAGCCCCTCCCCGTCCCACCCCTCCCCTCGGGCGGCCGACCAGTCCGCTCCGAGGTTCAGGAAGGCCACCTTCCTGAACCCAGAGGTTCATGGAGGTGGCCTTCCTGACCTCGCAGGGGGTCACCCGGGCCGTCAACGGCCTAGGGTTGTCGGCGTGGTGAAGCGTCGGGTACCTCGTCCGTCAGAGCTGGCCCCACTGCTGCGGCCGGCACCGTTCATCCGCGATGGCGCCCAGCGGCGGCTGCGGCTCGCGGGCAGCATCGCCGACCTGCGCCGCATCGCCCGCCGCCGCACCCCGCGGGCCGTCTTCGACTACACCGACGGCGCCGCCGACGGCGAGCTCTCGCTCAACCGGGCCCGCGACGCGTTCGCCCGGGTGGAGTTCAGCCCGACGGTCCTGCGCGACGTCTCGAACGTCGACACCGGTCGCGACATCCTCGGGCAGCGCTCGGCGCTGCCGTTCGCGTTCGCGCCGACGGGCTTCACGCGGATGATGCACACCGAGGGCGAGGCGGCGGTGGCCTCGGTCGCCGGCGAGGTCGGCATCCCGTACACGCTGTCCACGATGGGCACCATGACCATCGAGGACGTCGCCGAGGCCGCGCCGGGCACCCGCAAGTGGTTCCAGCTCTACCTGTGGCGCGACCGCGCCCCGGGCAAGGACCTGGTCGAGCGGGCGGCCGCGGCCGGCTACGACACCCTGATGCTGACCGTCGACACGCCGGTCGGCGGAGCCCGGCTGCGCGACGTGCGCAACGGGTTGACGATCCCGCCGTCGCTGACGCTCAAGACGTTCCTCGACGGCGCCCTGCACCCCAACTGGTGGTTCGACTTCCTGACCACCGAGCCGCTGGCGTTCGCCAGCCTGGAGTCGACCGACGGCACCGTCGCCGACCTGATCAACCGCGTGTTCGACCCCGCGCTGACCATGGCCGACGTCGAGTGGCTGCGCTCGACGTGGAGCGGGAAGCTCGTGATCAAGGGCATCCAGAGCGTCGAGGACGCGCACCGCGTGGTCGACGCCGGCGCCGACGCGGTGCTGCTGTCCAACCACGGCGGCCGCCAGCTCGACCGCGCCCCCGTCCCGCTGGAGCTGGTGCAGCCGGTGGTCGAGGCGGTCGGCGACCGGGCCGAGGTCATGGTGGACACGGGCATCACGCACGGCGCCGACATCGTGGCGGCGATCGCGCTGGGCGCCCGGGCCGCGCTGGTCGGCCGCGCCTACCTGTACGGCCTGATGGCCGGGGGCCGCACCGGGGTGGCGAAGTCGGTGCAGATCCTGACCGGGGAGATCGTGCGGACGATGCAGCTCCTCGGCGTCAACAGCGTCGACGAGCTGCGCCCTTCGCACGTGCGCCTGCGCCCGAACGGGTGACGTCGGAGTGAGGTCCCCGATCCCGGGGACCCTCCCGGCATGGTGGACTTCAACCAGGCCAAGAACTTCATCGACCAGCACGACGAGCAGGTCGACCAGGCGCTCGACAAGGGAGGCGACACCGCCAAGGGGCGCTTCGCCGGCCACGACGAGCAGATCGACCAGGGGGTCGACAAGGCCCAGCAGTTCACCGGCGGGCGCGACACCACCGCCCCCGAGGAGCAGCCCCCGCCGCTTCCCTCCTGAGCCCACCGGCTCGACTGCGCCCTTCGCCCGTGCGGCATCAGCCGAACGGGCGAGGGGCGCGTTGGTGTGCCCGGGGCGGGGGGTGGGAGGCTCCGCCCATGGACTTCATCAACAAGGCCAAGGACTTCATCGACAAGCACGACGAGCAGGTCGACCAGGCGCTGGACAAGGCGGGCGACTTCGCCAAGACCAGGTTCGCGGGCCACGACCAGCAGATCGACCAGGCCGTCGACAAGGCCCAGGAGTTCACCGGCCAGGGCGACACGACCCGCCCCGCCGCTCCCCGGACCACTCCTCCGCCCCCGCCCGCCTGACCATCGAGCCCCCGTGGGCGGGGGAGGTCAGGAGCGGGCGGCGACCAGTTCGGAGATGCCTGCGCGCAGCTCGTCCAGGACGTCGGCGCGGGCGCGCAGCTTCGTCGCCCGGTGCCCCTCGGCGTCCAGGCCGCTCGCCGCGGCGGCCGCCCAGCCACGGGCCGTGGCCGGCAGCGCGTCGGGCTCGACGACCTCGTGCAGGAACCCCGCGACCTTCGCCTCCCGGGGCCCGTAGACGGCGGCCGTGACGGCGGCGCGGTCGGCCTCGGAGGGCGTGAGCCGGTAGCGCAGGATCGCCAGCGCCGCGCTCGGGACGCTGAGCCCGATGGCCACCTCGTTCGCCGTGTACCGCGACGGCGCCGCGACCCCGATCCGCAGGTCGGCGGACAGGAGCAGGAACGCGCCCATCGCGACGGCGTGCCCGGGCGCGGCCGCCACCACCGGGCGCGGGAACGACAGCACGCGCTCGGCCAGCTCGAAGCCGGCCCGGACCATGGCCAGCGCGGCCGCCGGGTCGCCGCCGCGGATGACCCGCAGGTCGAACCCGCCGGAGAAGACGCCCCGCCGCCCGGTGAGCAGCACCGCGGCCCCGTCGGACTCCGCTTGGTCGAACGCGGCGCCGACGTCGCCGAGCATCCCCACGGACAGCGCGTTGACCTTGCCGTCGTCCATGGTGATGGTGGCGACGCCGTCGTCACCGAGCTCGTAGCCCACACGGTTACCCATGGGTAGCTGTGTAATCGAGCGGTGTCCCCGAATCAAGATCCGGTCGCGGTGGCCGCCCGGTACCCGGCGCTCGCGAGCTCACGCGGCCGGCAGGTCGAGCAGGATCTCGACGTCGGTGATGGTGCTGGAGTCGCGCTGGTGGTGCACGCCGACGGCGCCCGCGGTGCGGGCGCCGCGGATGTTGCGGGCGCTGTCGTCGACCACGACGCACTCGCCCGGCGCCCGCCCGAGCATCGCCGCGACCCTGCGGTAGACCTCCGGGTCGGGCTTGCGCACCCCGATCGCCGGGCCGAGCACGAGCACGTCGAACAGCTCGGCGCAGTCGTCCGGGACGGCGGGGGCGTCGGTCACCAGCGCTGTCGACACGCCGGCCGCGCGCGCCCTGCGGACGAGGTCGAGCAGGTCGGGTCCCCGGTCGAGCACCCCCGCGTAGTCCATCACCAGCGCACGCTGCACCGACCCGACGCTACCCGCGCCGGGAGCGATCACGGGCCCGCCCGGTCGTCCAGCGCGGCGAGCACCGCCAGCAGGTAGTCGCGCACGGGCCCGGCGTGCTGGGGCGGCGGGACGGGCAGCAGCGCCGGCAGCTCCGCCGCCACCGCCGCCGTCGCCCGGCGCAGCCGTTCCCGGCCCGCGGCGGTGAGCGCGAGCCGCACGACCCGCCGGTCGCGCCGGTCGCGCGCCCGCCCGATCGAGCCGGCCTCCTCCAGCGCGTCCACGACCGGGGTGAGCGTGGCCGGCGTCCGGCCCAGCAGCGCCGCCAGCTCCCGGTGCGAGAGCCCGTCGCGGCGGTCGAGCTGGTCGAGCAGGGCGAGCGCGGTCGGGCTCAGGCCGTGATCGGCCAGCAGCGACCGGTGGCAGCGGGCCGCGGCGGCCCCGGCGCGGGGCAGCAGCACCTCCCACGGGAGCGCGGTCGCATCGTCCGCTTCGGACACGGCGTCACCGTACGCCGCCATACCGTATGGCCACGTACGAATCGGTTCTCCCGCTGCCACGGGCACCCGAGGTGCACCTTCTTCGGCATGACCGTGCTGCAGGAACCACCGCTCCTCGCCCCACCGGTCCCGCCCGGCGCGGTGCACGTCCGCCGGGCCGGCTACGAACCCGAACCGGGCGAGGCCACCGCCTCCCCGCCCCTCCCGCCGCCGCTGCCCGCGGTGCCGACCGAGGACGTCATCACCACGGCCCAGGCCAGCGCCGCCCACCGCGAGCTCGTCCCGGTGCTGCGGATCGTCATCGAGGTCCTCGACGGCCGCCGCCCACCCGCCCACCTGGACGCCGCGGCCGACCCGAGCGTGCTGCGCTACTGGCGGGCCGCCCGCGAGGTGCGCCGCACCGGCACGCCAACCCGCCTCGGCCGGATGCGGGTGTGCCTGCCCGCCCCGGGCGTGGCCGAGGTGGCGGCGGTGTGCACGGTCGACGGACGGGTGCGGGCGCTCGCGGCCCGGTTCGAGCGGGGCGGCACGGGGTTGCGGGGATGGCGGTGGACCGCGGTGCGGCTCGGGTGAGGCACCCGGGCGAGGTGCTCAGGAACCGCCGGAGGCCGGAGCCCTGGGGCTCCGGCCTCGGTGGTCGTGCTGCGGGATCGCGGCTACGGGCGCGCCGCGGTGGGCGAGCCGTGGCACTGCTTGTACTTGCGCCCCGAGCCGCACGGGCACGGCCGGTTGCGCGAGGGCTCACCGGTCTGGCCCCGGGCCCCGGTGTCGGTGCCCGACTGCTGCTGCGCCCGGCCGGCTCCCCCGCCGCGGGTGGCCGTCTGGCCGGTCTCCGTCGGGCCGCTGTAGCGCAGGTCGGCCGGGGCGGCGCCGCGGAAGGCGGCGGGCAGGACGCTGGTGGTGGCGGCCGGGTCGACCTCGGGGGCCGCGTGCCGACCGGTCGCCTGGGCGGCCGCGGGGGCCCGCCTGGGCTGCTGCTGGGGCTGCCGGGCGGCCTGCGCGGCGGCGGGCTGCTGGGCAGCGGCCGGGCGCTGCTGGGCCGGAGCCGCCTTCTGCAGGGTGGCGGCGGGAGCGGCCGCCGGAGCGGCGCCCTCGGCCGGGGCGGCCGGCTGGGCGGGCTGGACGCGCACGTTGAACATGTGCCCGACCGTCTCCTCCTTGATGCCCTCGAGCATCGCGGTGAACATGTCGTAGCCCTCGCGCTGGTACTCGATCAGCGGGTCGCGCTGGGCCATCGCGCGCAGGCCGATGCCCTCCTTGAGGTAGTCCATCTCGTAGAGGTGCTCGCGCCACTTGCGGTCCATGACCTGCAGCAGCACCTGGCGCTCCAGCTCGCGCATGCCGCCCTGGGCGCCGATCAACTCGTCGATCTCGGCCTCGCGGCGGGCGTAGGCCTCGCGCATGTCGGCCAGGATCGCGTCGTGCAGGACCTCGCCGGTGAGCTCGCCGTCGCTGAGGTCGCCGTCGTCGTCGCCGGCCAACTGCTGCCAGCGGATGCCCACCGGGTACAGCGTGCCCAGGGCCGTCCACAGCTTCTCCAGGTCCCAGTCCTCGGCGTAGCCCTCGGACGTGGCGCCGTCGACGTAGGCCGTGACCACGTCCTCGATCATGTGCTGGATCTGGGCCTGGATGTCCTCGCCCGCGAGCACGCGGCGGCGCTCGGAGTAGATGACGGTGCGCTGCTTGTTGAGCACCTCGTCGTACTTGAGGACGTTCTTGCGGATCTCGAAGTTCTGCTGCTCGACCTGGGTCTGCGCGCTGCGGATGGCCTTGGTGACCATGCCCGCCTCGATCGGCACGTCGTCCGGCAGGTTGAACCGGTTCATGATCGACTCGACGACCTGGCCGTTGAAGCGGCGCATCAGGTCGTCGCCCAGCGACAGGTAGAAGCGCGACTCGCCCTGGTCGCCCTGGCGCCCGGACCGACCACGCAGCTGGTTGTCGATGCGGCGGGACTCGTGGCGCTCGGTGCCCAGGACGTAGAGCCCGCCGGCCTCCTTGACCTCCTCGGCCTCGGCGGCGACCTGGGCGCGGACCTCCGCGACGACCTCGTCCCAGGCGGCCTCGTACTCCTCGCGGGTCTCGACCGGGTCGAGGCCGCGGCGGCGCAGCTCCAGGTCGGCCAGGAACTCGGGGTTGCCGCCGAGCACGATGTCGGTGCCGCGGCCGGCCATGTTGGTGGCCACGGTGACCGCACCGGCCTGCCCGGCCTGGGCGATGATCGCGGCCTCGCGCTCGTGGTGCTTGGCGTTGAGGACCTCGTGCGGCACCTGCCGCTGCACCAGCAGCTTCGCCAGGTACTCCGACTTCGCCACGCTCGTCGTGCCGACCAGCACCGGCTGGCCCTTGGCGTGCTTCTCGGCGATGTCGTCGGCGACCGCCTCGAACTTGGCCGGCTCGGTCTTGTAGATCAGGTCGGGCTGGTCCTTGCGGATCATCGGCCGGTTGGTCGGGATGCTGACCACGCCGAGCTTGTAGATCTGGTGCAGCTCGGCCGCCTCGGTCTGGGCGGTGCCGGTCATGCCGGAGAGCTTGGTGTAGAGGCGGAAGTAGTTCTGCAGGGTGATGGTGGCCAGGGTCTGGTTCTCGGCCTGGACCTCCACCCCCTCCTTGGCCTCGATGGCCTGGTGCATGCCCTCGTTGTAGCGGCGCCCGGCCAGCACGCGGCCGGTGAACTCGTCGACGATCAACACAGCACCGTCGCGGACGATGTAGTCCTTGTCCTTCTTGAACAGCTCCTTGGCCTTCAGGGCGTTGTTCAGGTAGCCGACCAGCGGCGTGTTCGCGGCCTCGTAGAGGTTGTCGATGCCGAGCTGGTCCTCGACGTAGGTGACGCCGTCCTCGGTGACGCCCACGGTGCGCTTGCGCTCGTCGACCTCGTAGTGCTTGTCGCGCTGCATCGCCGGGGCCATGCGGGCGAACTCCTGGTACCAGCGCGCGCTCTGCTCGGCGGGCCCAGAGATGATCAGCGGGGTGCGGGCCTCGTCGATGAGGATCGAGTCGGCCTCGTCGACGACGGCGAAGTTGTGGCCGCGCTGGACCATGTCGCGGGCGTTCCACGCCATGTTGTCGCGCAGGTAGTCGAAGCCGAACTCGTTGTTGGTGCCGTAGGTGATGTCGGCCTTGTACTGCTCGCGGCGCACCGCCGGGGGCATCTCGGAGAGGATCACGCCCACGCTCAGGCCGAGGAAGCGGTGGATGCGGCCCATGTTCTCCGAGTCGCGGCGGGCCAGGTAGTCGTTCGTGGTGATCATGTGGACGCCGTCGCCGGAGAGGGCGTTGAGGTACGCCGGGAAGGCCGAGGTGAGGGTCTTGCCCTCACCGGTCTTCATCTCCGAGATGTTGCCCAGGTGCAGCGCGGCGCCACCCATCAGCTGGACCTTGAACGCGCGCTGGCCCAGGGTGCGCCGGGCACCCTCGCGGACCACGGCGAACGCCTCGAACATGAGGTCGTCGAGGGACTCGCCGTCGGCGTAGCGGCGCTTGAACTCCTCGGTCTTCGCGCGCAGCTCGTCGTCGGTGAGCGCCGAGGCCTCCGGCTCGAGGGTCTCGATGTGGTCCGCGTACTTGGCCAGCCGCTTGACCAGCTTCGTCTCTCCGGCACGGAGCAGGCGGTTCAGCAGCGGCACGGGTCGACCTCATTCACGATCAGCGGGTCCAGCTCGGGTTCGGGGGGTCTTGCCGGCCACCAGGGTAGCGAAGCGGCCGGAGCCCCACGGTTCAACGCCGAAGGGGCGGCAACCGTTCCGGTCGGAATCGGTCGCCGCCCCTCACGGGCGCCGGCGCGCGGGATCAGTGCGTCAGGCTGATCACCCCGTAGTCGTAGCCCTTGCGCCGGTAGACGACGCACGGCTTGCCGCTCTCGGCGTCGGAGAACAGGTAGAAGTCGTGCCCGACCAGCTCCATCTTGGCCAGGGCCTCGTCGACGCTCATGGGGGCGTCGGTGTGCGCCTTGCGGCGGACCACCCGACCGGGGATGGGATCGGGGTCGAGGTCCTCGTAGTGCGAGCGGGGAGAGGGGATCGTCCCGTCGGCGGCGTCGACCGGGATGTCGTCGAGCTCGGCGACCACGGGCGGCGCCTCGTCCAGCACCGCGGTCGAGCCGCCGCGCGCCACCGTGACGCGGGCGCGCTTGCCGTTGATCCGGCGGCGGTCGTGCGAGCGCCGCAGCTGGGACTCGAGCTTGGCGATCGCCGCGTCGAGCGCGCCGTAGAAGTCCTGGGCGCAGGCCTCGGCGCGGGCCACGCCTTCGCAGCCGCGGCCGGTGATCTCGACCCGTTGGCAGTTCTTGAGCTGGCGACGGTTGCGCTCGTGGAACAGCTCCACCTCCATGCCGACCATCCGGTGGTCGTAGCGTTCAAGGCGAGCGACCTTCTCCGCGACATGGATCCGGAAATGATCCGGAACCTCGACGTTACGGCCGGTGACAACGATCTCCACGCAGACTTCCCTCGCTTCCCGCGTCGGGTTGACGGTGCGATGCGCCCGGGGGGAACTGACCCGCCCCGGCGCTCGATCGGTGGGGGTCCCTCCTGATTGATGGCTCGGGGATGCGGAGCACCGTAACGTGCATCACGGTTCGGCAACAGTCCTGACCGCGGGGTAACCCCGACCTGATGCATGCGACGGATGGTCTAGCAAGCAGGTCCGGCCAGCGCTAAAATCCGGACATTTCGCAAGATCATCTGGCTCGGCCGGTCGCGTCGCAGAGCACCAGAGCCGCCCGGGCCGACACCCCGGACCGAGCCAGCGCCGACCGGCATTCCCGCAGCGTGGCACCGGTGGTGACGATGTCGTCGACGATCAGCGAACGATCATCGACCGGGGGTAATCGGCCGCTCACGATCGAGACGCGCCCGCGCAGGTTGACGGCCCGTTGTGCGGCGTCGAGGCCCACCGAGTCCTGGACGCGCCGGTCGAGGCGCAGCGAATGCGCTACCCGGACGTTGGAACATTGCGCTGAAAGCGCGCGGCACAGTCGCAGAACGTGATCGCCCCCGCGGGCCCGCGCGGCCGCCGGCCGCGAGGGCGCGGGCACGAGCCACGTGGGCCCCGGACCGCCCGGGGGCGCGAGGTCGTGCAGCGGTCCGGCCAGCAGCGCGGCCAGCGGACGGGCCAGGTCGCGCCGGCCGCGCTCCTTGTAGCGGAGCAGGGCGGCGCGCAGCGGGCCGGTGTAGCGCCCGGCCGCCAGCACCTGCGGCCCGCCCGGCAGGTGCGCGGCGGCTGGAGGGCCCAACGCGCGCCCGCACGGGCCGCACCACGGCGGCTCGGGGCCGCCGCAGGCGGCGCAGTCGGAGGGGAGGACGAGGTCGACGAGGGCCTGACCGGCTCGGTGCAGTCGCATGCCTCGAGAGTGGCCCGCGGCGCCGTCGACACCCCCGCCGTGATCCCGAGTTATCCACAACCGACGAGTAATCCACAGGCCGGGCGCCCGTACTGGCGGAGCCGGCGCCGGACGCGTCAGCCTGGGTACGGCATCAGCCCGGGTACAGGGGCACCGCGTCGGGGGCGCTGCCCAGCACCTGCCGCCACGCGGTCTGGTCGCCGAAGGCGAAGCTCCACACGCCGTTCTGGTCGGTCACCAGCAGCGGGCGGTTGGCGTTCGCGGCCACCGCGCTCAGCGGCGGCGTCAGGTTGTTGCCCACCACCTGCTGCAGGCCCAGCCCGTCCATCGTGGTCTGCGCGACGAGCAGGTCGGGGCCGCGGCTCACCGACACCACCGAGTCGGCAGAGCCCCAGTCGGCGGTGATCACCTCACCGAGATCGAGAGGACGCAAGCGATGCACGTTGCGCAACGCCACCCCGCCGTCGACGCTGCGCGTCACGGCCGCGGTGTAGAGGCCTGTACCCACCACCGCCGCGACCCGCATCCCGTCGCGGGAGAGCCGCAGGTCGTTGATCGGACCGAGGTTCACCAGCTCCGCCGCGTCGACGCGGTCGGTGCGCGGCGGGGTCGTGGTGTCGGTCAGCACCCGGGTGACCAGCCTGCCGTCCAGCACGGTCCAGACCTCGGTGCCGCTGGGGGCCCAGGTGGGGCGGGTCATCGTGGCGGCGTCGAGGGAGGTGGGGATGAGGCTCGGGTCGGCGACGCCGCCGATGAGCAGGGCCCGCCTGCTGCCCTGCCGGGCGACCAGCGCGAGGCGCTGGCTGTCGAGCGAGAGCGCGGCCGACTCGACGTCCTGGCTGCCGTCGCCGCTCGGACCGGGCAGCGGGGCGCTGGGCTCGGGGCCGGTCAGCTGGCGCAGCCTGCCCCCGGAGACCACCAGCCCCTGCACGTCCTGGGCTGGCTGGGCCTCGGCGATCAGGTCGGCGACGTCGGTGCGGGTGAGGTCGGGGCGTTCGGCGATCAGCGGCTCGCCGTCCACCAGCAGCCGCACGCGCGCCACGTTGACCTCGGCCAGCGACAGCACCACCTGCGCGGCCAGCAGCCGGCGCCCGCTCGGGTCGAGCTCGCCGACACCGGTCAGGTCGACGACCAGCGCGCCGTCGGGGCTGACCGCCACGTTCGAGCGCAGCTCCGCCTCCGGCGGCAGCATGCTGACCGCGGCCCCGAGCAGCGCGGTCGAGGGGCCGCGCAGCAGCAGGTCGGCCACCCGGGCCGCCTGCGCCCTGGCCGGCACGCTGGGCACGTACCGCAGGTCGGACACGACCAACCTGCGCACCGGGTCCACGAACCAGGTGCGCACCGAGCGGTAGTTGTCGCGGAAGATCGTCAGCGGCACGACGACACCGTCGGGCAGCCCGGCGATGCGCCACTGCCCGTCGCGGCGCACCACGGTGACGTCCTGCTGGAAGCTCGCCTGGTTGGGCTCGAACACCCCGGATCCGGAGACCCGGCCGATGGCGGTGCCGCGGATGCGGATGGTGGTCGCGTCGGCGGAGTTGGGCGCGCCCGGCGTGGGGACGGTGTCGAACTGGCCGTCGAGCACGGTGAGCCCGGTGCCGTCGTCCCAGCCCGCGGCCTCGTCGGCCAGGAAGCGCCGCGCCGAGCCGTGCCGGTCGGAGCTGCTGCCGGAGGCCAGGACGAAGTCGCGGACCAGGTCGAGCGGGTTGCTGCCGTCGACCGGGCCGGCCGCCGGGGCCTGCTCGGCCTCTCCGGTGCGGCCGAGCACCTTGACCGGGGAGGAGTCCGGGACGGTGGCGCAGGAGGCGAGCGCCAGCGCGGCCAGCAAGGCCGCCGCCAGCCGCCCGATCCGGCGGTTCACTCCGGGCCCCCGTCGTGCGCGGGCAGGTGCGCGCCCCCCACCGCGGACGGCACGCGCGCCGGGTCGAGGCGCTCCACGGGCTCGCCGCGCCGCGGCGCCGGCTCGCGGCGCGCGCCCGCCTCCGGGCCCAGCGGCACCGGGCTGGAGCGCAGCGGGTCGCCGACCGTGCGCGGCAGCGTCAACCGGAACTCCGACCCGCGGCCCACCTCGCCCCAGGCCTGCAGCCAGCCGCCGTGCAGGCGGGCGTCCTCGATGCTGATGGCCAGGCCGAGCCCGCTGCCGCCGCTGCGCCGCGCGCGCGACTCCTCTGCCCGCCAGAACCGGTTGAACACCAGCTCGGACTCGCCGGGGCGCAGGCCGGCGCCGTGGTCGCGGACCAGCACCGCGACGGCCTTCTCGTCGGCGGCCACGACCACCTCGATGGGGTTGCCCTCGGCGTGGTCGATCGCGTTGGAGACCAGGTTGCGCACGATCCGCTCGACGCGGCGCGGGTCGAGCTCCGCGACGGCGTCGCCGTCGGGAAGCCGCACGTCGATCGGCGTGCCGGACTGGTCGGCGATGCCGCGCACGGCGTCGACCGCCCGCGTGACGACGGCCCCCAGGTCGGTGCGCTCGGCGCCCAGCTCGGCCACGCCCGCGTCCAGCCGGCTGATCTCCAGCAGGTCGGCCAGCAGCGCCTCGAACCGGTCGAGCTCGTTGACCAGCAGCTCGGAGCTGCGCCGCAGGGCGGGCAGCAGCGCGTCGCGGGAGGCGTACAGCACGTCGGCGGCCATCCGGACGGTGGTCAGCGGGGTGCGCAGCTCGTGGCTGACGTCGCTGGTGAACCGCCGCTGCAGGGCGCCGAACTCCTCGAGCTGGTCGATCTGGCTCTGGATGGAGGAGGCCATCTCGTTGTAGGACTCGGCGAGCCGGGCGACCTCGTCCTCGCCGCGCACGGGCATCCGCTCGTCGAGGTAGCCCTCGGCGAACCGCTCGGCGATCTCGGCGGCCTGCCGCACCGGGTGCACGACCTGCCGGGTGACGATGCTGGCGATGCCGCTGAGCAGGAGCAGCAGCACCAGCCCTCCGACGATCAGCGTGCTCTGCACCAGCCCGAGCGTGCGGCGCTCGGCGTCCAGCGGGAACAGCAGGTAGAACTCGATGGGCCGGGTGGCGGTCTGCACCTGCTGGCCGACGACCAGCATCGGCGTGTCCACGCCTTCGAGCACGACGGTCGTGTACTGCAGCGACCGCAGCCCCTGCCGGATGCTCTCCCGCAGCTCGGGCGGCACGTCGGAGATCCGCCCGGCGATCATGTCGTCGGCGCCGTCGGACTGGGAGGCGGCCAGCACCGCGAAGAACTCGCCCGCCGCGGACGAGCGGTCGCCCTGGATGCTGGTGCTGGTCAACCGGGCCAGCGCGTTGTTGAGCTCGCCGCTGGCGCTGTCGCGGTCGGGGTCGACGCCGGTGAGGTCGCGTTCCAGGACGATGCGGGCCGTCTCGATGCGGGAGGCGGCGTCGGTCTCCTTGCCCTGCACCACCCGGTTGGCGATCTGGGTCTGCAGGATGAAGCCGAGCACCAGCACGACGGCCGTGGACAGGGCCAGGGTGCTGATGACGACCCGCAGCTGCAGCGAGCGCCGCCAGACCGCGTTGAAGGCGTCGGTCAGCTCGGCGCCCAGCTGGCGCAGCTGGGCGACCCCGCGGCGGGTCCGGTCGGCGAGGGCACCCACGTGGTCAGGGCCCGGTCGCGCGGATCACGGTGGTCACGGGGGCCCGGCCTTGTAGCCGACGCCGCGGACGGTCAGCACGACCTCCGGGTGCTCCGGGTCGCGCTCGACCTTGGACCGCAGGCGCTGCACGTGCACGTTGACCAGCCGGGTGTCGGCGGCGTGCCGGTAGCCCCAGACCTGCTCGAGCAGCACCTCACGAGTGAACACCTGACGCGGCTTGCGGGCCAGGGCGACCAGCAGGTCGAACTCCAGCGGGGTGAGCGCGATCTGCTCCCCGGCCCGCACGACCTGGTGGGCGGGCACGTCGATGGAGATCTCGCCGATGGCCAGCTGCTCGGCGGGCTCGTTCTCGGTGCGCCGGACCCTGGCCCGGATCCGGGCGACCAGCTCCTTGGGCTTGAACGGCTTGACGACGTAGTCGTCGGCGCCGGACTCCAGGCCCAGCACGATGTCGACGGTGTCGCTCTTGGCGGTGAGCATGACGATCGGCACGCCGGACTCCGAGCGGATCGCCCGGCACACGTCGATGCCGTTCATGCCGGGGAGCATCAGGTCGAGCAGCACCACGTCCGGGCGCAGCTCGCGGACCGCGGGCAGGGCGCGGGTGCCGTCGCCCACCACGGCGGTGTCGAAGCCCTCCCCGCGCAGCACGATGGTCAGCATCTCGGCCAGCGCCGGATCGTCGTCCACCACAAGTACGCGCGACTTCATGTCCGTCAGCATCCCACCCGCTGGTCAGCGGCCGCGCCGGGGCCGCCCGGTGCGCACATCTACGCCAGCAGGTCGGCGGCGAGGGCGGCCGCGTCGGGGCCGGCGACGCCGTCGAGCACGGTCCACGGCGAGAGCCACGACAGGGCCGCGAACTGGGCGTACACGGCCGCGGTGCGCTTCTGCAGGCCGTCGTCGGACTCGAAGGCGTCGCGGCCGCGGCCGGGCTCGGTGCGCTCGCGGCGCTCGGCGCGCTCGGCCGCCACCTGCTCCGGGACGGCGAGCAGGAGCTGGCGGTCGGGCACCGGCAGCCCGAACCGGTCGACCTCGGTCGAGCGCACCCACTCGACGAACTCGCCGTCGGCGTCCTGGTGCAGCCGGGCGGCGCCGTATGCGGCGTTGGAGGCGATGTAGCGGTCGACGAGCAGCACGTCGTGCGCGGCCAGCGCGGCGCGCATGCCGTCGGCGGCGGCGCGGCGGTCGAGGGCGAAGAGCAGGGCCATGCCGTGCACCGACTCCCCCAGGTCGCCGGCGCGGCCGTAGAGCGCGTCGCGGGCGAGCTCGGCGTGCACGTCGGCGTCGTAGCGGGGGAAGGCGAGCCGGGCGACCGTGGCCCCGCGGGCCTCCAGCGCGGTCGTCAGCGCGCCCGCCACGGTGTTCTTCCCGGCCCCGTCGAGCCCTTCGATGACCACCAGCACGCGCGCACGGTAGCGCCCCCGTCGAGAACGAGCTTGCCGTCGTTTTGGACCGGTCCAACCGACAACGGCTTCGTTCTCGACGGCGGCCCACCCGCGGCGGTGGGCGACTCGCGGTCAGCCGATGCCGAGGGCGCGGACCGTGGACCACGTCTCGGCGAAGCCGGGGTGCAGGGGCATGGCGGCCACCCGGTCGACGGCGACCCACCGCAGCTCGACGGTCTCCCAGCTGAGCATCCGCGGCAGCGCCGGGCTCAGCGCCCGGCCGATGACCGTCGTGTAGGCCCAGCCGCCGTGGTCGTCGACGTGCTCGCCGACGACCGCGTAGGCGGCGGCATCGAGCCCGGACTCCTCGTCGGCCTCGCGCTGGGCGGCCTGCGCGGCGGACTCCCCGCGGTTGCGGGCGCCGCCCATCACCCCCCAGGTGCCGCCGTGGTGGCTCCACCGGGAGCGGTGCTGGAGCAGGACCGCGCCGTCGTGCCAGAGCAGCAGCCCGGCCGCGCCGAACCGCCCCCAGTGGTCGTGGCCCTGCGCGCAGCTCACCCAGCCGTCGCCGTCGTCTTCGGATCGCACCACCCCATCGTGGGCGGGTTCCCCGGTCCTGACCATGGGAACCCGCCCACGACCGGATCAG
>NZ_JAGSOV010000013.1 GCF_023898865.1 Pseudonocardia humida
CCCCCCCCCCCCCGGGGGGCGGGGGCCCCGCCCGCCCCCCCCCCCCGGGGGGGGGGGGGCCCCCGCCCCCCCCCCCGCCCCCCCCCCCCACGACCGGATCAGTAGCGGTAGTGCTCGGGCTTGAACGGGCCCTCGACGTCGACGCCGATGTACTCGGCCTGCTCCTTGGTGAGCTTGGTCAGCTCGCCGCCCAGCGCCAGCACGTGGATCTTGGCGACCTTCTCGTCGAGGTGCTTGGGCAGCCGGTAGACGTCCTTGTTGTACTCCTCGAACTTGGTGAACAGCTCGACCTGCGCGATCACCTGGTTGGAGAAGCTGTTGGACATCACGAACGACGGGTGGCCCGTCGCGTTGCCCAGGTTCATCAGCCTGCCCTCGGACAGCAGGATGATCGAGTGGCCGTCCGGGAAGACCCACTCGTCGACCTGCGGCTTGATGTTGATCCGGATGATGCCGGGGATCCGGCCCAGTCCGGCCACGTCGATCTCGTTGTCGAAGTGGCCGACGTTGGCCACGATCGCCTGGTGCTTCATCCGGGACATCGCCTCGGTGGTGATGATGTCCTTGTTACCGGTGGTGGTGACGATGATGTCGGCCTTGTCGACCACCGACTCCAGGGTCGCGACCTGGTAGCCCTGCAGCAGCGCCTGCAGCGCGCAGATCGGGTCGACCTCGCTCACGATCACCCGGGCGCCCTGGCCTGCCAGCGCCGACGCCGAGCCCTTGCCCACGTCGCCGAAGCCGCAGACCAACGCGACCTTGCCGCCGATCAGCACGTCGGTGGCCCGGTTGAGGCCGTCGATCAGCGAGTGCCGGATGCCGTAGGTGTTGTCGAACTTGCTCTTGGTGACCGAGTCGTTGACGTTGATCGCCGGGAACAGCAGCTGGCCCTGCTCGGCGAGCTGGTAGAGCCGGTGCACGCCGGTGGTGGTCTCCTCGGTGACGCCGCGGATGCCGTCGGCGACCGTGGTCCAGCGGTGCGCGTCGGCGGCCAGCGAGCGGCGCAGCGTGTCCAGGATGATCCGGTACTCGTCGGAGACGGTCAGGTCGTCGTCCTCGACGGTCGGCACGACGCCGGTCGTCTCGAACTCGACGCCCTTGTGCACGAGCAGGGTGGCGTCACCGCCGTCGTCGAGGATCATGTTCGGGCCGACGAGCTCGCCGTTCTCGTCCCGGAACAGGAACAGCTGCTCGGTGCACCACCAGTACTCCTCCAGCGTCTCGCCCTTCCAGGCGAACACCGGGACGCCCTTCGGCTCCTCGGGGGTGCCGTGCGGGCCGACCACGGTGGCCGCGGCCGCGTGGTCCTGGGTGGAGAAGATGTTGCAGCTGACCCAGCGCACCTCGGCGCCCAGCGAGACCAGGGTCTCGATCAGCACGGCGGTCTGCACGGTCATGTGCAGCGAGCCCGCGACGCGGGCGCCGTGCAGCGGGCGCGCCTCGGCGTACTCGCGGCGCAGCTCCATCAGGCCGGGCATCTCGTGCTCGGCCAGCCGGATCTCCTTGCGCCCGAACTCGGCCAGTCCCAGGTCGGCGACGGCGAAGTCGATGCCGTTCAGGTTCCGCAGGCGACCGGACGGGTCGGTAGCGGTCTTGTCGGCAGTAGCGGTCATGGGGTGGTCACGCCTCCTCGATGGGCATCTGTGCGGTGGTGGCGGCGTGCGCACGGGGGCACGCCGATTGGGCCCGCGAACGGGCCTCGAACGGGAACGGGATGTCGGGCGGCACCTGGTCATCTCCTGCTGGAGAAGGCGCCCTTCCTCGGTAGCGGTGGGTCGAGCGTGGCGGACGTTTCGTCCGTCGCAGCGCCTCTCGACCCCCGGGTATCCCTGCCTGACCAGGGTGGCCAAGTCCGGGGGGCATGTCAACTCGGTCGGCGCCCGAGCGCGGGCAGCGCAGTGATGCGCGTCACGGCCCGCAACGCGGACGCGGGCCCACCGCGTCACACGGTCACCCGACCGAGACGAGGAACGCGATGCACCCCCGTTCGACCCGCCTGCTCGCGGCACTGCCGGTGGCCGTCGCCGCCGTGCTGGTGCTGGCCCCCGCCGCGCACGCGACGACCACCCCGCAGCCGTCGCCGCCGCCCATCGAGGCCTCGCCCGCGCCCACGCCGATCCCGGCCTCCGCGGCCCCGTCCCCGCCGCCCGCCCAGGTCGCGCCGGCGGAACGGCCGGGGCAGGTCTCGCAGGTCCCCGTCGGCGCCCCGGAGACCGGGGGCGGCGCCACGGCCGATGATCCCGGCCACTCGACGGGCCTGCTGGTGCTCGGCGGCCTCGGCCTGGCCGGCGCGGGCACCGCGCTGGCGCTGCGCCGCCGGACCGACCCCACCCGGGCGGGACGGGGGTGACGCCGCGCCGGCTGCTGGCCGCGCTCGCGGTCGCGCTCGCCGTGGCCGGGGCGGTCGCGGTGGTGGGGGCGTTCGCGGCCGCGCCGCCGGGCCCGCACCGGACGCTGCTCGAGGCCGGGCCGACCGGCCCGGCAGCCGGCGCCTCCGGTCCGCTCGGCCGCTCGGTCCCCGTCCGGCTCGACATCCCGGCGATCGACGTGCACAGCGGTCTGCTCGCGCTCGGCCTCGACCCCGACGGCACCACCGAGGAGCCGCCGCTCGACTCCCCCGACGCCGGCTGGTACTCCCACTCGCCCACCCCGGGCGAGATCGGCCCGGCCGTGCTGCTCGGGCACGTCGACTCGGCCCGCACCGGGCCCGGTGTCTTCCACGACCTCCCCGCGCTGCGCCCCGGCGACGAGGTGCGGGTGCTGCGGGTCGACGGCAGCACCGCGGTCTTCGCGGTGGACCGGGTGGCGCGCCACCCGAAGTCCGGCTTCCCGACGGCCGAGGTCTACGGCGACATCCCGCACGCCGGGCTGCGCCTGATCACCTGCGGCGGGGAGTTCGACCGGGGTACCGGCCACTACCGCGACAACGTGGTGGTGTACGCCAGTGCGGTGACGGGCGGATCCCAGGCGTGAGCCCGTCGCCGTCGTTCGAGTCGTTCGTGCTGGCCACCGGGCCGGAGCTGGTGGCGTTCGCGCGCAGGCTCACCCTCGACCACCACCGGGCCGAGGACATCGTCCAGGACGTGCTGGCGCGGTTGGGCCTGTCGTGGAGCCGCCTCGGCGGCGTCGACGACCTGCGGGCCTACGCCTACAAGGCCGTGCTGAACGACTTCCTGTCCTGGCGGCGGCGGCGCTCGTCGGGGGAACGACCGTGGGCCGACCCGGGCACCCGGCTGCGGACCGCGGCTCCGGCCGCCGACGAGCGCGTCGCCGACCGCGACCAGCTGCGCGGCGTGCTCGCACAGCTGCCCCCGGTGCAGCGCGCGGTGCTCGTGCTGCGCTACTACCACGACCGGCCCGACTCCGAGATCGCCGAGCTGCTGGGGTGCCGCGAGGCCACCGTCCGCTCGCACGCCCACCGCGCGCTGAGCGTCCTGCGCGCCACCACCGCCCACCAGACCAGCGAGGGGAGCAGCCGATGACCGACCCCGAGGACGCCCTGCGGGCCGCGCTGCGCGACCCCGACCTGGACGCCGTCCCGCCCACCGATCTGCTGGCCGGCGTGCTGCGCAGGCGCGACCGGCTACGCAGGCGCCGGCAGCGGCTGGCCACGGGCGCCGCCGCGGTGGCGGCGGTCGCGGTGCTGGGCGGGGTGACGGCGGCCGTCGCCGCCGCGACGGGCGGGTACGGCACCGTGGTGCCCGCCGACCGCCCCGACCCTCCCGTCCCCGCTCCGACCACCACCGGGGCCGAGCCGATCCCGGCCTCGCCCGCCCCGTCGGTGGCACCGGGCCCGATGATGCCGCCCTCGCAACCGCCCTTCGTCGTCCCGCCGCCCGCCACCGGCATCCCACGCGCGGAGACGAGCGCGCCGGCCGAGTCGACCCGGCAGTACCCCCGCACGACGACGCCCTCGGTGGAGGCGACGCCCGCCGGGTGAGCCCACCCCCCGTGCCGCGCCGGCCGCTCCGGAAGTTCAGGAAGGCCACCTTCAGGTCCTGTGCGGCCAGGAACCTCCCGGGGATCATCCGGCCTCGACGACCGTGCCCTGGTGGTGCACGATCCGCCAGCCCTCGGCTGCGCGCCGCCAGAGGCTGGTCCGCCGGGTCTCCCGCGCGCCCTGGGTGAGCGCGTAGCTCAGCTGGAACAGGTCGGGAGCGAGGCGGCGGCAGTGGAAGTCGCGTCCGCGCAGGCCGTCGTCGACCACGCCGTCGGCATAGCGGCGGGCCACGACCTCCAGCACGTGCCGGCGCTCGTGGACCCGCCCGGAGGCCCCGACCTCGAAGAAGTCGGGATCGGTCGCCGCCTCCAGCTCCTGCGGGGTCGTCGCGAACGCCGTCCGGTGGAAGACCGGCTCGCGCTCCGCCAGCTCCCGCTCGACGTCCCGCAGCCCGGCCTCGGTGCTCAACGCCATGCCGGGAGGGTAGGGCCGGCCGACCCGCGGGACGCGGTCAGCCGAGCAGGTGGTCGCGCAGCAGCGCCTCGGCGGCCGCGCCCCGCCCGTGCGCGGCCAGCAGGCCGGCGGGGGCCACGGTGAAGTCGGCGTCGACGACGACCGGCACCTCGCGCAGGGCCTCGGCGAGCACCGGGTCGGCCTGGACGGTGGACACCACGGCGGCCAGCGCGCCCGGGCGCTCCCGCTGCCGGAACACCCCGCCGGAGAGCACCACCAGGCCCAGGCCGGCGGCGGCGTCGGCGTGGGCGCGCAGGTGGCGGCGCACGGCGATCACGGCGGCGAGGGCGGCGATGCGGCGGTCCTCCGCTGCGCTGCCCGGGTCGCGCGGGACGTAGCCGACCTCGCTGGCCATCCGGGCGACGGTGGGGCCGAGCAGGTCGGCCTCGACCGGGTCGACGACGCCCTCGGCCTGCCCCGCGATCAGCACGCCCTCGGCGGCCGAGCGCATCCCGAGGTCGCCCTCGACCGTGCGCGAGTTGGGGCCGCCCAGCGCGGAGTGCACGTCGGTCGTGGCGCAGCCGACGTCGACCAGCAGCACCCGGCCCCCGCAGATGCGGGCGAGCTCGCCGGCCGCGTGCCCGACGGCGTCGGGGGTGGCGACCTTGGCCAGCCTGCGGAACCGGGGCGCGGCGGCGGGGCCGCGGGCGCCGACGGCGTGGCGGGCGTAGAGGCGGGCCAGCGCGGCCCGGGCGGGCGCCGGGACGATCTCCCCGACGCGGGGCATCACGTTGTCCGAGACGACGACCGTGCGGCCCGTCGCGCGCAGCAGGGCCGCGGCGTCGTCGCGGGCGGCGGCGTTGGCCGCGAGCACTATCGGGAACCGGACGCGGGCGCGGGCCAGGCGCCCGGCGTTGTGCAGCAGCGCGGCGGGGTCGTCGCCGTCGGCGCCGCCGATCAGCAGCAGCACGCCGGGCCGGGCGCTGCGCAGCAGCCGCACGTCGGCGGGCTCCAGCGGCCCGCCGTGGACGTGCACCACGCGGGCCCCCGCCGAGCAGGCGACGCGGTGCCCGGCCTCGGTGGCGGCCAACCGCTCGGAGCCCACGACGGCCAGCCGCAGCCCGCCGCCCGCCGACGAGCAGGCCAGCAGGGCGGGCTCGCCGTCGTCGGCGCCGCCGGCCGCGGACACCCCGCGGACCGCGGCGTCCACGCCCTCCAGCACGTCGTGGCGGGTGGTCGGGTGCTCGGCGAAACCGACGAGCGACCCGTCCGGGCCCACCAGCGCGGCCTTGGTCCACGTGGAGCCCACGTCGAGGCAGACCGATGCGGTCCGGCCGGAGGGCGTCACGGCCGTCGAGCCTAACCGCACGCGTCCGTTCCGCGTGCTGGTCGATCGCGTCGGGTTC
The DNA here is from genome assembly GCF_023898865.1 of Pseudonocardia humida. Taxonomy (GTDB): domain Bacteria; phylum Actinomycetota; class Actinomycetes; order Mycobacteriales; family Pseudonocardiaceae; genus Pseudonocardia; species Pseudonocardia humida. Next base: position 5,800 of record NZ_JAGSOV010000013.1, read on the forward strand.
GGGCGTTCGGGACGGGTGACGAGGTGCACCGTCGTCGGGCGCCCACCACACTGTCGGCGTGTCCCCCCGTTCCGCGGCCGAGCTCGTCGCCCTCGCCGACGCCGGCGTCCAGCTGGAGTACCTGTACTTCTGGGGGCACCGGCCCGCGCCGGACGGCTCGCCCGGCAAGGGGTGCCTGAGCCAGTGGTGGCCGGTGGACCTCGAGGTCGACGGCCGCACCTTCGCCTCGGCCGAGCACTGGATGATGTGGCGCAAGGCCGTCCTGTTCGACGACGCCGAGGCCGCCGAGCGCGTCCTGCGCGCCGCTACGCCCGCGGAGGCGAAGAAGATCGGCGCCGAGGTGCGCGGGTTCCGCGCGGCGGCGTGGGAGGCGGAGCGGTTCGACGTCGTCGTGGCCGGCAACGTCGCCAAGTTCACCCAGCACGACGACCTGCGGGCGGTCCTGCTCGGCACCGGGTCGCGGGTGCTGGTGGAGGCCAGCCCGGTCGACCGGATCTGGGGCATCGGGCTCGCCGCCGACGACCAGCGCGCCGACGACCCCACCGCGTGGCGAGGGCTGAACCTGCTCGGCTTCGCCCTCATGCGGGTGCGCGAGCAGCTCCGCGACCAGCGCTGACCGCGACTCGGTGCATGGTCACCGGCGGGGCGTCGGAGGTACGTTCGCGATCGTCACGCCGCAGCCGCCGAAGGAGCACCGATGCTCGGACTGATGCAGGATCGGCCCCTCACCCTCACCCACGTCTTCCACCGGGCCGAGCAGTACTTCGGCCACAAGACGATCGTGACGGCCACCGCGAACGGCGAGACGAGCACGACGATCGCCGAGTGGGCCGCGCGCGTGCGGCGGCTGGCGACGGTGCTCGACACGCTGGAGGTCTCCGCCGACGGCCGGGTCGGCACGTTCTGCTGGAACACCGCCCGCCACCTGGAGCTGTACCTGGCCGCGCCGTGCACGGGGCGGGTGCTGCACACGCTGAACATCCGGCTGTTCCCCGAGCAGCTCGTCTACATCGCCGACCACGCCCAGGACGAGGTCGTCTTCGTCGACCGGTCGCTGCTGCCGCTGTTCTGGCCGCTGGTCGACCAGCTGGAGTCCGTCCGGCACGTGATCGTCATCGACGACGGCGCCGACGCCGAGGTCCCGTCCGACCCCCGCGTGCACGACTACGAGGAGCTGCTGGCCGCCGCGACGCCGTTCGAGGGCCGGTTCCCGGTGCTGGACGAGAACCGCGCCGCCGCCATGTGCTACACGTCGGGCACCACCGGCAACCCGAAGGGCGTCGTCTACAGCCACCGCTCGGCGGTGCTGCACTCGCTGATCACGCTGACCACCGACGCCATGGCGCTGTCCGAGCGCGACGTCGTGCTGCCGATCGTGCCGATGTTCCACGCCAACGCCTGGGGCCTGCCCTACGGCTGCCTGCTGGCCGGCTCGTCGATGGTGATGCCCGGCCCGAACATGACCCCGCAGGCGATCGTGTCGCTGCTGGAGCGGCACCGGGTCAGCGTGACCGGCGGCGTCCCCACCATCTGGATGGGCGTCCTGCCGCTGCTCCCCGAGCACGACCTGTCCGCGCTGCGGACCATCCTGTGCGGCGGCTCCGCGGTGCCCAGGGCGCTGTCCGAGGCGTACCGGGAGGCGATCGGGGTACCGATGCTGCAGGCCTGGGGCATGACCGAGACCAGCCCGATCGCCACCGTGAGCAGCCCGCGCTCGCACCACGCGGAGTGGACCGAGGACCAGCGCGCCGACTACCGCGCGCGCCAGGGCGTCCCGGTGCCGCTGGTCGACGTCCGGTTGGTCGACCCGGACACCGGCGAGCTCCAGCCGTGGGACGACCAGGCCACCGGTGAGGTGCAGGCGGCCGGGCCGTGGATCGCCGCGGAGTACTACCGCGGCGAGGGCGGCGGCGCCCAGTTCACCGAGGACGGCTGGCTGCGCACCGGCGACGTCGCCTCCGGCGACCGGTACGGCTCGGTGCGCCTCGTCGACCGCACCAAGGACCTGATCAAGTCCGGTGGCGAGTGGATCGGCTCGGTCGAGCTGGAGAACGAGATCATGGCCCACCCCAAGGTCGCCGAGGCCGCGGTCATCGCGATCCCGCACGAGAAGTGGGTGGAGCGGCCGCTGGCCTGCGTGGTCGTCAAGGAGGGCGAGAACGTCACCGCCGAGGAGATCCTGGAGTTCCTGGCGCCGCGGGTGGCCAAGTGGTGGCTGCCCGACGCCGTCGAGTTCATCGACGAGGTGCCCAAGACCTCGGTCGGCAAGTTCTCCAAGAAGACCCTGCGCGAGAAGTTCGCGAGCCCCCGGGTGTCCTGATGGCGAAGGACCCGCCGATCCCGGCGCTGGCGCGGCTCGACCGGGAGGTCGTCGGGTTCGGCGAGGTCGCGGCCGGGGTGCGGGCGGCGCAGGCGCGCTGCGGCGGCACCCGGCTGGTGTGCGTGGACGGGCTGTCCGGCGCCGGGAAGACGGCGCTGGCCCAACGGCTGGCCGCGGCGCTGGACGGGCCGCCCGTCCTGCACATGGACGACCTGTACGACGGGTGGGACGGGCTGTCCGAGGGTGTGCGGCGGCTGCGCGCGCTCGTCGAGGGCCTGGTCGGGGGCGGGCCCGCCCGCTACCACCGCTACGACTGGCACGCCGGCGCGTACGGCGCCGAGGTCGACCTCGGACGCCCGGACGTGCTGGTGGTCGAGGGGGTGGGCGCCGGGTCGGTGGCCGAGCGCGCGTCGCTCGTGCTGTGGCTGGAGGCGCCGGAGACGGTGCGGTACCGGCGCAGCATGGCCCGCGACGGCGAGACCTACCGGCCGTACTGGGAGGCCTGGGCGTCCCAGGAGCGCGCGCACTTCGCCGGCACCGGCACCGCCGCCCGCGCCGACCTGGTGGTCGACGGCGCGCCCGCCGTGCACTACGACCCGGCGACCCAGGTCGTGCTGCTCGGGGACCGGTCCTCGTCCCGGTGGCGAGGAGGTGGGCGCTCGCGTGGATGAGCGCGGGGTCGGACTCCACCAGCCGGGCGCAGCGCAGCGCGGCGTCCACCCCGGCGTCGAACCGTCGAGGCCGGCGGCGTCGAGCGCAGGCCAGGTCGGGCCCCCCACGCCGAGCACGTCGACCTCGACGAGCCCGGCGGCCACCGGTTCGCCGCGCAGCTCGTCGGCGGTGTGGAAGTGCGCCTCGACGAACCCGGCGTGCCCGTCGTGGTCGCCGGTCGCGGGGAGGCGATGCCGGCGTGCGCGCCGACCGCCGTGGGGAGCACCTGCAGCGTCACCGACGGCAGCGCCGCCGCCCGCACGACGTGCTCGATCTCCCACCCCCGCCCCCACCCCCACCCCCGGGGGGGGGGGGGGGGGGGGGGGGGGGGGGGGGGGGGGGGGGGGGGGGGGGGGGGGGGGTGGGGGGGGGGGGGCGGG
>NZ_JAGSOV010000014.1 GCF_023898865.1 Pseudonocardia humida
GCCGCCGCCGCCCCCCCCCCCCCCCCCCCCCCCCCGGCGGGCGCGCCCCGCCCCCCCCCCCCCCCCCCCCCGCCCCCCCCCCCCCCCGGGACCGGGCGGGCGTCAGGGGGCGGGGTCAGGGGCGAGGCGGGCCGTGCGCTCGGCCAGGCGGGCGCGGACCCGGCGGACCGTCTCGTTCGGGGTGCGCAGCACGTCGTCGCGGGTGAACCGCATCGTCTGCCAGCCGAGCTCGTCGAGCAGCAGGTCGCGGTGGCGGTCGCGACGGGAGTACTCGTCGTCGAAGTGGTGGGCGCCGTCGTACTCGAGCGCCAGCCGGGCCTCCGGGTACGCGAGGTCGACGCGGGCGATCACCGCGCCGCCGGCCGTCCGGACGGGGAACTGCGACACCGGCCGCGGCAGCCCGCCGCCGACGAGCACGAGGCGCAGCCGCGTCTCCATCGTCGACTCGGCCAGCGGATCGGCCAGCGCGACGACCTCGCGGAGCCGGCGGCGTCCGCGGGCCCCGACCGGCCCGTCGAGCAGCACCGCCGGCGCGAAGCGGCCGATCCGGGCGAGCGCGTCCACCGCGGCCACGGCGTGGACGAGGTCCAGCCTGCGGCCAAGGTCGTACGCGGTGCGCAGGGGCGTGGTGACCCGCAACGACCCCACGAGGCAGACCTCCTCGGGCGTCAGCGCCGCCTGCCGGACGATCAGCCCTCGGCGCTTGCCCACGTCTCCGTGCGGGGCGATGAACTCGGCATCCGCCGTGGACGGGCTGCAGTCCGCACCGAGCAGCGCCGCAGCCGAGTGACCGCAGAGGGCGCCGTCCTCCGGCATGAGCAGGTGCGCGCCCTTGGACAGGACGACCAGGTCGACCTCCACCCCGGCCGGCACGTACACGTCGCGGAAGAGCGGGACGAAGCGCTCGCTGCGCAGTTGGCGCGGGGTCAGCAGCCCGGTCGCCACGGCGAGCGATCCGAGGAAGGGGCCGTCCATGGAGGCACACTCTGGCCCACCACCCCCCTCCCCCGCGGCCGTTCCGTCGAGAACGAACCATTTTTGGGGTTTTTGGCGGGCCACCCCCAAAAGCGTAGTTTGAGTCGGG
>NZ_JAGSOV010000015.1 GCF_023898865.1 Pseudonocardia humida
CTCGTCGCCCTTTTGGACCGGTCCAACCGACAACAGGTTCGTTCTCGACGGGTGGGTGGGGGGTGGGTCAGGGGCGGGAGAGACGGGCGGCGAGGGCCGGGACGCGGTCGGCGGCGGTGTCGCGGTCGGCCGGGTCGGGGCCGGTCCAGGTGACGGTGAGCCGGGCGCCGTGGCCGGTGCCCTCGCCCAGCTCCCAGCGCACGCGCCCGCCGCCGGCCTCCTGCTCCAGGGCCTTCGGCTCGTCCGCGACGAGGACGGCGCCCGCGCCCGGCCACGCGGTGCGCAGGTCTGCCCAGACCTCGGCGCCGGGGCGGGTGAGCTGGCGCTCCAGCCGCACGTGCCACCCGTCCGGCGCCTGCCGCACGTCGGGCACGTCGATGCCGAGCTCGCGGACGTACTGCTCGTGCAGGGCCCGGTCGTCGACGTCGACGTCGCCCGCCGAGCCCCCGGACAGCAGCAGGTCCATGCCCTCGACGCAGGTGTGCCAGCCCGCGGCGAAGCTGGCCGCGCCGGGGCGGTCGTCGAAGGTGTGGGTGAGCAGCAGCAGCGAGCCGTCACCGTCGGGGCGGACCTCCCAGTGCAGGTGGTCGGTGTCCCACGTGTAGGCGATCACCCGGCCCTCCTCCAGCTCGGTGACCGTCCCGGGGGTGCCGAAGCCGAACTCGACCCGGCCGCCGACGCGCAGCTCCGGGTCCATCGTCGAGGGGAACCACTCGGCGAGGCGTTCGGGCTCGATCAGCGCCTTCCAGACCTTCTCCGGCGGGTGCGCCAGCCTGCGTCGCATCCGCAGCACGGAACGCCCGTCCCGGGTCTCCAGGGTCTGACTCATCGTTCCTCCTCCGTCTCCTGCGCCGCTTCCTGTGCGGCATCCGCGTCGAGGTGGCGTTCGAGGGCGTCGAAGCGGTCGGCCCACATCCAGCGGTAGGGCGCCAGCCAGGCGTCGACCTCGGCCAGGGGCGCCGGGTCGAGCTCGTACCAGCGCCGTTGCGCCTGCGCCCTGACCCGCACCAGCCCCGCCTCGCGCAGCACGCGCAGGTGCTTGGAGGTGCCGGGCTGGCTCAGCCCGAGCTCGGCGGTCAGCTCGCCGACCAGCCGCGGGCGCTCCCGCAGCAGGTCGAGGATGCGTCTGCGGACCGGTTCGGCGAGCACCTCGAACGTCACCCCCCGAACATACCTACAGAGCTATATAACCGCAAGGCAATGTTTTGGGTGGACCACCGAGAGCTATCTCCGGGCACCACTTCCGCGCGTGAGGAGCCCGGCCGGTGAACGTGTGGCGCACCAAGAGCATCGAGCAGTCGATCCGCGACACCGAGGAACCGGAGCACCGACTGCGCAAACGGCTGGGCCCGATCGACCTGACCGTGTTCGGCGTCGGCGTGGTCATCGGCACCGGGATCTTCGTGCTCACCGGGGAGGCCGCGGCCGTCAAGGCCGGGCCGGCGGTGGCGATCTCGTTCGTGGTCGCCGGGCTCGCCTGCGCGCTGGCCGCGCTGTGCTACGCCGAGTTCGCGAGCACCGTCCCGGTGGCCGGCTCGGCCTACACGTTCTCCTACGCCAGCCTCGGCGAGCTGATCGCCTGGATCATCGGCTGGGACCTCGTCCTGGAGCTCGCGCTCGGCGCCGCGACCGTGGCCGTCGGCTGGTCGACGTACTTCGCCGACGTCATGGGCCAGCTCGGGGTCACCATCCCGGACTGGGCATACGGCGACGGGCACAACCTGGTCGCCGCGCTGATCGTGCTGGTGCTGACCGCGGTGATCTGCTTCGGGATCAAGGTCTCGTCCACGATCAACCTGATCATGGTCATCATCAAGGTGGGGGTGGTGCTGCTGGTGATCGTGGCCGGGGCGTTCTTCATCGACACCGCCAACTGGTCGCCGTTCATCCCGCCCGCCGGCTCGCCGCCCGCTCCCGGCGCCGAGGCGGCGCCGTCGCTGCTGCAGGACCTGGGCATGCCCTCCGGGGCGTTCGGCGTGGCCGGCATCTTCACCGCCGCGGCGCTGGTGTTCTTCGCCTTCATCGGCTTCGACGTGGTGGCGACCGCGGCCGAGGAGACCAGGAAGCCGCAGCGCGACATGCCGATCGGCATCATCGCCTCGCTGGCCATCTGCACGACGCTCTACGTGGCGGTGTCGCTGGTGGTCACCGGGATGGTCAAGTACACCGACATCAAGGTCGACGCGCCGCTGGCCGAGGCGTTCCGCTCGGTCGGCCAGCCCGCGTTCGCCACGATCATCTCCGTCGGCGCGCTGTTCGGCCTGACCACCGTCATGATGATCCTGATGCTCGGGCAGAGCCGGGTGTTCTTCGCGATGAGCCGAGACCGGCTGCTGCCCCCGGTCTTCTCCCGGGTCAACCGGCGCACCGGCACCCCGGTACGCACGACCCTGGTCACCGGCACCGCGGTGGCGGTGATGGCGGCGCTGATCCCGCTCAGCGAGCTGGCCGAGCTGGTCAACATCGGCACGCTGTTCGCGTTCGTGCTGGTCGCCATCGGCGTGCTGGTGCTGCGCCGGACCCGCCCCGACCTGCCACGCGCCTTCACGGTGCCCGGCGTCCCGGCGGTACCGATCCTGGCCGCGCTGGCCTCGTTCTACCTGATGCTCAACCTGCCCGCCTCGACGTGGGTGCGGTTCCTGATCTGGATGGCCGTCGGCGTCGTCGTGTACTTCGTCTACGGCGCGCACCGCAGCCGGCTGCAGACCGACCCGAACTACACGCGCGAGGCCGAGGAGGCCTCCCGGCCCCGGTAGCGGCGGGCCCCGCGCACTCCCGCGGCGCCCGAGACGGAACGGGAGCGGCCCCCACAGCCTGACCGGCGGTGGGGGCCGCTCCGTCGGGCGGGCTCCGACCGGGGGCTAGCGAGTGACGGCCTTCGAGCGGTCGAGGTCGGGCTCCAGGTAGATCAGCCGGGCCTCCGGGACGGCCTCGCGCACCCGGGCCTCGGCCCGGTCGATGCCGCGGGCGACGTCCTCCACCGCGAGCCCGGGGGAGAGCGCGATCTTCGCCGCGACCAGCAGCTCGTCCGGGCCGATGTACTGGGTGCGGATGTGGATGACCCGCTCGACCGGATCCTGCTCCAGCGCCGCGTTGATCTTCGCCAGCACCGGCGCGATGGCGCCCTCGCCGATCAGCAGGCTCTTCATCTCGATGATCAGGATGATCGCGATGACGCCGAGCAGCAGGCCGATCGCGATCGTGCCGAACGCGTCGAAGATCGGGTTGCCGGTCATCCACGACAGCCCGACGCCCAGCAGCGCCAGCACCAGCCCGACCAGGGCGCCCAGGTCCTCCAGCAGCACCACCGGCAGCTCGGGCTGCTTGGACTGGCGGATGAACTGCCACCAGGTGCCCGAGCCCTTGAGCGGGCGCGACTCGACGATCGCGGTGCGGAACGAGTACGTCTCCAGCCCGATCGCCACCACCAGGATGCCCACCGCGACGATCGGCGAGGTCAGCTCCTCGTGCGACTCCAGCTTGTGGATGCCCTCGTAGAGCGCGAAGACCGAGCCCAGGCTGAACAGCAGCAGCGCGACGACGAACGAGTAGAAGTAGCGGTCGCGGCCGTAGCCGAACGGGTGCTCGCTGGTCGCCGCGCGCTTCGCCCGCTTGCCGCCGATCAGCAGCAGCCCCTGGTTGGACGTGTCGGCCACCGAGTGCACCGCCTCGGCCAGCATCGACGACGCGCCGGTGATCAGGAAGCCGATGAACTTCGCGATCGCGATCCCGGCGTTGGCCACCAACGCCGCCACGATCGCTCGGGTTCCCCCACCTGCAGACACTGCGCCCCCTCGACCGAGCCCTTCACTACCGGCCGACCCTAGCGGGTGGTGCGCTCGGGCGCGGGATGGCGGCGGCGGTCAGACGGTGAAGCCGCCGTCGACGTCGATGGCGGCGCCGGTGACGTAGGCGGCACCCGGTCCGGCCAGGTGGACGACCATGTCGGCGATCTCCTCCGGCCGGCCGTAGCGGCCGAGGGTCGTGAACCCGGCGATCGTCGCCGACTGCGGGCCGTCCGAGGGGTTCAGGTCGGTGTCGATCGGACCCGGGTTGACCAGGTTCGCGGTGATCCCCCGCGGCCCGAGGTCGCGGGAGAGCCCCTTGGTCATCCCGACCAGCGCGGTCTTGCTCAGCGAGTAGAGGGCGAACCCGGGGAAGACGGTGCGCCCGATCATGTTGCTGCCGATGGTGATGATCCGCCCGCCCTCCCCCATGTGCCGGGCCGCCGCGCGAGCCGCCAGGAACGGGGCGCGCACGTTGGTCGCCACGATGCGGTCGAACGCCGCCGCGTCCAGCTCCTCCAGCGGGGCGACGACCAGCTCGGCCGCGTTGTTCACCAGCACGTCCAGCCGGCCCGAGCGCCCGACCGCGCGCTCGACGACGTGGTCCATCGCCCCGGTTTCGGCGCTGTCGGCCTGCACCGCCAGCACCCGCCCGCCCTTCGCCCGGATCTCGTCGACGACGCCGACGGCCGCCGTCGCGTCGGCGCGGAAGGTCAGCACGACCTCCGCACCGGCCTCGGCGAGCCGCGTCGTCACCGCCCGCCCGATCCCCCGGCTCCCGCCGGTCACGACCGCCACCTTGCCCGTCAATTCCATTGCCATGACAACGATCTTGGGGCCGGGCGGCGGCGGGTGCTGGCGGTCATCGGCCGTGGCGTCCGAGCGCCGCGACCGATACCCGCGAGGCTCAGCTCAGCGCGTCGCTGGCCAGGAAGACCTGGGTGCGCTCGGTGCCGGGGGTGAGGGTGATGCCGGTGTCCTCGGCCCCGAGCCACAGCGAGCCGCCGCGCTTGATCTCCAGGTGCCCGCCCGGCCCCGCGACGCTCGCCGACCCGGCCGCGCAGAGCAGGATGCGGGGCCCGCCGTCGGGCACCGCGACCGCCGCGGCGCGCGAGGTGTTCGAGCCCTCCCAGCGGCGCAGCAGGAACTCATCGATCGGGGTGTCGTAGCGGATCCACTCGCCGTCCGGGCGCCCGGTCAGCACGGGGGGCGGGGCCGCGGTGAAGTCCAGGACGCGCAGCAGTTCCGGCACGTCGACGTGCTTGGGGGTGAGCCCGCCGCGCAGCACGTTGTCGGAGTTGGCCATCAGCTCGATGCCGGCGCCGTGCAGGTAGGCGTGCAGGTTGCCGGCCGGCAGGAACAGCGCCTCGCCAGCGGCCAGGGTGACCCGGTTGAGCAGCAGCGCGGCCAGCACGCCCGCGTCGCCCGGGTAGCGCTCGGACAGCTCCAGCACCGTGCGGGCCTCGGTGTGGAACTCGGTGTCGTTGCCCGCCAGCCGCACGCACCCGGCCTGCAGCGCCGGGACCAGCACGTCCAGCGCGGACTGCGGCAGCGTGATCCAGGTGGTGAACAGGGCGCGCAGGCCGTCGGCGTCGGGCTGGGCGGCCAGCAGCTCGGCGTGCCCGGCCAGCTCCGGCACGTCCAGCGCGCGCAGCAGCGGGACCGTTGCGGCCGGGTCGCGGAAGCCGACCAGCGCGTGGAACTCGGTCAGCGCGCAGATCAGCTCCGGCTTGTGGTTGGCGTCGCGGTAGTTGCGGTCGGGGGCGTGCCGGTCGACGCCGACGGCGTTCTCCCGGGCGAACCCCGTGCGGGCCTGCTCCAGGCTGGGGTGCGCCTGCAGCGACAGCGGCTCCTCGGCGGCCAGCACCTTCAGCAGGAACGGCAGCGTGCCGCCCCAGCGGTCGGCCCGGTCGGCGCCGAGCAGCCGCCGCGGGTCGGCGTGCAGCGCGTCGAGCAGCGACGTGCGGGCGCCGTCGCCGCCGACCAGCCGCGACGGGTCGTCCGGGTGCGCGCCCAGCCACAGCTCGGCCTGCGGGTGAGCCGAGGGCACCTCCTCGCCCAGCAGCTCGGCGATCACCGTGCGCGACCCCCATGCGTAGGGGCGCACCGCGTTCTCCAGCAGCTCCACGACGGCTCGGACTCCTCTGCGTCTTCTTCGGCTTGGGCGGGCCGACCCGATCAGGCCGGCTCGGTGGTGCGCGTGGCCAGGCCCAGGTACACCGACGCCACGACGAACCGCGACGCCAGCACGACCGCGCGCAGCAGCGGCGCGTGCCGCGCGTCCCGGGGGACCTCCTCCACGGGGTGCACCAGGTCGGCAGAGGGCCACGTGCGCCCGGTCAGCCGCAGCGAGACCTGGCTCGGGTCCTCGTCGCCGGTGGCCACCATGACCAGCCGCGGGGGCGGCGCGGCCGGGCCCTCCGCCGGGTCGTCGAACGGGTCGCGGAAGATGTCGCCGCCCGACGCACCCTGGTCGATCGCGCGCACCAGGCCGGTGGCGGTGACCGCGGACGCGAGGTCGGCGGCGTGCCCGACGACCCCGGCCTGCGCGGCCAGCGCCTCGACGGCGTGCCCGGCCACGGCTGCGGCCAGCGGGTCGGTGCCCCAGAACAGCGGGGTGTGCTCGGCCAGCCGCAGCGCCATCGACTTGGCCGGGTTCAGGAACGGCTCGTGGCCGGGCTGGTTGCGCTCGGCCTCCGCGTCGAGGTGGTCGGCCAGCGGCGACAGCCCGCCCTGCAGCGGGATGTCGATCAGGTCGAGCGCGCTCAGCGCGACCAGGCCGACGCTCAGGGCGCGCGGCAGGTCGAGACCCGGGGGGATCGGGATGCGCGGCTCCACGAGCCGCACCCGCCCCGCCCCGGCCGAGGCCACCGGCCCGTCGCCCGGCGCCGACAGCAGCACCTCGGCGCCGCGCCGCACGGCCAGCCCGACGCCCTCGGCGAGCTCGGCGTCGGTGGCGTCGGCGGTGTGGGCGACCACCACGTCCAGCGGCCCGATCCAGCTGGGGACCCGGTCGACCGGCACCACCGGCACCGGGACGGCCGGGCCGAGCAGCGCGGTGAGCAGGTCGGTCGCGGCGCGGGAGGCGCCGGGGCGGCGCAGCAGCACCACCGCGCGCGGCCGGTGCCCGGCGAGCTCGCCGATCCCGGCCTCGATCGCCCCGTCGACGGCGGAGCGCACCTGGGCGCCCGCCGTGGCCGCGGACCGCAGCACGCCGCCGGTGTCGACCGCGGCCAGCGCCCGCGGGTCGGTCAGCAGTGCGTCGTCGACGACCATCAGTCGCCGGGGGCCGGCGCGTCGGGCCCCGACGTGGGTGGGGTGGCCTCGTCCAGCAGCAGCACGGGGATGCCGTCCTGCACGGGGAACCCGCGCCCGCACGACGTGCAGGTGAGCACGTCGGCGTCGGGGTCGTCGGGCGTGCCGGGGCGCAGCGGGGCGTGGTCGTCCGAGGGGCAGGCCAGGATGTCCATCAGCTGGGGGTCGAGCTGTACGGCCACTTTCTCCTCCTCCGTACGGGGGGTATCCGCGATGCTGCCAGGACCGGGCCGGTCGTGCGCACGATCAGGGCCCCCGATCGGACCTCGATCGCTCAAGCCCGCACGATCGCGAGCACCTCGTCGCGCAGCGCGGCCACCGCCGCCGCGTCGGCCGCCTCCACGTTGAGCCGCAGCAGCGGCTCGGTGTTGGAGGCCCGCAGGTTGAACCAGGAGCCGTCGGGCAGTGTCACCGTGAGGCCGTCGAGCTCGTCGAACCCGACGCCGTCGCGGCCTGCGTAGGCCGCCCGGATGGCGGCGACCCGCTCGGCCTGGTCGGCGACCGTCGAGTTGATCTCGCCGGAGGCGGCGTAGCGGCTGTAGGCGCCCATCAGCGCCGAAAGCGGGCCGGGCTGCTCGCCCAGCGCGGCCAGCACGTGCAGCGCGGCCAGCATGCCGGAGTCGGCGCGCCAGAAGTCGCGGAAGTAGTAGTGGGCGGAGTGCTCGCCGCCGAACACGGCGTCGGTCTCGGCCATCGTCTGCTTGATGAACGAGTGGCCCACGCGGGTGCGGACCGGGGTGCCGCCGTGCTCGCGGACGATCTCCGGCACGGCCTGCGATGTGATCAGGTTGTGGATCACCGCTGAGCCCGGTGACTTGGCCAGCTCGCGCACCGCGACCAGCCCGGTGATCGCGCTCGGGCTGACCGGCTCGCCGCGCTCGTCGACGACGAAGCAGCGGTCGGCGTCGCCGTCGAAGGCCAGGCCGATGTCGGCCCCCTCCTCGACCACGCGCTTCTGCAGGTCGACCAGGTTGGCCGGGTCGAGCGGGTTGGCCTCGTGGTTGGGGAAGCTGCCGTCGAGCTCGAAGTACATGGGCACGACGTCGATCGGCAGCTCGGCGGCCTCGCCGAGCACGGCGGGCACCGTGTAGCCGCCCATGCCGTTGCCGGCGTCGACGACGACCTTCAGCGGGCGGACCCCGCTCAGGTCGACCAGCTCGCGCAGGTAGCCGGCGTAGGCCGTGAGCTGGTCGGAGCTGGTGATCCGGCCGCCGCCGGGGCCGGCCGGGACGCCGGCCTCGGCCGCGGAGCGGATGGCGGCGAGCCCGGTGTCCTGCCCGATCGGGCGCGCCCCGGAGCGGCACAGCTTGATGCCGTTGTACTGGGCCGGGTTGTGGCTCGCGGTGAACATCGCCCCGGGCACGTCGCCGCGGCCGGAGGCGAAGTAGAGCATGTCGGTGCTGGCCAGGCCGATGTTCTCGACGTCGACCCCCTGCCCGGTGACGCCCTCGGCGAACGCGGCGGCCAGGTCGGGGGAGCTGTCGCGCATGTCGTAGCCGATGACGATGCGGTCGACCGGGCCGTCCGAGAGCAGGAGGCGGGCCGTCGCGGCGCCCAGGTCGCGCACCGTCGGCACGTCCAACTGGTCGCCGACGACACCGCGGATGTCGTAGGCCTTCACGATCGCCGACAGGTCCGTCACGGAATGGAACCCTAGCGGGCCGGCCCGACGGCTCCGCGCACCCCGCCCGGTCGGCGGGGTCAGTCGTCGACGGGGCCGGGCAGCACCCGCAGGTGCCCCCGGCGGCCGGTGCCGTTGGTGGGCACGGGCGGGGTGGGGCGGTCGGCCCGGCCGGCCTCGCGCACGGCCTCGGCCAGCGCCGTGAGGTCGTCGTTGATGGGCTGCGGCGGGGCGAACTCGCCCTCGAAGCGCACGACCTCCCAGCCGCGGGGGGCGGTGAGGCGGTGGGCGTGGGCGTTGCACAGGTCGTAGGAGTGCGGCTCGGCTTGGGTGGCCAGCGGACCCACGACCGCCGTCGAGTCGGCGTAGACGTAGGTGAGCGTGGCCACCGCGGGCTCGGTGCACCCCGACCGCGAACAGCGCCGCACACTCAACACGCCGCCGACCATAGCGCCTGGGCCCGACAAGGTTCAGCGCGACGCGCGGATGCGCCTGCCCGGCCCGGCGGGGCCGTAGGATCGGCCGGTGACGACCGCCCGACGCAGCCGCCGCCGCTCGCCCCGCCGGCGCGACCGACGTGGCCGTGGCCTGCGCGGACTCATCTACCCGGCCAGCACTCCCGCCTCCCGCACCCGCGCCGAGAAGTTCGACGCGCTGGTGCTGGAGGCCCTGGAGCCGATCGAGCTGCGGTGGGGCTCGGAGCTGGCCGAGCTCGACCTCGCCGTCGACGAGGTGCCCGAGGTCGACGAGACCTCCCCCGACGACGTCGTCTGGGGCCAGGGCGTGCTCGCCGACATCGGCGTGCCGCTGGCCCGGCTGGTGCCCGCGGGCGTCGACCCGGACGGCATGCCGTCGCGGGCGCGGATCGTGCTGTACCGGCGCCCGCTGGAGGCGCGGGCGCGCGGCGGCGAGGACCTGGCCGACCTGCTGCACGAGGTGCTCGTCGAGCAGGTGGCGGAGTACCTCAACATCGAGCCCGACGCCGTCGACGGCGGCGCCGAGTAGGTCCCGGACGCCGCCGGCACAACACGGCGGACAACGACGTCGCCGGACAACACTGCGGACCCCGTCGGCGACGGGGTCCGCAGTGTTCCCGGGTTCAGATCGCGGCGCGGCGCAGCCTGCGGCGCTCCCGCTCGGACAGCCCGCCCCAGATGCCGAAGCGCTCGTCGTGGGCGAGCGCGTAGTCCAGGCACTCGGCCCGCACGTCGCACCCCGAGCAGATGCGCTTGGCCTCCCGCGTGGAGCCGCCCTTCTCGGGGAAGAACGCCTCCGGGTCGGTCTGCGCGCACAGGGCGCGCTCCTGCCAGTCGGGCTCCTCGTCGTCGTCCGCCGCGGCGAACGACCCGAGCAGGTCGAACTGCGGGACCGCCGACGGCGCCACCCCGAATTCGCCGCCCTCGTCGACCGCGGCGTCGATGCCGGTGTCGACGCCGGTGTCGATCGTCAGATCGTCCCCGATCGGCATCGGTGCGCCGCTCGACGAATCACGAACCGGCAACTCCCGGTCCGCATCGCCCGACATCCCGTCCCCTCCGATCAGTTCGTGGTGCCCCGCGCGAGCGAGGCCCGTGTCCGCCTGGACACCGTCCACCAGGCCGTCCACGGCCGGGATCCGCACCCCCTGCGACATCCCGACCAGCTCCGGCACAGCAGTGGTCAACTTCACTCGCCCACCTCCCCACACCCGGCGAATGACTGCCTGGACCAGTGGAGCAGAGTCCGAATGACAGTGATGTAAGTACAGCGCCGTGAGGCTGTCCTTGGCAAGCCGTAGCTGCCGTCCGAGTGACGGGCTCCACCCCATCGGTCGCCCGTTCAGCACAATGGCCAGGTGGCCGTCGTACCGAATCGGATCAGCCCATGGTTCTTGCTCCTCGTCTCGGTGACACTCGTTGGTGGTGTGCTCGCCGCGCTGGGAACGCCGGCCCTGCTGGCTTCCGGGTCATCGCCGCTGCTCACCACGGGGGTGGTGCTGCTCGTGCTGGGCGGCTGGTCGGTGTCGCTGTGCCTGCACGAGTTCGGGCACGCCGTTGTCGCCTACCGATCGGGTGACTGGACCGTGCGCGAGAAGGGCTACCTCACACTCGACATCCGGCGCTACACGGACGTGACGCTGTCCTTCGTGCTGCCGGTGCTGTTCCTCCTGCTGGGTGGCATCCCGCTGCCCGGCGGCGCCGTCTGGATCAACCACGGACTCGTCCGGTCCCGCGCCAGGCGGTCACTGGTCTCGCTGGCCGGACCGCTGACCAACCTCGTCATCGGCGTGCTGCTCTGCCTCGCCGTGGCACTCGTCCCGATGCCGGTGGGGCTCGTGGTGGCGCTGTCGTGCCTCGCGCTCGTCCAGGTGCTCGCGTTCGTGCTGAACATCCTGCCCGTGCCCGGCCTCGACGGCTTCGGCGCCCTGGAGCCCTACCTGCCCCCGGGCGCCGTCCGGCTGGCCGCGCAGGTGCGCCCGTGGGCGCCGCTCGCGCTGTTCGCGCTGCTCATCGGCGTCCCGGGCGTCGCGGCGGTGTTCTTCGACCTCGGCTGGGCGGTGTTCGGCTGGCTCGGCGGCTCCGCGGAGCTGGCCGGGTACGGCTACGGCGAGCTGATGTTCTGGCGCTGAGCCCCGAACGCCGCCGCCGCGGCCAGCTCGATCAGCGCCGCGTCGCCCAGCGGCAGCCCGTCCAGCCGCCACCAGCGCAGGTCGTCGGACTCGTCGCTGATCCGCTCCACCGCACCCGCCGGTGCGCGCACCAGGTACTGCACGTCGAGGTGGCGCGTCGGCACGCCGAGCGAGCAGGTGATCGGGTGCACGTCGATGTGCACGGGGTGCTCGGAGATGCTCAGCCCGTCGATCCCGGACTCCTCGGTGGCCTCGCGCAGCGCCGCCGCC
This sequence comes from Pseudonocardia humida, assembly GCF_023898865.1. Taxonomy (GTDB): domain Bacteria; phylum Actinomycetota; class Actinomycetes; order Mycobacteriales; family Pseudonocardiaceae; genus Pseudonocardia; species Pseudonocardia humida. The sequence continues at coordinate 11,600 of NZ_JAGSOV010000015.1, forward strand.
CGCAGGCTCGCGTCGCCGGGCTCGCAGTGCCCGCCCAGCTGCAGCCACAGCCCCGCCCGCGGGTGCAGCGTGAGCAGGGTGCGCTCCCCCGCCGCGTCCAGGACCAGCGCCGAGGCGGTGAGGTGGCCGGGCGCGCACGAGCGCAGGCAGGCGTCGGGGCGGGCGTCGAGGAAGGCCAGCAGGGCGTGGCGCAGCGCGTCCTGCGCGGGCCGGTCGGGGGTCCAGGCGGCCAGCTCCGCGGCCGCCGTCGCCGCGGCTACCACTCGACCAGGCCCTCGGCGGGATCGCGCGGCGGGCGGGGCGCGAGCGGTTGCGCGGGCACCCCGACGGCCACCGCCCCGAGGGGTTGCCAGTCGGGCGGGAGGTCGAGCTCGCGGCGCACCACGTCCGCGGCGAAGATCGTCGAGCCGACCCAGCACGAGGCCAGGCCCTCGGCGGCCAGCGCGACCAGGAACGACTGCACCGCGGCCCCACCGGCCACGGTGAACATCGTCCGCTCGCCGACGCGGCGCGCGTCGTCGCGGTAGGTGTGCATGCCGTCGCCGGTGCGGAAGGCCAGCACCAGCTCCGGGGCCCGGCGCAGCAGGTCGCCCCGGCGCAGGCGGCGTTCGACCTCCTCGGCGGGGCGCCCGTCGGCCTCCAGGTGCTCGCGCCAGCGCGCGGCCAGCGCGTCCAGCAGGGCGGTGCGCCGCTGCGGGTCGCGCACCCAGCCGAACCGGAACGGGGTGCTGTGGTGCGGCGCGGGCGCGGTCAGCGCGACGCCCACGGCGCGGCGCAGCGCCGCGTGGTCGACCGGCTCGTCGGCGAAGTCGCGGGTGCTGCGCCGCAGGAGCACGGCCTCGCGCCTGCCCCGCCCGATCGCCTCGTCGGTGCCCAGCCAGAACATGTCCTCGTCGAGCGGGCGGACCAGCTCGCGCGCGGTCGACCCGTCGTCGACGGGCGCCGCGCCGCGCACCACCGCCACCGGCAGCCCGCCCAGCTTGCCCTTCACCAGGTCGGCCGCCGCGGCCAGCTCGTCGGCCATGGCGACCTCGGTGACCAGCAGGGGGTTGCCCTGCGGGTCGGTCTGGCCCTCGTAGCGGTGCAGCACGGTCACCCCGGCCGAGCCGATGGCGACGTCGGTCTGCCCGACGCGCCACGAGCGGCCCATGGTGTCGGTGACGACGACGCCCACCGTCACGCCCAGCAGGCGGTGCAGGTCGGCGCGGAGCCGGGCGGCGCTGGCGTCCGGGTCGGCGGGCAGCAGGGCCAGCTCGTCGGGGCGGACGTTGGAGCCGTCCACGCCCGCCGCGGCCTGCACGATGCCCAGCTTGCCCGCCACGATGAGCGTGCGACCCCGGCGGGCCAGCACGCGCTCGGTCTCCTGGTCGACCAGCTGGCGGCGCACCGCGTCGCGCGCGTCCGGGTCGGTCGGCGCGGACACCAGCCTGCCCTCGACCTTGGAGAACACCTTCGAGGTCACCACCACGACGTCGCCGTCGGTGAGCCACGGCGCCGACGCGGCCAGCGCGGCGGCCAGGTCGTCGCCCGGGCGGAACTCGGGCAGCCCGCGCACCGGGACGACCGCGATCGCGTCCGGGGAGGCGTGGTCGCCCTCGTGGGTGGGGCGCGCGGAGGGCTGCCCGGGGGTGCGTGCGGTGGTGCGCTCAGACACCGGCCAGCTCCAGGGCCCGCCGGGCCATCTCCGCGGTCGCGTCCACGTCGGTCATCAGCAGCGGCACCGCGCGCACGTCGACGCCGGCCACGTCGGCGGTGTCGCCCTCGTGCACGAGCCAGCCGTCGAGCAGCCCGCCGTCGGACCGGGCGCCGAAGTGCCGCCCGACGGCCTGCGCGGTGGTCTCCACGCCGATCGCGGCGAGGCAGGCGTCGGCCATCCCGCGCAGCGGGCGCCCGCCCACGATCGGCGACAGGCCCACGACCTTCCCGCGCGCCGCGGCGAGCGCCTGGCGCACGCCGGGCACGTCGAGCGTGGAGCCGATGCTCACCACCGGGTTGGACGGCGCGATGAGCACCGCGTCGGCCCCGGTGATCGCCTCCTGCGCGGCGGGCAGCACGGCGGCGTCGTCGGCGCCCACCGACACGAACCCGTGCGGGCGCGGCTCGGCCTTGTGCCGGATCCACCACTCCTGGAAGTGGATCGCCTTGCGGGCCTGCGGGCCGGTCTCCGGGTCGTCGATGACGACGTGGGTCTCGACGCGGTCGTCGGTGGTGGGCAGCAGGGCCACGCCGGGGCGCCAGCGGTGGCACAGCGCCGTCGTCACGTCGGAGAGCTTGTAGCCCGCCCGCAGCATCCGGGTGCGGACCAGGTGGGTCGCGGTGTCCCGGTCGCCGAGGCCGAACCAGGACGGGTCGGCGCCGTAGGCGGCCAGCTCGTCGCGCACGGCCCACGTCTCCCCCGAGCGGCCCCACCCGCGCTCGGAGTCGATGCCGCCGCCGAGGGTGTACATGCAGGTGTCGAGGTCGGGGCAGATGCGCAGCCCGTGCAGCCAGATGTCGTCGCCGACGTTGACCACCGCGGTGATCTCGTGCTCGCTCTCCCCTGGCCCGACCGCGGGCAGGCCGAGCGCCGCCTTCACCCCGAGCAGGAACCGGGCCCCGCCGACCCCGCCGACCAGCACTGTGACCTTCACGGCACGAGCCTACGTCGGGCCCCCGACGGGCGAGGCGAACAGGCCGGCCGGAGGGCCCGTCCGACGGCGTACCCGCTTCCGAACGGAGCCACATCCCTAAATCCGGGCCGGTTCCACCCTAACTCGCCCCGAAACCCGTATGGACGGAAAGCGCGACTTCCTACGCTCGCCCCATTCCGCAATGGCTGTGGGAAGGATCGAGGCGGCGATGGCACGATTCCCCACCACCGCCCGCCGCATCGGTGTCTCGACCGTCCTGGCCACGGGAGCTGCTCTCGGCCTGGTACCGCGGCCTCGACCGCCACGCACGCAGCCTCGTCGCGGGAGACCACGGACGCCTGCGCTCCCCCCATTCCACATCGGATACGACACGACCCTGAAGGTTCTTGCGACGACCCGGTTCCCGAACGCCGGCCGGCGCCTCGGCGTGGGCGCGGTGTTGGTCACGGCGGCCACGTTCGGCGGGGTCACCTCGGCGCAGGCCGCCCCGACCGGGGCTTCCCCCATGCGCTACCCCGGCAACTGCTCGCTGCACACGGACTACACGGGTGCGCTGGCCATCTGCCGGGGCGGCACCGGCCAGGTGCGCGCCGTCACGCGCTGCGACGAGAACAACCGGCCCGACTACAACCGCTACGGCGCCTGGGTGCGCCCCGGCGCCTTCTCGGTCGCCGCCTGCGACTCCGGCGACAGGTCGTTCAGCCGGGGCTACCACACGCGCTGACCGCGCACCCACCGACCGCTCCGTCCGGTCGCCGCGGAGGCGACCGGGCGGACGCACCCACCGGCGGTCGACCACGACCGCCTCACCGGGACCACGGCAGCGGACCGCGACCCTCCGCCCGTGGTTCCCGACCGGGCTCCCCGCTCGGCGCTCAGGGCGGGGAGCCCCGGTCGCACCGCCCCATGGCGATGCCCCCGACCGCTCCGTCCGGTCGCCGCGCAGGCGACCGGACGTATGCACCAGCACTCGACGACGGCGATCTGCCCCAGGAGGAAGATGACACGGTTCCGCACGATCGCCGGGCGGGCAGCCGCCGCGGCCCTGCTCGCCGGTGCCGCCGTCCTCGGGGGCGCCGGCGCCGCCGCCGCGGCACCCGTCGACGGGTCCAGCCCGCTGCCCGGCGCGACGTCCGCCGTCTCGTCGCCCGACCGCTGCTCGACGGTGCCCTTCAGCACCGGGGTCAACGTGCTGTGCAACAGCGGTTCCGGGCAGTACCGGGCTTCCGTCCGCTGCGACCGGAACAACCTGCCCGACCACAACCGGTACGGGCCCTGGATGCGGGTCAACCCATTCGGCAGCGCAGCGACATGCAACGCCGAGGACCGCGCGTTCGACTACGGCTACCAGGTCCGCTGACCGGTCACATGGCGCGGTAGTCGCGCGGGGAGAAGCGCGGCCCGAACCGGGGGCGCCGGAACCCCGACGCCTCGATGTAGCGCACGGCCCGGTGGCGCTGGGGCCGGTAGGGCGCCAGCACCTCCAGCATCCCGGCGTCGTCGAGCTTGCGGCCCAGCAGCGCCCAGCCGACCACCGACGGGATGTGGAAGTCGCCGACGCTGACCGCGTCCGGGTCCCCCCAGGCGCGCTGGGCGACCTCGGCGGCGGTCCACACCCCGATGCCGGGCACCAGCCGCAGCAGCTCCCGGCCCGGGGCGCCGCCCAGCTCGCAGGCCCGCTCCAGGCGGTGGGCGACCGTCGCGCAGGCGCGCAGCGCCCGGCCGCGGGCGTTGTCGACGCCGGCGCGGTGCCACTCCCAGTCGGGGATGGCGCGCAGCTGGGCCGGGGTGGGGGGCACGCGCATGCCCTCGGGCGCCGGGCCGGGGGCGGGCTCGCCGAAGCGGCGGGCCAGCTCGCGCCACGACCGGTGCGCCTCGGTGCCGGTGACCTTCTGCTCCAGCACCGCGGCCACCAGCACGTCCCACACCCGCCCGGTCGACCCCAGCCGCAGGCCGGGCCTGCGGTGCTGGGCGTCGGCGACCAGCGGGTGGTGGGCGACGAACTCCTCGGGGCGGTCGCCCGCCCCGAGCAGCGCGGGCACCCCGTCGAGCACCCGGTCGGCGCCCGGCCCCCACGCCGTCGCGACGACCGTGCCGTCGCCCCGGCGCTGCAACCGCAGCGTGGCCGGGCCGTCGGCGGTGGTCGTCGTGCGCCACGCGCCGCTGTCGCCGAGGCGCAGGGTCGGGTCGCCCGCCCCGCGGCGCAGCGGCGCCAGCAGGGCCGGGATGTCGAGGGCGTAGTCCGGGCGCCACTCCCGCACCGCGCCCGCCGTGGGCGCAGGCGCGCTCACCGGTGCGTCGGGGGACGGTCAGACATCAGGTGAGAATCGCACCCCGTGCGGCGGCAGCACCACATCGGGCCACACCCGCACGCCCTCGCGCAGCTCGCAGTGCGCGCCGATGACGGCACGGTCGCCCACCACGGTGTCGTTGACCAGCGCGCCGTCCTCGACGCGCGCCCCGGCGCCGATGACGGAGTGCTCCACCACGGCGCCCTCGCCGATCACGGCGCCGTCGAACAGCATCGCGCCCTCGACCCGCGCCCCGGCGCCGATCCGCACGCCGCGCCCGACCGTGGTGCCGCCGAACACGAACGCCTCCGGGTCGACGACGGCGTCGGCCAGGACGAGCGCCTCGCCGGTGCCGCCGGGCAGCGCGTCGGACGGGGCCACGCCGCGGACCAGGTCGGCCGAGCCGTGCACGAGGTCGGCGGGGGTGCCCATGTCGCGCCAGTAGGCGTTGTCGACGTGCCCGGACACCCGCGCCCCCGCGGCCAGCAGCCCCGGGAACGTCTCGCGCTCGACCGACACCGGCCTGCCCTCCGGGATCGAGTCGATCACCGAGCGGCGGAAGACGTAGCACCCGGCGTTGATCTGGTCGGTCGGCGGGTCCTCGGTCTTCTCCAGGAACTCCAGCACCTGCCCCGACGCGTCGGTCGGCACGCAGCCGTACGCGCGCGGGTCCTGCACCTTCACCAGGTGCAGGGTGACGTCGGCCGAGGTGTCGCGGTGGGTCCTCACGACGGCGTTCAGGTCGGTGCCGGCGAGCACGTCGCCGTTGAACACCAGGACGTCGTCGGTGGTCAGGTGCTTGGCCACGTTGCGGATGCCGCCGCCGGTGCCCAGCGGCTGGTCCTCCACCACGTACTCGATCTCCATGTCGAACCGGGAGCCGTCGCCGAAGTAGTCGGAGAACGTCTCGGCCAGGTAGGAGGTCCCGAGCACGACCCGGCGGACACCTGCGGACCGGATCCGCGACAGCAGGTGGGCCAGGAACGGCACTCCGGCGGTCGGCAGCATCGGCTTGGGCGCGGACAGGGTCAGCGGGCGCAGGCGGGTGCCCTTCCCACCCACCAGCACCACGGCCTCGACGTCGTCCAACAAAGGTCCTCCCCGAACGTTCCTCGTCAGCTGCGCGGCCCGCGCCCGGCGAGCCCCAGCAGCGCCCGCGCCACCGCGGGACTCCGGTCGTGCACGTAACGTCGTCGCGCGGCCACCGGGTGTTCCGGGGAGCCGTGCTCCGAAGGGTGGACCGTGGCCACGGCCGCCGGCACCCGCAGGGTCAGCCACCCGGCTCTGGCCAGTCTGGCGCCCAGGTCGACGTCGTCGAACGCGTCGACGTAGCGGGGGTCGAAGCCGTCCACCGAGTCGAGCGCGGTCCGGCGCAGCAGCAGGCACGACGCCGGCAGCCAGCCGACCACGCCACCCGTCGGCGGGGTCGCGGATTCCCGCCCGAGCAGCACCCGCCCCGCGCTCGGCACGTCGCCGCCCCCGCCGACCGGCCGACCCGACGGGTCGACCAGCGCGGGCCCGACGGCCCCGGCGCGCGGCACCACGGCCGCGAGCAGCGCGTCCAGCGCGCCGGGCGCCCACTCGACCTCCGGCGCGGCCAGCGCCACCCAGCCGACGGCGGGGTCGAGCCCGGCGACGGCCCGGTTGACCGCCGCGGCCCGCCCGACGTCCTCGCCGAGCCGCAGCACCTCGACGGCGGGCGCCGTCACGGTCGCCCCCGTGCCGCTGTCCGCCACGACGACCCGCGCCGGTCGGGCGGTCGCCGCGGGCACCGACCGGATGAGCCGGTCGAGCGCCGGCGGATCGGGCCACGGGCGCAGCACCGTCACGACGACGAGGTCGTCGCCGTAGCTCGTGATCGGGTCCCCGCGCACTTCGGGCACCCTAGGGCATGTCGGGCGGGCACCCTCCGGGCGCGTCCGGTCGCGCCCCGCGGAACCGGGTGTCGACGGGCGTTCCCCCGAGGCGCCGTCCCCGCGGTTCACGACTCCGAGACCACACCGCAACCGGTCGAGCCATGGTCAACGACCGTTCGGCGGGCGAGACTGCGCTCATCAGTTGAGGGAGGAACCGTGGGAACCCTGCGCAAGACGGCCATGGCCATGGCCGTCATCCCGCTGCTCGTCATCGCGGCCTGCGGCACGCCCGCCCCACCGCCACCGGCGTCCGGTGGCGGGTCCGGCGACGCGCCCGCCGCGGCCACCGCCACCTCCGCCGCCGAGGCGGGCGGCATGGACGCGCTGATCGCCGCGGCCAAGGACGAGGGCACCCTCAACGTCATCGCGCTGCCGCCCGACTGGGCCAACTACGGCGAGCTGATCTCGACGTTCGAGAGCAAGTACGGCATCGAGGTCGACTCCCAGCAGCCCGACGCGAACAGCCAGCAGGAGATCGACGCGGCCAAGCAGCTCAGCGGCCAGGACCGCGCGCCGGACGTGTTCGACCTGGGCAGCGCCGTCGCGCTGGCGAACACCGACATGTTCGCGCCGTACAAGGTCGAGGCCTTCGACGACATCCGCGACGACCTCAAGGAGCCCACCGGGCTCTGGGTCAGCGACTACACCGGCTACATGTCGATCGGCTACGACGCGGGCAAGGTCCCGGCCCCGACGACCGTCGCCGACCTGCTCAAGCCCGAGTACGCCGGCAAGGTGGCCCTCAACGGCGACCCGACCCAGGCCGGGGCCGGCTTCAACGGCGTGCTGATGGCCGCGCTGAGCAACGGCGGCTCGGCCGACGACATCGCCCCGGGCGTGGAGTTCTTCCGCCAGCTCAAGGCGGCCGGCAACCTGCTGCCGGTCGACCCGACCCCGGCCACCATCGAGTCCGGCCAGACCCCGGTCGTCATCGACTGGGACTACACGAACGCCGCCCAGACCACCGCGCTGGCCGGCAAGGTCGACTGGAAGGTCGTCGTGCCGGAGGGCGCGGTCGTGGCCTCCTACTACATCCAGGCCATCAACAAGGACGCCCCGCACCCGGCCGCGGCCCGGCTCTGGCAGGAGTTCCTGTACTCCCCGGAGGGCCAGAACCTCTGGCTCAAGGGCTTCGCCCGCCCCGTGCTGGCCGAGAAGATGGCGGCCGACGGCACGATCGACCAGGCCGCGTTCGCCGCGCTGCCGCCGGCCACCGGCGAGGCGGTGGTGCTCACCGAGGAGCAGCAGACCAAGGCCCAGGAGTACCTGAAGGCCAACTGGCAGCAGGCCGTCGGCTGACCAGCCGATGACCGACATGCTGGCGCCCGCGCCGGCTCGGACCCGACCGACCGGCTCCGCCACCCGGCGCGGGGCCGGTCGTCGGCTCACCGCCTACCTCGGGGTGCTGCCGTTCCTGGCGTTCGTCACGGTGTTCCTGCTGTGGCCCACCTACATCGTGGTCACCGGCGCCTTCCAGGACGACCTGGGGCGGTTCACGCTGTCCAACATCCAGGCCGTGGTCAGCGGCCCGGCCTACCTCGACTCGTTCCTGGTGTCGATCGGGCTGTCGCTGGTCACCGCCGTGCTCGGGGCCGTCTTCGGCGCGCTGCTGGCGTGGGCGGTGGCCGAGGGCAGGCCCGACGGGCTGCTGCGCCGCTGCGTGGTCGCGGCCAGCGGCGTGCTGGCCCAGTTCGGCGGGGTCATGCTGGCCTTCGCGTTCCTGGCCACGTTCGGCTTCAACGGGTTCGTCACCCTGCTGCTGGCCGACACCCTCGGCATCGACCCGCTCTCGGGCGGCGGCTGGATCTACGGCTTCGCCGGGCTGGCCGTGGTCTACACCTACTTCCAGATCCCGCTGATGCTGATCGTGTTCCTGCCCGCGCTGGAGGGCCTCAAGCCGCAGTGGCGGGAGGCGTCGGACAGCCTCGGCGGCTCCGGCTGGGCCTACTGGCGCCACGTCGGCGGGCCGATCCTGGCGCCCGGCTTCGCCGGTGCGGCGCTGCTGCTGTTCGCCAACGCCTTCTCCGCCTACGCCACCGCCGCCGCCCTGATCAGCCAGGGCAGCCCGCTCGTGCCGCTGCAGATCCGCAGCGCACTGACCAGCGAGGTCGTCCTCGGGCAGGCCAACGTGGGCAAGGCGCTGGCCCTCGGGATGGTGATCGTGGTCGCGGTGGTCATGACGCTGTACGCGCTGCTGCAGCGGAGGACGTCGAAATGGCTGCGGTGACCCGGACCCGCGGCAGCCGGTGGGTCCTGCGTTGGCTGGTGCTGGTGGTCGTCGCGATCTACCTGCTGCTGCCGCTGCTGGCGATGGTGGAGTTCTCCACCCGCGGCGCGGGCGGCACCCGCTCGCTGGACGCCTGGCGCGGCATCGGCGAGGACGACGACCTGGTCGGCTCCATCGTCGCCTCGGTCGAGCTGGCCGCGCTGACCGTCGTCGGGATGCTGGTGCTGCTGGTGCCCACGATGACCTGGGTGCACCTGCGGGTGCCCGCGATGCGCCGGGTCGTGGAGTTCATCTGCCTGCTGCCGCTGACGATCCCGGCGATCGTGCTGGTGGTGGGCGTGGCCCCGATCTACGCCTGGGTGACCTACCTGGTCGGCGACTCGGCGCTCACCCTGACCTTCGTCTACGTCGTCCTGGTGCTGCCCTACGCCTACCGGGCCATCGACGGCGGCCTGGGCGCGATCGACATCGTGACGCTGTCCGAGGCCGCGCGCAGCCTGGGCTCGTCGTGGTTCCAGGTGCTGGTCAGGGTGATCATCCCGAACATCCGCGGCGCGCTGATCTCGGCCTCGGTGGTGTCGATCGCGCTGGTGCTGGGCGAGTTCACCATCGCGTCGCTGCTCAACTTCGACACCGTGCAGGTGGTCATCAACCTGCTGGGCAAGCGCAACGCCGGGATCGCCGTCGCGGTCTCGGTCGCCGCGCTGCTGTTCGCGTTCGTCCTGCTGGTGGTGGTGGCCTACCTGGAGCCCCGGCGCCGCGACGCGCAGGAGGACGACACCACCGCCGTCCCGGCCCCCCAGGAGGCCCGTTCATGACCTCGCGGACCGACTCCCCGACGACCACGTCGGAGCCGCCCGCGCCGGGCGGCGGCGTCGAGGTGCGGCTGGTCGACCTGCGCCGCAGCTACGGCTCCGTGCACGCGCTCGACGGCCTGTCGCTCGACCTGGAGCCCGGCGAGCTCGTCGCCCTGCTCGGGCCGTCGGGCTGCGGCAAGACCACCGCCCTGCGCGCGCTGGCCGGGCTGGAGGAGCTCGACTCCGGCACGGTGATGGTCGACGGCAAGGACACCACCCGGGTGAGCGCCCACCGGCGCAACATGGGGATGGTCTTCCAGGCCTACAGCCTGTTCCCGAACATGACCGCGCGCGACAACGTGGGCTACGGCCTGCGCCTGCGCAGGACGGCCGCGGCGGCCCGCCGCCGTCGCGCCGACGAGCTGCTGGAGCTGGTCGGCCTGGGCACCCACGCCACCCGCTACCCCCACCAGCTCTCCGGCGGCCAGCAGCAGCGCGTCGCGCTGGCCAGGGCGCTGGCCATCGCCCCGCAGGTGCTGCTGCTCGACGAGCCGCTGTCCGCGCTGGACGCCAAGGTCCGCGCCCAGCTGCGCGACGAGATCCGCCGCGTCCAGCGCGAGGTCGGCACCACCACCCTGTTCGTCACCCACGACCAGGAGGAGGCGCTGGCGATGGCCGACCGGGTCGGCGTGATGTCGGCCGGGCAGCTCCAGCAGATCGCGCCGCCCGCCGAGCTGTACGAGCGGCCGCGCACGGCGTTCGTCGCCGAGTTCGTCGGCCTGACCAACCGCATCCCCGGCACCGCCACGGACGGCCGCGCACAGGTGCTGGGCACCGCCGTTCCGCTGCTGGAGGGCTCGGCGACCAGCGGCTCGGTGACGGTGCTGGTGCGACCGGAGTCGATCGAGGTCGCTCCCGACGAGCAGGGCAACGGTCGGGTGATCGCCCCGACCTACCTCGGCTCGCTGGGGCGCGTGCAGGTGCGGTTGCACGACGACTCGGTGGTGCTGGCCCAGGTGGCCAGCCACCAGGCGACCGAGCTGACCCCGGGCACCCCCGTCCGCGTCACCGTCCGCCCCACCCCCGTCCTCGCCATCGCCTGACCCCGCCCCCCGCCCCCCGCCCCCCGCCCCCTCCCCGTCGAGAACGAACCTGTTGTCGTTTGGACCGGTCCAACACGACGACTCCGACGACAAGTTCGTTCTCGACGGGGTCAGTCGTCGGTGGGGTCGCCGCCGTCGAGCTCGATGAGCGTGCCCATGGCGTCGGCGTCGCCGGAGTCGGCCGCGTGCTGCAGGTACCAGCGCGCCTCCTCGCGGCGGCCGGCCTCCACCAGGAAGTGGCCCAGCGTGGAGGCCCAGTTGGGCTCGGAGTGGCGCTGCGCCTCCCGGAACTCCGCCTCCGCGCCGACCGCGTCGCCCCGGGCGGACAGCAGGAACTGCCCGTAGGCGGTGTGCGCGCGCAGCCCGCCCAGCTCACACGCGCGCCGGTAGTAGGCCTCGGCCTCGTCGTGGCGCCCCTGGACGGCCCGCACGTCGGCCAGCGAGACGATCGTGTCGGGGCGGGTCTCGTCGGCGTAGGCCTCGGCGGCCTCGATGGCGGCCAGGGTGTCGCCGGACTCCAGGTAGAGCTGCACGAGGTTGGCCCCGGCCTGCGAGTCGCCCTGCTGGGCGGCCCAGGTGAGCACCTGCACCACCTCGCCCATGCGGTTCTGGTCGCGCAGCAGGATCGCCAGGTCGTTGGACGCGCTGACCTGGCCGTCGGACACGGCCATGCGGAAGGCGGCCTCGGCGCGTTCGTGGTCGCCGATGGCGGCCAGCGCGACGCCCAGCCGACCGGCGAAGCGGAGCTCGCCCTGCTCGACCATCGGGACGAGCCAGTCGACCAGGGGCTGCCATGCCCCGCTGTCGAGGTAGGCGCGGACCAGCAGGTCGGTGGCGGACGGCTCCCCGGTCGCGACGGCCTGGCGCAGCACCTCGACGGCGTCGACGGCGCGGCCGGTGTCGATCAGCGCGGCGCCCTCGGCCGAGAGCGGCTCGGACAGCGGCAGCGGGCTCGGTTCGGTGATGGGGTCGTCCACCTCCGCGACGGGGACGGCGGGGGCCTCGGCGACGGACACCGGGGCGGCGGGCGCGGGCTCGGCGTGCTCCGGACCGGGGGTCGGAACGGGGGTGGTCATCGTCAGCCCGCTTTCGTCGGGGGGTGGGTTCGTCCGCCCCGGGCGCCCCCCGTCACCTGCGGTAGGTCGCGATGACCATTCTGTACGCGATCCGGCGAATCCGCTCGGGGACGAGCCGGTATCCGCCACGCACGGCGACGTTGCGCAGGCACTGGCCGCGGGTGGTGAACCGCAGCCTGCGCAGGCGCCGCTGCAGCGCCAGCTCGGCGCGCAGCTGGCGCCAGCCGCCGCGGCGGGCGTAGGCGCCCGCCCCCACCCGGTACTTGACCAGCGGTTCGGCCACGTTCGCGACCTTCGCGCCCGCCAGGATCATCTTGGCCCACAGGAGGTAGTCCTCCATGAGCGCGAAGTCCGTGTAGCCGCCGACCCCCCGCACCATCGACCGGCGGTAGACCACTGTCGGGTGGTTGAACGGGGAGGCCACCCGGGCGCGGGTGCGGATGTCCTCAGGGCGGGTCGGCGGAGTGCGGGTGCCGACGATGTCCTCGGAGTGCTCGTCGAACTCCAGCAGCCCGGACCCGACGATGTCGGCGCCCGCCTCGATGATCGGCACCTGCACCGCGAACCGGTGCGGCACGCTGATGTCGTCGGCGTCCATCCGGGCCACGACGTCGTGGCGGCAGCGGGCGAGCCCGGCGTCGAGCGCCATGCCCAGCCCGACGTTGCGGTCCAGCTCGACCAGGTCGACGGGCACCGGGCTCTCCGCGACCAGCTCCTTGAGCCGCTGGGCGAGCGCCTCGGGCACGGGGCCGTCACGCACGATGACGACCTGGTCAGGCGGACGGGTCTGCTCCGTGACGGTGGAGCGGAACGCCTCGCCGAGGTGGTCGGGGTCGTCACCGGCCCACACCGGCAGCAGGAGGGACAGCTGCTCGGGCAACTGGCGGCTCACCTCACCCTGGTCGCGGTCACGCTGGGTGCACGGTCCGCGGCGACGGCTGTCACCCGCGACACGCCACGGACGCTGACCGACCGCGGGTGCGTGCTGCTGCACCCTAGGCCGACCCGGTAACGGCGGTCAGTGGAGGTACGAGGTGGACGGACGTGGCTCGCCCGTCCGTCCCGACCCGCGCACACGCCCGGTGCAGGGCGCGTCCGGTGACCCGGGCGAGCGCCGGGACGCGACCGCGATCCGCGCCGAGCTGGCCGCGCGCAGGCGCGCCGGGACGTCCTTCTCCCGACCCGACGGCTACCGTCGCCCCGTGGCCGAGCGGTCCGTGAGCGGGGCCGGGCCGCGGCGCTTCGACACCGGCCGCATCGTCCACCGCCTGCGCATCGCGACCGTGGTGCTGTCGGTGCTCATCTTCGCGGTCACCGGCGTCGCGTGGGGCTTCTACCGCGACGTCACCGCCGGCATCACCACGACGTCCGCCGTCGGCGAGGGCGACGGCGGCGACCAGAACATCCTGCTGGTCGGCGTGGACAGCCGCACCGACGCGCAGGGCAACCCGCTGCCGCCGGAGGTGCTGCGCGAGCTCAACAGCGGCGCCGACACCGGCGTGCTCAACTCCGACACGATCATCCTGCTGCACGTGCCGGAGGGCGGCGGCGCCGCGGTCGCGTTCTCCATCCCGCGCGACAGCTACGTCCGCATCCCCGGCTACCGCCAGGACAAGATCAACGCCGCCTACCCGGCGACGAAGGCCATGACCGCCCAGGACCTGGTCCGCGAGGGCGTCACCGACCGGACCCGGATCGACCTGGAGTCCAGCGAGGCGGGCAGGCGGTCGCTGATCGAGTCCGTGGAGGACCTCACCGGCGTCGTCGTCGACCACTACGCCGAGATCAACCTGCTCGGCTTCTACAACCTGACCACCGCGATCGGCGGCGTCGACGTGTGCCTCAACCGCGCCGTCGACGACCACCTCTCCGGCGCCCGGTTCCCGGCCGGGCCGCAGACCATCTCCGGGCGCGACGCGCTGGCGTTCGTGCGGCAGCGCCACGGCCTGCCCCAGGGCGACCTGTCCCGGATCCGCCGCCAGCAGGCGTTCCTGGCCGCGGTGGCCGACAAGATCCTGGCCGGCGGCACGCTCACCGACCCCGGCAAGCTCGGTGGGCTCATCGACGTCGTGCAGCGGTCGGTGGTGATCGACGCCGGCTGGGACCTGCTGGGGTTCGCCCGGCAGGCGACCGACCTCGCGGGCGGCGACCTGGAGTTCGTCACCATCCCGACGCGCGGCGCCGAGACCAACGACCGCGGCGACGTGATCGTGGTCGACCCGGACGAGGTGGCGACGTTCATCGAGGAGCGCAGCGCCGCCCTGGACGCCGAGCTCACCGCGCCCGCCCTGCCCGTCGCCCCGGCCGCGCTGGACGTCATCGCCTCCCGCTACGTGACCGATGTGCGCAACGGCTCGGACACCGTGGGCCTGGCCACCGACGTGGCCGCCCACCTGCGCACGCTCGGCTTCCTGCCCGGCACCGTCGACAACACCGAGCCCACCGAGCGGTCGGTCGTGCGCTACACCGACCCGGACTCCGACGCCGCCCAGGCCGTCGCCGAGCAGTTGGGCGACATCGCGACCGAGCGGTCCGACGAGGTCCCCCGCGGGCACCTGCTCGTCGTGGCCGGCGACGACTTCGACGCCCGCACCGTCGCCGCCACCGCCGCGGCGGCCGACCCCACGCCGTCCGCCGGGGCCGGGGTCACCGCGGCGGGCCCGGGCTGCGTGGACTGAGCACCGGACTGAATACGGTGGACCCGTGACCCTCACCGCCGCTCTCCTCGACCCGCTGCGCACCGGGCCCGACGCCGCCCGACCGCTGATCACGTACTACGACGACGCGACGGGCGAGCGCATCGAGCTGTCCGCGGTGACCACGGCCAACTGGGCGGCCAAGGCGGCCAACCTGCTCCGCGAGGAGTGCGACGTCGAGCCGGGCACGAAGGTGGCGCTGCTGCTGCCCCCGCACTGGCAGACGGCCGCGGTCCTGCTGGCCGCGTGGTGGTGTGGCGCGGAGGTGGTCACCGAGCCGGGCGCGGCCGAGTGGGTCCTCTGCGACGCCGACCGCGTCGACCTGGCCCTGGCCGACGACCCGCCCGGCGGCGTCGTCGCGCTCTCGCTGGACGCCTTCGGCAAGGGCATCCCGGGCCTGCCCGTCGGCGTGCTCGACTTCGCCACCGAGGTCCGGCTGCAGCCCGACGACTTCGTCCCGTGGCAGCCGCTCCCGGCCGAGGCGCCCGCCCTGGACGGGCAGTCGGTGTCCGAGCTGCTCGCCGGCGCCCGCGCCGCCGCGGAGGCGCACCGCCTGGTGGCCGGGTCGCGCGTGCTGTCGACGCTGGAGTGGTCGGGCGAGGGCCTGGTCACCGGCCTGCTGGCGGTGCTGGCCGCGGGCGCCTCGCTGGTGCAGGTGCGCAACCCGGACGAGGCCGGGCTGGAGCGCAAGGCGCAGAGCGAGCGGACGACGGTCCGGCTGGGCTGAGGTCCGCGGCCGGTGGCGCGGCGACTACTGCCGCCCGAACCCGCGGTCCTTCAGCCACAGGCCGAGGCGGTCCCCGAGCAGCACACCGCCGACGCCGGCGGGCGTGAGGCCGAGCACCGCGACCCAGTCGAGCCAGGTCGTCGGCACCCACGCGGTCCAGCCCAGGCTCACGACGGCGGTCAGGGCGGCGAGGTAGGGCCGGACGGACTCGGACGGCCCCCGCAGCGGTCCGCGACGTCCCGGTGTGTTGTCCACAAAGGACTCCTCGGATCCGGGCGGTCGGCCGTTGGCGCAGCCGCGCGATCGTGCCGACCAGGACGTCGATGTCGGCGTCCCAGGACACGTGGTCGAGCCGGATGCCGTTCACCCGGCTCAGCGCCGCGAGCGGGGCAGGCAGGTCGCCCGGGCGCGGCATGTCGGCCCGGTCGAGCAGGACGGGCACCACCGGCTTGCGCAGGCGGAGTGCCTGCTCGATCTCGATCCGCACGTTGTCGACCGGGTCCTCGAGCCGGGGCAGGCCCCGCTCGTCCTGCGCGGTGAGCCACTTCTCGCCGATCAGGACGAGCACGACGGCGCTCGCCCGGATCGCATCGAGGACGCCCTCGGCGGAGTCGACACCCGCGTCGAGGGAGTCCACGTCCATGAACACCTCCCGCCGGCCGAAGTGGGCGCGCAGCCGGTCCGAGACGCCGCGCGCGGCGTGGCGGCTGTCCGAGCGGCGGTAGCTCACGAAGATCCGTGAGGGCGACGGGCGCGGCCGGGGCGAGGTGGCCGCCGCCCGCCGCGGGCGGGGCGGCTCCGCGGTCCGGGTGGTCAGCGTGGCGGACGTGTCCGGCGAGCGGGGGGTTCGGCGGACCTCCACACCCCGCCGGGCGTGGAGGTTCGCCACCGCCACGACCCCGATCGCCGCCGTCAGGACCTGGACCAGCAGTTCGAGCCAGTCGATGCCCGAGGTCGCCGACGCGATCCCGAGCGCCCGCACGATGAACGTGGCGACGAAGGCGGCGAGCACGCCGACGAGCACCGTGAGCCGCACCGGGATCGGCTGACGAGCCGGTACCACCAGCCGACCGAGGGAGCCGATGATCGCACCGACCACGAGCATGCTGATGAGGCCCGTGATCGTCATGCCCGCTCCGTCCGTCGAAACCCGCCGCGTCCGGCCGGAGTCGCCCCCTCCCTCGTCCGGGGGGCGCGGAACGATACATCGCCGAGGTGCCGCAGCCCGCCGGACGAACCGGCACCCGGCCCGGGGCCGGGCCCCGACGGCGTCCGTTCGGCGCAGAACCCGCTCGCGGCCCGGCCCTAGGATCACAGCCGTGCCGAGCCGGGGCGGGAGCGCTGCGAGCGGAACGGTGCTGGGCCCGTACCGCCTCGTCTCGCTGGTCGGGCAGGGCGGCATGGCCGAGGTGTGGCGGGCCGTGGACACCCGCAAGGACCGGGAGGTCGCGCTCAAGCTGCTGGGTCCCTGGCTGCGCGGCGACACCGGCTTCGAGCGCCGGTTCCGCCGGGAGTCCGCGCTGGTGGCCCGGCTGCACTCGCCGAACGTGATCCCGATCCACGACTTCGGCGAGGTGGGGGGTCGGCTGTTCATCGACATGCCGCTGGTCGAGGGCACCGACCTCGGCACGCTGATCGGCCGCGACGGCCCGCTCGCCCCCGAGCGGGCCGTGCGGATCGTCGAGCAGGTCGCCCACGGGCTGGCCGCCGCCCACCGCGCCGGGCTCGTGCACCGCGACGTCAAGCCGTCGAACGTGCTGCTGACCGGCGACGGGTCCGAGCACGCCTACCTGATCGACTTCGGGGTGGCCAGGTCGGTGGACGGCACCCTGCTGTCGTCGTCGATCGGCGCGGTCATCGGCACCCCGGCCTACCTGGCGCCCGAGCGGTTCGACGGCGACGGCGACCACCGCGGCGACGTCTACGCCCTGGGCTGCCTGCTGCACGAGGCGCTCACCGGGGAGCCGCCGTTCAGCGCGCCCAGCCTGGTCGGCCTGGTGCACGCCCACCAGCACACGCCGCCGCCGCGGCCCTCGGCGCGCCCCGGCGTGCCCGCCGCCATGGACGGCGTCGTCGCGCGGGTGCTGGCCAAGGACCCCGGCCGGCGCTTCCCGACGGCCACCGACCTCGCCTCCGCCGCCCGCGCGGCGCTGACCGCGGCCCCGGCCCCGGTGGTCCCGCAGCACCGGTCGATGCCGACCGCCCCGCTGACCGCCCCCACGCCCACCGGCCCCGACCGGCCGTCCCGGCTGCGGCCGGTCGCCGTGGCGCTGTCCGCGACCGTCGTCGTCGCCGCCGCTGCCGTGCTCGCCGTCGTCATCTCCGACGGCGCGTCCACGGCCACCGGCACGCCGCACGCCCCCGCCGCCGCGTCCTCCCCCGCCGCGCCCCCGGCCCCCGGCGCGCACCCGGCCGAACGGGTGCTGAGCGGCCACTCGGCGGCCGTCTTCGGGGTGGTCGCGACCCGGGTCGACGGCCGCGCCGCGCTCGTCTCGGGCAGTTCGGACGCCACCCTGCGGGTGTGGGACGCCGAGACCGGCGCCCAGGTGGCCGAGCCGATCACCGAGCAGCGCGCCGGCGTGACGGCGATGGCCGGCGGCGAGGTCGCCGGGCGGCCGGTGGTGCTCACCGCGGGCGAGGACGGCGCCGTCCGCACCTGGGACCCGAGCACCGGGCTACAGGTCGGCAAGCCCGTCCGCAGCGGCGGCGGCGAAGTCCTCGACGTCGCCCTCGACGACGTCGACGGCCGTCGGGTGATCGTCTTCGGCGGCACCGACGGGATCGTGCGGCTGGCCGACGCGGCCACCGGCGACCCGGTCGGCACCCCGCTCGCCGGCCACACCTCCCGGGTGAACGCGCTCGCCACGGCCCGCCTCGGCGACCGCACCGTCGTCGTCTCGGTGTCGCAGGACCGCACCGTCCGCGTCGGCGACCCGACGGCCGGCACCCCGATCGGCGAGCCGATGACCGGCCACACGGGCCCCGTCCTCGCGCTGGCGGTCGCCGAGGTCGACGGCCGGCCGGTGGCCGTCTCCGGCGGCGAGGACGCGACCGTGCGCCGCTGGGACCTCGCCACCGGCACCCCGATCGGCGACCCGCTGACCGGCCACACCGGGCCGGTCCGCGGGCTGGCGGTGATCACCGTCGACGGTCGCCCGGCGATCGTCTCGACCGGCGACGACCGCGCGCTGCGGCTGTGGGACCCGGCGACCGGGGCCCCGATCGGCGACCCGATCACCGGCCACACCGGCAGCGTGGTCGTCGCGATGGCCACCGAGCTCGCGGATGGCCCGGTCCTCGTCTCCGGCAGCACCGACGCCACCGTCCGCACGTGGGACCTCCGGACGCGGATGGCGGGCTGATTCGGCGGTGATCGCGTCGTGACCGGGCACCCCGGTGGTTATGTTCGGGCGGTGGACCCAGCCGCCGCGCCCTCGATCCGAGCGATGGCCGATCTCGCCACCCCGATGGCCATCCGCGTCGCCGCGACGCTCGACCTGGTGGAGCTCGCCGGGAGCGCGGGAGCGACGGCGGAGCACCTCGCCACCGAGACCGGCACCGCGCCCCCGGCCCTGCGCTGCCTGCTCGACCACCTGGTCGCGGTCGGCGTCTTCGACCGCGACGCGGGGTCCGGCCGCTACCGGCCGACCGCTCTCGGCGCCCAGATGGGCCAGGACGCCCCGGAGGGCGTCAAGCCGCTGCTCGACATCGACAGCGCGGGCGGGCGGGCCGAGCTCGCCTTCGTCGACCTGCTCGAGGTGATCACCACCGGTGCCGCCGCCTACCCGCGGCGCTACGGCCGCGACTTCTGGGCCGACCTCGACGCCGCACCGGAGCTGCGGCGCTCCTTCGACGCCCAGATGAACTGGCGGTTCCGGGAGCAGGCGCCGCAGATCGCCCGGCGCTTCGACTGGGGCCGCTTCACCGAGGTCGTCGACGTCGGCGGGGGCGACGGGGGGCTCCTCGTCGAGATCCTGCGGGCCCACCCGGGCCTGCGTGGGCGGGTCGTGGACCTGCCCCCGACTGCGGCCGCCGCCGCCGAGCGGTTCGCCGCCGCCGGGCTCGACGACCGGGCGGGCGCCGTGCCCGGCAGCTTCTTCGACCCCCTGCCCGCGGGCGCCGACGCCTACCTGCTGTCCGACATCCTGCACGACTGGGACGACGACCACGCCCGCACGATCCTCACCGGATGCCGGCGGGCCGCCGCCCCCGACGGCACGGTCGTGGTGATCGAGCCGGTGCGGGGGCGGGGCGCGAACACCGCGATCGACCTGTCCATGCTGGTGTACTTCGGCGGCCGGGAACGCACCGTCGACGAGCTGGCCGCCCTGGCCGCCGACTGCGGACTCGTCCTGCGGGCCTCGGGCCCGGCGTCGGACGGGCGGACGGCGCTGGAGTTCACGGTGCGGGACGCGACGCGGTAGCGCTGCCACCGCGCACACCGTTCCGCACCGCGCACACCTGGCCTCCACCGCGCGCATGTCCTGACGTGTGCGCGGTGACCACACGGTGCGCGCGGTGCTCAGCACCCCCTCCGGTCGGAGGGCTGGGGAGCGGGGGCTAGCCCTTGAGCAGGGCCCGCGCCATCACCAACCGCTGGATCTGGTTGGTCCCCTCGTAGATCTGGGTGATCTTGGCGTCGCGCATCATCCGCTCCACCGGGAAGTCCTTCGTGTACCCCGCGCCGCCCAGCAGCTGCACCGCGTCGGTGGTGACGCTCATGGCGGTGTCGGAGGCCAGGCACTTGGCGGCGCTGGAGATGAAGCCGAGGTTCGGCTCGCCGCGCTCGGCGCGCGAGGCGGCCACGTAGACCAGCTGGCGGGCGGCTTCGACCTTCATCGCCATGTCGGCCAGCATGAACTGCAGGCCCTGGAACTCGGCGAGGTGCTTGCCGAACTGCTTGCGCTCCTTGGCGTAGGCGACGGCGATGTCCAGCGCGCCCTGGGCGATGCCGACGGCCTGGGCGCCGATGGTGGGGCGGGTGTGGTCGAGGGTGCGCAGGGCGGTCTTGAAGCCGGTGCCCTCGGCGCCGATGATCCGGTCGGCGGGCATGCGGCAGTCGGAGAAGTAGATCTCGCGGGTGGGCGAGCCCGCGATGCCGAGCTTGCGCTCCTTCGGGCCGACCTCGAAGCCGGGGTCGTCGCGGTGGACGACGAACGCGGAGATGCCGTTGGCGCCCTTCCCGGGGTCGGTGACCGCCATGACGGTGTACCAGGTCGACTCGCCCGCGTTGGTGATCCAGCACTTGGTGCCGTTCAGCACCCAGTCGTCGCCGTCGCGGCGGGCGCGGGTCTTCATCGCGGCGGCGTCCGAGCCCGCCTCGCGCTCGGAGAGCGCGTAGCTGATCATGGCCTCGCCGGTCGCGATCGAGGGCAGGACCCGCTTCTTCAGCTCGTCGGACGCCGACAGCAGGATCGGGGTCATGCCCAGGCCGTTGACCGCGGGGATCAGCGACGACGACGTGCAGACCCGGGCGACCTCCTCGATCACGATGCAGCCGGCCAGCTCGTCGGCGCCCTGACCGCCGTACTCCTCGGGGATGATCACAGCCTGGAAACCGGCCTTGACCAGGGCCTCGTGCGCCTCGGTCGGGAAGCGGACCCGCTCGTCGACGTCGGCTGCGTGCGGTGCGATCTCCTTCTCCGCCAGCGCGCGCACGGCGTCGCGGAGCGCCTCGTGCTCGTCGCTCAGCCGGTAGGTATCGAATGCGGGATCCACCCGACCCACGGTAACGGCACTCCGTGCCATTAGCAAGGCGCGCTGCTACCCTCCGTGCCATGACCGACGCCATGCCGGCCACCCGGACGCGCCGCGGGAGCTCCGCGCAGGGGCGGGCCGAGGTGCGCCGCGAGCTGGTCGCCGCGGCGGCGCGGCTGTTCGACGAGCGGGGCTACGAGGACACGACCGTCGACGACATCGCGGGCGCGGCGGGCGTCGGGCGGCGCACCTTCTTCCGGTACTTCCGCAGCAAGGAGGACGCCATCTCGCCCGACCACGAGGGCGCGCTGGCCCGGGTCGCCGAGGTCTTCGCCACCGCGCACGCCGGCGAGCCGACGACGGCGCTCGTCATGCGGGCGGGCGAGACGGTCTTCGAGCTCTACACCGCCGACCCGGCGCTCTCGCTGCGCCGCTACCGGGTGACCCACCAGGTCGCCGCGCTGCGCGACCGCGAGTCGGCCAGCGTCGACCACTACCGCAGGCTGTTCACCCGCAACCTCCGGCAGCGCTTCGCCGGCTCGCCCGATGGCGACATGCGGGCCGCGGTGACGGCGGCGGCCGTCGTGGCGGCGCACAACCTGGCGCTGCGCGAGTGGCTGGCCGCGGGGGCGCCGGACGACGGCGGGCGCTCCTGCCGGGAGCGGTTCCGCGAGGTGGCCGCGCTGCTGCCCGGCGAGCCCGTCCGCCGGGCCGACCCGCTGCACGCCGTCGCCCAGCGCCTGGAGGCCGCGGCCGACCGGCTGGAGCGCTCCCGGCTCCCCTGATCGGGCTCGGCAGCCGATGCGCCGTCCGGGCGAGCCTCACGCGCGGCGGCCGCCGCCGGGGTCGAGCTGGCCGGCCAGCAGCGCGGCCAGGGCCAGGGCGAACCCGGCCAGCTGGACGGCGCTGAAGGTCTCGCCGAGCACCAGCGCCCCGAGGGCCGCGGCGACCAGCGGCGAGAGCAGGCCCAGCAGGGCGGTCGCGGTGACCGGGAGCGCCCCGATCCCGCGGAACCACAGCGTGTAGGCGATCAGCCCGCCGACGCTGCCCAGCCACAGGTAACCGGCGACCGCCGGAGCGTCGACGTGCGCCGGGACCCCTTCGACCAGCAGCGCGAGCGGGAGCAGGACCAGGCCACCGGCCGTCAGCTGCCACCCGGCGAAGGCCATCGGTCCGACGCCGGGCGGGCGCCCCCAGCGCTTGGCGAGGGTCGTGCCCGTGGCCATGGCGGCCGCGCCGCCCAGACCCGCGGCGAGCCCGACGGCGTCGAACGCGGCGGACGGGCCGAGGACCACGAGCCCGACCCCGACCACGCCGGTGACGCCCCAGCCCAGCCGCCAGGCCGAGATGCGCTCGTGCAGCACCGCGCCGGCCAGGCCGACGACCAGGATCGGCTGCACGGCGCCGAGGGTCGCGGCGACGCCGCCCGGCAGGCGCTCGGCGGTGAGCAGCAGCAGCGGGAAGAACGCGCCGACGTTCAGCGCGCCGAGCGCCGCGGTCCGCCCCCACCAGGCACCGCGCGGCAGCGCGCGGGTCAGCGCCAGCGCGACGATCCCGGCGGGCAGCGCCCGCAGGAGCGCGGCGAACAGCGGGTGCTCGGCGGGCAGCAGTTCGGTGGTGACCAGGTAGGTGGTGCCCCACACGGCCGGGGCGAGGGCCGTCGCGGCGGTCATCGCCGCCCGTCCGCCGACCGCGGTCCGCGGCGACGAGGTCGCTGTGCTCATGGTTCGAGCCTCACCGCGGACCATCGATGCGTCCAACACATCCTTGCCATGCCGTCGATCGATGAGGACGATCGATCGATGGAGCTCCAGCAGCTGCGGTACGTGCTGGCGGTCGCCGAGACCGGCGGCTTCACCCGCGCCGCCGAGCGGTGCTTCGTGGTCCAGTCGTCGCTGAGCCACCAGATCGCGAGCCTGGAGCGCGAGCTGGGGGTGCGGCTGTTCGCCCGCACCAGCCGCCGCGTCGAGCTCACCGCGGCCGGGGAGGCGTTCCTGCCGGCCGCCCGGCAGTGCCTCGACGCCGCCGAGCGCGCCGGGGCCGACGCCGCCGCCGCGGTCGGTGAGGTGCGCGGGCGGTTCGCCGTCGGCGTCATCCCGGCCACGACCGGCGTCGACCTCCCGGAGGCGCTGCAGCGCTTCCGGGCGCGGCACCCGCGGGTGCGCATCGCGCTGCGCGTCGGGGCCAGCGACGAGCTCGCGGCGCAGGTCCGCGAGGGCGGTCTCGACCTCGCCGTGCTCGGGCTGCCCGAGACCGACCGGCCCCGGGGCGTGCGCGCACACGAGCTCGTCCGCGAACGGCTCGTGGCCGTCGTCGCGACGGGGCACCCGCTCGCCGGGCGCACGGCGGTGGACCTGGAGTGCCTGGCCGAGGAGACCTTCGTCGACTTCCCGGCCCGGACCCCCGGCCGGGCGCAGAGCGACCGGGCCTTCGCCGCCGCCGGGCTGGTCCGCGACGTCGCCTTCGAGGTGCCCACGGCCGACCTGGTGGCCCGGATCGTCGGCCGGGGCCTCGCCGTCGCGCTGCTGCCGGCCGCCTTCGCCCGCGACCGGGACGGGCTGGCCACGATGCCGGTCGTCGACGGGCCCGGGAGGGTCGAGTTCGTGGTCTGGAGCGACTTCAACCCGACGCCCGCGACCCGGGCGTTCCTCGACGTGCTGGAGATCCCGCACTGACGGGACCCGGCCGGGTCCGGACATGCGTGATCCCCGGGCCGCACCGAAGCATGCGTACGCCGAGCTGGACGGGCTCGGGCCCGGGGATCACGGGTGACTGCCTGGGATTCGCCGGCACCACGCCGGCTTCCACAAACGGTCGGAGACTAGTCCTGTGGTGCTAGCGGACAGCCACCTCACATGTCCAATGGCTAATCAACTTTGGACCACCTCCTCTCACGTGTACGGCCACACTACGACTGCGCGACCGCATCTCGCCACGTGTTTTCAGCGGTTCTCCGGCGGCTCCACGCGCTCGCGCAGCGCCGCATCCTTGACCAGCACGGATCGCTCCAGCTCGGCCTGGAACCCAACCATTCGGCGTAGCAGGTCGGGGTCGCCGGCGGCCAGGATCCGCACGGCGAGCAGCCCGGCGTTGCGCGCGCCGCCGACCGCGACCGTGGCGACCGGCACCCCGGCCGGCATCTGCACGATCGACAGCAGCGAGTCCAGCCCGTCCAGGCGGGCCAGCGGAACCGGGACGCCGATCACCGGCAGCGGGGTGGCTGCGGCGACCATGCCGGGCAGGTGGGCGGCGCCCCCGGCCCCGGCGATGATCACCTTGAGGCCGCGCCGCACAGCACCCGTGGCGTAGTCGAGCATCCGTTGCGGGGTGCGGTGCGCGGAGTAGACGCCGACCTCGTGCGGCACGTCGAACTCGGCGAGCGCCTCGGCGGCCGCGGACATCACCGGCCAGTCCGAGTCGCTGCCCATGATCACGCCGACGGTGGACTCAGGCACGCGCCGCCTCCCCGAGGTGCTCGGACCAGCCGTCGGCCCAGGTCGCACTG
Organism: Pseudonocardia humida; assembly: GCF_023898865.1. Taxonomy (GTDB): domain Bacteria; phylum Actinomycetota; class Actinomycetes; order Mycobacteriales; family Pseudonocardiaceae; genus Pseudonocardia; species Pseudonocardia humida. Next base: position 36,265 of record NZ_JAGSOV010000015.1, read on the forward strand.
GCCAGCCACTCGGCGGCCAGCGCGGCGCGGGCGCGGACGGCGGCCATGTCGTCGCCGAGGAACGTCACGTGGCCGACCTTGCGGTCGGGCCGCTCGGCCTTGCCGTAGAGGTGCACCTTCGCGTCCGGGAAGCGCGCGAACAGGTGGTGCAGCCGCTCGTCGGTGCTCATCGCCGGGGCCTGCGCGGCGCCCAGCACGTTCGCCATGACGACCGCGGGCGCCGTGGGCGCGGTGGCGCCCAGCGGGTAGTCGAGCACGGCGCGCAGGTGCTGCTCGAACTGCGAGGTGCGCGAGCCCTCGATCGTCCAGTGCCCGGAGTTGTGCGGGCGCATCGCCAGCTCGTTGACGACCAGCTCGCCCGCGGTGCCCTCGAACAGCTCGACGGCCAGCAGCCCGGTGACGTCCAGCTCGGCCGCGACGCGCAGGGCCAGGTGCTGGGCCTCGATCGCCGAGTCCTCGGACAGCCCCGGCGCCGGGGCCAGCACCTGCACGCACTGCCCGCGCTCCTGCACCGTCTCCACCACCGGCCAGGCCGCGGCCTGCCCGAACGGCGAACGGGCGACCAGCGCGGCCAGCTCCCGGCGCATCGGCACCGCGCGCTCGACCATCAGCGGCGTCCCCGCGTCGAGCAGCCGGGCGACCAGGTCGGCGTCGAGGGCGTCGAGCATCCAGACGCCGCGCCCGTCGTAGCCGCCGCGCACCGCCTTGAGGACGACCGGCAGCCCGTGCTCGGCGGCGAACCGCTCGACGTCGGCCGGCTCGCGCACGGCGGCGAACTCCGGGACCGCCAGCCCGAGCCCGGCCAGCCGCTCGCGCATGACCAGCTTGTCCTGGGCGTGCAGCAGGGCGTCGGGCCGCGGGTGCACCGCGACCCCGGCGTCGACGAGCGCGCGCAGCCGCTCCTGCGGCACCTGCTCGTGGTCGAGGGTGACCGCGGAGCACCCGGCGGCGAACGAGCGCAAGGCGACAGCGTCATCCGGGCTGCCGATGCGGACGTCCGAACAGACCAGAGCGGCGGGGTCGCCCGGCCCAGTGGCCAGTACCCGCAGTGACTGGCCGAGCGCGATGGCGGACTGCTGCGTCATCCGCGCGAGCTGTCCCGCCCCGATCATCCCGACGACGGGGAGCTGGCTGGTTCCGGGCACGTCCACGATGGGCAGAGCCTACCTGCGGGGCGGGCACCGATCCGGTCTGGCACGATCGAGCAGGTGTCCGTGGTCGAAACCGTGCTGGCCGCCATCCCGCAGCCGTACCGGAGCGTTGCCGTCAAGCACCGCGAGCTGCTGAAGTTCGCGCTGGTCGGTGGCACCACGTGGATCATCGACACGGCGGTGTTCCTGGTGCTCAAGGCCACTGTGCTGGCGGAGAAGCCGATCACCGCGAAGATCATCGCAGTGCTGGTGGCGACGATCGTGTCCTACGTGCTCAACCGGGAGTGGTCGTTCCGCACGCGGGGCGGGCGCGAGCGCCACCACGAGGCCGCGCTGTTCTTCATCGTCAGCGGCATCGGCGTCGCCGTCTACACCGCCCCCCTGGCGGTCTCCCGCTACCTGCTGCTCCTGCGCGTGCCCGAGGTGAGCCTGCTCACCCAGGAGATCGCCGACTTCGTCAGCGGCCAGATACTCGGCGTGCTCGCCGGCATGGCGTTCCGCTGGTGGGCCTTCCGCCGCTTCGTCTTCCCCGACGAGGGCGTGCGCCGCCAGGTCTCCGCGGGCGCCGAACCCCGCCTCTGACCCTCAGCGGGGAGTCGCGGGCGTGCGGGGCGCGCCCATCACGTCGTCCGCACGGGCGGCCGGCAGGAAGATCGTGAACATCGCCGGGCGGGCCCGGGACAGCTCCAGGCGCCCCCCGTCGGCCTCGACGAGCGCGCGGGCCAGCGCCAGGCCCAGGCCGGTCGACGAGCCCACCGAGACACCGCGGTCGAAGACGTGCGGCACCAGCTCCTCCGGGACGCCGTGACCGGTGTCGCTCACCTCGACCAGCAGGCTGTTCTCCGTCGAGCGGGCGCTCAGCGTCACCGTCCCGCCGCCGTGCTGGATCGCGTTGTCCACCAGCGCGCCGACCGCCTCGCGCAACCGGGCGGGCGTCACCCTGGCCAGCAGGCCCGCCGGCAGCCGCACCCGCAGCGCCCGCCCGGCCGCCCGCAGCGCCGGGCGCCACTCGTCGGCCACGGCGCTGAGCGCCTCCTTGAGGTCCTGCAGCTCGGCCCCGGCCGCGCGGGCCACCCGGGCCGCCTCCAGCAGCTCGTCGAGCACGGCGGCCAGGCGCTCGGTCTGCTCCAGCGCGGCGAGCGCCTCCCGGCGCGCGCTCGGGTCGGGGTGCGTGGCCAGCTCGTCCAGCCGCAGCTGCAGCGCCGTCAACCGGCTGCGCAGCTGGTGGGACACGTCGCCGACGAGCGTGCGCTCGCGCTGGACGAGGTCGGCCAGCGCCACCGCCGAGGTGTCGAGCACGTCGGAGACGCGGTCCAGCTCGGGGATGCCGTGCCGGTGCGGCGTCGCCCGGAAGTCGCCGGCGCCCAACCGGGCGGCCCGGTCGGCCACGTCGCGCAACGGCTCGGCCAGGCGCTGCGCGGTGACCGTGGCGACCACCGTCCCGGTCCCGATCGAGAGCACGACCAGCAGCAGCACGACCGCCGTGACCTGCAGCTGCTCGGCCCGCATGACGTAGCGCGGCTCCGCCATGGTGAGCGAGCCACCCGGCCCGAACGGCAGCGCCTCGGCGACCGGATCGGGGCCCGGGTCGGCGCCGAAGACCTGCCGGGGCTGCCCCGACGGCTCCAGCGTCAGCTGCCCGCCGGGCGGCACCGACAGGTCGATCGCGGTCTGGTCGATCTGGTCGAGCGTCGCCGAGCCGTCCAGCCGCTCGCCCAGCTGCTCCAGCCGCGACGTCAGGTCGGCGCGGTGGAAGTCCTCCACGAGCCGCCACGTGGTGATGGCCAGCGGCCCGCCCAGCACGAGCGCGGTCAGCGCGACGACCAGCAGCGTCGACTGCAGGATCCTGCGGCGCACGCCGGGTCAGTCGTGGTTGAAGCGGAAGCCGACGCCGCGCACGGTCGCGATCCGCCGCTCGCCGCCGATCTTGCGACGCAGCCAGGACATGTGCATGTCCAGCGTCTTGGACGTCTTCATGTCCGGGTCGTTCCACACCTCGCGGAGGATCTCCTCCCGGGTGACGACCTGCCCCGCCCGCATCAGCAGCACCTTGAGCAGCTCGAACTCCTTGTTGGCCAGCCCGACCTCGGCCCCGTCGACCAGGACGCGCCTGCCCGACAGCTCCATCCGCACCCCGCCCACCTCGACCGACTCCGGCGTCAGCCTGCGCAGCAGCGCCCGCACCCTGGCCAGCAGCTCGGCCAGCCGGAACGGCTTGCCCACGTAGTCGTCGGCGCCCGCGTCGAGACCGACGACGAAGTCGACCTCGTCGGTGCGCGCGGTGAGCATCAGGACGGGCAGGTCGGGGTGGTCGAGCCGGACCCGCCGGCACACCTCCAGCCCGTCCATCCCGGGCAGGCCGAGGTCGAGGACGAGCAGGTCGACGTGGCCGGAGCGGACCCGGTCCAGCGCGCCGAGCCCGTCCTCGGCGACGTCGACCGCATAGCCCTCCCGCTGCAGGGCCCGGGACAGCGGTTCGGCGATGGCGGCGTCGTCCTCCGCCAGCAGGACGGTGGTCACCTCGCCACAGTACGCACGGCCGCTGATCACTGGGATGCTGCCGCGGTGGACGCCGATCACCGTCAGGACCTGAAGGCCGACCTCGAGCTGGCCCTCGCACTCGCCGACGCCGCCGACGCCGTCACCCTCCCCCGGTTCCGCGCCGCCGACCTGCGCGTCGACCGCAAACCCGACCGCACTCCCGTCACCGACGCCGACACCGCCGCCGAGACCGCCCTGCGCGCGCTGATCACCGAGAACCGCCCCGACGACGCCGTGCTCGGCGAGGAGGAGGGCGGCGACCTGTCCTTCGACGGGCGCGGCTGGGTGCTCGACCCGATCGACGGCACCAAGAACTTCTCCCGCGCCATGCCCGCCTGGGCCACCCTCATCGCGCTGACCGTCGACGGCGACCCGGTCGTCGGGGTGGCCAGCGCCCCCGCCCTCGGCAGGCGCTGGTGGGGCGCGCGCGGCCTCGGCGCCTGGACCAGCGACGCCCCCGGCGCCGACCCCCGCCCGATCACCGTCTCCGGCGTCCGCGAGCTGGACGACGCCTACCTGTCCACCACCGACCTGCGCGTCTTCGGCCAGCAGGGCCGCATGGACCGCTGGCTGGCCCTGGTCGACGCCTGCTGGGAGACCCGCGCCTTCGGCGACTTCTGGCAGCACTGCCTGGTCGCCGAAGGCGTGCTCGACGTCGCCGTCGACGCGATCGTCAACCCGTGGGACCTGGCCGCGCTGGTGCCGATCGTCGCCGAGGCGGGCGGGCGGATGACCGGGCTGTCCGGGACCGGCACGTTCGCCGAGGGCGACGGCATCGCCACCAACGGCCTCCTCCACGACCCCGCCCTCGCCCTCATCGGCACCCACCCCTGACCCACCTCCGCCCCTCCCCTCCCCCGATGTCAGGAAAGCCACGTTCAGGACGCCTCGTGTCCTGAAGGTGGCTTTCCTGACATCGGGGCGCGGAGCTGGTGGTCGCCGAGTCGGTGGGGCGGGGTGGTCGGAGGCGCGGGTGGCGGGCGAGGATCGGGGGGTGCAACTGGCCTTCGAGGACTTCACCCCCGGGCGCGTGTTCCAGCTCGGGACGACCGTGGTCGACCGCGAGGAGATGCTCGCCTTCGCCCGCCGCTTCGACCCGCAGCCCTTCCACGTCGACGAGGAGGCCGCCAAGGAGTCGATCTTCGGTGGGTTGGCGGCGTCGGGGTGGTTCACCGTCGGCCTGTGGATGCGGGCCTACGCGGACGGGGTGCTGAACGGGGCCACCTCCCTCGGCTCCCCCGGCGGCGAGGAGATCGCCTGGCCCGCCCCCGTCTTCGCCGGCGACGAACTGGTGGCGACGATGGAGGTGCTCGAAGCGCGGCGCTCGCGGACGCGGCCCGGGGTGGGCTTGGTGCGGCTGCGGGCGCACCTGCGGCGGGGGGAGCAGGAGGTGTTCCGGAGCACGTTCACCGGGATGTTCGGGACGCGGGACGGGGGTGGGGCTGCGTCGGGCTGACGGGGCCGGGGTGCCGGGGCCCGCTGAAGGGCGGGCGGAGGTGATCGACATGCGCGAGATGTACGTGGTGCACCTCGACCGGCCGGAAGAGGTGCCTCAGGTACATCTCGCGCGCGAGGCCCGCCCAACCACCCGGACGACGCCGCCGAATCCGCCACGTAGCACCGGCGAACCCCGACCGCGCCGAACGCCCCAGCCCGTCAGCCCTTGTCCGCCAGCTCCTTCTGGTACTTCTCGGTCATGTGCGCCACCGCGGCGTTCTGCTGGTCGGCGTGCCCCGAGCGCACCTCGCTCGCCCGGGCCTTCGCGTCCAGGGTCGCCTGGGCCTGGCCCTGGAACCGGGGCATGACGTGCTGGGCGATGAGCTCGTAGGAGCGGCGGGTGGCCTGGGGGTTGGCCCATTCGTGGGCGAGCAGCAGCATCGCGCCGAACCCGCCGTTGGACTGGTCGACGAGGCGCTGCACCTGGGCGGCGGCGTCCTCGACGGTGCCGATCGCGCCGATGCCGGCCTCGTTGACGAAGTCGATCATCTCCTTGACGTCGCCGCCCTCCACGGCCATCTGCGGGAACGCGGCGACCTTCTGGAAGTAGCGGAACCACTGCTCGATGCCGTGCTCGACCTCCTTGTAGGCCTGCTCGCGGGTCTCGGCGACGTGCATCAGCCCGACCAGCCGCCACTTCGCGCGGTCGACGGTGGTGCCGAAGGTCGCGGCGCGCTCCTCCATCACGCCCCAGTGGTGGGCCAGCGCGTCGAAGCCCTCCTTGGTCAGGGTGGCCCCGATGGACAGCAGGCCCAGGCCGTGCCGGCCGGCGAGGCGGGGACCGGTGGGCGAGGCGACGGCGGCCACGGCCACGTCGAACAGCGGGTCGGAGTACGGCCGCAGGTGCAGCCGGGCGTCGATCAGCTTGTGGGTGCGGGTCTCGGCGTTGACCGGCTCGTCGCCGCGCAGCAGGCGCATGACGATGTCGAGGTTCTCCTCGAGCAGCTCGCGGGTGTCGGTGGGGTTGAGGCCGATCATCGCCGAGTCGGTGGGCAGCGAGCCCGGGCCGACGCCGAGCATCACCCGGCCGCGGGTGAGGTGGTCGAGCAGCACCATCCGCTCGGCCACCCACAGCGGGTTGTGGTAGCTCAGCGACGTCACGCCGGTGCCGAGCCTGATGTGCCGGGTCCGCTCGGCGGCCGCGGCGATGAAGATCTCCGGCGAGGCGATGATCTCCGAACCCGCCGAGTGGTGCTCACCGATCCAGGCCTCGTCGTAGCCGAGCTCGTCGAGGTGCTCGACCAGGCGCAGGTCGCGCTGCAGGGCGGTGGTCGGGTTCTCCCCCGCTGGGTGGAACGGGGCGAGGAAGATGCCGAAACGCAGTCGGGCCACGGGGGTGCTCCTGTCGTCGCTGACGGATCAGCTCGACGCTAAGCGCCGCCGTGGCCCCGGTCACGGCCCCCTGACTGATCAGGCAGGGTCGGCCAACGCCCGGACTACCCGCGATGGCGACGGACGGCCCAACATCTGGGCCATCCAGACGCTGGTGTCGACCAGCGTCGGCAGGTGCACCCCGTGCTCGATGCCGAGCCCGTCGAGCATCCAGACGAGGTCCTCGGTGGCCAGGTTGCCGGTGGCCGACTCGGCGTACGGGCAGCCGCCCAGCCCGCCCGCGCTGGCGTCGACGGTGGTGACGCCGCGGCGCAGCGCGGCCAGGGTGTTGGACAGCGCCTGGCCGTAGGTGTCGTGGAAGTGCACGGCGAGCCGGTCGACGCCGGTCCCGTCGGTCGCGCAGGCGTCCAGCACGGCGTCGACGTGGCCGGGGGTGCCGACGCCGATGGTGTCGCCGAGGGAGATCTGCTCGCAGCCCATCTCCACGAGCCGTCGGGAGGCCGCCGCGACCTGCGCGGGCGCGACGGCGCCCTCCCACGGGTCGCCGAAGCACATCGACACGTACCCGCGCACCCGCAGGCCCTCCTCGACCGCCCGCCGGACGACCGGCTCGAACATGGCGAACTGCTCGTCGAGGCTGCGGTTGAGGTTGCGCCGCGCGAACGTCTCGGTGGCGCTGGCGAAGATCGCCACGTGCGCGACGCCGGCGTGCAGGGCGCGGTCGAGGCCCCGCTCGTTGGGCACCAGCACCGGGTAGTCGACGCCGTCGGCGCGGTGGAGCGCGGCGAGCAGCTCGGTGGCGTCCGCGAGCTGGGGCACCCACCTCGGGTGCACGAAGCTGGTCGCCTCCAGGACGCGCAGGCCGGCTGCGGCCAGCCGGTCGAGGAACTCGACCTTCACCCCGACCGGCACCGTCCCGGACTCGTTCTGCAGCCCGTCGCGCGCGCCCACCTCGTAGATCGTCACGCGCTCCGGCAGGCCGCCCGCGGGGACCACCATCGGCAGGGCCGGTTCCGGCACGGTCTCACGATTCATCCGCCACCTCCGCGTAGAGCATCGAGTGCACGCGCTCGACGTCGGGCACGTCGTCGAACTCCAACGGTTCCTCCGACGCCGACTCGATGATCAGCGTGCCGCAGCCCAGCAGGCGCTCGAGCAGCGTGTGCCGGAACTGCACGCTGCTGATGCGGCTCATCGGGATGTCGATGCCGTGGCGGGTGAGCACGCCCTCGCGGATGAGCACCCGGCGAGTGGTGATCACGAAGTGGGTGGTGCGCCACCGGATCACCGGGACCACGGTCAGCCAGACGACCAGCACCAGTGCCAGCGCGCCCAGGCCGAGCCACGCCCACGGCGCCCACGGCTGGATGCTGACCAGCGAGGCCAGGAAGCTGCCCAGACCGACCACGACCAGCAGCACCAGCACCGGGACGATGAGCAGCTTCCAGTGCGGGTGCTTGTGCATGACGACCTGCTCGCCGTCGACGAGGAGGCCATCGGGGTACGCCACGGGCCCAACCTACCGAGCGCGCCGGGTGCTCAGCCCCCGGTGCGGTCGGCGGGTCGGACGTGCACGACGTCGCCCGCGGCCACGGCCCGGCGGTGCCCCGCCGCGTCGAGCAGCAGCAGGCGACCGTCGCGGTCGACGTCCTCGGCGATGCCGACGATCGACGCCGCGGCCGGCAGCTCCACCCGGACCTCGGAGCCCAGGCTGAGGCAGCCGGCCCGGTAGTCCGAGCGCAGCCGGTGGGCGTCGGGGTCGCCGCGGGCCTCGCGCCACTCGGACTCCCGCTCCGCCAGCCGCCGCAGCAGCGTGACCAGCACGTCGGTCCGGCCGGCTGCGCAGCCCTCCGCGGCGAGGCTGGTGGCCGTCGGGGTGTGGGGCGGGACGTCGGTGACGTTGAGCCCGATGCCGAGCACGACGGCCGGGCTGACGTGGCCTGCGACCTCGGCCAGGATGCCGGCGACCTTGCGCTGCTCGGCGCCGACGAGGCAGTCGTTGGGCCACTTGAGCCCGGCGGTCGCCACGCCGAGGTCGCGGACCGTGTCCAGCACGGCCAGCCCGGCCAGCAGCGGCAGCCACCCGAACCGGGACGGCGGCACGCCCTGCGGGCGCAGCAGGACGCTGACCGCGATGCCGGTGCCGGCCGGGGCCGCCCAGCTGCGGGTCAGCCTGCCGCGTCCGGAGTCCTGGTGGTCGGCGGTCAGCACCGCGCGGTCGGGGGCGCCCGCGGCCGCGGCGGCGAGGAGGTCGGCGTTGGTCGAGCCGGTGCGCTCCACCACGTCGAGCGTCGCCCACGGGCCGACCACGGCCGCCCGCAGGGCGTCGACGTCCAGCGACTGGTCGGTCCGGTCCATGGTCGGGACGCTACCGGCGGGGCTCGACCGGTGACCGCGGACGACGGTGGTTGCGCGGGTGCGCGCGACGGACGGCCGGGTGCCGTCGCCGGACGCCGGGGCGGGCCGTTCCGCCGCTGGTGGGCACCGTCCGGGCCGCGACGAGTGACGCGGGCCGCTTCCGGAGCGTCCCGACGCCACCACCCGGTTAGGGTGCCGCCATGAGTGCCGCGACCGAGCCGCTCGCCGACCCCGCCGGTGCCGCCGGGGGCGAGCCCGACATCCACACGACGGCGGGCAAGCTGGCCGACCTGCACGCGCGCGTCGAGGCGGCGGTGCACGCGGGCAGCGAGACGGCGGTCGAGCGCCAGCACGCCAAGGGCCGCCAGACCGCCCGCGAGCGGATCGACCAGCTGCTCGACCCCGGCTCGTTCGTCGAGCTGGACGCGCTGGTGCGGCACCGGTCGACGAACTTCGGGATGGAGGCCAAGCGCCCCTTCGGCGACGGCGTCGTCACCGGCACGGGCACCGTCGACGGCCGCCCGGTCGCGGTGTTCAGCCAGGACGCCACGGTGTTCGGCGGTTCGCTGGGCGAGGTATACGGCGAGAAGATCGTCAAGGTGATGGACCTGGCCACCAAGATCGGCTGCCCGGTCATCGGGATCAACGACGGCGGCGGCGCGCGCATCCAGGAGGGCGTGGTCGCGCTCGGGCTCTACGGCGAGATCTTCTACCGCAACGTGCGGGCCTCCGGCGTGATCCCGCAGATCTCGCTGGTGATGGGCCCGTGCGCGGGCGGCGCGGTGTACTCCCCGGCGATCACCGACTTCACCGTGATGGTCGACGGCACCAGCCACATGTTCATCACCGGCCCCGACATCATCAAGACCGTCACCGGCGAGGAGGTCGACTTCGAGGACCTCGGGGGCGGCCGCGCGCACAACACCAGGTCCGGGGTGGCGCACTACCTGGCCGACGACGAGGCCGACGCGATCGGCTACGTCAAGGAGCTGCTGGGCTTCCTGCCGTCGAACAACCTCACCGAGCCGCCGTCGTTCCCGGCGCCGGAGCCGGTGGCCGGCACCATCGCCGACTCGCTCACCGACACCGACCTCGAGCTCGACACGATCGTCCCGGACTCCCCGAACACCCCCTACGACATCCGCGGGGTGATCGAGCGGGTGCTCGACGAGGGCGAGTTCCTGGAGGTGCACGAGCTGTTCGCGCCGAACATCGTGGTCGGGTTCGGGCGCATCGAGGGCCGGTCGGTCGGGATCGTGGCCAACCAGCCCACCCAGTTCGCCGGCTGCCTCGACATCGACGCCTCGGAGAAGGCCGCCCGGTTCGTGCGCACCTGCGACGCGTTCAACGTGCCGGTGGTGACGTTCGTCGACGTGCCGGGCTTCCTGCCGGGCACCGAGCAGGAGTGGAACGGGATCATCCGGCGCGGCGCCAAGCTGATCTACGCCTACGCCGAGGCCACCGTCCCGAAGCTCACCGTCATCACCCGCAAGGCCTACGGCGGCGCCTACGACGTCATGGGCTCCAAGCACCTGGGCGCCGACGTCAACCTGGCCTGGCCGACGGCGCAGATCGCGGTCACCGGGGCAGCGGGCGCGGTGAGCATCCTCTACCGCAAGGAGCTGGCCGGGCTGGCCGGCGACGAGCTCGCCGAGAAGCGCGCCCAGCTCCAGCAGGAGTACGAGGACACGCTGGCCAACCCCTACATCGCGGCCGACCGCGGCTACATCGACGGCGTCATCCCGCCCTCGCACACCCGCGGCCAGCTCGGCCGGGCGCTGCGCCTGCTGGCGACCAAGCGCGACCAGGCCCCGGCCCGCAAGCACGGCAACATCCCGCTCTGACCACGACCCCACCGAGGAGGCGCGATGAGTGAGGATCCGTCCCCGCAGGAGCGCCGCGCGCTGTTCCGGGTGGTTCGCGGGGAGCCCGACGACGTCGAGGTGGCCGCGCTGACGGCGGTGCTGGCCGCGGTGGCGGCCTCGGCGGGCGACGACCGGGCGGCGCCCGCCGGGCCGGCGAGCACGTGGGCCGACCCCGCCGCCCGGCTGCGCGCACCGCTCGCGGTGGGCCCGAACGCCTGGCGCACCTCCACCTGGCCTCGCTGACCACAGCCGCAAGGCGACCTCAAGTCACCCTCAACCCGCTGGCGCCCCCGACGTGACCGGGGCCACACTCGACGTCATGAGCAGCGCAGACCTCCTCCTGACCGTGCAACTGGGGCTCCTGCTGCTCGTCGTGCTCGCCGTGGCCGTCGGCCGGGCGGACGTGGACGAGGACGGGCGCGACGGCGTCGAGCTGTAGGCCGCCCGTTTCCTCAAGTCCTTCCCAAGATCCTGGCTACCGCACTGTGATCCACGCAATACTCGGCAGCACAGGACATCGGAGCAAGGAAAGACGGAACGGGGGAATGTCATGAACATCGTTTTCCTCATCGTGGCCATTCCGGCCATCATCATCGCGGCGGTGCTGTACGCGACGGTGGCGGAGATCCGCCACAACCGGATGCGCCGTTCCCGCTGGGACCTGCGCGGGACGACCCTGAAGAACGACGGGCCGGAGCTCCTGCCGGCCGGCCGCGGCGACTGAACCGCGCGGCCCGGAAAGCAGCATCCACGACGTCTCGAACCGGGGGGAAACGATGGAAGCAATGGGAATGATCGTGGTGATCACGCTGATCGCACTGGTCGCCGTGTCCGGGATCGCGATGGCCCGCCGCGAGCGGTACCGCGGAAACGGCGGGCTCCGCAACGGCTCCTCCTACGGCGGATTCCTGGGTGGCGCCCCCGGCGGGCACCACTCCCACCACCACGGCGGTTCGTCGGGCGGCGGGTGGGGCGGCGACGGCCACGGCTGGTCCGGCGACTCCGGCGGCGGCTCCTTCGGCGGCGGCTTCTCCGGCGGCGGTGGCGACGGCGGAGGCGGCGGAGGCGGGGGCGGGGGCGGCTGCTGATCCGAACGGCCCGGTGGTCGCGACCACCGGGCCGTTCGCGTCCCCGGAGCGGCGGTCCGTATCTGCCGCGGCACCCGGCGGCTCGAAGCACGCAGGCACCGACGCCGCGCACCCGCGCGGGATCCCGGTCGTGCGCCGGGACGGGGAGGGGACGAGATGGCCGCAGCGCTCTCGACGGCACTCTCGGTGGCCGGCGTGTTCCTGGTCGCGCTGAGCCCGTTGCTGGTGGCGATGGTCGTGGCCCGCGCCCTGCACTGGGTGGGCGGGGGCGGCCGGCACCGCAGGCGCGGCCCGGCGCGGCCCGAGCCGGGCCCGGCGGACGCCCCCGACCCCACCGCACCACGATTCAGAGACCGGCCGTGACCAGCCGCCGACGCGGCGTCACGGAATAGTTCGGCGGGATTGCGGGAATACGCTATCCATGAGCGAGGTGCTGCTGTTCGGCCTGGTTGCGGCCATCGTCGTGGGCACGATTCTGTACGCGGTCGTGGCGGAAATGCGGCACAGCCGCACCCGCCGCTCGCGCACGGAGCTGCGGTCCGCGCGCTCCCACCTGCGGTTGCGGCCGACCGGTCGGCCGTTCCGCCCCGCCGGCACCCCCTGACCTGCACGATCCTCAGTCCGCCGCGCGCCGCGCCGTCCGCACGGGCGCCGTGGTGCGGCCGGTCCGGAGGGCTCCGGACCCGGTCGGAAACGGTGCCGATCACCCCGCCGGGCGCGAATCGCGACCGGCCCCGCGCAATGCGGCCACCAACTCGTCGAGCGCATCCAGGCGGTGCGCGCTGACGACCGCGTCGCAGTACGGCCACGCCGCCGCCATCCCGCCCACCAGCGGGCGGTATCCGGCGTGCCTGGTGCGGGGGTTCGCCCACACGATCCGGTGCGCCCGCCTGCGCAGCCGGGCCATCTGGCGGGCGAGCTCGGCGGGGTCGCCGGTCTCCCAGCCGTCGCTGACGACCAGGACCACCGCGCCGCGGGCCATGCCCCCGCCGTGCAGGTCGAGGAAGCGCCCGAGCGCCTCCCCGATCCTGGTCCCGCCCGACCAGTCCGGCGCCAGCCGGGCCGCGCGCTCCAGCGCCACCGCCGGACTGGTGCGGGCCATCACCCTGGTCAACCGGGTGAGCCGGGTGGCGAACGTGAACACCTCCGCGCGCTGCGCCCCCGTGGCGCAGTAGAGCAGCTGCAGCAGCGCCCGGGCCCACGGCTCCATCGACCCCGAGATGTCGCACAGCACGACCAGCCGCCGCGGGACGCTCCGCCGCGCCCGGCGGGCCAGCCGCACCGGATCCCCGCCCGTGCGCCGCGCCGCCCGCAGTGTCCGCCGCAGGTCGACGTGCTGCCCGTGGGCGGCCCGGCGGGTCCGCCGCGACCGCCGCGGCGGCGTCGCCAGCCGGAACCGGCGCATCGCCACTGCGAGCAGCGCGAGCTCGTCGGGACCGAGGGCGTCGAAGTCGCGGTCGGCCAGCCGCTCGGCGCCCGACGCCGCCACCGGCATCCCGACCTCCCGCGCCGGCCCCTTCCCGCGACCGCCCGGGGCGCCCCGGGGCGCCCCACCCCCGGCCGCACCCCCGACCCGGCGCCCCGGGCCTGCCCCGTCGTCCGGCTTCCCGTCCTCGGTCGGCGGCGCGGTCGGGTCGCCGCGCCGGACGTCGTCGGTGAGGCCGCCGAAGACCTCGGCGAACACCGCGTCGAGCAGGGGCAGCTGCGCCGGGTCCGAGACGAGCGTGGCCCGCGCGCACGACAGCAGCCGCGCCGCCGTCCCCGGCGCCACCGCCACCACCGCCCCCGCGAACCGCTGCGCCCCGTCCGGGCCCACCGGCAGCCCCGCGGCCCGGCACCGGTCCACGAACCCCGCCGCCACCCCCGGCAGGTCCGCCCCCATGCCCACCCTCACCCCCACGTCCCCGCCGCCCCGTCCCCCCGCTCCTGGTTCAGGAACGGGGGCAAGCGGCGGGCGCGAGGCGCGGTGCTGGGATGGGTGGGGTGGGTCATCGGGGTGCGACGAGGGCGTCCAGGCCGCGCTCCCGGGCCGTCACCGCGTCCTCGTCGTACTTGAGCACCGTGCCGAGCGTGCGTTCGGCGGCGGCGGCGTCCAGCTCCGCCACGCCGAGCACGTGCAGCGCCGTGGTCCAGCTGATCGCTTCGGCCACGCCGGGGGGCTTGAGCAGGTCGAGGCCGCGCAGCCGCTGCACCGCCCCGGCCACCCGACCGGCCAGCCACTGCGCCGCCCCCGGCACCCGGCGCCGGACGATCTCGGCGACGCGGTCGGGGTCGGGGTAGCCGATCCAGTGGTAGAGGCAGCGGCGCTTGAGGGCGTCGTGCAGGTCGCGGGTGCGGTTGGAGGTGAGCACCGCGACGGGCGGCACGATCGCCCGCCGCGTCCCCAGCTCCGGGATCGTGACCGCGGACTCGGCGAGCAGCTCGAACAGGAACGCCTCGAACTCGTCGTCGGCCCGGTCGATCTCGTCGATGAGCAGCACCGCGGGCCGGGGGCCGGGGTGGTCGATCGCGGCGAGCAACGGGCGGGCCAGCAGGTGCTCGGCGGTGAACAGGTCGGTGTCGCGCAGCTGCTCGCCGCGCGACTCGGCGAGCCGGATCGACAGCAGCTGGCGCGGGTAGTTCCACTCGTAGAGCGCCTCGGCGGCGGTGATGCCCTCGTAGCACTGCAGCCGCAGCAGCGGGGTGTCGAGCAGGTCGGCCAGCGCCTTGGCCGCCTGGGTCTTGCCGACGCCGGGCTCGCCCTCCAGCAGGATCGGCTGGCCCATCCGCACCGCCAGGAACAGGGCGGTGGCCAGGGAGTCGTCGGTCAGGTAGCCGGTGGCGTCGAGGCCGGCGCGCAGGGCGTCGACGTCGGCGGGGAGTCCGGTCACCTCGGGTACCGGTCCGGGTCGGCCAGGTAGGCGTCGCGGCAGCCGGACCCGCAGAACCACACCGACCGGTCGCCGACAGCGACCGACGGCGTCGGCTCGGCCGCCACTACCTCCATCCCGCACACCGGGTCGACCGCCGGCGCCTGCCGCGGCCGCGGCATCGCCCCGGGTAGCGGCCCGCCCGGTTCAGGAAGGCCACCTTGCTGAACCGGCGGGTCAGGAAGGTGGCCTTCCTGGCCTGTGTGGACCTGAAGGTGGCCTTCCTGAACCCGAGGTTCATGAAGGTGGCCTTCCCGAACCTGCGGGAGGGGGTCGGTGGAGCGGGCGGCCACGATCTGCGCGTAGATCGACACGGCGATCTCGTTCGGCGTGCGGGCGCCGATGTCGAGCCCGGCCGGGGCGTGCACCCGCTCGACGTCGGCCGCCCCGCGGGCCGCCACCGCGCCGAGCACCCCGGCGGCGCGGGCGGGGCTGGCGACCAGGGCGATGTAGGGCACGCCCGCGGCCAGCGCGGCGGCCAGCACCTCCTCCTCGTCGTGGCCGTGCGAGGCCACGACGACGGCGGCGGGGTCGGCCCCGCCGGCGGCAGGCGGGGGGGACCCCACCCCCCCGGGGGGGGGGCGGCGCGCCCCCCCCCCGACGGCGGCGGTGTCGGCGGGCAGCGGCGCCGCCGGGTCGTCGACCACCCGGACGTCGTGGTCGAGCGCCCCGCCGAGGCGCACCAGTGCCCGCGCCACCGGCGACCGCCCGCAGACCAGCACCAGGGCGGGCGGCAGCACCGGCTCCAGGAAGATCTCCAGCGCCCCGCCGGACAGGCACGGGTTGTCCACCACCCGCACCCCGGGTGCCGCGGGCGTCGAGCCCGCGCCGCCCGGGGTGATCCGCAGGAGGCCGGCCTCCCCGGAGGTCAGCACGCGCAGCGACTCGGCGCGGGTCGTCGACTCCGCGCAGGAGCCCCCGACGAAGCCCTCGATCGTGCCGTCGGCCAGCACCAGCGCCTGGTCGCCCGGACGGGCGCTGGTGGGCCGCTCCGCGCGGACCACCGTGGCCAGCACGAACGGCGTGCGGCCCGTGCGCAGCCGGCTGGCCCGGTCGAGCAACCTGCCGTCGGCCATCGTCATCCGCCCGTCAGTCGATGGCCAGGTCGGTGCGGATCGGGTCGCCCCGCATCGCCCGCCACACGTGCGCCGGGGTGAGCGGCATGTCGGCGTGCCGGACGCCGATGGCGTCGAGCACCGCGTTCACCACCGCGGGCGGCGACCCCACGGTGGCCGACTCCCCGACGCCCTTGGCCCCGATCGGGTGGTGCGGCGAGGGAGTGACGGTCTCCCCCAGCTCCCACGACGGGCACTCCATCGCGGTGGGCAGCAGGTAGTCCATGAACGACGCGCCGAGGTGGTTGCCGTCGGAGTCGAACGCCATGAGCTGCATCAGCGCCATGCCGACGCCGTCGGCGAGGCCGCCGTGCACCTGCCCCTCGACGATCATCGGGTTGATCCGCACCCCGCAGTCGTCGACGGCGATGAACCGGCGCACCTTCACCTGCCCGGTGCCCGCGTCCACGTCGACGACGCAGATGTAGGCCCCGCACGGGTAGGTCAGGTTGGGCGGGTTGTAGACGCAGGTGGCGTCCAGGTGGCCCTCGACACCGTCGGGCAGCTCCAGGTCGGAGTGGGCGGCCATGGCGATGTCGGCGATCGCCGCGGACGCCGACGGGTCGCCGGCCACCTGGAAGCGGCCCTTCTCCCACTCCAGGTCGTCCGGCGAGACCTCCAGCATCGCCGCGGCGACGATCTTCGCCCGCTCCCGGACCTTGCGGGCCACCATCACGGTGGCGGCCCCGGACACCGGGGTGGACCGCGACGCGTAGGTGCCCAGCCCGAACGGGGTCTGGTCGGTGTCGCCCTGGACGACCTCGATGTCGTCGGGGGAGATGCCCAGCTCCTGCGCCACGATCTGGGCGAAGGTCGTGGAGTGGCCCTGGCCCTGGCTCATGCAGGACAGCCGCAGCACCGCCTTGCCGGTGGGGTGCACCCGCAGCTCGGCGCCGTCGGCCATGCCCAGGCCGAGGATGTCCATGGTCTTGCGCGGCCCGGCGCCGACGGCCTCGGTGAAGAACGAGATCCCGATCCCCATCAGCTCGCCGCGCTCGCGCTTCTCGGCCTGCTCGCGGCGCAGCTCGGCGTAGCCGGCGATGTCGAGGGCCTTCTGCAGGGTCCTCGGGTAGTCGCCGGAGTCGTACTCCCAGCCCAGCGCCGTGGTGTACGGGAACTGCTCGGGCTGGACCAGGTTCTTCATCCGCAGCTCGGCCGGGTCCCAGCCCTGGTCGCGGGCCAGCACGTCGACCAGCCGTTCGATCAGGTACACGGCCTCGGTGATCCGGAACGAGCAGGCGTAGGCCACCCCGCCGGGCGCCTTGTTGGTGTAGACGCCGGTGACCTGGCAGTGCGCGGCGGCGATGTCGTAGGAGCCGCTGAACACGTGGAACAGCCCGGCCGGCATCTTGGACGGCTGCGCGGTGCCGTTGAAGGCGCCGTGGTCGGCGAGCACCTTCACCCGCACCCCGAGCAGCTTCCCGTCCTTCGTCGACGCGATCTCGCCGCGCATGTGGTAGTCGCGGGCGAACGAGGTCGCCATCAGGTTCTCCGAGCGGTCCTCCACCCACTTCACCGGCACGCCGGTGACGATCGTGCCGACGACCGCGCACACGTAGCCGGGGTAGATGCCGACCTTGTTGCCGAACCCGCCGCCGATGTCCGGCGCGATGATCTGGATCTTGTGCTCGGGCAGGCCCGCGACCAGCGCGTACACCGTGCGGTGGGCGTGCGGGGCCTGCGTCGTGGTGTAGACGACGAGCTTGCCGGTCACCGGGTCCATGCTGGCGATCGAGCCGCAGGTCTCCATCGGCGCCGGGTGCACCCGCGGGTAGAGCATGTCGCACTCGGCGACGACGTCGGCGCGCGCGAAGACGTCGTCGGTGGCCGCGGCGTCGCCGGCCTCCCAGTCGAAGATGTGGTTGTCGGTGCGGCCGTCGAGGTCGTCGCGGATGACCGGGGCGCCCTCGTCGAGCGCGGTGCGCGCGTCGATGACGGCGTCGAGGGGCTCGTAGTCGACCTCGATCAGGCCGAGCGCGTCGCGCGCGGCGTAGCGGTCCTCGGCGACGACGAACGCCACCTCCTGGCCCTGGAAGCGCACCTTGTCGGTGGCCAGCACGGCCTGCACGTCGTGGCTGAGCGTCGGCATCCAGGCCAGCCCGAGCCCGGCCAGCGTCTCGCCGGTGATCACGGCCTTGACCTTGGGGTGCGCCTCGGCGGCGCTGGTGTCGATCGAGACGATGCGTGCGTGCGCGAACGGGCTGCGCAGGATCGCCCCGTGCAGCATCCCGGGCAGCGCGATGTCGTCGAGGTAGCGGCCCTGGCCGCGGATGAACCGGGCGTCCTCCTTGCGCCGCATCGAGCCGTAGCCCATGGGCGTGGACGCGCAGACCTGGGTCGGGGCGACCTCGGTGGGGGCGGTGCCCGGGGCGTCGACGCCGGTGGTGTCGGTGGTGGTCATGCCTGGACCTCCTCGACCTCGACGCGCGCGGCGCGCTCCATCTCGGCGGCGGCCCGCACGGAGCGGACGATGTTCTCGTAGCCGGTGCACCGGCAGATCTGGCCGGAGATCGCGACACGGATCTCGGTGTCGGACGGGTCGGGGTTGCGGTCGAGCAGCGCGCGGCAGGTCATCATCATCCCGGGCGTGCAGAACCCGCACTGCAGGCCGTGCTTGTCGCTGAAGCCCTGCTGGACCGGGTCGAGCCCGGCCGCGCCGGCCAGTCCCTCGACGGTGCGCACCTCGCGCCCGTCGGCCATGACGGCCAGCACGGTGCACGACTTGACCGGCTGCCCGTCGAGCTGGACCACGCACACCCCGCAGTTGGAGGTGTCGCAGCCCCAGTGGGTGCCGGTGAGCCGCAGCTCGTCGCGCAGGAAGTGCACCAGCAGCAGCCGGGGCTCGACCTCGCGGGTGTGGGCGGCGCCGTTGACGGTGACGGTGATCTGCATGCTCAGGCCTCCGATCCGCGGGCGCGGGCCGCGGCGCGGCGCAGTGCCCTGGTGGTGAGCTCGCCGGCGAGGTGGCGCTTGTAGTCCTCGGGTCCGCGCTGGTCGGCGGTGGGCCGCACGTGCTCGGCGGCGATCCGGCCCGCCTCGGCGAACCGCTCCTCGGTGGCCGGGCCGCCGCGCAGGAAGTCCTCGGCCTGCGGGGCGCAGAAGTGCGCGGCGCCGACCGCGGTCAGCCCGATGCCGACCTCGCCGACGGTGTCGCCGTCCAGCCACAGCGCCGCCCCACCGGCCGCGACCGCCCAGTCGCCGACGCGGCGCTCGACCTTCTCGTAGGCGCTGCCGCTGCCCGTGCGGATCGGGACCCGGACCTCGACGAGGATCTCCGCGTCGCCGACGACCGTCTGGTAGGGCCCGGTGTGGAACTCCCGCGCCGGCACCTCGCGCCGGCCGGACTCGCCCTCGATCACCGCGACGGCGTGCAGCGCGGTGAACGCCGCGGACAGGTCCTCGGACGGGTCGGCCTGGCACAGCGACCCGCCGATCGTGCCGCGGTTGCGCACGACCGGGTCGGCGATCACCCGCTCGGCGTCGACCAGGATCGGGAAGTGCTCGACGGCCAGGGGCGAGTCGAGCAGCTCGGCGTGCCGGACCATCGCCCCGATCCGCAGCGCGCCGTCGGTGATGCTGATGCCGGTGAGCTCGTCCAGGTCGTTGATGTCGATCAACGTCTCCGGGTTGGCGATCCGCAGCTTCATCATCGGGATCAGGCTGTGGCCGCCGGCGACCAGCCGGGACTCCGGGCCGTACCGGGTGAGCAGGGCGATCGCGTGCCGGACTCCCGTCGCCCTCTCGTAGTCGAACTGGGCAGGCACCTGCATGGCGGGCTCCCCTCGGGCCGGACCCCCGTGTCCGGCGCTGCGAGCAGCGTGGCCGGGTCCGGCGGCCCGGACAACCACCGGCTAAGCGTTCCCTTAAGCCGGTGTCGAGCACCACAATCGCGTGAATGACCTTGAACCAGCTCACGGCCTTCGTGCTGGTGGCGCGGCTGGGCTCGGTCAAGGCCGCGGCGACGACGCTGGACGTCAGCGAGCCCGCGGTCTCCCAGGCCCTCGCCGCGCTGCGCAAGCACTTCGACGACCAGCTCATCGTGCGCGGCGAGAGCGGCATGGAGCTGACCGAGGGCGGGCAGCGGCTGGTGACCATCGCCGCCCAGATCGTCGGGCTGGGGGTGGAGGCCGAGTCGGCCGTACGGTCGGCCAGCGGCGCCCCCGACCGGCTCCGCCTGGTCACCTCCACCGACGTCGCCGAGTTCGTCGCCGGTCCCCTGTTCGACGCGTTCGGCACCCGCAGCGCCGGCGCCGTCGCGCTGACCACCGGTGTCGCCGGCGTCGCCGAGATGGGCGTGCTGGTGGCGCAACGGCTGGTCGACATGGCCATCGGCCCCGACCTGAGCGGCGTGCCGGGCCTGGTCAGCGAGCGCATCTTCCGCTGCCAGCTGGTCGTGCTCGGCGCCCCCGGCCACGCCCCGCTCGGACGGCCCGCGCAGTGGCACTGGTGCGTGGGCCCCAGCGGCACCGACCCGGACGGCGAGATCGGCCACCTGCTCCGGGCGCTCGGCGTCCCCGACGCGCGCCTGACCGTGTTCCCCAACCAGGCCGCGGCGTGGGACGCCGCCGCGCGCGGTGGCGGGGTGGCGCCGGGGCTGTCCCACCTGGCCGCCCACCACCTGCGGCGCCGGGAGCTGCAGGTGCTCGACGTGCCGCGCACCCCGGTGGAGCGGTACTGGTACGCGAGCACGCTCCCGGCCGACCGGCGCCACCCGGCGGCGTCGGCGTTGCACCGGTTCCTGGGCACGCCCGAGGCGATGCGGCTGCTCAGCAGTCCCGGCTCGGGGGTCCCGGCGTCGACCTTCCGCCCGCCGGTGCACGTGACCATCTGGAGCTGATCCGGCGAGTCGATGGCCAGACGGTGTGCGCGGTGCCCCGGGACACCCGACAACCCCGCCATCTCCCGAACCCCCGCCGGTCCCCTGGAGAAGTGCCCCCTGCTCGAGCTGAGGCCCGCCGGAGGCGCTCTTCACCCTCCTCCGAGGCGCTCTTCTCCCGGAGCGGACGCCGCGCGGACGCCCTCAGCAAGCAGGAACGCCACCGGGCGACGCGCCCAGCCTCATGACTACCCGTGGGCAAAGGCGGGGTGACGAGCGCCTCCGGCGGCACCTGCGCGGCGGGCGACCTCGGATCAAGCAGGGGCCTCGGGAGGGGAGTGGCGCTGCGCGCCGCTTCGCCTGGGCTCGCCTCGCGGCGCTGGCGCGCCGCCTCGGCGGAGCGAGAGTGGCTTTCCCGAACCACGTTGGACGAGAGTCACTTTCGCCCAACCAGGTGGGACGAGGGCGGCGAGGTACGGCGCGGCGGCCGTAGGCCGATCCGGGGCAACGTCGCTGAGGGTATGGACACGGTGACGCGCCGACGCAGTACTCTCCTCACTCCCCGCTGGCTTGAAGTTACTCCGCGTGATCACACTCAGCGTCATTCCCCGAATGGCTGACCCCATGATCACCGGGGAGATCGGTGCGAAGACCCATGTGGAAGGCGCTGCGCGACCGCCGCCCGAGCGGCCACGTCCTGGATACCGCCGACTGGCGGCCGGTCCACCGGCTGCTGCTGTGGGTCCTCGCCGCGCACGTGGCCGGGCTCGCCGGGCTCGGCATCGGGCTCGGCCACCCGCCGACCGCCGTCCTGCTGGCCGTCGTCGCGCCCGCGGTGTGCCTGGGCGCCGGGGTCCTCGCGCCCGAGCGGTCCGCCGTCGCGGCCGTCGCCGTCGCCGTCGGGCTCGTGTGCTCCTCGGCCGCGCTGATCGGGCTGACCGGGCTGGGCGCCGCCCGGTTCCACGTGTTCGTCGTGATCGGGCTGGTCGCGCTGTACCAGTCGTGGGCCCCGCTGCTGTCCGCTGCGGTGCTCGCCGTGGCCGGGCAGGTCCTCGCGCCCCGCCCCGGGCTGCCCACCACCGCCGACCCGCAGGACCCCGGCGCGTGGCTGCCCGCCGTCCTGTTCGGCGGCTGCGTGCTGGGTCTGGCGCTGGTGTCCGCGCTGCTGTGGGGCATCGCCGAGCGCTACCGCTGCGAGCGCGACGAGGTCGGCGCCGAGCTGACCGAGGCCGAGCTGGGCAAGCGGCGGTTCGTCTCGGAGCTGCTGGTCAACCTGGCCCGCCGCTCGCAGGGCATGGTCTACCGGCAACTGGAGATCCTGGGGCGGCTGCGGGAGGCCGAACGCGACCCGGACCTCCTCGCCGAGCTCCTCCGGCTCGACCACCTGGCCGTCCGGGTCCGCCGCAACGCCGGCAACCTGCTGGTCCTGGCCGGCGAGCAGGCGCCCCGCACCGGCGCCGGGCCGACGTCGCTGCGCGAGGTGGTGCGCGCCGCGATCGCCGAGACCGAGGACCTCGACCGCGTCCTGTTCGTCGTCGACGAGCAGCGCACGGTCGCCGGTCGCACCGTCGCCGACCTCACCCACCTGCTGGCCGAGGTGATCGAGAACGCGGTCCGGTTCTCCCCTCCCGACAGCGTCGTCACCGTCCGCTCGCGGCCCGACCACGGCGGCCTCGGCCGCGTGGTCACCGTGGAGGACTGGGGCGTGGGCATGCCGGAGGAGGCGCTCGCCGAGGCCAACGAGCTGCTCACCGCCCCGCCGGAGCTC
Organism: Pseudonocardia humida; assembly: GCF_023898865.1. Lineage (GTDB taxonomy): Bacteria > Actinomycetota > Actinomycetes > Mycobacteriales > Pseudonocardiaceae > Pseudonocardia > Pseudonocardia humida. The sequence continues at coordinate 58,705 of NZ_JAGSOV010000015.1, forward strand.
GACCTGTCGGTCAGCCAGCGGCTGGGCCTGCACGTGGTGGCCAGGCTCGCGGCGCGGCACCGGATCGAGGTCCGGCTGAGCGCGGGCGCCGAGAGCGGCACGGTCTGCTCGATCGTCCTGCCCGACGGCCTGTTCGAGGCGGGCGCGACCCCGGCCGCCGACGAGCCGCCGCCCGCGGACACGGCCGACGGGGCCGGCACGACCCGCCTCCCCGTCACCGCGGCCGCGGCGGCCCCGGACGCCGTACGCGGCACCGCGCCCGCTCCGCCCGCGACGGCGCCGACGCAGGTCAGCGAGGCGCCGGTCACCGCGCGGGCCGCGTCCGCACAGGCCGGCGGCCCGGCCGAGGCCCTCACGGCGCGGGTCGCGCTGCCCGTCGTCCACTCCGCGGCCGCCGTCCGACCGACCGATCCCCGCATCCCGATGTCGGCCTCCGACCCCCGGCTGCCGGCGGTCGGGCGGCCCACCTCTCCGGAGGGGGAGGGCCCGTCCACGTCGCCGCGCGAGCGCGGCGACGCCTCGGACCCGCGCCTCCCGGCCACCGGCGCCACAGCCCGCGTCCCGGCGGCCCGCCCACCGGCCACGCCGGCCACCGGCGTCCCGAGCGCCGCGCAGGCCCGGGTCGCCGATGCGGCACCGCAGTCGCCGCCGACGACCCGCATCCCGACCACCGACCCGTCGACCGCGCGCCCCGCGGCCGCGGAGACCGCGACCGCCCGCATCCCGACCACCCGCCCGTCCGCCGCCGCCGCGCCGCCGCACCCGTCACCGGCGGAGACGTCCTCCCGAGGCGCGCCCGCATCCGACCGGACCGGTGAGGTGCCCGCGGTGGAGCCGCCGTCCGAGGTGCCGGCCACCCGGCGCCCCGCGGAGACCAGCACCCCGGCGCACGGCACGCCGCCGGCCACCGGCCGGACCGAGCCCCAGCGCCCGCGCACCTCCCCCGACCCCGAGCAGCCCGGTCCGTCCGCGGACCGGGTGGGCGAGGCCGGCCAGCCGACCCACCCGCGGCCGGCCGGGGCGCCCGCCGGTCGGGCCCCGGTCGCGGCCGGGTCGCGCCGGTCGTCCGACCGGCGGACGCCCGAGTCGGAGCCGCTGCCCGCGCCGTTCGGGTCGACGGGCAGCTGGGAGGGCTGGTGGGAGTCGCGCGGCGACACCGCGTCCCGGGGCGACTCGCCCTCCCCCGTCGCGGCCACCGCCCCCGCCACCACGGGACCGTGGCCGGTCGTCGGCCGCGACACCGGCCGCGGGCCGTCGCCGCGACCCCGCCCGCCCGTGGCCGCACCCCCCGGCCCGGCCCGGCCCACGCCGTCCACCGGCCCGATCACCTGGGTCGACCCGCCCGACTCCGCTCGCGACCGCGCACACCGTGCGGACCCGCCGTCGGGTCCTGCCCTGTTCGACCCGGGCGCCGAGCTGCGCAGGCGGGTCCCGCAGACCAACCTGGTCCCCGAGCTGCGCGCCGCACCGCAGGCCCCGGACCCGATCACGCCCGCGCCGCACGGCCACACCCGCGCCGCCGCCTCCGCGCTGTCGCGCTACCAGGCCAGCCGGGAGGCGGCCCGGACCGCCGTTCACGACCACCACGGACCCGCCACCGACGACCGTTCGGCGCTACCATATCGCCCGATCGCGACGAATCCTGCCGCCGAACGTTACGCACCGGCCCGTTCGGGCGAGACAGTCCCGGAACCCGGCACCGATCGGCCGCAGCCGACCCACCGGTTCGACGACGTCCCCCTCGACGCGGCAGGAGACGACCCATCAACAGCACCGGAGCACGCGTCCCGACCTGGGCCGACGGCCGACGCTCCCGCGCGGCCGGCGGCGGGCACCGCGGCCGCACCGGTGGGCGCGGTGAGCGACGGAACGGCCACGGGTGAGAATCGTGCGATGGACCGCGACGATCCCGACCCGGCCCGCGACGACGCCGCTCCGTCCGGCGACGCCCCGGCCGACGACGCGACGGGCGGCGAGCGCTGATGGCCGACGACCTGAGCTGGCTGCTCACCGACTTCAGCCGGGCGACCGCCGGGGTGCGCGACGCGATGCTGGTCTCGGCCGACGGGCTGAAGCTGGCCACGTCCCCCGACCTCGACCCGGAGCTGTCCGACCAGCTGGCGGCGGCCTCGTCCGGGCTGGTCAGCCTGGCCCGCGGGACGGCGGCGCTGCTCGACGCCGGACCGGTGAGCCAGACCATCCTGGAGATGGACCGCGGTTACCTCTTCGTCACCGCGATCACCCAGGGCGCGAGCCTCGCGGTGCACGCCGAGCGCAACTGCGACATGGGCAGCGTCGGCTACGAGATGACCCTGCTCGCGGCCCGCGTCGGACACGCACTCGCCCCGCAGACCCGGGCGGCCGCGGGCGACCGCTCCCGCTGACCTGCCCGTCGCGGGAGGTGCGCCGTGCGCGCTGACCGCGGCCCGGTGCCGCTGAAGGTCGTCGTGGCCGGCGGCTTCGGCGTCGGCAAGACCACCCTCGTCCGCGCGCTCTCGGAGATCCCGCCGCTGCTCACCGAGGAGCCGCTGACCTCCGCCTCGCTGGGTGTCGACGACAACGACGCCGTCCCGGACAAGACCACCACCACGGTCGCCATGGACTTCGGCCGGATCACCGTCGACGAGTCGCTGATCCTCTACCTGTTCGGCACCCCGGGCCAGGACCGGTTCTGGTTCATGTGGGACGAGCTGGCCCGCGGCGCCGTCGGCGCCGTCGTGCTGGTCGACCTGCGCCGCATCGACGACTGCTTCGCCGCCGTGGACTACTTCGAGAACCGCAGGCTGCCGTTCGTCGTGGCGATCAACGGCTTCCCGCTGACCACCGGGTTCAGCCCCGACGCGGTGCGCGAGGCCCTGGCCCTCCCCCCGGACACCCCCGTCCTGCACATGGACGCCCGCGACCAGGACTCCGGCCTGGACACCCTCGTCCGGCTCGTCGAGCACGCCCTGAACCGCATCGCCGCGACGACCTGACCGCACCCGCCGTCGACCACGCCGTCGTCTAGGGTCCGCCCGTGAAGGTCGTGCTCGCCTCCGCCTCCCCCGCCCGGCTGTCCGTGCTGCGCGCCGCCGGCATCGACCCGGCGGTCGAGATCGCCGACCTCGACGAGGACGCGCTGCTGGACGGCATGCCCGACGCCTCCCCCGCCACCAAGGTCACGATGCTGGCCTCGGCCAAGGCGACCACGATCGCGCGGCGCATCGCCGGCACCGTGCCGGAGGCCGTCGTCATCGGCTGCGACTCGATGCTGCACATCGACGGCGAGCTGGTCGGCAAGCCGGGCACCGCCGAGCGGGCGGCGCAGCGGTGGCGGGCCATGGCTGGCGGGCGCGGCGAGCTGGTCACCGGGCACGCCGTGCTGCGCACCGCGGACGGCGACATCGACCGGGCCGCCGAGGGGCACGCGGTCACCGGGGTGCGGTTCGCCGAGCCCGACCCCGCCGAGCTGGCGGCCTACGTCGGGACGGGCGAGCCGCTGGTGGTCGCCGGGGCGTTCACCCTCGACGGGCTGGGCGGGTGGTTCGTCGAGGGCATCGACGGCGACCCGTCCAACGTCATCGGGATCAGCCTGCCGCTCACCCGCAAGTTGCTGGCCGCGGTCGGCGTGCGGGTCACGGACCTCTGGAAGAGGGACTAACTTGGCGGTATGGCGCTTCCCGCTGACACCGATGCCAAGCTGGCCGAGTACGCCCACCCCGAGCGTCTGGTCACCACCGGGTGGCTGGCGCAGAACCTGGGGACCCGCGGGCTGGTCGTCGTCGAGTCCGACGAGGACGTCCTGCTCTACGACACGGGCCACATCCCGGGCGCGGTCAAGCTCGACTGGCACACCGAGCTGAACGACCCCGTCACCCGCGACTACGTCGACGGCGAGCGGTTCGCGCAGATCTGCGCCGAGCGCGGCATCTCCCGCGACAGCACGGTCGTCTTCTACGGCGACCGCAACAACTGGTGGGCCACCTACGCGCTGTGGGTGTTCGCCCTGTTCGGCCACGCCGACGTGCGCATCCTCGACGGCGGCCGGGCCAAGTGGGTCGCCGAGGGCCGCGAGATGACCACCGAGCAGCCCAAGCCGGAGGTCGCCGAGTACCCGGTCGTCGAGCGCGACGACCGCACGCTGCGCGCCTTCAAGGAGGACGTGCTGGCCCACCTGGGCAAGCCGCTGGTCGACGTGCGCTCGCCCGGCGAGTACTCCGGCGAGCTGCTGCACATGCCCGATTACCCGCAGGAGGGCGCCGTGCGCGGCGGCCACATCCCGGGCGCGGCGAGCGTGCCGTGGGCGCGGGCGGCCGCCGAGGACGCCACCTTCAAGCCGCGCGCCGAGCTGTCGGCGATCTACGAGCAGGAGCAGGGCCTGTCGGCGTCCGACGACGTCGTCGCCTACTGCCGGATCGGCGAGCGCTCCAGCCACACCTGGTTCGTGCTGACCCACCTGCTGGGCTTCGAGAAGGTCCGCAACTACGACGGCAGCTGGACCGAGTGGGGCAACTCGGTGCGCGTGCCGATCGTGCAGGGACCGGAGCGCGGAACCTCATGAGCGATCTGCCCCCCGCACTCGCGGAGCTGGTCGACGACTTCGCCGACGTCGGCCCCAAGGACCGGCTGCAACTGCTGCTGGAGCTCTCCCAGGAGCTGCCCGACCTGCCGGAGCGCTACCGGGACGCGGCCGCGACGATGGAGCAGGTCCACGAGTGCCAGTCGCCGCTGTTCCTGGCCGTCGAGGTCGACGACGACGCCGACCACCGCGTCCACCTGTTCTTCTCCGCGCCCCCGGAGGCCCCCACCACCAGGGGGTTCGCCGGGATCATGGTCACCGGGCTGGACGGTGAGCCCGCCGCCGACGTGCTCGCCGTGCCCGACGACTTCTACACGGCGCTGGGCCTGGCGCAGGCGGTGAGCCCGCTGCGGCTGCGCGGGATGGCGGCGATGCTGGCCCGGATCAAGAAGCAGGTGCGCTCGGCCACCGCCGCGTGACCCACCGCCACCGGCCCCCTCGGGAGATCGCCACTGCCCGACGGGGCCGGACCGGCAACCTCAAGTCCTGGTGAAGAACGTGGTCCAGGTCATGCTCCGGCGCGAGACTGTGCCTCACCACACAGAGCGCCGGGGGGTGTTCACGGATGATCGACGCAGCCGACACCTGGGGGATCAGCAGCGGCTCGTTCCTCATGACCTACGCCGTCCTGGCGGTCGCCGTCCTGCTGGCGTGCCGCGGCGCGCGGCGCGCGCTGACCGACCCGCGCGGGGCGGTCGGTGAACCCGACACCCGGCGCCACCCGCACGACCTGGCCTTCCTCAACGGCGGTCCGCCGCTGGCGGTCTACTCCGCGCTCAGCGCGATGAACCTGCGCGGCACGATCACCTCCGAGCGGGGGACGGTGCGGGCCGCGGGGCGGCTCGACCCCGGCGGCGACGACCTCGAGCGGTCGATCCACCGGGCCGCCTCGAACGGGGTGCACCGCAACCGGCTCATCACCCACCACTCGGTGTGCACGGTGCTGGACGCGTCCAAGCAGCGGCTGGTCAAGGCCGGTCTGCTGCTGTCGGACGAGCAGCGCGGCCGCATCCGCCGGGTCGGGCTGTGGATGGTGGCGGTCGCGGTCCTCGGGCTGCTGCGGGTGCTGGCCGGCGTGTCGAACGCGCAGCCCGTCGGGTTCGTCACGGCGATGATGGGCGTGGTCACCGCGATCGCGGTCTTCCTGCTGGCGCGGGCGCCGCGCCGGGCGCGCGCGGGCGACCGGCTGCTGGCCCGGTTGCGCACCGAGCAGCACGGGCTGTCCCCGACCAACCGCCCCGACTGGACCGTCTACGGCCCGGAGGGCGCGGCGCTGGGCATCGGGATCTGGGGCATGAGCGCGCTGTGGGCGTCCGACCCCGTGTTCGCCGACGAGCTGGCCCTGCAGCGCCAGGCGTCCGGCGACGGCGGGAGCAGCGGCAGCGGTGGGGGCGACGGCGGGAGCGACGGCGGCGGGGGCGGTGGCGGCTGCGGCGGTGGGGGCGGCTGCGGTGGCTGAGCCGATCGGGCTCCCGGCCGGGGTCGGGATCGGCTGGCGGCCGGAGATCGCCGCGGTCGTCAGCGCGGTGCCCGACCTGGCCTTCTGCGAAGTGATCGCAGAGGCCCTGGCTCCCGCAGTTCCACCTCGAGGGGTGGTGGAACTGCGGGAGCGGGGCGTGCCCGTCGTGCCGCACGGGGTGCGGCTCTCGCTCGGCGGCACCGACCCGGTCGACCCGCGGCGCGTCGCCCACCTGGCCGCGTGCGCCCGCGCGCTGGACGCACCGCTGGTCAGCGAGCACGTGGCGTTCGTGCGGGCCGGCGGGCGGGAGGCCGGGCACCTGCTGCCGGTGCCGCGCACCGCGGAGGCGCTCGACGTCCTGGTCGGCAACGTGCGGCGCACGCAGGCCGAGCTGGACGTGCCGCTGGCCCTGGAGCCGATCGCCACCCTGTTCGACTGGCCGGAGGACAGCTACGCCGAGGGCGACTTCCTGACCGAGCTGCTCGAGCGCACCGGCGCCCTGCTGCTGCTCGACGTGGCCAACGTCTTCGCCAACGCCGTCAACCGCGGCCAGGACCCGGACGCCGTGCTGGCCCGGTTCCCGCTCGACCGCGTCGCCTACGCGCACGTCGCCGGGGGCGTCGAGCACGACGGCTTCTACCACGACTCGCACACCGCGCCGGTCCCGCGCGAGGTCGTCGGGTTGCTCGACCGGCTGGACCGCGCCGCCCCGGTGATGCTGGAGCGCGACGGAGCCTTCCCGCCCGCCGCGGAGCTGACCGCCGAGCTGGCCGCCATCGCCGGCGCCGTGCGGGCCGCATGAGCGCCGGGTTGGCCGCCCGGCAGGCGGAGCTGGTGGCCGCGCTCGTCGCCGGCGGACCGCTGCCGGCCGGTTTCGACGCCGTCCGCGTCGAGGCGGCGCGCCGGGCGCTGCTGCGCAAGCGGGCGGGCGAGGCCGCGAAGGCCTGGCCGGTGCTGGCCGCGGCCCTCGGCCCGGACTGGGTGCCCGCGTTCGCCGCCGACCGGGCGGGCACCGAGCCCGCGGGCGGCCTGCGCGACGGCTGGGACCTGGCCCGCAACCTGCGCCGACGCGCCGAGCTCCCGGGCGCGGCCGCCGTCGAGCTGGCGGCCAGGGAGGCCGAGCTGCGCTACGACGGCCGATCCGCCCCGCGCCCCCGGGCGCTGGCCCCGCTGCGCCGGACGATCTCCGGGCTGCGCCGCCGACGCTGATCGGGCACCGGGCGCGGATGCGCTCGCCCCGGCAGTGACACCCCCCACGGTCGGACCCGGCGCAGGCGCCGAACATGCCTAAACTCCGCGGTAACCACCCGGCGGCGCGCGGAGGCGCCGCCCGGAGCCACGAGGGAGGCCGATCGTGCCGCGCCTGACCAAGGTTCTCGTCGCGAACCGCGGGGAGATCGCCGTCCGCGTCATCCGGGCCTGCCGGGACGCCGCCATGGCGAGCGTCGCCGTGTACGCCGACCCCGACCGCGACGCCCCGTTCGTGCGGCTGGCCGACGAGGCGTTCGCGCTCGGCGGCAGCACCGCGGCCGAGTCCTACCTCGACATCGACAAGCTGATCGGCGCCGCGAAGCAGGCCGGGGCCGACGGCGTGCACCCCGGCTACGGCTTCCTGTCCGAGAACGCCGACTTCGCCCAGGCCGTCATCGACGCCGGGCTCACCTGGATCGGCCCCACCCCGCAGGCCATCCGCGACCTCGGCGACAAGGTCACCGCCCGGCACATCGCCACGCGCGCGGGCGCCCCGCTCGTGCCCGGCACGTCCGAACCGGTCGGCGGGGCCGACGAGGTCGTGGCGTTCGCCGAGGAGCACGGGCTGCCGGTGGCCATCAAGGCCGCGTTCGGCGGCGGCGGGCGCGGGATGAAGGTGGCCCGCGAGATGAAGGAGGTCGCCGAGCTGTTCGACTCGGCGGTCCGCGAGGCCACCGCGGCGTTCGGCCGCGGCGAGTGCTTCGTCGAGCGCTACCTCGACAAGCCGCGCCACGTCGAGGCCCAGGTCCTCGCCGACACGCACGGCAACGTCATCGTCGTCGGCACCCGCGACTGCTCGCTGCAGCGGCGGTTCCAGAAGCTGGTCGAGGAGGCGCCCGCGCCGTTCCTGACCGACGAGCAGCGCTCCACCATCCACGAGGCCGCCAAGGCCATCTGCAAGGAGGCCGGCTACCACGGCGCCGGCACCGTCGAGTTCCTGGTCGGCCAGGACGGGCTGATCTCGTTCCTGGAGGTCAACACCCGGCTGCAGGTCGAGCACCCGGTCTCGGAGGAGACCAGCGGGCTCGACCTGGTCCGCGAGCAGTTCCGGATCGCCGAGGGCGAGGTGCTCAACCTCCTGGAGGACCCCGAGCCGCGGGGGCACTCCATCGAGTTCCGGATCAACGGCGAGGACGCCGGGCGCGGCTTCCTGCCCGCCCCGGGCGCCGTCAGCGCGATCTCGTTCCCGGCCGGGCCCGGCGTGCGGGTGGACGCGGGTGTGGAGGCCGGCTCGGTCGTCGGCGGCCAGTTCGACTCGCTGCTGGCCAAGCTGATCGTCACCGGCTCCGACCGGGCCCAGGCGCTGGAGCGCTCCCGGCGCGCGCTGGCCGAGTTCCAGGTCGAGGGCATGGCCACCGTGCTGCCGTTCCACCGGCTCGTCGTCGACGACCCGGCGTTCGCGGCGGCCACCGGCGACGACTTCACCGTGCACACCCGGTGGATCGAGACCGAGTGGGACAACACGGTCACCCCGTTCGAGGGCGCGGCCGAGGCGGAGGAGCCCGCGCCCCGGCAGTCCGTCGTGGTCGAGGTCGGCGGCCGCAGGCTGGAGGTCACCCTGCCCGGCGACCTCGCGCTCGGCGGTGGGGGCGGTGCCGCCGCGGGCGCGGCCAAGGCCGCCCCGCGCAAGCGCGGCGGCGGCAAGACCGCGGCGGCGTCCGGCGACGCGGTGACCGCCCCGATGCAGGGCACGATCATCAAGGTCGCGGTGTCCGACGGCGACCAGGTCTCCGCGGGCGACCTGGTGGTCGTGCTGGAGGCGATGAAGATGGAGAACCCGGTCACCGCGCACAAGGGAGGCACCGTCACCGGCCTGGCCGCCGCGGCCGGCAACTCGGTCACCCAGGGCACCGTGATCTGCGAGATCAAGGACTGACCCGCCCGCTGGCGGGTTTGCGCCAGCCGGTAACGCGACGATCACCGGCCGGTCCCGCGCGCCGTATTCTGGGGCGGCCAGGTTCATTCCACAGCGACCCCGCACCGTACTGACAAGTGCACAGCGGACAGCAGTGACGCACCCGTGTTTCCACTCCACGGGGCCCGGTTCCTCCGCCACGCGGGAGTGCCGCGCCGCGGATCCGTCTGCCACGCAGGCTTCGGCCGCGCCGCGGACACGCCCCCCTCACTACGGCGACCAGGATCCGTCATGCGTACCGATTTGCTCGTTACCAGCCACGTCCACACCGACGGGCCGATCCCCGGCCCGCACTCACTGCTCACCCTGACCTCGGCCGCGCACCTTCCCGGCGGCACGGTCACCGACTCGATCAGCATCAACCTGCGCGTGCTGCCCGGTGCCACGCTCCACCCGGTCTCCCTCCAGAGTTGGCGGAGGCGACCGGAGGACTGGCTCTGCACCCGCCGGGCCGCACGCCCACCCGCCGTCGCGATGAACGCCTACGCCAGTTGGGTCGACCAGCTCCACGGCCGACCGGTGTTCGTCGCCGACACGACCGACCCGGACTACCTGTTCCTCTACTGGTACCTGCAGCGGTTCACCGGGCGCTGGCCGTTCGAGGCCACGCTCACCGATGCGGACCTGCACGAACAGCTGGAATGCCGCACGATGTGCCCGCTCGCCGGGTGCCACGGCGCGGCGGCCCTGGCCCGGATCAGCTGACCGAGCCACCCGGCACGACCCGACGGCCGGTGCGGATCCCGCACCGGCCGTCGGCGCGTCCGGGCCCGTTCGCGGGTGCACACGATTTCCCCCGTTCCGCCCGGGGCAGGCGCACCGCCGACCTACCGTCCGCGCCATGCCGACGACCGGGGAGGCCGTGATGACCGAGACCAGCGCCCGCACGCTGCGGGTCGCCGAGCCGTCCGACGAGCGCCACGTGCTCACCGCCGCCGAGTTCGACGTGCTGTGGGAGCGCCTGGGCCTGGGCCCCACGCCCGTCGTGCTGCGGCTCGACTCGCCAGGGCGCACCCGCACCGAGCGCCGCGAGATCGAGGCCGCGGGCTGGCAGGCCCTGCGCCGGCGCGGGCTGGCCGGGCCCACCGGCGCCCACCCCGAGCTCACCCGGCTGCTGCACCTGCTCGCCCGCCCGTCCGTCGCGCTGGAGCTGCGCGGCTGGTGGGGCCGCACCGTCCGGGCCGTCGCCGCGGGCGATTCCGACGCCGGCGTCCTCGCCGTCCGCCAGGACGGCTCGCTGACCGTGCGCGCCTGCGGCTCCCTGCCCTCGGCCCTGCTGCGGGTGCTGCCGTCCGCCCCCGCCGGGCCCGGCCGGGCCACCACCCTGCCGACGTCGGTGCTGTCCGCGGCCCTCGGCGCCGCGCCCGGCGGCCCACCGCCCGGACCATCCCGGGGGACGTCGCCCCTGGCCACGGTCGGCGGCCTGCGCTCGGCCCTGGTCGCGCACGGCGTCGCCGCCGCCGACGCCGGCCTGCTGGCCCGGATGCTCGGCAGCACCGAGAAGCGCGCCCAGCTCGTCGCCCTCACCGGCGACCGCTGGGGCGGCACCACCCGCGCCGGCGGCGTCCTCGGCGTGCTCGACGGCGCCCGCGGCCGCTACCTGATCACCCGCAGCACCGGCGAGGACGGCGTGGAGTGGACGACCGTCGCCCCCACCGACGACCGCCGCCTGCGCCACCGACTGGGCGAGCTGCTGGCCGGCGCGATCCCGCGCGACGCCCTGCCCGCGGACGCCCTGCCCGCCTGATGGCACGAAGCCGCCGCACCTCCGGAGTTGCGGGGCACGGCGCGCACCGTCTGGTCGCCGCGCGCATGTTCTGACGTGCGCGCGGTGGCGGCTGGGTGCGCGCGGTGGCGCGACCCGATCGCGTCCATCCCCACGAAACGCGTCGACCCCGCCGGCTCCCCATGCCGGCGGGGTCGACTCCCCCCAGGTCAGCCGCTCGCGGGTCCCCACCTCGCGAGCGGCCTCCGCTCAGTGGCTACTGCGCCCCCACCTGCCGGCGCCCGGCCACCGCACCCGCGACGCCCGCCACCACGGTGACGATGCCCAGCAGGAGCGCGACCAGGCCGAGCCCGCCGACCAGCAGCCCGACGACGGCCGACACGCCACCGACGGCGAGGCCGGTGCGGGCGATGGCGGCGCCCTGCTTGTCGCGGGTGAGGAAGCGGGCCGCCCCCGCGGTCAGCAGGATCGCGACCAGGCCGCTCAGCGGCGCGAGGACGGCGTCGAAGGGCAGCACGGCGATGGCGACGTCGTCGACGAACTGGGCACCGGTCCCGGCCAGCAGGACCGACCCGGTGCTCACCGCCGTCGAGGTGCTCAGCGAGGTGGTCATGGCACTTATCGTCGCCCCGACCGGGAGCCCGGGTATCGGGGATGACCCCGAGCCCGACCCCGGTCGCGGCGGCTAGCCGGCCTCGGGGTCGTACTGCATGGCGCCGACCGCGTTGCCGTCGGGATCGGCGAGCCAGGCCAGGGTGCCGACGCCGGCGATGGTGGCCGGCTCGGCCAGCACCCGCCCACCGCCCGCCCGGGCGGCCCGCAGCACGGCGGGCAGGTCGTCGACGCCGAAGGTGCCCTCCAGCCCGAGCATGCGCCCGCCGGGCAGCAGCTCGCGGCGGCGCTGCAGGGCACCCTGGATGCGGCCCCCGCCGTCGGAGCCGTCGCGGATGTGGAAGAAGCCCGGCGGGCCCCACGGGTCGAAGGACCAGCCGAAGGTGGCGGCGTAGAAGCGCCGCGCGGCGTCGACGTCGGTGGCGTTCAGGGCGAAGTGGCGCAGGACCGAACTCATGGGCCCAGCATGACCCCGCACGGGGTTGGCGCACCGTCGTTCGATCGGCGCAGACTGTCGCGGATGCGTCAGGTCACCGATGACGACCTGCTGGCCCGGTCCTTCTCGGTGACCATGCCCGGCGGGACGTTCGCGCTGCCCACCGAGCCGGGCTGGCACCAGCTGGTGCACGCCTCGGCCGGGTCGGTGCGGGTGGAGACGGGCGGGGCGCTCGGCCCGGGTCGGGCCGAGGTGCGGGTGCTGCCGCCGCACCGGGCGCTCTGGTTGCCCGACGGCTGGCGCGCCCGGATCGGCGTGCACCGCCGGGTCGCGCTGCGCACCCTCTACCTGACGGAGCCCCCGCGGCTGCCGGCCCGGCCGCTCGCCGTCGACGTGGCGCCGCTGCTGCACGAGCTGATCCTGCAGGCCGTGCGCGACAGCCCGCTGCTGCGCGACTCACCCGAGCACCGCAGGCTGCTCGACGTGCTCGGCGACCGGCTCGTCCGCGCCCCGACCGCGCCGGAGGTCCTCCCGCTGCCCACCGACCGACGGGCCCTCGCCCTCGCCGACGCCCTGCGCGCCGACCCCGCGGGCACCGCGCCGCTGCGCCGGCTGGCCGAGGGCACCGGCGCCGGGCACCGCACCCTGGAGCGGCTCTTCCTGGCCGAGACGGGGCTGACGATCTCGCGCTGGCGCCAACGGCTGCGGCTGCTGCTGGCTACCGAGCTACTGGCCGCCGGGGAGCCGGTGACCGCGGTGGCGACCGCCGTCGGCTACGCGACGCCCAGCGCGTTCACCGCCATGTACCGCGCCCACCTCGGCACCACCCCGTCGAGGACGAGGTCGTCGTGACCACCAGGCCTTGTCGATCCAACGGGTTCGTTCTGGTCAGTCGAGGTCGCCGTGGCGCATCAGCTGGCGGGCGGCCTCGGTGATCGAGCCCGACAGCGACGGGTAGACCGAGAACGTGTGGGCCAGGTCGGCGACGCTCAGCCCGTTCTGCACGGCCATCGCGATCGGCAGGATCAGCTCGCTGGCCACCGGGGCGACCACCACCCCGCCGATCACCACACCGGTCGCCGGGCGGCAGAACAGCTTGACGAAGCCGCGGCGCAGGCCCTGCATCTTGGCCCGCGGGTTGGTCGAGAGGGGCAGCATGATCGTGCGCGCGGGCACCTCGCCCGCGTCGATCGCCTTCTGGCTGATGCCGACGGTGGCGATCTCCGGGCGGGTGAACACCGCGGCGGCCACCGTCTTCAGCTTGATCGGCGCCACGCCCTCGCCCAGCGCGTGCCACATCGCGATGCGGCCCTGCATGGCGGCCACCGAGGCCAGCATCATCACGCCGGTGCAGTCGCCCGCGGCGTAGACGCCGGGGACGGCGGTGCGCGAGACCCGGTCGACCGGGATGAACCCGCCGCGCCCGATCTCCACGCCGATCTTGTCCAGGCCGAGGTCGCCGGTGTTGGGCACCGAGCCGACCGTCATCAGCGCGTGCGAGCCGGAGACCGTGCGGCCGTCGGACAGGGTGACGACGACGCCGTCGCCCTCACGGCGGACCGAGTCGGCTCGGGCCTGGGCCAGGATCTCGACGCCGCGGTCGGCGAACACGTCCTGCAGGACGGCGGCCGCGTCGGCGTCCTCGCCGGGCAGCACCCGGTCGCGGCTGGACACCAGCGTGACCCGGGCGCCCATCTCCACGTACGCGGAGACGAACTCGGCGCCGGTGACCCCCGACCCGACCACCACCAGGTGCTCGGGCAGCTCGGTCAGGTCGTAGAGCTGGCGCCAGGTGAGGATGCGCTCGCCGTCGGGGTGGGCGTCGTCGAGCACGCGCGGGGTGGCGCCCGTGGCGATGAGAACCACGTCGGCGGGCAGCGCCTCGTGGCCGCCGTCGGCGGTCTCGGCGTGCACGGTGTGCACCGCGCCCGGCACCGACTCGCCGCCGAACGTCGCGGTACCGCGGATGATCCGAACGCCCTCGCGCTCCACCCGCGCCCGCACGTCGGCCGACTGGGCCAGCGCCAGCGACTTGACCCGCTGGTTGACCGTCGGCAGGTCGACCGCGACCGCCTTGCGGTCGGCCACGAGCCCCAGCTCGGGGGCCCGGTGCAGGTCGACCCGGATGCCGGCCGAGGAGATGAACGTCTTGGAGGGCACGCAGTCGTCCAGGACGCAGGCCCCGCCCATGCCGTCGCGCTCGACGACGGTGACGTCGCTGCCGTGCTGCGCCGCCACCAACGCGGCCTCGTAGCCGGCCGGGCCACCACCCATGATCACGATCCGCGCCACCCGACGCCACCTCCTCCGGCCGTCCGTCTTCCCCGATCACGGTACGCGGAGGCGGTCGCACTACCCTGTAGCGGTGCCCCTCTACGCCGCCTACGGGTCGAACATGGACCCCGAGCAGATGAAGGAGCGCGCTCCGCACTCCCCGATGACGGGCACCGGGTGGCTCATGGGCTGGCGGTTGACCTTCGGCGGGGAGGACTACGGCTGGGAGGGCGCCCTCTCCACCGTCGTCGAGGAGCCCGACTCCCAGGTCTTCGTCGTGCTCTACGACGTCTCCGACCTCGACGCCGCCCAGCTCGACCGCTGGGAAGGCGGCGAGCTCGGCCTGCACAAGAAGCTCCGGCTGCGCGTGCACACCCTCGACGGCGACGCCCTGGCCTGGGTCTACGTCCTCGACGCCTACGAGGGCGGCCTCCCATCGGCCCGCTACCTCGGCGTGATCGCCGACGCCGCCGAACAGGCCGGCGCCCCCGACGACTACGTCTCGGCCCTGCGCACCCGCCCGAGCAGCAAGTCCGTCTAGCCCTCCGGACGAAAGCCACTCTCGCTCAAACCGGCGCGGTTCGGCGGGGGCCCCAGCACCGCGCGCACCGTGTGGCCACCGCGCACACGTCCCGACGTGCGCGCGGTGGCGGCTGGGTGTGCGCGGTGCCGAGCGGTGTGCGCGGTGGGGCGAGGTCGGGCCCACGCACGGCGGCGCGCAGCGCCACTCCTCCCCCGAGGCCCCTGCCGTCACCTCGGCGCGCACGGCAGAGCGCGGCCGACGCGACCCCCGCACCCCACCTCGCCAACCGGCGGCCGACGCTCCCAACCGTGCGGGGGTCGCGGCGGACGTGCTTCGCTGGACGTGACGACGTGACGGCAGGGGCCGGACCCCTGCTCGATCCGAGGGCGCTCGCCGCGGAGGCGCCGCCGGAGGCGCTCTTCACCCCGCCAGTGACTCAGCCCGCTCGCCCGAGGCTGGGCACGCCGCCCGGCAACGTTCCTGCCTACCGAGGGCGTCCGCGCGCGTCCGCTCCAGGAGAAGAGCCCATCGGCGAGAGGGGGAAGTGCGCCTCCGGCGGGCCTCGGCTCCAGCAGGGGGGCCGAAGTGCCCCCTGCCGTCGCGTCGTCCCACGAAGGTTGGCATGGCCGTCCCGACCCCCGCCAGCGTGGTACCGGGGTCGGGTTGGCGCGGTGTGGCGGGGGCCGTGCCGGCAATGCACGCTGCGCGTGCCGACGCGACGGCAGGGGGGCACTTCTCCGGAGGACCGGCGGGGGCGAGGTCCGCAGGGGTCCGGCCGGATGGGTCCCTGGGCACCGCGCGCACCACGTGGCCACCGCGCACACGTCCCGACATGTGCGCGGTGGCGAGTAGGTGCGCGCGGTGGCGACCGGGTGTGCGTGGTCATCGCGGAACGGGCGCAACCCCGACCCGCCCGAGCGAGTGGCGCGGTCGCCCAACCTCGTCGTGCGGGCGCGCCACTCGCTCACGGCGGAGCCCCCGGCGGGGGTCCAGGGCACCGCGCGCACCGTGTGGCCACCGCGCACACGTCAGGACATGTGCGCGGTGGACGCTGGGTGTGCGCGGTGGGCTCCTCCGTCAGCCGAAGTCCGTGGAGCGGGAGAGCTCCTCCCACGCCGCCAACTCGGCCGCCAACGCCTCGTGCTGGGCTCGCATCGCGTCCACCGCGTCGTTGCCCAGCGCCGGCCGCCCCGGCGGGTCGTCGCTGTCCAGTGCCGTCAGGACCGCCGCGGCGGCCTTGGCGGGGTCGCCGGGCTGCCGCCGGTCCATCGCGTCGACCGCGGCCGCCCGGTCGCTGCACATTGCCCAGCAGTCACCGTCCCAGCAGCTCGCGGCCCTGGAACGAGTCGTGGCCGCCGTGGCACGCGAGCTACGACGAGGACTACCGGGCCGCCGGGTTCGTCCCCGACGTCGTCGCCCGCGCGGCCGGCGTGCCCACCCTGCTGGGGCTGGTGGCGGCGGGCGTGGGCGTCACCCGGTTGGCCGCGTCGTCGCGCGGGCTGAGCGACGCGCGCGTCGCGTTCGTCCCGCTCGTCGACGACCGCGTGTCGACGGTCGTGGCCTGGCGCCCGGACGACGCCCGCCCGCTGGTGCGGGCGCTGGTCGAGCTGGCCGTGGAGCCGGCCGGGGCGAACGCCCTGCTCCCCGGTCGTGAGTGGGTATCGCGGTCGGGACCGTGATACCCACCCACGAGGTTCACGGGGTGGTGAGGGCGGCCAGCGCGGCCTGGGTCAGCACGCGGACGCCGAACGGCAGGGCACGCTCGTCCAGGTCGAACGTGGGCTGGTGGATGTCGCGCATCGGGCCGTGCCCCGGCCAGACGCCCAGCCGGGCCATGGCGCCCGGCACGTGCTCGAGGTACCAGGCGAAGTCCTCGCCGCCGCTGGACTGCTCGGTGCTGGTGGCCGCGTCCGGGCCCAGGATGGTGATGGCCGAGTCGGCCAGGATCCCGGCGCTGACGGCCTCGTTCACCACCGGCGGCACGCCGCGGACGTGGTCGAGCTCGTAGGTGACGCCGGTGGGGGCGAGCAGCTGCTCGACCAGCATCCGGATCTTGCCCTCGAGCTCGCCCCAGGTGGCGTGGTCGGCGGTGCGCAGCGTGCCGCGCAGCACGCCGTGCTGCGGGATCGCGTTCGCGGCCTCGCCCGCCTGCACCGCGCCCCAGACGAGCACGGTGCCCGAGCGCGGGTCGACCTGGCGGGTGAGCAACAGCGGCAGCTGGGTGATCAGCAGCCCGAGCGCCTCGACGAGGTCGGCGGTCAGGTGCGGGCGGGCGGTGTGCCCGCCCGGCGACTTGAGCCGGACCTCCAGCAGGTCGCACGCCGAGGTGATCGGCCCCACCCGGGTGCCGACCCTGCCCACGGCCAGCCGCGGGTCGCAGTGCAGCGCGAAGATCCGCTGCACGCCCTCCATGGCGCCGTCGGCGACGATGTCGAGCGCGCCGCCGGGCTGGACCTCCTCGGCGGGCTGGAAGATCAGCCGGACCCGGCCGGGCAGCGACGGCGCGGAGGCCAGCGCGAGGCCGGCGCCGAGCACGATGGCGGTGTGCGCGTCGTGCCCGCAGGCGTGCATGACGCCGTCCACGGTCGACGCGTACGGCAGGCCGGTGTCCTCGGCGAGTGGCAGCGCGTCGAGGTCGGCGCGCAGGGCTACGCAGCGCTCGCCGTAGCCGATGTCACACACCAGGCCGGTGCCCGACGGGAGCGTGCGCGGCTCGAGACCGACGGCCGTCAGGCGACGGGCCACCAGCTCGGTCGTGCGGTACTCCTGCCGGCCCAGCTCGGGGGCGGCGTGCAGGGACCGGCGGGTCGCGACGACCTCACCGGTGTTGGCCGCCAGCCAGGCGTCCAACCAGGCCGGACCGCTGCCGGCGCCGAGATCGGCGACGGGCTGTCCGCTGGACTCCACGAGGTCGGTGTGCGCATCCAGCAGGGTCACCGGACACCACCGCCGACGGTGGGCGACGGCGGCACCGTCGCTGCTTCGTCGTGCATCGGCCAATGGTGCTCACCCGCTCGGCGGTGTACCAACCCAAAAAGTGGTCTACGGCGGATTCCTCGGCGAGGGGTTGCGGATCTGCTGCGGGCGGGCGGACCCTCAGGGGCGAACGGTTCTGGCCACTCGCGCCGAACGGGCTTCCGCGCCGCTCGTCGCACCATATGGTTCGCCATGGGTCGGGGTACCCCGTCCGGCGGGTCGGAACGCGACCGGCCCGCACCCGGTCGGGGCCGTTCATGGGGGGTGGCGACGCTCGGTGAACGGGCGCTGGTGAGAATAGGGGGGTGTCCAGCCTGAGGGACGGCCAGCAGCGCCTCGTCGGTGGCCGCTACCGGGTGGCAGGGCTGCTCGGCAGCGGCGCCATGGGCACGGTGTGGTCCGGGTTCGACGACGTGCTCCAGCGCCGCGTGGCGATCAAGGAGCTCAAGATCCCGGCGGGCGTGCCGACGCACGAGGCCGTGGAGGCCCGCGAGCGCATCATGCGCGAGGCGCGGGCGTTGGGTGGGCTCTCCCATCCCAACATCATCACCGTGTTCGACGTCGTCGAGGTCGACGGTGACCCGATGGTGGTGCTGGAACTCGTCCAGTCCCGCAACCTGGCCACCATGATCGGCGAGCAGGGCGCGCTCACCGCGGCCCAGGCCGCCGTCGTCGGGTTCGCCACCGCGGGCGGGCTGCGTGCCGCGCACCGGGCCGGCATCACCCACCGCGACGTCAAGCCCGGCAACGTGCTGGTCGCCGACGACGGCCGGGTCAAGCTCACCGACTTCGGCATCGCCCGCAACGTCGCCGACGCCCCGATGACCAGCGTCGGGCTGGTGCTGGGCTCGCCCGCCTACATCGCGCCCGAGGTGGCCGCGGGCCAGGCCGTCACACCGGCGGCCGACCTGTGGGGCCTGGGCGCCACGCTGTTCGCCGCCGTCGAGGGCCGTCCGCCCTACGACGTGCACGGCGACCCGGTCTCCACGATCACCGAGGTGGTCGACGGCGACGTGCCGCGCGTGCGCAGCATGGGGCCCGTCGCCGACGTGATCAGCCTGCTGATGGTCAAGGACCCGGACGCCCGGATCTCCCTCGAGGAGGTCCGCTCCCGGCTGCGCCCGCTGATCGACGACCCGGACGACCCGGTCTACCCCGGCTCCCCGGACGCGCCGACGATGGCCGCGATGGCCATCGGCGCGCCGAACCACGCCCCCACGCACGGGCACGCGCAGGGGAGCACCCAGATGCGCGGGCGCCCCGCGCCGCGCGCCGAGGCCCCGACCTACACCGGCGGGCGCACCGAGTTCACCGGGGCCGCGGCCGCGCTGCTGCCGCCCGCGCCCACCGGGGCCCAGGCCAAGGTCTCGCCCACGCCGCTGGCCCCCAGCCCGGGCCCGCTGCCCGGCGCACTGGCCCGGCCACCGTCGGCCCGC
Source organism: Pseudonocardia humida (assembly GCF_023898865.1). GTDB lineage: Bacteria > Actinomycetota > Actinomycetes > Mycobacteriales > Pseudonocardiaceae > Pseudonocardia > Pseudonocardia humida. The sequence continues at coordinate 77,871 of NZ_JAGSOV010000015.1, forward strand.
CCGACCGACCTCGTCGACCCGGTGCCCCGGCGCTCGGCGTCCCGCCGCCGGGCCTCGGGCACCCAGACCACCTGGATGCTGATCGCGGCCGGCGCGGTCGCCGTCCTGATCGGCGCCTTCATCGGCTGGAGCGTCACCCGGATGGTCGGCGGCCAGTCGATGTTCACCACCCTCAACGTGACCAGCCCCACCGTCGCGGTGAACACCCACATCGACCCGCTGGGCTTCACCATGCAGGTGCCCCGCGACTGGGAGGTCGACGGCACCGGCCGCGAGCCGGGCACCCCGACCGCCTCCTTCGTCAGCCCGGACCACTCCGAGGAACTGGCCGTCGAGCGGGTCGCCACCGACCAGGAGGCGCTGACCCGGCGCGACTCCCGGCCCTCCGCGGTCACCGACCGCCCCGACGGCAGCCGCGAGCTGACGTTCGAGAGCGACGACCGCAGCTCGTGGCGGCGCATCGTGCCCACGGCGAGCGGCGAGTTCTGGATCGTCACGCTGACCGTGCCCGCCGACACCGCGGACGAGCGCTCCGCCGAGCTGTTCGACCGGCTCTCCTCCGGCTTCGTGGTCATCACCGGCTGACCGGAGGCCCCCGCGGCGTCGGTGAATCCACCGCAGCATGATCGGCGGCACCGCTTAGGCTTCCGGCCCATGAGCACGGAGCCGAACCCCGCCGCCGAACCCCAGGCCGTCCCGGACGCCGCGGCCGCCGCCGCGGCGGTGCTGGCCGACCGGACGGGCGCCGCGACCCACGACGTCGCCGTCGTCCTCGGTTCGGGGTGGCGGCCGGCGGCCGACCTCATCGGCGCGGCGGCGCACGAGGTCGCCGTGGCCGAGCTGCCCGGCTTCGTCCCGCCGTCGGTGCAGGGGCACGGGGGCACCATCCGGTCGGTCGTGGTGGGCGAGCGCCGGGTGCTGGTGCTGCTCGGGCGCACCCACCTGTACGAGGGCCACGGCACCGACGCCGTCGTGCACGGCGTGCGCACCGCCGCCGCCGCGGGCTGCCGCACGATCGTGCTGACCAACGCCGCGGGCGGCATCCGGGAGGGGATGCGGGTCGGCGAGCCGGTGCTGATCAGCGACCACCTCAACCTGCTGGCCACCTCCCCGCTCGTCGGGCCCCGGTTCACCGACCTGACCGACCTCTACTCGCCGCGGCTGCGCGCGCTGGCCCGCGAGATCGACCCCGGGCTGAACGAGGGCGTGTACGCCGGGCTGCCCGGACCGCACTTCGAGACCCCGGCCGAGATCCGGATGCTGCGCGGGCTGGGCGCCGACCTGGTGGGCATGTCGACGGTGCTGGAGGCCATCGAGGCCAGGGCGCTGGGTGTGGAGGTGTTCGGGCTGTCGCTGGTGACCAACCTGGCCGCGGGCATGACCGGCGAGCCCCTCGACCACGAGGAGGTGCTGGCGGCGGGCAAGGCGTCGGCCGGGCGGATGGGGGAGCTGCTGCGCGAGCTGATCGCGCGGGTCGGGCCGTGAGGCGGCCGCCGTCCGCGCGCCAGGCCGCCCTGCGCTGGATCGCCGACGACCCCGACCCCGCCACCCGCACCGAGCTGCAGGAGCTCCTCACCGCCGCGGTGGCCAGCTCGACGGCCGCCGCCGACCTGGCCGAGCGCATGTCCGGGCCGCTGGTGTTCGGCACCGCCGGGCTGCGGGGGCCGGTGCGGGCCGGGCCGTCGGGGATGAACGTGGCCGTCGTCCGGCGGGCGACGGCGGGGCTGGCCGCCTGGCTGGCCGGGCGCGACGAGCGCGGCACCGTCGTCGTCGGCCGCGACGCCCGGCACGGGTCGGCCGAGTTCGCCGAGGCGGCCGCGGGCGTGCTGGCCGGAGCGGGCTTCGCGGTGCGGGTGCTGCCCGGGCCGTTGCCCACCCCCGTGCTGGCCTTCGCCGTGCGGGAGCTGGGGGCGGTGGCCGGGGTGCAGATCACCGCCTCGCACAACCCGCCCGCCGACAACGGCTACAAGGTCTACCTGGCCGACGGCGCCCAGCTCGCCCCGCCGTCGGACCGCGAGATCGAGGCGGCCATCGCGGCGGCACCCGGGGCGGCGGCCATCCCGATCGGCGACGACGTCGAGACGGTCGACGTCACCGAGCGGTACCTGCAGCGGGTGGCCCGCCTCCCCCGAGGTGCGGCCCGCGGGCTGCGCGTGGCGCTGACCCCGCTGCACGGCGTCGGCGGCGCGACGGCCGTCGAGGCGCTGCGCCGGGCCGGCTTCGACGACGTGCACGTCGTCGCCGAGCAGGCCGAGCCCGACCCCGCCTTCCCGACCGTCGGCTTCCCGAACCCGGAGGAGCCCGGTGCCACCGACGCGCTGCTGGCCCTGGCCGCCGAGGTGGGCGCCGACCTCGCCGTCGCGCTCGACCCGGACGCCGACCGCTGCGCGCTGGCCGTGCCGAGCGCGGCCGGGCGCTGGCGGATGCTGACCGGCGACGAGACCGGCGCCCTGCTCGGCGACCACCTGCTGCGCGCGGGCGGGTACACCGACCCGCTGGTGGCCACCACCGTCGTCTCCGGGGAGATGCTGCGCAGCGTGGCCGAGGCGCACGGCGCCCGCTACGCCGAGACGCTGACCGGCTTCAAGTGGATCGTCCGCGGCGGCCCGGGCCTGGTGTACGGCTACGAGGAGGCGCTGGGCTACTGCGTCGACCCGGACACCGTCCGCGACAAGGACGGCATCGCCGCCGCCGTGCTCGCCTGCGACCTCGCCGCGGGCCTGGCCGCGCGGGGCCGCACGATCGACGACCGCCTCGACGAGCTCGCCCTCGCCCACGGTGTGCACCGCACGGAGGGCGTCTCGGTGCGGCTCGCCCCGGCCGCCCGCGACGCCGCCGTCGAGCGGCTGCGGGCCGGGCCGCCGTCCGGGTGGGAGAGCAGCTTCCCCGCCCCGGACGTGCTGGTGCTGCGCCGGGAGCGCGAGCGGCTGGTGATCCGCCCGTCCGGCACGGAGCCGAAGCTGAAGGCGTACCTGCAGGTCGTCGAGCCGGTCACCGACGACGACCTGGCCTCCGCACGGGCCAGGGCCGCCGACCGGCTCGCCGAGCTGCGCGCCGCGGTCCCAGCCCTGCTCGACCCCCCGACCGGGCCCTAGCGGCCCCGCGCGACGACCGTCGAGGAAGGAGCCGGCCGCCATGCCCCGCCCCCGCGTCCACGACGAGGCGCTGCGCGCCACGCTGCTCACCCGGGCCCGCGCCACCCTCTCCACGCACGGCTCGGCGGCGCTGAGCCTGCGCACGCTGGCCGCCGAGTGCGGCACCTCGACGACCGCGGTCTACTCGCTGTTCGGCGGCAAGCGCGGGCTGCTGACCGCACTGTTCGACGACGCGTTCCGGCAGCTCGGGCGGCACCTGGCCGCCGTCCGGCCCGGCGGCGACAGCGTGGAGGACCTGGTCCGGCTGGCCGCCGCGTACCGGGAGGGCGCGCTGGCCGACCCGCACCTGTTCGCGGTGATGTTCGAGAGCGCGACGGTGCTGCCCGCCTCGGCCGAGGCCCGCACCGCGACCGGCACCGCGCTCGGCCCGCTGCGGGAGTTCGTCGGGCGGGCGGTCGAGCAGCGGGCGCTCCGCGCCGACACCGACCCGGTCGCGGCGTCGGTGACGCTGTGGGCGACCGTGCACGGCTGGGTCGCCCTGCAGCTGCGGGGGTTCCTGCCGCCCGGTGCGGACGCGCTGTTCGAGAAGGCCCTGCGCGCCGTCGTCGACGCCTGGCGCCCCGCAGCCCCGCAGCCCTGAACCTCTCCCCCGCTCCCACCCCCGCCCCCGCCCCCGAGGTTCAGGACCAGGGGGTGGGGCTACACCGCGCCGAACTGGCGGTCGCCCGCGTCGCCGAGCCCGGGGACGATGAACGCGGAGTCGTTGAGCCGCTCGTCGACGCTGGCCGTCACCACCCGCACCGGCAGCCCGGTCTCGCGCAGGTGCGCGATGCCCTCCGGGGCGGCCAGCACGCAGATCGCCGTGACGTCGGTGGCGCCGCGCTCGGTCAGCAGCCCGATGGCGTGCGCCATCGAGCCGCCGGTGGCCAGCATCGGGTCGAGCACGAAGACCGGCCGACCGGCCAGCGACTCGGGCAGCGACTCCATGTACGGCTTGGGCTGGTGGGTCTGCTCGTCGCGGGCGAGCCCGACGAAGCCCATCTGGGCCTCGGGCATCAGCCCGAACGCGGCGTCGGCCATGCCCAGCCCGGCCCGCAGCACCGGCACCAGCAGCGGCGGGCTGGCCAGCCGGTAGCCGATCGTGCGGGCGACCGGCGTGTGCAGGGGCGAGGTGGCCACCGGGGCGTCGCGGGTCGCCTCGTAGATCAGCATGAGGGTGAGGTCGTCGAGCGCGTCGCGGAAGGCCGCGTTGTCCGTGCGGGCGTCGCGCATCGTCGACAGGCGGGCCTTGGCCAGGGGGTGGTCGACGACCAGGACGTCCATGCCGCAGAGGCTAGGCGCTCCCCCTCCAGCCCGCCCACACCCGCCACGACCCCGCTCCCGCGTGTCCGGGCGGCGCGGGGTCAGCGGGCGGCGCGCAGGAAGTCGACGACGGCGGCGGCGAGCACCGGGCCGGCGTCCTCCTGGAGGAAGTGCCCGGCGCCGGTGATCGTCGGGTGGTCCCGCCCGGCCGCTCCCGGCAGCTCGGCGCGCAGCACCGGCGCCATGTGGGCGGTGATCGGGTCGCCGTCGCTGAACGCCACCAGCACCGGCAGGTCGAGCCCGCGCAGCCGGTCCCACGCCGCCCGGTTGGCGACGGTCGCGGGATCGTCGGGGCGGGTCGGCACCAGGCCCGGCATCGCCCGCGGCCCGGCCTTGAACGGCTCCCCCGGGAACGGCGCGTCGTAGGCCGCCCGCACCCGCGGGGTGAACGGCGTGCGGCAGCCCGACTGCACGAGCCGTGCGACGTCGAGCTCGGCGGCCCCCTCCACGGCCCGCCGGAACCGCCACCACACGTCGGGCATGTCGGTGTCGCCGGTCGGCAGGCCGGTATTGGACGCGACCACCGCAGCGAACCGCTCCGGGTGCTCGGCGACCAGCCGCAGCCCGATCAGCCCGCCCCAGTCCTGCCCGACGACCGCGGCGCCGCGCAGGTCGAGCACGTCGAACGCGAGCGAGCGCACCCACTCCACGTGGCGGGCGTAGCTGTGGTCGCCGGGTTCGGCCGGCTTGTCGGAGCGGCCGAAACCGACCAGGTCGGGCGCGATCGCCCGGAACCCGGCCGCGGCCAGCACCGGCATCATCGAGCGGTACAGGAAGGACCAGCTCGGCTCGCCGTGCAGCAGCAGCACCGGCGCTCCGTCGTCGGGGCCGTCGGCCACCCAGGCCATCCGCAGGGTGCCGCCGTCGGGGTCGGGGACGTCGGCGTAGTGCGGCTCGTACGGGAAGCCGGGCAGGTCGGCGAAGCGCTCGTCGGGGGTCCGCAGGGTGCGCATACCCGCATGATGCCGGGGATCGGCGCCGCTGTTCGCCGTACCGGCCGTCCGTACGGTCGGGCCCTCGCACACGGCGGGCCGGCGCGGCGCCGCGACCCCGGTCGGGGCCAGGTCGGAGCGGTGGACCCGGCGCTGCGGGTGTGCGGGCGGCTGTGCGGCAAATGGTCGAACAACCATTGGGTGACGGATCGTGCGCCCGAACCGCCCGCCGGGATGCCGTACGGGCCGCCGCGCGATGCTCCCGCCCCGGCGCCACGAGCCGCGGCGACGACGCTGTGCAGCGGCGCTACGCGGAGTGCCAGCCGGGACGCGCTGGCGAGCCGCGACCACCGGATCATGCGCTGAGGGTCCGGTCGTCAGCACCGGTGGTGATCATCGATGAGATTCACCTGGCCCGAACGGGTGGTCTGGCCGCCAGATTGTCACGCCGAGCAGCCTCCCAGCGCTGTACTTAGGGAGAACAGGAGGTGATCCAGTGCCGGAATCAACGAGCTCCGGCGACGCGACCTTGGTCGCGGCCGCGGAGAAACTCACGCAGTGCGACGGGTACGTCGTGCTCGCTGTCGATCCCCAGACCGGAGAGGTCGACGCGCACGGCCCCTACGACGGGCTGACCGCGACCATCAAGGCCGATCGGTTGCGCCACGACTTCGACCGCGGCGGTCTCGAAGACGTCACGGTGGGTGTCGTCAGGCTGCACCACTCGGCCTAACCCCGACCCTACTCAACCGCTCCCCCCAGAACCAGGCACAGCCGCCTCCTGGAGAGCCGGCCGGGGGGGGGGGGGGGGGGGGGGGCCCCCCCCCCCCCCCCCCACACCCCGGTCACCTGACGGATTCCCGCAGCGCGCGGTCTCCCTAGCGTCGTCGACGTCCGCGACGACCAGGAGGAGACGACATGAGCGAGAACCCGCTCCGCGTGATGGTGATCATCGGCAGCAACCGGGACGGCCGGTTCGGCCCGACCGTCGCCGACTGGTTCGTCGGCGAACTGGTCGGCCGCACCGACATGGAGGTCGACGTCCTCGACGTCGCCGAGGCCGCTCTGCCCGACCGCCTCACCGCGTTCGGCGCCGCGCCACCGGACGAGGTCGCGGCCGTGTCACCCCGCGTCGCGGCCGCCGACGCCTTCGTCGTGGTGACGCCGGAGTACAACCACAGCTACCCGGCCCCGCTCAAGACCTTGATCGACTGGCACACGCCGCAGTGGCGGGCCAAGCCGGTCGCGTTCGTGTCCTACGGCGGGATGGCGGGCGGACTGCGCGCCGTCGAGCACCTGCGCGCGGTCTTCGCCGAGACGCACTCGGTCACCATCCGCGACACGGTCAGCTTCCACGGCGCCTGGGAGCGCTTCGGACCCGACCGCCGGCCGCTGGACGCCGAGGGCTGCCGGAGCGCCGCCAAGGCCATGCTCGACCAGCTGGCCTGGTGGGGTGAGGCCCTGCGGACCGCCCGCAGCGCCCGCCCGTACGCGGCGTGATGGCTGTCTTGACCTCAAGCCAGCTTCAGCTCCTAGCGTCGGCGGCATGGATGTGACGACTGCGCCGAGGACCACCGAACGCACCCGCTGGGCACCGATCGTCGCACTGGGGCTGGCCATGTTCGTGGTCACCGCGGAGATGACCGTCACCGCGGTCACGCTCCCCGGGATGGCCGCCGACCTGGGCATCTCCCCCGCGACCACGGCCTGGGTGCTGCTCGGGTACGCGCTGCCGATGGCCGCGGTCGCCATCCCGGCCGGCCGGTGGGCCGACGGCGCGAGCGCCCGCGCGGCGCTCGTGGCGGCGATGGTGGGCGTCGGGGTGGCGAGCGTGCTGACCGCCGTCGCGCCGGCGTTCTGGGTGGTGGTCGTCGGGCGGCTGCTGCAGGGCCTGGCCGCGTCGCTGGTGATCGCGGTCTACATGCCGATCGTCATGGTCAGCGTGCGCCCGGAGCAGCGCGGCCGGGCCATCGGCTTCATCATCACGATCATGACCGTGGGCGGGGTCATCGGGGCGCCGCTGGGCGGGTTCGTGGCCGGGGCGCTCGACTGGCGCGGGGTCTTCCTGATGAAGCTGCCGCTGCTGGTCGCGGTGGCCTGGGTCGCCCTGCGCACCCTCCCCCGCGACGGCCGCGGCCTGCCCCGGCCCGGGCCGGGGCTGCTGGGCGAGGCGGCGCTGCTCGGCGGTGCGGTGTGCGCGCTGATGCTGGCCGTCGACTTCGTCGACGACGCGCCGCTCGTCGCGGGCGCGCTGGTCGTGGTGGGCGCGGTGACGGCGTGGGGCTGGACCCGGCTGCCCGGCTCGGCCCCGGTCGTCGCGATGATCCGCGGCCGGGTGTTCGGCCCGGTGCTGGTGGCGCTGCTGGCGGCCAGCTTCACCATCGGCCTGGTCGCCTTCCTGCTGCCGTTCTACGTCTCCGACGTCCTGCGCGGCAGCCCCGAGGTCACCGGCACGGTCCTGCTGTTCTTCGCCGGCGCCGTGGCCCCGGTGTCCCCGCTGGCCGGTGCGCTCTCCGACCGCTTCGGCACCCGCGTCGTGGCGGTCATCGGCAGCACCGTCACCCTCGTCGGCCTGGCCCTGATGCTGACCGTCGACGCCGACGCGGGCCCCGTCGGACTCGCCTGGCGCCTCGCGGTGCTCGGGATCGGCGCCGGGCTGTTCAACCCGGCGATCAACGCCGCCACCCTCGCCGCCGCCCCCACGGGCATGGAGGGCACCGCGGGCGGCATCGCCATGACCGCCCGCACGCTCGCGACCACCGTCGCCCCCGGCGTGGTGGCGCTGTGCTGGGCACTGGCCGGCGGGGGGCTGGCCGGGTTCCGGTCCGGGGTGCTGGTGCTCGGGGCCGTGATGGTGGTCGGGCTGGCCGCGCTGCTGGTGCCGACGGGACGACGGGTGAAGGCGTGAGCGGCGTCGCGCGCGGACCGGTCCGGAACGGGAGCCGCACCCCGCCGGGGAGGGGACGGCGATGAGCCTGCGGGCCGTGGGGGCGGGGCCCGTCCTGTCGGGGCGGGCCGAGGAGATCACCGCCGTGCTGGGGCTGCTGGACGCCGCCCGGGCCGGCGCCGGCGCCGCGCTGGTGCTGACCGGCGAGGCCGGGATCGGCAAGTCGGCGCTGCTGGCGCGGGCGGCGGCCGCGGCGTCCGGCATGCGGGTGCTGGCCGGGATCGGGGTGCAGGCCGAGGCCGAGCTGCCCTTCGCCGGGCTGCACCTGCTGCTGCGCGGGGTGACCGACGCCGAGACCGCCGCACTGCCCCCGGCGCAGGCCGACGCCCTCGGCAAGGCGCTGGGCCGGGGTACGGCGGGGCAGCCGCCCGCCGACCGCTACCTGGTGGGCCTGGCGCTGCTCACGCTGCTGGCCGAGCTGGGCGACCGGCGGCCCGTGCTGTGCCTCGTCGACGACGTCCACTGGTTCGACCACGCGACCGTCGAGGTGCTGGCGTTCGTCGCGCGCCGGCTGGCCGCCGAGTCGGTGGCGATGCTGTTCGCCGCCCGCGACGACGGCGGCTTCCGCGCGCCGGGGCTGCCCGAGCTGGCCCTGCGCCGGCTGGACGACGACGCCGCCCGGTCGGTCCTGGGCGCGCACGCCGACGACCTCCCCCGCCACGTGCGCGACCTGCTGCTGCGCGAGGCGGCCGGCAACCCGCTGGCCCTCGTCGAGCTGGTCGCGGCGCACCGGGCCGGGCGGCTGACCGAGTACCCGTTCGGCCCGCCGGACGCCGGGCACGGCGGCACCCCGCCCAGCGGCGGACGGGTGGAGGCCGAGTTCGCCGCCCGTGTCGCCGCGATGCCGCGCGGAGCCCGGACGGTGCTGCTGGTCGCGGCGGCCGACGGCAGCTGCGACACCGGCCTCGTGCTGGCGGCCGCGGCCCGGTTGGGCGCGACGCTCGCCGACCTGGAGGTCGCCGAGCGGGCCGGGCTGATCGCCTTCACCTCCGGCTGCCTCGGGTTCCCGCACCCGCTGATCCGGGCGGCCGTCTACGCCCGGGAGACCCTCGCCGCGAAGCAGGCCGCGCACCGCGCCCTGGCCGAGACCATCGACGAGGCCATCGACCCCGATCGCACGGCCTGGCACCGCGCCGCCGCGACGATCGGCCCCGACGAGCGGACCGCCGCCGCGCTGGAGGCCGCCGCGGAGCGCGCCCGCGACCGCGGCAGCCCCGAGTCGGCCGCGGCCGCCTACGAGCGGGCGGCCCGGTTGAGCGCCCGACCGCGGGACCGCGGCACCCGGCTGGCCGCGGCCGCGGCGGCCGCCGTCGACGCCGGCCGCTGCGACTGGGCCGCCGACCTCAGCCGCCGGGCCGCCGAGCACCTGCACGACCCGGTCTCCCGCGCCCGGCTCGCCCTGATCGACGCCGCGCTCGCCGACGCCGACAACCGCGCCGACCAGGCAGCCGAGCTGCTCTTCGAGCCCGCGCTGGCCGTGGCGGGCGCCGATCCGGTCCTGGCGGGCGACATGCTCGTCTGGATCGTGGAGGCCGCCTGGACCACCCGCGACGCCGCACCCGTACGACGGGTCGTACAGGCCGTGCGGGACCTCGGGCTCAGCCACGCCGAGCACGTCATCGCGCTGGCCGAGATCGTCTCCGGCCAGCTCGACGAGACCCACCGGCCGGCCCGCCCGCCCGACGCGCCGCCACCGCTGGTGTGCCGGATCTCCGACGCGCCCCGGTCGCTGGCCAAGACGGCCCGCTGGAGCCTGGCGCTGGGCGACGACCGCCGCGCCCACGAGCTGGCCACCGCCGCCGAGCGCGACGCCCGCAGCCGCGGCCAGCTCGGCGTGCTGCCCGACACGCTCGCGGTCCTGGCCGCCACCCGCTGGCACCTCGGCCTGCATCGCGACGCCGTCGCCGCGGCCACCGAGGGGCTGCGGATCGCCCGCGAGATCGGCCGGCCCAAGGCCGTCGGCGCGCTCTCCGACGTCCTCGCCCAGCTCGCGGCGGTGTCCGGCGACGAGGTGGGCTGCGAGGCGGCGCTGGTCGACGTGGCCGCCCACCGCCCCGCCACCGTCGCCCCGACGACCGCCGCCACCGCCCGCAGCCTGCTCGACCTGGGCGCCGGCCGGTTCGAGCAGGCCGCCGACCGCCTCGCCGGCCTGGTCGCCGCGGCGGCCCCCGAGGCCCGCGCCTGGCTGCCCGACCTGGTGGAAGCGGCCGCCCGCGCGGGCCGCCCCGACCAGGCCCGCGCCGCCGCCGAGCGGTTCTCCCGCTGGGCCGCCTGCGTCGACCTGCCGTGGGCCCGCGCCGTCGCCCTGCGCTGCCGGGCCCTCGTCGCCGACGGGCCGGAGGCCGGGAGGCTGTTCGCCGAGGCCGTGGCGGTGCACCGCAGCGAGGCGGCCGGCACCGACCCGGCCGCCTCACCCACGGGCTCCCGCCCCTTCGAGCGCGCCCGCACCGAACTGCTGCACGGTGAGTGGCTGCGCCGGGCCCGCCTGCGCACCGCCGCCCGCGCGCCGCTGCGCTCGGCCTGCGAGACCTTCGACGACCTCGGCGCCACCCCGTGGGCCGCCCGCGCCCGCGCCGAGCTGCGAGCCACCGGCGAGAGCCGCGCCGAACCCCCACCCGACGGCCTCGGCGCCCTCACACCCCAGGAGCTGCAGGTCGTCCGGCTGGCGGCGGGTGGGCTGAGCAACCGCGAGATCGGCGCGCAGCTGTTCCTGAGCCCGCGCACGGTGGCGTACCACCTGCACAAGGCCTTCCCGAAGCTCGGGGTGACCACACGATCGCAGCTGGCCCGGCTGGACCTGCCGGCCTGAGATCTTCCTACCGCGTCGCAGCCCACGACTCGCGACGCCGGTGGGATCCCTGCTGGGATTTTCCGTTCGGGCCCGCGCTCCATGACACATGCATTAGCGTCGAGTTGTGCGCCGGCTCCTGCTCCTGCTCCTGGTTTCGGCGACAGTGGCCGCCTGCTCCACCACCGCGGTGCCCGGTCAAGCGGCGCCGAGCGAAGCCGCCTCCTCCACCCAACCCGGCAGCGTGCCCCTTCCGACCCGTCCTCGCGACATCGCATTGGACGGCATCGATCCGTGCGCGTTGCTCACCGCTCAGCAACGGGCCGAGCTGGGCCTTCAGGGCGAGGGTGTGAGCGAAACGAGCAACGAGCCGATCTTCACCGGACGGAACTGCACGTTCCGGGGCTACGAACCGCAACCGGTCGTCATCGGAATCGCGCTGGCCACGGAGAACGGCATCGAAGTGATCACCTCGCCCGGCGCGGTGAACGACGATCTGGAGCCGATCACGGTGGACGGGTTCCCCGCCGTGCTGGCTCGGCCGCGTGTGCTCGACTTCTGCTCGGTCGACATCGACGTGGCACCAGACCAATTCATCGACGTCCAGCTCGCCGATGGTGGAGGGGCGCAGCCGGTACCGCAGGAGTCCCTCTGCCGAGATGTCGTGGAGATCGCTGAGCAGGTCGTAGGAACGCTGCAGTCACTTCGACCCTGATTGGATCACCGATGGCCCCTCCGGACTCCGGATTCCGGATCGATTACGACGCGATCCCCCGCGCCGTCGCGACCTACGACCAGGTACTCGACCGGCTCGGCGCCATCCTCAACCGCGTTCGACGCAGTGCTCGTATCGAGCCGTGGGCACAGGACAGGGTCAGCGTCGCAATGGCCGCGCACTACAACGAGCAGATCTTCGGCCCCGACCTGACCGGAACGTCGCCGTACTGCACCTACGGTGCGCTGAAACTCTACGAACGAGAACTCGTCGCTGCACGCGACGCTCTCCAGCGGACGTATGCCGAGTACCTCCGAGCCGAGGCCGAAGCGGCGAACTCGTTCACGAAGTCCTGATCGTCACCCCCGTCTCGCCCAGCAGCCGCGTCACCGTCTCCCGCAGGACCGCCGTGCACCGCGCCACCTCCAACCCGTAGTCGTCGCGCAGCACCGACCACCACGACCAGCTCGTCGACGCCGTGAGCGAGAGCAGCAGGTCGGCGCGCCGCTCCCCCGCTGCCGCCAGTTCCGGCGCGAAGGCCTGCTCGATGGCGGCGACGAGCCGGTCCAGGGTGCGGCGGCGGTTGGTGCGCAGGGCCGCGGAGTAGGGCTCGCGCAGGCGGGTGGCCTTGGCGAAGGGGGCGACGCGTTCGCAGGCGGCGGCGCGCACGGCGCAGAAGCGGTCGATGCGCTCGGCCAGGGGCAGGTCGGTGGGGATGACGACGGTGTACTGGTCGGCGCGGGACAGCAGCACCCGGCCGGTCAGGTCGTAGAGGGTCTCCAGGTCGGAGAAGTTCGCCCAGAGCGCCCTGATCGAGATGCCGGCCCTGGCGGCGATCTGGGCGCCGGTCGGCTTGAGCTCGCCGCCTTCCAGCAGCTGGATCAAGGCGGTGATGATCGCGGCGCGGGTCCGTTCCCCGCGGGCGCGACGCCCGTCGACGGCCGGGGGGTTCGGCGGCTCCAGAGTCGTCACGGCACCCATTGTCCGACCTCGGCCCTCCCGCGGACGAGGGCGGACGGACCCCTCGTCGGGTCCGTCCGCCACGGCCGCGGGGGGGCCCCCCCCGCGGGGGAGGGGGGGGGGGCGGCGGCCCCCCGCGTCGGGTCCGCCCGCCCGGGCCGCGCCGGACCGCCCGCGCTGGGGAAGCGGGCGGTCCGGCGGGGTGCCGGTCAGCCGAGGGGGCAGCTGACCCGCGAGTCGGACAGGTCGCTGCCCAGCCCGGTGCGCGGGGCGGGGCAGAGGAACTGGGTGTAGCGGGTGTCGTCGTCGACGAAGCGCTTCAGCCAGGAGATCGTGTACTTGGCGATCTCGGTGTTGGACGTGTTCGGGGCGAAGTGGCTGGCCCCGTCCAGCTCCAGGTAGGCGCGCTCCTCAGCGCCGGTCAGCGAGTTGTAGAAGGGGATCGCGTGCTGCCCGGGCGGGGCGACGCTGTCGCGCTCGGCGCCGATCATCAGCGCCGCCGAGTCCACCTCCGACCAGCTCTTGTCGAGGTTCCACGGGGTCAGCCCGACGATCGCCTCGATGGAGCGCCGGTCGGCCGCGGCCTCCAGGGTGCCGCCGCCACCCATGGAGTGGCCGATCACGGCCTGGCGGGCGGGGTCGATGCGGTTGCGGACCGAGGCGCGCTGGATCGTGAAGTCGAGCGCGGCCAGCAGCTGGTCGCCGCGCTGGGCCGGCTGGTCGACGGTGGTCTGGGTGTTGATGCTGATGACGACGAAGCCCTGGGAGGCGATGCGGGGGCGCAGCCAGGCGATGGTCGACTCGCTCGCGGTGTAGCCGGGGGCGATGGCCACGACGCCGAAGGTGCCCTCGGAGGTCGAGGTCGGGTAGGTGATATTGGCCGAACCGAACCCGGGGGTGGCCAGGTCCGACACCGACTCCGAGGCCACCGCGAACGGGCCGCGGCTGGCCTCGATGCCGGCCTCGGTGGGGTTCGGGCCGCGCTGGAAGGGGTTGGCCTGGGCGGCGGCGGTGCCCGGGACCACCGCCATGGCGGCCGCGGTGAGCGCGGCGAGCGCCACCGCCCGTACGACGCGGCGACGGGCGGGACGTAATGACGACGTCGTCATCGTGACTCCGTTCGGTTGTCCCCTCCAGTGGGGGTCCTGAAGGTGCACTGATGGTGCATATTTCCCCCGGCGCCCGTCAATGTGCGCGCAGCCCAAGCCGTCCCGCCGCACCCCGTCCACGGCCGGTTCGGCGGCGTCCTAGGCTGCCGCCCGTGGCCAGCGACATCGTCCCGATCCAGCTCTCGCTCACCGAGGGCGATCTCGTCACGCTCTGGGCGCCCCGGTGGCGCGAGGACGGCGAGGAGTGGGAGGCGTTCCTCGGCGACGACGACGCCCTCTTCGCCTTCCCGTCCGTGCCCCGGCTGGCGGCGTTCGTGCGCACGGCGACCGAGCACGACCTGATCGACCACCCCGCCTGGTCGGTCGTGCCCGACCTGACCGTCTCCGAGCTGACGCCCGACGACACCCAGCGCTACGACATCGTCGGCGTGCCGGAGCTGGCCGCGAGCGAGCCCGACACCTGGACCATCGGCGAACTGGCCGAGATCACCGACATGGTCCGGTCGATCGCCGACGTCTGCGAGCTCGAGCGGGTCACCGCCGTGCTGGACGCGGCCCCCGCGTTCGGCCTGCTCTCGCAGGGCACGCTGCCGTTCGTCGGGCGCGAGGGCAAGCGGCTGTGGACCCAGCTCATGGACACCATCGCCGAGCGCTGGGACGAGGTCGTCGACTCGCTCGACGAGCTGGTGGAGGCCCCCGAGGTCGACGCGGCGGCGCTGGCCGCGGCGGAGAAGGAGGTCGAGGTCGCCGACGACGTCGACGCCGAGACCGAGGTCGAGACCGACGTCGACGCCGGCGAGGAGACCGACGAGCCCGCCGAGGAGCGACCGCGGACGTTCTGGGAGGAGGTCGGCATCGACCCCGTCCGGATCATCAGCCGCGACGGCGAGGTCCTCACCCTGCGCTGCTACCTCAACGACTCGCCGGTCTTCCTCGGCACCGACGGCCGGATCGACGTCGTCCGGGGCGAGCGGGCGCTGACCCGCTGGATCGCCGAGGACGGCGCCGACGGGCACGACCTGGTCGAGGCGTCGACCTGGCCGGAGATCGTCGACAAGGCGACGGTCGGCGATCTCGAGGTGATCGTCGACGAGCTCAACGTCTACGACCTCACCGGCCTCGAGGACGACATCGCCGAGGGCACCCTGACGATCGACGCCACCCAGTTGGAGCAGGCGACGGAGCTGCTGCTCGACGTGGGCGACTGGGCCGACGACGAGGAGCCGCGCGAGGCGCTCGCCGAGTCGCAGCCGCTGGGCTGGCTGGTGTCGTTCGTGGTCCGGCCCGACCCGACCCGATTGGCCCCCAGCCCGCCGTTCCACGCCGAGGCCGCCCGCTTCCGCGAGCTGATCGACCACCTGCTGGAGCGCCTCCAGCAGCACTGACGCCCCCGTCGAGAACGAAGTTGTTGTCGTTTTGGACCGGTCCACACGACAACAGGTTCGTTCTCGACGGGGTGGGGTCAGGCCATGAGGGCCGCGTAGCCGGGCTTGATCACGTCGTCGATCAGGGCCAGCCGCTCGTCGAAGCCGATGAAGGCCGACTTCATCGCGTTCACGGTGAACCACTGCAGGCGGTCCCAGCCGTAGCCGAACGTCTCCGCGAGCGCGGTCATCTCGCCGCTCACCGATACGTCGGACATCAGCCGGTTGTCGGTGTTGACCGTCACCCGGAAGCGCAGGTCGGCGAGTAGGCCGATCGGGTGATCAGCGAGCGACTTGGCCGCGCCGGTGTGCACGTTCGACGTAGGGCACATCTCCAGCGGGATGCGCTTGTCCCGGACGTAGGCGGCGAGCAGGCCGAGGGTGGCCGTGCCGTCCTCGGCGACGGTGATGTCGTCCACGATCCGCACGCCGTGGCCGAGCCGGTCGGCGCCGCACCACTGCAGTGCCTCCCAGATCGAGGGCAGCCCGAACGCCTCGCCCGCGTGGATGGTGAAGTGCGAGTTCTGCTGGCGCAGGTACTCGAACGCGTCCAGGTGGCGGGTGGGCGGGAAGCCCGCCTCGGCGCCTGCGATGTCGAACCCGACGACGCCGGTGTCGCGGAAGCGTATGGCCAGCTCGGCGATCTCCCGTGAGCGGGCGGCGTGCCGCATCGCGGTGAGCAGGCAGCCCACCCGGATGCGGCGGCCGCGCTCGGCCGCCCGCGCGGTGCCGACCCGGAAGCCCTCCAGCACCGCCTCGACCACCGCGTCGAGCTCCAGGCCCCCGCTGACGTGCAGCTCGGGGGCGAAGCGCACCTCGGCGTAGACGACGCCGTCGGCGGCCAGGTCCTCCGCGCACTCGGCGGCCACCCGGACCAGCGCGTCCGGCGTCTGCATCACCGCGACCGTGTGGCCGAAGCCCTCCAGGTAGCGCACGAGCGACCCCGAGTGCGACGTCGCCAGGAACCAGGCGGCGAGCCCGCTCGCGTCCGGGCTGGGCAGCGCGTCGTAGCCGACGGCCTCGGCCAGCTCGAGCACGGTCGCCGGGCGCAGGCCGCCGTCGAGGTGGTCGTGGAGCAGGACCTTCGGTGCGTCGCGGACGGTCTCGACGTTCAGCGGTACAGCCACCCCGATCACGCTAGAGCACCTACCGGCCGTGTCCCCCTCCGACGGCGTCACTGGCCCGAAAGAGCGAGGATACGGCCGAATGGGGTGCCGCCGAAAGAGCGGCGGTGCCTCTCGCTACGCTTCCGTGGCCCCACCCCATGGCCTCGGCCCGATCCCCACCCGGGCCCGGTCCACCCACAGCTCAGAGGGAGCTCCCCGCCGCCATGAGCAATGACTCGAACATGTCCTTCGACCGCATGCGCGGCATGCTCGTGCGGGCCGCCGAGATCCGCGACAGCGAGCAGCAGCAGATCTTCGACTCGCTGGACGAGATCCACGCCCGCCTCGCCGCGCTGGACGCCATCGGCACGGTCCGCAAGCGCCTCACCGAGCTGCCCGACCGCACCGAGGTCAGCGTGCTCGCCGAGCGGCTGGACGAGACCGTCGCCAAGCTCGACGCCCAGGACGCCACGCTCACCTCGGTGATGCGCGCGGTGGAGGCGCTCCCCGACCGCCTCGCCAAGCAGTTCGCCCAGCTCGACGGCCGCCTCGACGGCATGGCCGGCCGCCTGGAGGGCGTCTCCGGGCGCATGGACGGGCTGGACGACCGCCTCGGCGGCCTGCACAAGCGCTTCGACGAGGTCGGCACCCGGATGGACCGCCAGGAGATGCGGCTCGACGCGATGCCGGCCTCGGTCGGGAACCCGATCAAGGAGCGGGTCGAGGGCATCGACCGCAGCCTGCGCGAGCAGCTCTCCGAGACCAGCCGCGCGTTCGACGAGACCGGCGAGGGCCTGCGCAACCTGCTCGGCGACACCAGCATCGGCCTGCACCGCAGGCTGGAGGAGCTGGCCGGGCGCCCCGCCGTCGACCCGACCGAGCCCCTCGACGCCCTGGCCACCCGGCTGGAGTCGCTCGGCGGCAAGCTCGACGAGCTGGTGGCCCGGCTCGACCTCCTGGAGGAGGGCTTCGGCGGCCGGCTGGGCATGCTGGGCGGCTCGCTGGAGGAGCGCATCGGCAAGCTGGAGGGCGTGCTCAGCGACCGCCCCGACGCCAACTCCGTCAAGACGCTGATGGAGCGGGCCAACGAGCAGTCCGAGCGGCGCAACGCCGGCCAGCTCGACGAGGCCATGGCCACCTTCGCCGAGCTCATCCTCGGGCGGTCGGCCTCGGTGCAGGGGCCGCCGCCCCTGCCGCGCCCGGCGGCCCGGCGCGGGCGCAAGGCCATCGCGGTGAAGTCCGCGAACGGCCACTCGGCCGCCGACACCGTGACCGACGACCCCGACGACGACGACCGCTGAGCCGCTCCGCGCGCCCCGGCCGGTCCGGTCGGGGCGCGCGGGCCGGTGGCGTCAGCCGCGGAACGCGGCGGCGTTGGCCCGCGCCCACTGCGCGAACGTGGTGGCCGGCTTCCCCGTCACGTCCTCGATCGCGGTGCTGACCTGCACCGGGTTGTCGACGCTCCCGGCGAGGATGGTGTCGACGTACCACTCGGCGTCGGCCCCCATGGACTGCGCCATCTCGGCCACGGCCTCGTCGCGCGTCACGGTCTCGAACACGACCCGGTGGCCGAGCGCCTCCCCGATCCGCTCGGCCAGCTCGACGCGGGTGAGCACCTCGGGACCGGTGATCGACAGCGCCTGCCCGGCGTGGGCGTCGGTGAGCAAGCACGCCGCCGCCACCCGGGCGATGTCGTCCATGGCCGTGGGGGCGCTGCGGCCCTGCGGGTAGGGCTCGCGCACGGCCCGCCGGGCGGCGATCCCGGGCGCCCAGGACAGCGCGTTCTCCATGAAGTCCCCCGGCCACAGGTGGGTCCAGGCGGGCCCGGCGCCCTCGACGGCGGTGGCGACGCTCCCCCACCAGCTCTCCGGCTCGCCGGACAGGTCCACCACGTGGGAGACGCCCGCCTCCCGGGCGAGCGCGAGCACGTCGACGACCGTGTCGGGCGTGGGCGCGAGGTAGAGGCGCCCGACGCCGTCCAGGGCCGCCGCCAGCGTCTCCGGTCGCCGCAGGTGGCCGCGGACGACCTCGACCCCCTCCGGGAGCGCCGCCCTCACCGGGTCGACCGTCAGCGCGCGCACGTCCTGCGCTCCCGCGTCGAGCAGGTGGTCGACCACCTTGCGCCCGATGTTGCCGGTCGCCCCCGTCACCAGGATCTTCACGGTCGCCTCCCCATCCGCACCTGAACTGGGTACAGCGTACGCGAGAACTGGGTACAGCGTACGAAGAATTTCGGCTCAGCGGACGGTGGCGAGGAGGAGGTCGGGGCGGGGCGGGGGCGCGTCGACGACGGCGACGCCGCCGGCCAGGGCGGCGCGGGCCCAGGCGACCGCGTCGGGGGTGTCGGTGTGCAGCTCCAGGAGCGGCTGGCCGGCCTCGACCTCGTCGCCCGCGTCGGCCAGCAGCAGGATCCCGGCCGCCGCCTGCACCGGGTCCTCCTTGCGGGCGCGACCCGCGCCCAGCCGCCAGGCCGCCGTGCCGACGGCGAGCGCGTCGCAGGCGAACACGCCGGCGCGGTCGGCCGTGAGCGTCTCCACGTGCGTGGCCCTGGGCAGCGGGGCCGAGGGGTCGCCGCCCTGGGCGGCGATCATGCGCTCCCACACCGGGTACGCCTCCCCGGAGGCCAGCACGGCGGCCGGGTCGACGTCGGTCAGGCCGGCCAGCGCGAGCATCTCGCGGGCCAGCGCGACGGTCAGCTCGACGACGTCGGCCGGGCCGCCGCCGCGCAGCACCTCGACGGACTCGGCGACCTCCAGGGCGTTGCCAGCGGCCCGGCCGAGCGGGACCGACATGTCGGTCAGCAGGGCGACGGTGGGCAGGCCGTGGTCGCCACCGATGCGCACCATCGTCTCGGCCAGCTCGCTGGCCCGCTCCAGGGTGCGCATGAACGCCCCGGAGCCGACCTTGACGTCGAGCACCAGGCCGCCGGTGGCCTCGGCGATCTTCTTGCTCATGATCGAGCTGGCGATCAGCGGGATCGACTCGACGGTGCCGGTGACGTCGCGCAGGGCGTAGAGCTTGCGGTCGGCGGGGGCCAGCGTCGGGGTGGTCGCGCAGACCACCGCGCCGACGTCGGCGAGCTGGGCGCTGATCTCCTCCAGCGACAGCGACGCCCGCCAGCCCGGGATCGACTCCAGCTTGTCCAGGGTGCCGCCGGTGTGGCCGAGCCCGCGGCCGGACAGCTGCGGCACCGCGGCACCGCACGCCGCGACCAGCGGGGCCAGCGGGAGGGTGATCTTGTCGCCGACGCCGCCGGTGGAGTGCTTGTCGACCAGGGGACGGCCGACGTCGGGCAGCGCGAGGACCTCCCCGGAGGCGATCATCGCCGCGGTCCACCGGCTGATCTCGTCCGGGTCCATGCCGTTGAGCAGGATCGCCATGGCCAGCGCGGCCATCTGCTCGTCGGCGACGTCGCCGCGGGTGTAGGCGTCGACGACCCAGTCGATCTGGGCGTCGCTCAGCCGGGAGCCGTCCCGCTTGGCGACGATGATCTCAACAGCACTGTGCTCGGCCACCCGATCACCCTTCCAGCCGGGGGCCGGGCGGGGCGAGCCGAGGCCCTCGTGCGGGTCAGGGGAGCTGTTCGGGGCCGAAGGCGTCGGGGAGGACGTCGCGCATGGGCAGCACGCCGCGGGGGGTGTCGATGAGGCAGTCGGGGCCGCCGAGCTCGTAGAGCACCTGGCGGCACCGGCCGCACGGCATCAGCAGCTCGCCCGAGCCCGAGCGGCACGCGACGGCGGTGAACCGGCCGCCACCGGTGAGCCGCAGCTGCCCGGCCATCGTGCACTCCGCGCACAGCCCCAGGCCGTAGCTGGCGTTCTCCACGTTGCAGCCGACGACGACCCGCCCGTCGTCGCACTCCGCGGCGGCCCCGACGTGCAGGCCGGAGTACGGCGCGTACGCCGATCCGGCGGCCTCGACGGCCTTGGCCCGGAGGGACTCCCAGTCGGTGCTCGCGCTAGTCACCCTCACCCCTGCGGTACTCGACGCCGTCGGCGGCCGGTGGTCGCAACCGCTGCGAGGCGACCGCCAGCACCAGCAGCGTGACCAGCTGCGGGGCGTAGGCGGCGAACTCGCGCGGCACGGTCTCGATGGTCATGTAGACCGCGTAGACCAGCACCCCGGCGATCGCGGCGACGGCCGCGCCGCGCCAGTTGCGCCGGGCCGCCCACCACAGCGCGACGCCGACGGCGAGCACCGTGGCGCCGTAGAGCAGCGCGTGCACGGCCTCCCCGCCTGCCCGCAACTGGACGCCGTCGACGTAGCCGAACAGCGCCGAGCCGGCCAGCAGCCCGCCGGGGCGCCAGTTGCCGAAGATCATGGCGGCCAGGCCGATGTAGCCGCGGCCGCCGGTCTGGCCCTCCAGGTAGCCCAGCTGGCCCGGGTTCAGGGCGAGCGCCGCCCCGCCCAGCCCGGCCAGCGCGCCGGAGGCGATGACCGCGATGTACTTGTGCAGGTAGACGTTGACCCCGAGCGACTCGGCGGCCACCGGGTTCTCCCCGCAGGAGCGCAGCCGCAGCCCGAACCGGGTGCGCCAGAGCACCAGGTAGCTGATCGGGACCAGCGCGAAGCCGATCACGATGAGCGGGGTCAGGCCGCTGATCAGCCCACCGAGCAGGCCGGCGACGTCGGACAGCAGCACCCGCTGCTCCCGCTCCACCGCGAGCAGCCCGTCGGCAACCGGCTGCACCGAGAACGTCTCGAAGCCATCGACGCGCGGCGACTGGCGCGGGTTCTGCGACACCGGAAGGAACAGCAGCGTCGACAGGTACTTGGTGACGCCCATGCCGAGCAGGGTGATCGCGACGCCGGAGACGATGTGGTTGACGTTGAACGTGACCGTCGCGACGGCGTGCAGCGCGCCGCCCAGCGCGCCGAACACCAGCCCGCCGACCACCGCGGCCCACGGCCCCCACTGGTAGCCGGCCCACGCCGCGCCCCAGGTGCCGAGGATCATCATGCCCTCGAGCCCGATGTTGATCACGCCGGCGCGCTCGGCCCACAGCCCGCCGAGGCCGGCGAACAGGATGGGCAGCAGCAGCAGCACGGCGGCCTGGGTGGTGCCGCGCGAGGTGAGCTGGACCTGGCCGGTGAGGGTGGCGGTCAGCGACAGCAGGCCGACGCCGATCGCCACGACGATCACCGCCCGCAGCCACGCCGGGATGCGCCGGCGACCCGTCGCCTTCGTCGCGGGCGCGCCCGCGGTGGGGCGGTCGGTCACGGTGGTCATGCGGTGCCTCCCGGCGCCTTCGGCGCGACCCCGTCGGGGAACGCTGGCGCGCTCATGCCTTGACCTCCTCGGCCGGCGCCGCAGACGCGGCGCGCAGCTGCGCGGCGACCCGGCGCTGCTCGGCGGCCAGCTCGTAGCGGCGCACGATCTCGTAGGCGACCACCACCGACAGCACCACCGAGCCCTGCATGATCAGCACGATCTCCCTCGGCACCCCGACGTTGTCCAGGGCCAGCGCGGACTTGTCCAGGAACGCCCACAGCAGCGCGCCCAGCGCGATGCCGAACGGGTGGTTGCGGCCCAGCAGCGCCACCGCGATGCCGGTGAAGCCGTAGCCCTGCGGGGAGGTCAGCGTGTAGGCGAAGTCGCGCCCGACCAGCTCGGGCAGCCCGACCAGGCCGGCGACCGCGCCGGACATCAGCAGCGCGATGATCGTCATCCGGCGGGCGTTCACGCCGCCCGCGGTGGCCGCGGTGTCGGACTCGCCGGACGCCTTGAGCTCGAAGCCGAAGCGGGTGCGGTCGAGCAGGAACGCGTAGCCCAGGCCGAGCAGCGCGGCCACGAACACCATCCCGAACAGCGTCCCGCTCGAGCCGAAGGAGATGCCGGGGAACTGGCCGCTGGGCGGGATCGGGTCGGTGGAGATGTTGTTGCCGCGCAGCACGCCGAACGAGTCGGGCCGGATCAGGAACGCGATCAGGCCGGTGGCCAGGAAGTTCAGCATGATCGTCGAGATGACCTCGCTGACCCCGCGGAACGCCTTGAGCAGCGCGGCGATCCCGGCCCACGCCGCGCCGACCACCATCGCGACCAGCAGGATGACGATCGTGTGCAGCACCGGCGGCAGCACCAGCGTGCCGCCGACGATGGCCGCGACGCACGCGGCCAGCCGGTACTGGCCCTCGATGCCGATGTTGAACAGCTTCATCTGGAAGCCGATCGCCACGGCCAGCCCGGCGATGTAGTAGATGGCGCCGCTGTTGAGGATGTCGATCGCGGTGGTGCCCTCGCCGACCTGGGTGATCATCACCCGCAGCGCGGTGAGCGGCGAGTCGCCGCTGATCAGCAGCGCGACCGCGCAGAGCAGCGCGGCGAAGACGATGGCCAGCGCCGGGGGGAGCAGCACCGTGCGGACGCGCGTCATGCCGTGCTCTCTCCCGTCCTCGGCTCCTGCGTGCCCCCGGTCCCGTCCGCGGCGCGGTGGCGCCCGCCGCCCGCACCGTCGTCGACACCGTCGTCCGGGTGGGGATCGGGCGGCGGCTCGGGCGGCGCCCCGGCGCCACCGGGCTGCCCGCCGGCGCCGGTCATCGCCGAGCCCAGCTCCTCGGGGGTCACCGTGGCCGGGTCGGCGTCGGCCACCAGCCGCCCGCGCAGCATGACCTTGATCGTGTCCGACAGGCCGATCAGCTCGTCGAGGTCGGCGCTGATCAGCAGCACGGCCAGCCCGGCGGCGCGGGCCCGGCGCAGCTCGGCCCAGATGCCCGCCTGGGCGCCGACGTCGACGCCGCGGGTGGGGTGCGAGGCGATCAGCAGCACCGGGTCGCCGGAGAGCTCGCGGCCGACCACCAGCTTCTGCTGGTTGCCGCCCGACAGCGCGGCCGCCGGCACGTCGACGCCGGGGGTGCGCACGTCGAACTCGCGCACGATCCGCTCGGTGTCGCGGCGGGCCGCGGCCCGGTCGAGCAGGCCGAGCGGGCCGCCGCGCGACACCGGCGGGCGGCTCTGGTGGCCGAGGATGCGGTTGACCCACAGCGGCTGGGTGGCCAGCAGGCCGTGCCGGGTGCGGTCCTCGGGGATGTAGCCGATGCCGGCCTCGCGGCGCTGCAGCGTGGTGGCCCGGCTGATGTCGGTGCCGGAGAGGGTGATCGTGCCGGACGCCGCCCGACGCATCCCCATGATCGTCTCGACGAGCTCGGTCTGGCCGTTGCCCTCGACGCCGGCGATGCCCAGCACCTCGCCCGCGCGCACCACCAGGTCGACGTCGGCCAGCAGCGCGCGCCCCCCGGCCTCGCCGGGCAGCTGCAGGCCGGAGACCCGCAGCACCTCCCGGTCGGTGACGGTGGAGTCGGTGGTGCTCGGCGTGGGCAGCTCGCTGCCGACCATCATCTCGGCCAGCTGGCGGGTGGTGACGGTGTGCGGGTCGGCGGTGCCGACCGAGGTGCCGCGGCGGATCACCGTGATCGAGTCGGCGATGGCCCGGACCTCGTCGAGCTTGTGGGAGATGAACAGGAAGGTGAAGCCCTCCGACCGCATGTTCCGCACGGTCTCGAACAGCTCCTCGACCTCCTGGGGCACCAGCACCGCGGTGGGCTCGTCCAGGATGACCGTGCGGGCGCCGCGGTAGAGCACCTTGAGGATCTCCACGCGCTGCCGGTCGGCCACCCCGAGGCGCTCGACGAGCACGTCGTGGCCGACGTCGAGGCCGACCGTGCGGGACAGCTCGGCGATGCGCTTCCGCGCCTTCGCGCCGATCCCGTGCATGGCCTCCGCCCCGAGCACCACGTTCTCCAGCACGGTCAGGTTGTCGGCGAGCATGAAGTGCTGGTGCACCATGCCGATGCCCGCCCTGATCGCGTCGGACGGCGAGCGGAAGCGCACCGGCTTCCCGTCGACGGCGATCGTGCCCTCGTCGGGCTGCTGCATCCCGTAGAGGATCTTCATCAGGGTGGACTTGCCGGCGCCGTTCTCACCGCACAGCGCGTGCACCTCGCCGCGGCGCACGCTCAGGTGGATGTCGCTGTTGGCGACCACGCCGGGGAACCGCTTCGTGATCCCGGTCAGCTCCACGGCGAACTCGGCGTCGGTCCCGGTGTCGGATCCGACCATCGGGCCACCCTTCCATCCGGGTCGGGGGGCCGGGGTCGCGCGGACCCCGGCCCCCCGATCACGGACTGCCGGTCAGGACGAGGGCGTCGTCTCGACCGTGATGCTGCCGGAGATGATCGCCGACTTGTAGGCGTCGAGGTCGGGCACGATGTCGTCGACCTTGCCGCCTGAGGTGGCGTAGCCGACGCCGTCGACCTTGAGGTCGAAGATCTCGGGCAGCGTGCTCAGGTCGGCGGCCGCGACGGCGTTGATGTAGTCGAACACCGCGACGTCGACGCGCTTGAGCATCGAGGTCATGATGATGTCCCTGGTGTCCGCGTAGGACGGGATGTTGTACTGGTCGGAGTCGACCCCGATGGCCAGCTTGTTCGCGGCCTTGACGGCCTGGAACACGCCCTGCCCCGACGCGCCGGCGGCGTGGTAGATGATGTCCGCGCCGCCGTCGAGCTCACCCCCGGCCACGACCTGGCCCTTGGCCGGGTCGTTGAAGCCGGTGAAGTCGCCCGCCGGGCTGAGGTACTTGACGTCGACCTCGATGTCCGGCGCGACGGCCTTGGCGCCCTGCACGTAGCCCGCCTCGAACTTCTGGATCAGCGGCTGCTCGACGCCACCCACGAAGCCGATCTTGCAGGTGGTGGTCTTGAGCGCGGCGGCCGCGCCGACCAGGAACGAGCCCTGCTCCTCGGCGAAGATCAGCGGCGTCACGTTCGGCAGCTCGACGGAGCTGTCGTCGACGATCGCGAACTGCACCTGCGGGGCCTCGGCGGCGACCACGCCCAGCGCGGTGGCGTACTTGAAGCCCACCGCGATGATCGGGTTGAAGCCCTCGGAGACCAGCTGGCGCAGCCGGGTGGCGGCGGCGTCCTCGCTCTCGTTGGCCGCGGCCGCGAGCTCCTTGACGTTGCCGGGGGCCACGCCGAGGTCGGCGATCGCCTTCTCCAGGCCGGCCGCGGCGGCGTCGTTGAACGAGCCGTCGCCGCGTCCGCCGATGTCGTAGGCCAGCCCGACCTTCAGGCCGCTGCCGTCGGCGTTGGGCTGCGCCGGGGCCGGGGTGGCCGCGGCGGCACCGCCGGTGGGCGCGGGGTTGCGCGCGCACTGCTCACCGCTGGTGCCACCGCCACCCGCGGGCTCGGTGGTCCCGGTGTCACGGGCACAGCCCACGAGCACCAGCGCGCTGGTCAGCACGGCGGCCGCCAACACGAATCCTCGTCTCATCCGCATGGATCACAAGCTCCTGTTCCGACCGGCCCCGATGACCACCGGCACGACGACGTCGGGCAACGTAACCGACGTCCCGCCCGGTTCACGTGAACGACCTACCGGCGTGACCGAATCGTCGGCTCCGGTCCGTGACGGCGATGTCACCCCATGTCAACGGATCACTGCGCAGCGCGACCACCCGCGAGTACGTTCCGTGGTCGGGGGTGTCCAGGCCGGCGGCCCCGGGGGCGACGGCCCGCCCGTAGAGTCGGCGGCGTGCGACGGGCCGCGGTACTGGCGATCGTGGCGGCCCTCGGTGCGGTGACCGGCGCCGCCCACCCCGTCGAGGCGGTCGCCGCGCCCGCGATCTCCGCCGCCGCCCCGGCCGCGGCGTGCCCCGATCAGGTGGTCCCGCCACCCCCTCCCGCCGACGAGGAGTCGGCCGCGCCCGCGCCCCTGCCCCTGCCGGTCCCGGACGAGCCGGTCGGCGGGCCGTCGCTGGGCTGCGGGGAGATCGCGGCGACGGCCGCGCCGCTGCCGGTGATCGCCGCCGCCTCGTTCGTGCTGGCCGACCTCGACACCGGCGGGATCCTGGCCACCCGGGCCCCGCACGCCCGGCACCGCCCGGCGTCCACGCTGAAGGTGCTCACCGCGCTGGTCGTGCTGCGCGACCTCGACCCCGACCTCGTCGTCGACGGCACGCCGGAGGACCTGCGCGTCGTCGGCAGCAAGGCCGGCATCGGCCCCGGCGGGCGCTACACGGTGCGCGAGCTGCTGCACGGGCTGCTGCTCAACTCCGGCAACGACACCGCGCAGGCGCTGGCCAGGGTGCTCGGCGGCGACGCAGCCGCGGTGGCCCGGATGGCGGCGCTGGCCCGCGAGCTGGGCGCGCTGGACACCCGTCCGGCCACCCCGTCGGGCCTGGACGGACCGGGCATGTCGTCCTCGGCGTACGACGTGGCGCTGCTGTACCGGGTGGCGATGCGCGACCCGCTCTTCGCCACGACGATCGCCACCCCGTCGGTGCTCTTCCCCGGCTACGACGCCGAGCACCCCGCGTTCGAGCTGTTCAACTCCAGCCGGCTGCTGACCGGCTACCCCGGCTCCCTGGGCAGCAAGACCGGCTTCACCGATGCCGCCCGGCACACCGTGGTCAGCGCGGCCCAGCGCGACGGCCGACGGCTGGTGGTGGCGGTGATGCGCGGCGAGAACCAGCCGGCACCGCTGTGGCGGCAGGCCGCGACGCTGCTGGACTGGGGCTTCGCGCAGCCGGTCGGCACCCCGCCCGTCGGCGTGCTGGTCGACCGGGCACCCGCGCCCCCGGCCGCGACGACCGCACCGGTCGCGGACCGGGAGCCGGTCGGGTCGCGCCCGGCCACGCCCACGACCGGCATGTCGGCGGGCGCGGTGCTCGTCCTGCTGGGCAGCCTGGCCGGGATCGCCGCGCTTGCCCTGGTGGCGGCGCTGGTCGCGACCAGGCGCCGGCGCTGACGCCCGACCCGGGTCAGCGCCTCCGGCCGAGCAGCAGGCGGCCGCCGAGCAGGCCGCCCAGCAGCCCGGCGCCCAGCAGCCCGGCCGCGGTGCCGGTGGACGGTCCCGACCGCACCTCGACCTCCTGGCGGATCACCGCGGGCCCCGGCACCGGGACCTCCTCCGGCTGCTCGTTCTCCTTCGCGGTCGCCGCCCACGCCGTCACGAACAGCACGAAGCGCGAGGCGAAGAACACGAACACCAGCAGGCCCAGGAACGACCCGAAGATCGCCCCGCTGGGCGAGCTGGTCACCGAGGTCAGGTAGATGGTCATGACCTGCTTGAGGATCTCGAAGCCGACCGCGCCGAGCAGGGCGGCCTTCGCCGCGCTGCGCAGCGTCGCGTGCTCGCGCGGCAGCCGGGCGATCACCCACAGGAAGATCAGCCAGTTCGCGGTGATGCCGAGGATGATGCCGAGCACGCGCAGCAGGACCTCGGCCCAGATCTGGTCGCCGAACCCCCAGATGTTGAGCACGTCGGTGGCGAAGCCGGAGGCGAACCCGGTGATGCCGAACGAGCCGACGAGCGCGAGCCCCAGCCCGCCCAGCGCGAGCAGGTCGAACAGCAGCCGCTTGAGCATGGCCGGGGTCTCCGGGACCTGCGCCCACTGCTCGGACAGCGCCTCGCGCAGGTTCGACATCCACCCGACCCCGGAGTACAGGGCGCCGATCAGGCCGAAGATGCCGACCGCGTCGCGCTGGTCGATGGCCTGGTTGATGATCGGGTTGATGGTCTCGGCCAGGCTGGGCGGCACGTTCTCCGCGATCGAGACCTTCAGCTCCTCGAGCAGGTCCGGGTTGAAGAACAGCACGTACCCCGCCGCCGCGAACGCGATCATGATCAGCGGGACGAGCGACAGCACGCTGAAGAAGGTGATCGCCGCGGCGTAGTGGTCGCCGTGGCGCTCGGTGTAGCGCCCGCCCGCCTTGATGACGTGGTCGAGCCAGTGGTAGCGCGCCCTCAGCTGCTCCAGCTTGGACGGCGCGTCCGCTCCGCCACCCTTCCCGGCGCCCTTCTCCGCGTCATGGTGATCAGCAGCGGCGGGTGCGGACACGCTGGTACCCCTCTACGTCGGTGGCAAGAAGCCGATCCTGTCGTGGACGGCGGCCAGCGTCGCGCTGGAGACCTCGCGCGCCCGGGTGGCCCCGCGGGCGAGGATCCGGTCGAGCTCGGCGGGATCGTCCAGATAGAGCCGTACCCGTTCGGCGAGCGGAGTAGTGAATTCGACGACGACGTCAGCCAGATCCTTCTTCAGGTCGCCGTAGCCGCGCCCGGCGTACTCGGCCTCCAGCTCGGAGACCTTCCGCTCGGTGAGCGCCGCGTAGATCGTCAGCAGGTTGGAGACGCCGGGCTTGGCCACCGGGTCGTAGCGGACCTCCCGCTCGGTGTCGGTGACCGCGGAGCGGATCTTCTTGGCCGACGCCTTCGGGTCGTCGAGCAGGTCGACGATGCCGCCGGGGCTGGAGCCCGACTTGCTCATCTTGGCCGACGGGTCCTGCAGGTCCTGGATCTTGGCCGCCCCGGTGAGGATGTAGGGCTCGGGCACCACGAACGTGCGCCCGAAGCGGGAGTTGAACCGCTGGGCCAGGTCGCGCGTCAGCTCCACGTGCTGGCGCTGGTCCTCGCCCACCGGGACCCGGTCGGCCTGGTAGAGCAGGATGTCGGCGGCCTGCAGGATCGGGTAGGTGAACAGCCCGACGGTGGCCCGGTCGGAGCCCTGCTTGGCCGACTTGTCCTTGAACTGGGTCATCCGGCTGGCCTCGCCGAACCCGGTGAGGCAGCCCAGCACCCAGGCCAGCTGCGCGTGCTCGGGCACGTGCGACTGGACGAACAGCGTGCAGCGGTCGGGGTCGAGGCCCAGGGCCAGCAGCTGCGCCGCGGCGTTGCGGGTGCGGTGGGCCAGCGTCTTCGGGTCGTGCTCGACGGTGATGGCGTGCAGGTCGGGCACGAAGTAGAAGGCGTCGTGGTCGTCCTGCAGGCCGACCCACTGGCGGACCGCGCCGAGGTAGTTGCCCAGGTGGAACGAGTCCGCGGTCGGCTGGATGCCGGAGAGCACCCGCGGGCGGCGGTCGGAGGCGGCGGTCATGGCGCCGATTCTCTCAGCCCCGCTGAGCGATTTCCCCGGGGGCGCCGTCGCCGGGGACCGCCGACCGGACGTCGGCGCCCGGCGTCGGCGGCACCGGCTCGGCGTCGCCACCGCGGTGCACCTCGACGACGTTGTTGTCCAGGTCGATCGGGCCCAGCCGCCACGGCTGCTCGCCGTCGCCCGCCTCGGCGGACTCGTCGCGGATCCTCGGCCCGGGGAACATCTCGCCCAGCACGCCCATGCCGTCCACGCTACGCCCCGCGCCCCGCGCCCCCTGACGTCAGGAAAGCCACCATCAGGACGCCGGACGTCCTGATGGTGGCTTTCCTGACACCGGGTCGGGGAGCGGGCGGGCGGCCGGCGCGACGAGGTCCCGCACGGGATGCCCCGACCGAGCGGCCCATAGGCTGTCCGCTCGTGGACCGGCCCGAAGTGATCGCAGTGGACGCCGGGCCGGTGGCGCTCAGCGCCCGGTCCTGGCCCGACGGCTCCGCCCGACCGGTGGTGCTCGTGCACGGGCTCTCGTCCAACGCCCGGTTGTGGGACGGCGTCGCCGGGCACCTCGCCGCCGCCGGGCACCCGGTGCTCGCGGTCGACCTGCGCGGGCACGGCGCGTCCGCCGACGTCCCGGACACCGACACCGACGACCCGGACGCGCCCCCCACCGACCCCACCCGGACCGCGGCGCAGGACCTGGACGCCGTCTGCGCCGACCTCGGCTGGTCCGCGCCGGTGGTGGCCGGTCACTCGTGGGGCGCCAACATCGCCCTGCAGCTCGCCACCGACCGCCCCGACCTGGTCCACGGACTGGCGCTGGTGGAAGGCGGGTGGCTGCACCTGGGCGACCAGTGGCCGACCCTGGACGACGCGTGGGGGATGCTCGCCCCGCCCCGGTTCGACGGGGTCGGCGCCGAGGCGCTGCGCGAGAGCATGCGCGAGGGCCACCCGGGGTGGACCGAGGCGGCGGTCGAGGCCGCGATGGGCAACCTGCGCGAACGCGAGGACGGCACCGTCACCCCGCGGCTGGACCGCGAGCGGCACCGCGCGATCCTCGGCAGCATGCTGCGCCACCGGCCGCGGTCGCTGTACGGCCTGGTCCGCTGCCCGGTCCGGCTGCTCGCCGCCTTCTCCCCCGCCGGCCCGCCGCGCAAGCACCAGCAGGTCGCCGAGGCCCTCGCCGCCCTGGCGGACGGCGAGCTGGTGGAGTTCCCCGGAGACGACCACGACCTGCACGCCCAGCAGCCCGCCCGCGTCGCCGAGATCATCGCCGGCTTGACCTGACCCCACGCGCGGGTCGCCCCCACCCCGTTGGGTTCAGGAAGGCCACGATGCTGAACCCAGAGGGCAGCATCGTGGCTTTCCTGAACTCGGGGCGGGCGGGAGAGAGCGTCAGGCTGGGGTGAGGGGGAGGAGGCGGGGGGCGGTGCCGGGGGCCGGCTCGACCCGCGACGGCTCGCCCCGGTAGGTGGTGGTGCGCTGGCGGACCGGGCGGCCCGCGGCGGTCGCGATCGCGGCCAGCTCGGCGACCGAGCGGGCCGAGCCGTTCTCCGAGCCGGCCATCCGGCTGATCGTCTCCTCCATCAGCGTGCCGCCCATGTCGTCGGCGCCGCCCCGCAGGACCCGCGCCGCGAGGTCGTCGCCGAGCTTCACCCACGAGCACTGGATGTGGTCGATGCGCCCGTGCAGGGCCAGCCGGGCGAACGCGTGCACGGCCCGGTTGTCGCGCTCGGTGGGGCCCGGGCGGGCCAGGCCGGCCAGGTAGATCGGGGCGTGCTGGTGCACGAACGGCAGCGGCACGAACTCGGTGAGGCCGCCCGTCCGGTCCTGCAGGGCCGCGAGCGTGCGCAGGTGCCCGAGCCAGTGGCGGGGCTCGTCGACGTGGCCGTACATCATCGTCGAGGACGACGCGATGCCCAGCTCGTGCGCGGTGGTGACCACCTCGATCCACTGCGCGGCCGGCAGCTTGCCCTTGGTCAGCACCCAGCGGACCTCGTCGTCGAGGATCTCCGCGGCCGTTCCGGGGATGGAGCCCAGCCCGGCGTCGCGCAGCTCGGTGAGCCACTCCCGGACCGACACCCCGGCCTTGGCCGCGGCGCTGACGATCTCCATCGGGGAGAACGCGTGCACGTGCATGTCGGGCACGGCGGCCTTCACCGATCGGACCAGGTCGGCGTAGAAGGTGACCGGGAGCTGCGGGTCGATGCCGCCCTGCACGCAGATCTCGGTGGCGCCGTCGGCGGCGGCCTCCACGGCCCGCGCGGTGACCTCGTCCAGCGACAGCCGGAAGGCGTCGGCGTCGCGCTCGCGCTGGGCGAACGCGCAGAACCGGCAGCCCACGTAGCAGACGTTCGAGAAGTTGATGTTGCGGTTGACCACGTAGGTGACGTCGTCGCCGACGACCTGGGCGCGCAGCGCGTCGGCCAGCCCGGTCAGCTCCTCCAGCGCCGGACCGTCGGCCAGGATCAGCGCCATCGCGGCGGTGTGGTTGGCCGGGTCGAGCAGCGCGGCCGGGTCCGACCCGGCGAGCCGCAGCCCGGCCCGGACGTCGGCGTCGAGGCGCTCGGGGGCGGCCTGGCGGGTGGCGGCCAGCTCGTCGCGCAGGGCGTCCCAGTCGCCGTAGACGGAGTCGAAGTCGCCGCGGCGGTCGTCGGTGCGGCCCTCGTCGTCGATGGCGGTGTGCAGGTCGGTGCGCCCGCTGGAGGCGAAGCCGCCGTCGGGCTCCTGCCACGGCCGGCCGACGACCTCGGCGCCCTCGTCGGCCAGCCCGGTCGCGGCCTCGGCCAGCGCGGCCACGTGGGCGTGCAGCCGGGTGTCGATCCACGGCGAGCCGGCCCGCACGTACTTCGGGTAGGCCGTCAGCCGCTCGCGCAGGGTGAACCCGGCCGCGGCCGAGCGGGTGGCCAGCTCGTCGATGGCCGGCCACGGGCGCTCGGGGTTGACGTGGTCGGCGGTGACCGGGGAGACCCCGCCCCAGTCGTCGATGCCGGCCCGCAGCATCAGCGCGAACTCCTCACCCACCAGGTTCGGCGGGGCCTGCAGGCGCATCCCCGGCCCCAGCACCAACCGGGCGACGGCGATGGTGGCGGCCAGCTCGACCAGCGACGCGTCGGGCTCGTTGCGCATCGCGGTGTCCGGCTTGGCCCGGAAGTTCTGCACGATGACTTCCTGGATGTGCCCGTGCGCGCGGGCGGCCGAGCGGATCGCGAACAGCGAGTCGGCCCGCTCGGTGCGGGTCTCGCCGATGCCGATCAGGATGCCGGTCGTGAAGGGCACGCCCACCCGGCCGGCGTCGGTCAGCGTGCGCAGCCGGACCGCGGGGTCCTTGTCGGGGCTGCCGTAGTGCGGCCCGCCCGGCTGGCTCCACAGCCGCCCGGCCGTGGTCTCCAGCATCATGCCCATGCTCGGCGCGACCGGCTTGAGCCTGGTCAGCTCGGCCCAGCTCAGCACCCCCGGGTTGAGGTGCGGCAGCAACCCGGTCTCCTCCAGCACCGCGATCGCGCACGCGCGCACGTAGTCGAGGGTGGAGTCGTAGCCGCGCTCGTCGAGCCACTGCCGGGCCGCGGGCCAGCGGTCCTCCGGCCGGTCGCCGAGGGTGAACAGCGCTTCCTTGCAGCCCTGCGCCGCTCCGGCCCTGGCGATCTCCAGCACCTCGTCGCGCTCCAGGAACGCGGCAGGCAGCCGGTGCGGGACCGTCGCGAACGTGCAGTAGTGGCAGCGGTCGCGGCAGAGCCGGGTGAGCGGGATGAAGACCTTGCGGGAGTAGGTCACCACCCCGGGGCGACCTTCGGCGACCAGCCCGGCGTCGCGCACGCGGGAGGCGATCGCCAGCAGCTCGTCGAGGTGCTCGCCGCGCGCGCCGATCAGGACCGCGGCCTCGGTGACGTCGAGGGCGGCGCCGTCGCGCGCTCGGCGCAGCGCCCGGCGCAGCGCGGTGGGGGTCGGGGCCGGGTCGGCCGGAACGGTGTCGGACTGCGGAACCACGGGCGGCGGCAGGTCGACCATGACCCGAACAGTAGGTCGCCACGACAGCCCCGGTCGACTCCCCCGGCGTGGGCACGATCACGACCGCGGGGCGCCCGCGACCGGAATAAACGCAGGTCCACGCGCAGCGCGCTCACCGCGGCACCGGAACCACCAGACCGCTCTCGTACGCGGTGATCACCAGCTGCGCCCGGTCCCGCGCGCCCAGCTTGCCGAGCAGGCGCCCGATGTGGGTCTTCACGGTGCCTATCGTCACGTGCAGGTGCTGGGCGATCTCGGTGTTGGACAGCCCGCGGGCGATCAGGACCAGCACCTCGCGCTCCCGCTCGGTGACCGGCCCCAGCTCGGGCGGGGCGGCGGAGGCGGGCGGGGCATGCCCGGCGAACGCGGCGATCAGCCGCCGGGTGACCCGGGGCGCCAGCAGCGCCTCGCCCGCGGCGACCACCCGGATGCCGGCCAGCAGCTCGGCGGCCGTGGCGTCCTTGACCAGGAACCCGCTGGCCCCGGCGCGCAGGGCCGCGTAGACGTAGTCGTCGAGGTCGAACGTGGTCAGGATGAGCACGCGCACGGCCGCGGTCTCCGGCTCCGCGCAGATCCGCCGGGTCGCCTCGATGCCGTCCATCTCCGGCATCCGGACGTCCATCAGCACCACGTCGGGCCGGTGCAGGCGGGCCAGCCGCACCGCCTCGGCGCCGGTGCCGGCCTCGCCGACCGGGGCGAAGCCCGGCGACGCCTCCAGCAGGGCCCGGAAGCTCTCCCGCAGGAGGGGGTGGTCGTCGACGAGGAGCACCCCGATGTCCGCGGGTGACGGCGGCCCGGTCATGCCGTCTGCTCCGCCGCGGCGTAGGGGATCTCGGCGACCACCTGGAACCCGCCCCCGGGACGGGGGCCAGCGTCCAGGGTGCCGCCGTACATCGCCACGCGCTCGCGCATGCCGATGAGGCCCTGCCCGGCGGGCCGCCGGCCGGACGTGCGCTGCGCGTGGCCGTCGTCCAGGACGTCGATGCGCACGCTGCCCCCGGCGGCGCCCACCACGACGCGGCAGTGGCCGGCGTCGGCGTGCTTCACCACGTTGGTGAGGGCCTCCTGGACGATGCGGAAGACGGTGAGGTCGACGGCTTCGGGCAGGTCGTCGGCACCGTCGAGGCGCAGATCGATCCGCAGGCCGGTGGAGCGCAGCCGGTCGGCGAGGTCGGGCAGGTCGGCGGAGCCGGGAGCCGGGACGAACTCGGCGGCCGGTCCCGGTCCGGGATCGGTGTCCGGCCGGAGGACGCCGAGCAGCCTGCGGATCTCGGTGAGCGCGGCCCGGCTGGTCCGCTCGATGGTCACGAGGGCGGCTCGGGTCTCGGCGGGCCGCTCGTCGGCGATGTGGTTGGCCACGGTGGCCTTCACCGCGATCAGGCTCATGCTGTGCCCGACGATGTCGTGCAGCTCCCGGGCGATCCGCAGCCGCTCGGCGGCCACCGCGTCCTGGGCGAGCCGCTGGGCGGCCTCGGCCCGGACCGCCCGCCGCCACCGGACCGTCCAGCCCACGGCCCAGGCGGCGGTGACCATCACGGTGACCACGCCGAGCTCGACCTGCCACCACAGCGGCACCTCGCTGGCGGACGTGTCGGCCGCGCCGATCCGGGCCCGGTCGTAGAGCCACGGGATGGTGACCGACGGCGCGACCAGTGCGCCGACCAGGGCCGCGCCGGCGGCGACGCGGCCGGACGCGGAGGCCACGGTGTAGAGCGCCAGCGCGACGGGCGCGTACGTCATCGAGATGGCCCCGAGCCCCACGGCGCCGACCGCGGTGGCCACCGCCGCGGCCCCCGCGACCCAGGCGAGCACCGCCACGGGCCACCGCCTGCGGACCGCCAGCGGGAGTCCCACCGCCGCGCCCGCCACCCACGCCACCCACGCCGGACCGGCGAAAGCCGGACCGGGCGGGTCGAGCGGGGTGGAGGCGGCCAGGACGGCCAGCGCGACGGCGACCGCGGTGTCCACGGCGGCCGCGCGCAGGTCGGATCCGGAGGGCCGGGAAGGCATGCGATCACGCTAGACGGGGTCGCCCTCCCGGCGCGTCTGACCGTGGTAGGACATGCGATCTCCGACCCTGGTCAGACGCGGCGGAGCCCCGGCGTCGGCGACGATTCCCCGGTGATCTCAGTGCGGGAGCTGACCAAGCGGTACGGGCCGACGGCGGCCGTCGACCGGCTGTCCTTCGACGTCCGTCCGGGAGTGGTGACCGGGTTCCTCGGCCCCAACGGGGCGGGCAAGTCCACCACGCTGCGCATCATCCTGGGCCTGCACCGCCCGACGTCCGGCGAAGCGCTGATCGGCGGGCGCCGGTACGAGCGGATCCGCCGCCCGCTGCACGAGGTGGGCGCCGTGCTCGACGCCGACACCGCCCACCCCGGCCGCACCGCCTTCCACCACCTCGCCTGCCTGGCCCGCAGCAACGGCATCGGCGGGTCCCGGGTGGCGGCGGTGCTGGAGCGGGTCGGCCTGGCCGACGTGGCGCACAAGCGCGTCGGCGGGTTCTCGCTCGGCATGCGCCAGCGCCTCGGGATCGCCGCGGCGCTGCTCGGCGACCCGGCCGTGGTCCTGCTCGACGAGCCGGTCAACGGGCTGGACGCGGCCGGCATCCGGTGGATCCGCTCCACGCTGCGGTCCCTGGCCGCGGAGGGCCGCACCGTCCTGCTGTCCAGCCACCTGATGAGCGAGATGGCGCTCACCGTCGACCACGTGCTGATCATCGGCCGGGGCCGGCTGCTCGCCGAGACCTCGATGGAGCAGGTGCGCGCCCGGTCCGGGCGCGACGTGCTCGTGCGGTCGCCGCGGGCGGCCGACCTCGCCGTCGTCCTGACCGGACTCGGCGCCTCGGTCACGGCCGACGGCGACGGCGGGCTCGTGGCGGTGGGCGTGGACGCACCCACCATCGGCGACGCCGCGGCGGCGGCCTCGATCCCCCTGCACGGGCTGACGCCGCGCAGCGCCACGCTCGAGGAGGTCTACCTGGAGATGACCGGCGACGCGGCCGAGTACCGGGCCGTCGCGGAGAGGACGACACGATGACGACCACCACGATCGTCGACGACACCGCGGCCCCGACCGCCCCGCGCCCGCCCGCCTTCCGGGACGCGGTGGCCGCCGAGTGGATGAAGCTGCGGACCGTCCGGACGACCTACGCGCTCCTGGCCGGCGCCGCGGCGGCGACGCTGCTCGGGCTGACCGTCCTGGCCCTCCTGGTCCAGGACTACGACCGGGCGGCACCGGCGGAGCGGGCGGCCTTCGAGGCGGCCGACCCGACGGTGGCGGTCATGCCGTTCGTCGGCTTCCTGATCGGGTCGATCGGCGCCATGGTGATCACGAGCGAGTACACCACCGGGTCCATCGGCCCGGGCCTGCTGGCCGTCCCGCAGCGGGGCCTCCTGCTCGGTGCGAAGGCGACGGTGGCCGCCACGGTGGGCGCCATCGGTGGGTTGCTGTTCGCGCTGCTGTCCTGTGTGGGGACCATCGTGCTGCTGGGTGACCGCCCCGCGCCGCTCAACCCCTGGCCGACCTGGACCGACGCGGTGCCGACGGTGGTCGGCGCGGCGCTCGTCGTGCTGACCACCAGCGCCGTGGCGCTGGGGCTGGGGGCAGTGCTGCGCTCGACCGCGGCGACGCTGGTGACCCTGGGCGGTCTCGGCCTGGTCGTGCCGATGTTCGCGCACGCCCTGCCGACGACGCTGCACCTGCTCCTCGCGTCGATCCTCATCCCGAACCTGGCACCGCAGCTCGCGGGCGCCGACCACCCGTACCTGCTCTCACCCGTCGGCGCGGCCGCCGCCGCGGTCGTGTGGGTGGTCGCCGCGCTCGCCGCCGGGGCGTTCGCCCTCGACCGCCGCGATGCGGGGTGACCCGGTGTGCCGAGCGCTACCTGCGGACGCGGTACCGCAGGTGGGTGACGCCCCGGTCCTCGAGCACCTCCGGGTCGGACAGCCGCACCGGCCCGCGGGTGCCGGCCAGCCACGGGATCCCGGCGCCGAGGATCACCGGCACCAGGCTGACCTGGATGATGTCCAGCAGACCGGCGTCGAGGCAGCCGCGGGTCACGGTGGCGCCCGCGATGGCGACGTCCCGGTCGCCGGCCAGCTCGCGCGCCCTCGCGACGGCGGCCTCCACCGAGGTCTCGAAGTGGATCGGCACGCCGCCGCGCGGCCAGTCCGACGGCGGGCGGTGGGTCAGCACGACCATCGGCACCTCGCCGCCGGGGTGGCCGTCCCAGCCGTTGGTGATGTCGTAGAGCCTGCGGCCGACCACCGTCGCGCCGGCACCGGCCACCTCGCCGGTCAGCAGGTCGGCCGTGGTCTGGGAGACGCGCAGCTCGGGGAAGCCCTCGCTCAGCTTCACCGGCACGTCGCCGCTGCCGTAGAAGCCGAACAGGTCGTCGCAGCCGTCGTCGGGGTCGGCGATGAAACCGTCCAGCGACATCGCCAGGTGTGCAGCCACTTCACCCATCGGGCACCTCCACGGGTCCTCGGATCCTCTGGGAGGAAGGACCGGCCCGACGGCGCCGAGTCATCGGTCGCGGTGCCCGCGGGATCCCGCGAGCCGGGTGGCGACCGGCCGGGGCCGCTACGTCCAGTAGAGGATCCGGCAGGAGGGCAGGCGCTCGGCGATCCGCGCCTCGAACCAGGAGCGCAGCTCGGACATCGTCTCCGCGGGGTAGACGAACTTCACCGAGCCGAACTTGCCGTGCTTGCGGCTGCGCGCCTGCTCCTCCATCTCCAGCCCGGTGCGCGGGTACCAGCCCAGCAGCACCTCCTTGCTGCCCGGGGTGAACCGGTGTGTGATCAGCTCCGCGGTCAGGTCGAGGTCGGGCACGCCCTGCACCGCCGCGGCGACCCCGTCCAGCAGCTCGCCGTAGCGGTCGCGCCAGTCCGGCACCGTCATGATCGGCGCGATCGTCAGCCCGACCGGGTAGCCGTCCAGGGCCAGCGTGCGCAGGGCCGCGAGCCGATCGGGCAGGCGGTCGGTGCCGCCCTCGAACCGGCCGGTCACCGGGAGGCAGTTGACGCTGAACCGCACCCGCGTGCGCCCGGCGTGCGGCAACCCGACGAACGACCCCACATCGGCGAACTTCGTCGTCCAGCGCAGCTGCACCGGCGCCTCCCACGCGCCGAAGTGCTCCACCGCCCGGCGCCAGCTCCCGGTGAGGTGCTCCAGGGCGAGCGGATCGGTGTAGCAGGACGCCTCGAACGTGGTGCCCTCGTCCTGGCGGGCCGCGCGCCGGCTGGTGATCGTGCCGCGGCCCTCGTAGGCGCTCAGGTTGTCGAGGATGTCGTCCAGGTCCGCGTAGACCCGGGTCACCGGCGGCCCGGACAGCGACCCGGCCAGGTAGCAGTACTGGCAGTGCGCGGGGCAGCCCTCGGCCAGGTCGACCCGCCAGTCCGCGCTGGGCGCGATCGGCTGCAGCTTCCGCCGCGCCGGCGGGCTCACCACGATCGCCATTGTGGCCTTCGCCCGGGCGTACGTCTCCCGGTCGGTCTCGCCCCGCACACCGGTCAGCCGGTTGCCGCGCAGCCGCTCCACCTCCAGGCCGAGGTCCTCGAGGCGCGCCATGATGCGCCGTCCGTGCGGCTGGTCGTAGGCGGCGGGGGTGGCGACGACCCGCGTCGGCGTCCAGCGCCGCCCCGGCCGGGCCGGTGGGGTCACCTCGCTCAGGTCGTGCGTGCGGACGGCTTCCCCGCTGGCGCTGTGCGGCGCGGCCGGCGTCCGCGGCGCGAGCGGCTCTCCGAGGTCGATCATTCGCGGCGGGTACCCCGGCCTGCGCGGATCGCACCGGCGGTGACCCCCGGCCGTTCCCCCGCCACCCTTCCGGGTGAGCGGGCGTCGGCCGCCGACATACTGCCTCTCCATCGAGTCGGGGGGCGGGATGCGTGCGGGACGTTCGACGGGTGCGCGGTGCGCTGCCCTGGCGGTGGCGCTGATGACGATCGCGGGGTGCGGCGGCGCCTCCGGGGAGCCGGCGCTCGGGGAGGCCGCCGCACCTCCGGCGGCGCCGTCGGCCGCGGACCTACCGCCCCACCTGCTCGACGAGCTGGCCGAGCGGGTGGTCGGCGCGCTGCCGATCGTCGCGGACCGCATCCCCGCCGCCGACGCGGAGCTGGTCGGTCGGCAGGGGCTCCCCGACGACCCCACGCTGTCCACCGGCCCGGTCGGACCGGCGACAAGGGGTCTGCCCGTCGTCCCCGCTCCCCTCCCGCAGCCGCACCCGAGCGACCCGGGCTCGGTGGCCGTGCCGGCGCCGGAGGACCCCGGCGCGTTCCTCGACGCGCGGGTGCTCGCCGCCGTGCTCCCCGTCCTCGGCAGTTCGTCGCTCGACGCCCCGGCGGAGCTCGGGCCGTTCGTGCGCCCGGCGCCACGCCCGTCGACGGGGTCGAGCGCCGTCCTGGTGGTCACCGGGGACGGGCAGTCCGTGGCGGCCGGTCTGCTGCGCCAGCACAACCCGGAGGTGATCCGCGCGATCACCGACATCACCGGTGCGCTGACCGACCACGACCGGGTGGCGCCGCTGCTGGAGGTCGGCGCGGGTCGCGAGGCCGAGGTCGTCGCCGCGCACGGCCGGGCCCACCTCGCCCTGGCCGTGGTCGTCTCGGGGATCGTGCTCTCCGCCGCGGACGTCCCCGGGGTGCGGTCCGATCCGGCGGCCGTGGTCGCGGGCGCGCTCGACGCCGTCACCCCGGTGCTCCGGGATCGGCCGATGCCCGGGACCCACGCCGCGGCGGCGCTGGAGCGCCGCCGCGCGGAGTACCGGGTCCCGAACGTCGCGCACGGCCAGGTGACGGTCAACGGCTACCGGTTCGGCCTGGCGGAGGGCGCGCTGCCGCCCGCGGCGGAGGAGCCGGCGAACGGCCTGGTCGCGGTGGTGCCCGGCGGGCTCGTGGTGCGCACCGGGGTCGTCGACGGTCCCGTTCCGGTCTCCGTCCAGGTGCTGCCCGGACCGCCGCCCGTCGAGCCCGACGGCCGCGATCTCGCCGTCTGGCACGAGGTCGTCGAGGTGAGCTTCACGGCCGAGGCCGGCGCGGCCTCCGTCGTGAGCGACGCGGGCGCCGCCACCTCGGCGCTGGCGGAGCGCACCCCGCCCTGGCCGGGCCCGGTGCGGGCCAGGGTCTCGGCGCGCGGCCGCGACGACGGGGACGGCGAGCGCTACGAGATCGTCGTCTGGTCCGCCCCGGCCGGGCCCGAGGTCGTGCGCAAGGCCACCGACCGGCTCGGGCACCGGCTGCGCGGCGAGCCCGAGCCGCCGGTCGTCGAACGCCCGGAGGCCGCCTACCGCTGGCTGCGCGACAGCACCCTGGGCTCCGCCGCCACGGTCACGGTCGTCACCGGTTCGAGCGCCGAGCAGGTGGTCGCGGCGTTCGGCGGCGATCCGGGGCGACCGGTGCCGATGGGCCAGGACCTGGGCGCCGAACTCGAACCGTGGGTGGCCGTGCTGCCCGTGGACGGCGCGGTGATCGCCGTCGAACCGAACGGTTGGCAGGGGACGCACGACGAGGTGCTGCGGGCGGCGTCGGCGAACGGGAGGGCCGCCAGCATGTACTGGAGCGGCGACGGGCTCACGAACCTCGCGTTCGCCCGCGGCGGCGAGGTCGTCGACTCGTTCGAGCCGCTGTTCGTCCACGACGCGCCCGACGGCGAGGTGCGGGCCGCCCTGGACGGCATCGACTGGGCCGACTACACCGACCTGCACGAGAAGGGGCTCGCCGCCGTCGAGGGGTTCACCGGCCACGGCATCCGGGCCCAGGACGTCGACCGCATCGAGGAGGCCGCCGTCGCCTTCCGGATCCCGGATTCGGGCTGACTCGCCGGGGGGAGCACCCGGTCGTCGTCCTCCATTCCGGCCCTTCGAGCGCGAAAGCGACCCTGGGGCGAATGCGTTGTCGGCCCCGTTCTCCTCGGCGGTGGTGGGGCGATGTCGCACTGCCCGCGAACTGTCGGCGGTCCCCCATAGGGTCGATCTCATCCGCTTCCGCCGAGAAGACTCCGAATGGCCGACGCAATTGCCCCCACGTGGGGCGACGACGTCACCGACGAACTGACCGCGCGGCTGCCTCGGCTGCGCGACGGCGACGCCATCACCATCGACATCGGCCCGCACTTCGTGCAGTTCAAGCAGTTCGGGCAGGCGCTCTCGGTGATCGCCTCCGGCCAGGACCGGGCCCGGCCCGGCACCTCGTTGAGCCCCGATCAGGCCCGCGACATGGTCGCGCTGGGGTGGCTCCCGTCCGATGAGATGCCGATCCACCAGCTGGACCCGCTGCCCGCCCCGATGTCCGCGGAGACCGCCCGGCAGGTGGCCGGGTTGCTGGTGGCGTCCCTGCGCGACGTGTTCGGCGGCGCCACCCCGGCCGCGGCCACGTTCAGCTCGCACAACGACGGCGGCCACCGCGCGCCGACGCTGAGCACCGTGGCGGTGTACCCCGGCCAGCTGCCCGAGGTGCGGGTGGCCCCGGCGAGCCTGCTGCCGCCGCCGTCACCCACCTGGCGGGGGCACCTCGAGGCGCTGCTGGCCGGGGTGGGCAGCTGGTCCCGCGCGGAGATCGACGCCGTCCTCGCCGGCCGCGGCTGGGAGATCACCGGTGAGCGCGGGTACACGGGGCTGGCCGCGGCCGGTGGCGTCGAGGTCCAGGTGCTGCCCGCCGGTGCCGGGTCCGGGTCCGATTTCCGCAGGGTGGTCGTGCGGGAGCGGCTCGCATCCGCCGCGGCCGCGACGCGGTTCCGGGAGGTGCTGGCCGCGGTCGTGGCCGTCCTCGGCGACCCACCGCTCGTCGGCGGGCCCGCCGCCTTCGCCCGGTGGCGCGGAGACCCGCTGACCGTGATCGTGTCGCACCGACCCGGCCGCGACACCGCCACCGTCGCCATGACCGTCACCCCGACCGACGTCATCGAAGCCGAGGAGTACCGCAGCAGCAGCATCGACCCCGTCCAGCCGCCGGACCACCACTGGACGACGTGGCCCGACACCGACGCGCCGGAGCACCGCTCCCTGCACGGGATGATGTCGTTCCCCCGCCCGCCCGCCACCGACCTCGACGAGCTCGGCCGGAACCTGCGGGAGCTGTTCGGGTCCTTCACCGCCGACCTGCCGCTGCTGCACCCCTACGCCGGCGGCGCCTGCGTCCGGATCCTCGGACCGACCGGGGAGTGGCTGGCCGACGGCGCGTTCACCCGGGACGGGGCCCGGTTGCGGGTCGGTGGCGGCAACGCGCCGAGCGAGTCGTTCCCGCTCGACGGGGCGCGCACCGGCACGGTGATCGCCGATCGGGTCATGGCCGCGCTGGCGGCGGCCGGCGTCGAGAAGCCCGGGCAGCTGCGCTGCCGCGTGTGGTCGAC
The DNA here is from genome assembly GCF_023898865.1 of Pseudonocardia humida. Taxonomy (GTDB): domain Bacteria; phylum Actinomycetota; class Actinomycetes; order Mycobacteriales; family Pseudonocardiaceae; genus Pseudonocardia; species Pseudonocardia humida. The sequence goes on from NZ_JAGSOV010000015.1 coordinate 120,528, forward strand.
CGTCCCGGCCGAGCGCCTCGAGGTCGATCCCCTCACGAGCCCGGACCGGTAGCGCCCACGCCGCGGACCGGACCGGGCCGGACCGGACCGGCCGGGCGCGCCGCCCTGGCGTCGCCGGGGTCGACGGCACCGGTGCGGCCGGGGTGGCGGGGCCACCAGACGCGCTCGCCGAGGAGCGTCATCGCCGCGGGCAGGATGAGGATCCGCAGCACGACGGCGTCGAACAGCACGGCGGTGGTGAGGGCGACGGCCACTTCCTTCATCTCGATGCGGTCGATGAACAGGAAACCGGCGAAGACCGAGATCATGATGACGGCGGCGCTGGTCACGGTGCCCGCCGTGGCGGAGATGCCCTCGACCACGGCCCGACGGGTCGGGACGCCCGCGCGCACGGCCTCGCGGATGCGGCTGACCACGAAGATCTGGTAGTCGGTCGACAGGCCGACCAGGATCGCGAACACCATCAGCGGCATCCGCGACCCGACGAACCCGGGCGAGGTGAACCCGAGCAGGTCCTCGGCCCAGCGGTTCTGGAACACCAGCGCCAGCACGCCCCAGGCCACCGCCACCGCGGCCAGGTTGATCAGGACCCCGAGCGCGGCCAACACGAGCGAGCCGAACGCGACCACCATGACCAGCAGCGTCGCCAGGCACACGAAGCCGATCACCCACGGGATCCGCTCGGCCTGGTGGGCGGAGTAGTCGACGCCGCGGGCGATCTCCCCGCTCACCGCGTACTCGACGCCGGGCACCCGGCCGAGGGTCTGCGGGAGGAGTTCGGCGCGCAGGCGCTGCATGGAGGCCAGGGCGGGCGCCGAGTTCTCCGGGTGCGGCACCGCGATGCGGAAGGTGCTGGTGGCGCCGGACGTGCGGATCTGCGGAGCGCCGGCGTAGTGGGGGTCGCCCGCGGTGCGCCCGGCCAGCGCTTCCAGCGCGTCCTGGACGGCGCCGGCCCGCGACGGCTCGGCGCGCACCGCCACCAGGTGGTGCGCGCCCTGGTCCGGGAACAGCCGGGTGAGCTGCGCGTACGTCGCCACCGCCGGCACGCTGGCCGGGAAGGTCTCCTTGCCCTCGACGCCCAGCCGCATCGTCGTCGCGGGCCAGGCCAGCGCCACCGTCACCGCCACGGCGACCAGCAGCGTGGCCACCGGACGCCGCAGCGCCGGGCCCAGCATCCGGCCCCAGGTGGCGCCGGCCGGCGCGCGGTGGCGGCTGGACCTGCGCAGCCGCCCGTCGATCCGCCCGCCGAGCAGCACCAGCAGGGCCGGGAGCACGGTCAGCGAGCCGAGCACCGAGACCGCGACCACCAGGATCGCGCCGGTCGCGATCGAGGAGAAGATCACGTCGTCGGCCAGGTAGAGGCCGGCCAGCGAGACGACCACGGCGACGCCGGACGTCACCACCGCGCGCCCGGCGGTGGCCGCGGCGACCTTCACGGCCGCGGTGTGGTCGAGCTCCCCCGCTCCGCGCGCCCGCTCCTCGCGGACCCGCTTGAGCGTGAACAGCGAGTAGTCGACGCCCACCGCCATGCCGAGCATGAACACCACGCTGATCGCCGCGCCGCCCGCGTCCGGGAAGACCCACGACGCCACGCCGTACAGGCCGACCGACCCGGCGAACGCCGTCACCGCGACCAGCACCGGCACCCCGGCCGCGAGGACCGCGCCGAACACCACGAACAGGATCAGGAAGGTGACCGGCAGGCTGATCATCTCGGTGCGGGCCAGGTCCTGGCCCTGCTTCGCGTTGACCCCGACCGAGATCGACGGGCCGCCGGTCTGCTCGATCCGCACGCCCGGGTGGTCGGCGCGCACCTCGGCGACCCAGGCCAGCACCCCCCGCACCGCCTTGCGGGCGTCGTCGGTGCCGCCGGCCATCGTGACCGGGACGCGCAGCGCCGTGCCGTCGGCCGAGCGCACGGCGGCCCCGACGCCTGCCACCCCGGGAACCGCCCCCAGCGCCCGGGTGACGTCGCGGACGGCGGCCCCCGCCGCGCCCTCGTCGAGCGGACCGGCGACCGCGGTGACCAGGACGTTCTCGACCGCGGGCGAGCCCAGCCCCGCCGCGGCCGCCATCGACTCGGCCCGGCCCGCCTCGCCGATCCAGAAGGCGCTGACGCTCCCCTGGTTCGTGCCGACGGCGGAGCCGGCGCCGACGCACAGCGCGACGAACACCAGCCACCCCGCGACCGCCCGCCACGGGTGCCCGGCGCTCCACCCCGCCAGCCGCACCGTCGTCGATCGGCCGGGTCCGTTCGTCCCGCTGTCCCGTGTCCGCGCCACCCGCCGAGCGTCGCGGCCGGCGGCCGGACGGGCAGTAGCGCAGGCCCACCGATCGGGGTGGGGAGCGCCCGACCGCTGATCAGCCGAACCGCACGACGCCGCGGCGGTCGGGTCAGATCGTCCGGCGCATCACCAACCGCGGCAGCTTGCTGGCCATCGCGCCCGTCCGACCCGCCACCTCGAAGCCGGCCTTCTCGAACATGGCCCGGGTGCCGACGAACGCCATCGTCACGTCGATCCGCCCGGATCCGGGGTCCACCGGGTAGCTCTCGACGGCGGGCGCGCCGCGCGATGCGGCGTACGCGACCGCGCCTTCGATGAGCGGCGTCGTGAAGCCGCGCTTGCGGTGACCGCCGCGGATCACCACGCAGATGATGCTCCACACCGGCACGTCGTCGAGGGGCTCGATCAGCCGGGACCGGCTCAGCCGGGTGTTCTCCGCGCGCGGGCCGATGCTGCACCAGCCGACCGGCTCGCCGTCGTCGTACCCGATCACGCCGGGCGGGTTCGGGCGCTCGCAGAGCGCGCGGAACGCCGCCTCCCGGCTCCCCCCGCCCAGCTCCTCGACCTCGCGGGCGACCAGCCGGTGCGACAGGCACCAGCAGTGGGTGGCCCGGCGGTTCGGGTTGGCCACCGCGACGAAGTCGTCGACCCGCTCCGGGGTGACGGGATGGGTCTGGAACACCATCGGCCGAGCAAACCGGGGTCCGGGGGGACCGGTCAAACCAGAAGCCGTTGTCGTGTGGACCGGTCCACAACGGCAACAGGTTCGTTCTCGACGGGGTGGGGGGCGGTCGATGCAGCGGCGGCATGCTCGCTCGGGCACGCTGGGAGGATGCGCATTCCGTTCCGTCGGCGGACGACTGCCGCCGAGTCCCGCCCCCTGCCGGTGCCCGCCCCGGTCGACGCCGTGGCCGCCGAGGTGCTGGCCCGGGCCCGGGTCCAGGCCGGCCGGAACCGCTGGGACGAGCTGACCCCGGCCCGGCGCGCGGAGGCGACCCGGGAGGCGTGGCGCTGGATGCTCGCCGCCCGGGAGGCGGGCTTCACCCTCATCGCGCCCGTGCCACCCACCCCGCCCGGCTACACGGCCGTCCCGGCCGACCTCGCCTCGACCGACGCGGTCGACCCGGCTCAGCTCGTCAGCTGCGGCACCTGCGGCTGCGTGATCACCCGCGGCGACCGGGGCAAGCACGCCCGGTTCCACGCCAGCACCGGCGCGCCGGACCGGATCACCGCGCCGTCGGGCTGAGCGGGGCGGCACCGGCAGGGTCCCCGGATCACCAGAGGACGGGGTTCAGCCCCAGGGCGGCCACCGCGGCGGAGAGGAACACCACCGCCCCCACGAGCTTGCGCGACCCCACCCGCAGGTGCGCGACGAGCGCGCCGACGAAGTACAGCACCAGGCCGGCGGCGGCGAGCGCCCCCAGCAGCGGCACGGCGAGCCCGGCCAGCAGCCCCAGGGCGCCCGCGGCCAGCAGCGTCCCCAGTACCGGCATCCACGACCGCGGCAGGCCCTTCATGTCCAACTGGGCCCTCGGGTACCCGTGGCCGACCAGGTAGGCGACGGCGGCCGCGCCGGTGATGACCGCGGCGAGGATCGTGACCGCGATGTGGGCGGCGAGCATGCGCACTCCGTTCTCGACGTGCTGGACGGTGTCCCACAGGTCCGACGACGCGGCCGCCGAGGACGTGAGGTGGGGCTGCAGGCCTCACGAACCGGGGCGCCGCCTCGTCTGACCGGGTGAGAGCAGCCGCGAGCGAGGGAGCCGTCGACGATGAGCACGCAGTCCGAGCCTGCGGACGCCCGGCGCGCCCCGGGCCTGCACGCGGTCATGGGCGAGCGCCGGCAGCTGATCAACCTCGGGTACCGGCTGCTGGGCTCGGTCACCGACGCCGAGGACGTCGTGCAGGAGACCTACGCCCGCTGGTACGCCATGTCGCCCCCGCAGCGGGAGGCCATCGGGTCCGCGGGCGCCTGGCTGACGACGGTGGCCGGGCGCATCTGCCTGGACCTGCTCCGCTCGGCGCGCGCCCGGCGGGAGCGCTACGTGGGCGAGTGGGTCCCCGAGCCGCTGCCCGACCGCACGGAGTGGGTCGGCCTCCGGTCGGGCGACGGCACCGCCGACCCCGCCGACCGGGTCACCCTCGACGAGTCGGTCGCCATGGCCTTCCTCGTCGTCCTGGAGTCGATGACCCCGGCCGAGCGCGTCGCGTTCGTCCTGCACGACGTCTTCCGCTACCCGTTCGCCGAGGTGGCCGCGATCGTCGGGCGCACGCCGTCGGCGTGCCGCCAGCTGGCCACGTCGGCCCGTCGGCGCATCCGCGCGGCCCGCACGCCTGACGCGGCGGCGGCCCGGTCCGCCGGCGTCGTCCGGGAGTTCCGACTGGCGTGGGAGGCCAAGGACATCGGCGCCATCGTCCGCCTGCTGGATCCGGCCGCCACGGTGGTCGCCGACGGCGGCGGGCTGGCCCGGACCGCGCTCCGCCCGATCGAGGGCGGCGAGCGGATCGCCCGCTACGCCCTCGACATCGCCGCCGGGGTGCCGGGCCTGGTGGTCCTGGAGCGCACGGTCAACGGCCAGCCCGGCCTGGTGGTCCAGCGGGACGGCGTGACCGTGACGGTGGTGGCGTTCGACGTCGTCGGCGACCGGATCCGACGGATGTGGGTGGTGCGCAACCCCGAGAAGCTCGGGCCCTGGCGACGGGGGTGAGGCAGAGACAACGGATCCCTGGGCAACCTGGCCGACGGCCACCCGCGGACGGTCTCCGAGCTCGGCGCGGCGGTCGGCACCCGACCGACCACCCTCACCGGGGTGCTCGACCGGTTGGAGAAGCGCGGACTGGTCACCCGACTGCCCCGCCCCGGCGACCGCAGGGCCGTGCAGATCGAGCTCACCGCGACCGGCCGCGCGACCGCCGATCTGGTCACCGCGGCCATGGCGCAGATCGAACGGGAGGCCTTCGCCGGCCTCCCCGCCGATTCCGTGGAATCGGGCCGGGCGGTGCTGCGCGCGCTGGCCGGAGCGGGCTGATGAGCGGGTTCGCCGCACTGCTGGCCCGCGACGCTGGCCGCGCCCGCGGCCCGGACCGGCTGGGTGCCGCCCGACCTGCGCCCGTGGTGAGCCGGTCCGGCCCCGGGCCGACGCGAGGGCGAGGGACGTCCACCTTGCCAACCCGGCGACGGAGCTTGCGCTCGTCTGACCGAAGGGTCGACAGTCCCGGGCCGGACGACCCGACCGCGAAGGGATCACCACGGATGGACGCCAGACCCCCGCGCACCGCCGCCGACGAGAGGTCGACCCTGGTCGGCTTCCTCGACTACCTGCGCTCCGCGATCGCGGCGAAGGCGGAGGGCGTCCCCGAACCGCAGGTCCGGGCGGCCGGCGTGCCCTCGGGCACCAACCTCCTGGGCCTGGTCAAGCACCTGACCGCCGTCGAGCGCTTCTACTTCCTGGGCGAGGACGTCGCCGACTGGGCCGGGACCATGCGGGCGACCCCGGAGGAGACCGTCGACCGCGTGCTCGCCGCCTACCGGGACGCGATCGCGCGCGCCAACGAGGTCATCGGCACCTACTCGGACCTGGCGCTCCCGGCGCCCCGGCCGTCGCGACGGGCATCGGCCCCGTCGATGCGGTGGCTGCTCGTGCACATGATCGAGGAGACCGGCCGGCACGCCGGCCACGCCGACATCCTGCGCGAGCAGATCGACGGTTCCACCGGGCGCTGACCGGGCGGTCGGGGGGTCAGAGCACCTTCCGGAGGCCCGGCAGCGCACGCACCGGGTACGCCACCGCCCAGCACAGCGGCAGCGCGAGGACGGCCATGATCGCGAACTTCGCCGCGACCGGCGCCTGCACGCCACCGAGGGCGTGGCCCAGCACGACCAGCACGACCGGGTGGATCAGGTAGACGGTGTAGGCGTGCGCCGACAGGAACCGGCGGCGGGGCCCCTGGCTGCCGAGGCGCTCCCGGAACAGCACCAGCAGGCCCAGGACCAGGCCGACCGCGAGCACCGACTCGCAGGTGACCATGGCCAGCGACTGCCAGGTGCCGTGGCCCAGGAACTCGACCCCGCCGGAACCGGTGACGACCAGGAGCGCGAGCACAGCCAGGCCCGCGGCGGCGAGCCCGATCCGGCCGGCCGTCCGGGAGAGGCCGTGCAGCCAGCCGCGGCGGGCCGCGAGCAGGCCGACGGTGAACAGCGCCGCGTACTGCGGCAGGTAGCCGGGGGTGGGCAGGCCGAGGACGTGGCTGTCCATCGGCAGCACGATGCGCCACAGGTAGGTCACCAGCGCCAGCGCGATCGTGAACCCGACGATCGCGACGGCGCCGGGAGCGCGGCCGAGCGCGGACACCGGGGCGGGCGCCGGAGCCAGGCGCCGCCAGAGGACGTAGAGCGCGCTGAACACGAGCAGCACCTCGACGAACCACATCGGCCCCGGCGAGAACGAGGACAGGTAGTACTGCCAGTAGGGCAGCTCGGCCCCCTGCTGGGCGGCGGCGTCCCGCGCGGCGGTGTAGCGGTCGATCGTCACCAGGGGACGCAGCACCAGCAGCCAGACCAGCAGCGGGACCCCCAGGCGCAGCAGCCGTTCGGCGAGGAAGCGCCCGGCGCCCTTGCGGTCGTGCGAACCCGGCACGAACAGCCCCGCGATGAGGAAGAACGCGCCCATGAAGAACGACTGGTTGAGCACGACGAAGATGTCGAGGAGCATCGCCGAGGAATCGGTCGTCGCTTCCTTGTAGTACCAGAGCGGGATGGTGCTGTAGGTGACGGCGGCGTGGTGGAGCACCACGAGCGCCGTCAGGGCGATGCGGAGGTTGTCGACGTGGTGGAGCCGGCCGGTGGTGGGCGTCGCGGTCGACGTGTTCGCGGATGTGGTCATCGGTTCGCCGTTGCTCCAGGGTCTTCGGATCGGGTGGCGTGCTCGAACAGGTCGGCCAGCTCCTCGGCGTGCGCCTCGAGGTCGTGGCCGGGGTGGGTCACCCAGTAGGCGAACATGTCGTCGAGCGCGGCCTGCACGGTGACGGACATGACGCGGGCGTCGAACGGGCGGAACTCGCCGGCCTGCTGGCCGCGGCGGAACAGCGCCTCGCGAGCGTCGTAGATCGGTTCGTTGAAGGCGATCCCGTAGCGCAGCGCGCCGTCGGGCGTGGTGCGGAGGTTGGTGACGACCTCGCCGAGGGCGAGCAGTTGGGTGCGGTGGTCGCGCATGTACTCGGCGACCGAGCGGATGGTCTCCCGCAGCGCGCCGGTCGCCGTGGCCTCCTTCTCCAGCCGCGACAGGACGAACTGGGCGATGTCGCGGTAGACGCGCTCGACGATCTGCTCCATCAGCTCCGCCTTGCCCGCGAAGTGGTACGAGATCACGCCCTTGCTGATGCCCACGCGCTCGGCGACGCGCGCCAGCGAGGTGCCGGTGTAGCCCAGCTCGGCGAGGGTCCCGATGGCGCTCTCGATGATCTGGGCGCGGCGGGCCTCCTCGACGAAGGACCGCTTCTGGCCGTCTGGCTTGTCTTCTGGCCGCACGGCCAGAATCTAGCACGATCGATCAGGACGCCCGCGGATCACGTCTGTCGAGGGCGGGGACCGGTCCCGCGCGTAACTCGCCGTAGGCCGTGGCGCCAGTAGGGTGAAGGACGACCTGGGGTGCCGATCCACGTCCCACCGGCTCGCACCCCCGCTCCGCCCACGCCCTACCGAAGGAGTCCGTCGGTGTCTGCCGGATCCACCCCCGGGTCGCCGGAACCCGGCACCGACCACGCGAAGCACGAGCGCGCCGCCCGGGTGTACGAGAAGACCCGGAACCTGGCCAACGGCAACGCGGTCGCCCAAGGGGCGAGCGGTGTCTTCGGCGGAGGCGTCAACCTCCTCGTCGACGCGGCCGCCATCCCCTTCTACGTCGACCTGTGGAACGACGTCCGGCGCGTCTACGGCCGCGGTGAGATCACCCTCCACGCCGCGCAGGAGTACCTGCGGCCGAACATGGCGTTCCTCGTGCAGGACCTGGTGTGGGACAAGGCGATCGGCTCGATCCCCATCATCGGGATCCCGTTCAACATCGCCTTCGGCAAGGCGCTGACCTGGCGGTTGGGCGCCTGGTTCGGGATGCTGGCGGCGCTGGGCGCCGACACCGGCGGCGACGCCGAGCTGGCGCAGTCGACGTTGGCGCTGGTCAAGCTGGTGTTCCCGGCCGATGGCGGCGTGTTCTCCTGGAGCGACCCCGACAAGGAGGTCTTCGTGGCCTTCATCGCCTCGGTCGACGGGCTGACCGAGGACGAGGCGCGCAGGCGCACGGAAGCCGCCCTCCGCGCGCTCCGCGGCGACTGAGGACCGGCGGCGCCGCCGTCGAAACTCCCGAGACCGTCGCCGTGGCCGCTGCGAGAATCGGACGATGGCCGCGGACCCCGTCATCGACGACGTGATCGACACCTACTGCGGGGCCTGGAGCGACCCCGACCCGCAGCGCCGCCGCGCCCTCCTCCGGAGCGTGTGGGCCGACGGCGCGACCTACACCGACCCGACCGTGCACGCGACCGGCCCGGACGAGCTGCTCGCCCACATCGACACCGTGCTCGCGCGCCGCCCCGGGGCGAAGGTCGTCCGGACCAGCCGGGTCGACGTCCACCACGGCCTGGCCCGCTTCGCGTGGCACGTGGTGCAGGCCGACGGCTCGACGCTCCCGGAGGGCCTGGACCTCGCCGAGCTCACCGCGGACGGCCGGATCCGACGCATCATCGGCTTCTTCGGGCCCCTGCCGCGCGACTGACGCGCCGCCCTGCTGCCCGAGGACGCGGTGGAGTTCGACCACCGAGACCCTCGAAGCGCGCTCGGAGTCCATCATCCGGCTGAGCGATCAGCTCGCACACGTGCGGCTGGTCGGGTCGCACCCGATGAGCTCGACGGCGTCCACGCTCGTGATCGATCTCCTGGCCACACCGCGCCGGGCGCGGACGCGATCGGGGCACCGTCGGCGGACCGGCCCGACCTGCGGGCCGCCTCGGCGCAGCTGTCGACGGGCGTGCGGATCCCAGACGTCTTCCGCGCCGAGCTCGACGGGCCGGACGGGAGTGGCGAGGGCACTCCGACCGGCGAGTGACGCCCTCACCCGGATCGCCGTTTCCGACGCTCCCGGAGCTCACGCACAGCGGCCGCCGACCGCGCAGCGTCGTCCGCCTCCACCGCGCCCGGCCCGACCGTCCGCCGGTCCCGCAGCTCCGACCACGACTCGCGCCCGGCGGATCACTGCGGGCGCAGGCGGGCCTGGGCGAGCTCCCACCGGCTGAGCGGGACGGCCAGGTCCGGGTCGAGCAGGGTCTGGAACAGCAGCCCGTTGAACTGCGCGAGGGCGAGCCCGGCCGCGTCGAGCCCCGCCTGGTCCGTGCCCAGTCCCAGGACCGTGGCGACGTCCCGACGCGACCGGCGGAAGCCCTCGGCCAGCATCTCCCGGACCTGCGCGTCGTGCTGGGCCCTGGCCAGAGCAGCGACGAGAGTCCGGGCCAGCCCCAGGTGCCGCTGTCGGCTGCCCTCGACGGCGACGAACGCACGCCGGAAGCGCTCGCCCGGCTGCTCCGGGTCCACGCCCTGGAGGGCACCCGCGATCTCGTCGAGCCACCGGTCGAGACCCTCGATGACCGCCGCGGTGACGAGCGCGTCCTTGGAGCCGAAGTGGTACGTGATCGACGCGAGGTTGGCCGCGGACTCCTCGGCGATCGCCCGCGCCGTGATCCGTTCCGGCGGCAGCCGTTCCAAGCAGCGCAGCGTGCCCTCGACCAGTTGCGCCCGGTTGCTCCGCTGAGGACTCACCGGTCATCGATACCGGACGGCGGCCGTTGACTCAACTTGTACAAACGTTTAGATTCAGACCGGCCCGCACCCTTCCGGGAGGCCGCCGTGATCGTCGCCAGCCTGATCACCTCCAGCACTCTGGCCGCGCTGCTCGTCGCGTCGGCCGCGCTGAAACTGAGCCACCGCGAGGCGGTCGTGCAGAGCTATCAGCGGGTCGGCGTGCCGGAGAACCGGCTCGACCTGCTGGCCGGGATCCTGCTGGCCGGAGCGAGCGGGCTGCTCGCCGGCTTGATCTGGCCCCCCGTCGCCGTGGCCGCGGCAGCGGGCCTGCTCTGCTACTTCCTCATCGCCGTGGCCGCGCACGTGCGGGCCCACGACTCGCGCCACGCCGGCCCCGCCGCCGTCCTCGCCCTCCTGTCGGCGGCCGCGCTGGCCCTGCGCCTCGGGACGTCGTGATGCCCGAGCCACGTCAGCGCGCTCCCTGCCGGTGAGTTGGTGCCGGGCGGGGGTGCGTGTGGCGGCGGTTGCGCCCGGCGCGGGGGACACCCCGATCGGCGAGCACCGCGGATTCCCCTGAGATGCCTGATCCACGCCGGATCCCACACGCCCGCTCCTGCCGGTCGACACCCAGCCCCTCAGCGCTCGGTGACGCACGACGGCCACGCGACGTCGGCCGGCTCACCACCGGCGACCCGGGTCGTGGGTTGCGCGAGGATGAGCGCCTCACGGACGCCAGGTGTCTCGGGGCAGGTCGTTCCAGTTCTCGGCCGAGCGCAACTCGTCGACGGCTCGGTGGAGCGCCGCGAGCCCGGGATGCCGCTCGCGGTCGCGCCACACCATCGACCAGGGGAGCAGCGGCACAGGAGACACGAGCGGCAGCAGTGTCGCTCCGGGCACCGGTGGGTGGCCCAGGACGGTCAGGACGGGCGGCTCGCCGTCTCGCACGTGGTGGGCGAGCTCCTCGCCACCACGTACGGGCGGGTGCGCCTCGGCCGGGCGTGCGCCGTAGCGGGTCAGGAACTGCCGGGCCAGGTCGTCCCACTCGCCGGTCACGTGGTCGCCGGCTCGCCGGCACACCTCCAGGCCTTCGAGCTCTCGGGCCGGTACTTCCGGCTGCTCCGCCAGCCGGTGGCCCGGGGGTAGCAGCAGTCCGAGCGGCTCCTCGCGGATGAGCCGGTGCTGCACCCGCACGCCGGTCGAGCGTGCGGCGGGAGGCCACACCCCGAACGCGACGTCGAGTTCACCCGCGCCGATCTGTGGAAGCGCTTCGGCGAGGCCGGCGCATCGCCGGCTGTAGAACTCGAAGCCCTCCTCGTACCGACGCGCGCGGTTCAGCACGCGGCCGGGCGTGATCCCGGCGCCGACGGCGTCGACCAGGAACCGGCTGGTGACGGCGCCCAGGTCACGTACGACTTCGTCGTGGTGGGCGAGCAGCGCGCGGGAGCGGTCCAGGAGCTCCGCCCCGGCCGCCGTCAGGGCCACGCGCCGCGTCGTGCGGTCGAACAGGCGCACCCCGAGCTGCTGCTCCAGTCGACCGACGTCCCGGCTCAGCGCCTGCTGGGCGACGAACAGCCGCGCCGCGGCGCGGGAGAAGTGCAGTTCCTCGGCCACGACCACGAAGTGGCGCAGCAGCCGGATGTCGAGGTCGTGGCCCACACCCGCGGTTCTACCGGATTAACGCCCCTCGCGTGTGGATCGCGCCGGAAGGGGTGTTGGACGCGGTCGGACAGCGGGCGCGAGCCTGGGCAGCACGTTCGACCGACCCCGCGACCGAGAGGCCGAGAACCCATGCAGTGCGAACGCACCATCGACAGCGGCGGCGCGCAGCTGTGCGCCCAGGCATTCGGCAGCCCGTCCCGACCGACCGTCCTGCTCGTCGCCGGGACGTCGTGCTCGATGGACTGGTGGCCGCCGGACTTCTGCACGACCCTCGCCGGGCGCGGCTTCCACGTGCTGCGATTCGACCAGCGCGACACCGGCCGGGCGACCTACGACCCGCCCGGACAGCCGGGGTACAGCCTGCCGGACCTGGTCGGAGACGCCCTCGCCGTGCTCGACGCCTACGGCGTCGCATCGGCGACCTGGGTCGGGTTCTCCCAAGGCGGCTGGATCGGTCAGCTCGCGGCCCTCGACCATCCCGCCCGCGTCTCGGAGCTCGTGCTGATGTCCACCCGGCCGACGGGCCATGGTCCAGCCGACGCAGACCTGCCCGAGGTGACCGATGAGCTGCTCCAGGCATGGGCCCAGGTCGCCGAACCCGACTGGCGGGACGAGGACGAGGTGGTCGACTACCTCGTCGCGGGGGAACGCAGCCTCGCGGCCGAGCCGTTCGACGAGCCGGGCGCCCGCGCCGTCGCCGAGGCCTGCGTGTCCCGGGCCCACCAGGTGCGCTCCGCCGTGGTGAACCACCCGATGGCAGAGCAGGGACCCCGCTGGCGCGAGCGGCTCGACCGGGTGCGCGTGCCCACCCTCGTGCTCCACGGAGACCGCGACCCGTTGTTCCCGCTCGACAACGCCGTGGCATCGGCGAAGGAGATCCCCGGCGCCCGCCTCGTCGTCCTGCCCGGTGTCGGACACGAACTGCCCCGCCGGGTGTGGCCCCAGGTGGTCGAGCACGTGGCCACCGGGGCAGGAGATCCGCACTAGCTCGTCCACCCGCTGGCGGCCGACCGCTCGGCGACCGCGCCGACGTCGGTGCACTCGCCCGGTCAGCCGCGCCGCGGCACCGGCGGGACGCCACCGCTCGTCCCAGCAGTGGCGCTCGCCCGACCCGACCGCGCACCTGACCGGCTACGCGACGTCGGCCGGCTCCCCGCCGGTGACGGCCACCAGCTCGGCGAACGTGCTGGGGAAGACGGCGTGCGGGATGCCGCCTGCCGCCCAGACCTCCGGGTAGGCCTCCAGCGCCCGGTCGACCAGCGTGCGGATCGGTGCCGGGTGCCCCACCGGCGCCACCCCGCCGATCGCCTGTCCCGTGGCCGCGCGCACGAACTCCGGGGTCGCGCGGCGGACGCGGGTCGCCCCGACCAGCGCGGCCACCTTGCCGGTGTCGACGCGGTGCGCACCGGAGGTGAGGACGAGCAGCGGGGCGCCGTCGGCGTCGAAGACCAGGGAGTTGGCGATCTGGCCGACCTCGACGCCGAGTGCGGCGGCGGCCGCGGCGGCGGTGGACACGGCGTCGGGGAGCACGCGCATGCGGTCGATCCGGGACGGGTCGGCGCCGCCGCGGCGCAGGGCGTCGACGACGAGCTGGACGTTCGGGTGGGTCACGGGAGGCATCCCACCATCGCCGGCCTCTCAGCTGTCGTCGAGGACCCGGGTGCCGGTGAGCTGGCGGCCGTCGGCCGCGGACAGCACGCAGTACACCCCGCGCGACTGGTACGACGGCCGCGACGCGCCTGCGCTGCGGGTGTCGTCCTGGAAGGCCTCCTCCGATGGCAGCAGCAGGGTGACCGCGAGCTGGTCCTTGTCCTCGCCGACGACGACGTTGTCGAAGTACATCCGGCAGGCGGCCGCCCCGAACTCCCGGAAGTCCTCCGCCCCCGGGTACCGGACCTCGTCGTCGCTGCCGTACGGCAGGTAGGCCGCGAAGACCTGGCTGTCGTGGACCTCGTCGCAGTCGCGCATCGCGCCGCTGTCGACCGCCCGGCCCGGCCCCGGCGCCACCTGGTAGCAGTAGCCGTTGCTGACGTCGAACTCCGGCACGTCGCCGCCGGCGCCGTAGCTGAGCGTGGTGATCTCCCGCTCGCCCAGCCCGGGCAGCAGCAGCCGGCCGCCGATCCCGCCGGCGACGAGCCCGACCACGAGGGCCGCGGCCGTCCACAGCAGGGTGCGCCGCCACCCGCCGCCCCGGGTGGCCTGCTGCAGCGGCGTGGTGGGTCCCGGCCCGTGCGGGCCCCCGACCGGCATGGTGGACGTGGCCGGGGAGCCGAGGATCGCCGCGGCCTGCGGTCCGGTCAGCCGCACCGTCGGGTCGCGCTGCAGCAGTCCGGCGATCACCGCGCCGAGCGCGCCGCGCGCCCGCGTCGGCGGGATCTCGGCCTGCAGCACCGCCGAGATGGTGGCCGCGGTGGTGTCGCGGGTGAACGGGCCGCGGCCCTCGACGGCGTAGAACAGGGTGGCGCCCAGCGCCCACAGGTCCGACGCCGGTGAGGCGTCGGCGCCGTCGAGCTGCTCGGGCGAGAGGTAGCCCGGCGAGCCGACCAGCAGCCCGGTGCTGGTCAGCCGGGTGTCGTCGGTGGCATGGGCGATGCCGAAGTCGGTGAGCTTGACCCGCCCGCTCGGGGTCAGCATGACGTTGCCCGGCTTGACGTCGCGGTGCGCGACCCCGGCCTCGTGCGCGGCCCGCAGCGCCGAGAGCAGCTGCTGGGCCACCGGGGTCGCGGTGCGCTCGTCGAGCGGCCCGTTCTGCGCGACGACGTCGGCCAGGGTCCGGGCGTCGATCAGCTCCATCACGATGTGGTCGACGCCGTTGTCGGTGACGACGTCGTAGACCGTGACGATGCCCGGGTCGCTGAGCCTGCCCGCGGTGCGCGCCTCGCGCAGCAGCCGCTCGCGGAAGTTGTGCCGGTCCTCCGGGCTCAGGCCCTCGGCCAGGTGCAGCTCCTTGACCGCGACCTGGCGCCCGATCACCCGGTCCTCCGCCCGCCACACGATGCCCATGCCACCGCGGCCCAGCTCGCCGAGCACGACGTAACGCCCGCCGATGACCCGGGTGGGGGCGACCGGCGCGCCGACCTGCCCGGGCGGCGGCCCGGGCCACGGGTGGGCGCCGGTGCTGTGCCGGCCGGTCTGGGGCGCGCCGGGGTGAGCGCCGCCGGGCGGGTACGTCATGCGGGCCCCTCCGGATCGGTCGCCGTCGCGTAGGACACCGTGACGGGCGCGTGGTCGGACCAGCGCTCCCCGTGCGTCGCGGCCCGCTCGACCACAGCCGACACGGCCCGCGCCGCCAGCGCGGGAGTCGCGAGGTGCAGGTCGATGCGCCAACCGGCGTCGTTGTCGAAGGCGCGGCCGCGGTAGGACCACCAGGAGTACGGCCCGTCGACGTCCGGGTGCCGGGCGCGCACCACGTCGACCCAGCCCTCGGCGAGCAGGCCGGCCAGCCAGGCCCGCTCGTGCGGCAGGAACCCGGAGTTCTTCGCGTTGCGCCGCCAGGCCCGGATGTCGCGCTCGGTGGGGGCGATGTTCCAGTCGCCGCAGACCAGCACCTCGCGGTCCTCGGCGGCCGCCTTGGCCCGGCGCTCGGCCAGGTAGGGCCCGAACTCGGCGAGGAAGCGGTCCTTCTCGTCCTGGCGGGGGGTGCCGACCGTGCCGTTGGGCAGGTACAGCGAGCCGATGGTGAGGCCGGGCAGGTCGATCTCCAGGTAGCGCCCGGAGCCGTCGAACTCCGTCGAGCCGATGCCCACCCGGACCGCCTCGGGCTCGCCGCGGGTGAGCACACCGACGCCGCACCGCCCGCGCTGGGCGCCCGGCACGTGGCTGAGCACCCAGCCGTCCAGCAGGCCGGCGGGGAACTCGTCCCGCTCGGCGCGCGTCTCCTGCACGCAGACGACGTCGGCCGTGGTCCGGGCGAGCCACCGGGCGAAGCCCTTCGGCCCCGCAGCCCGCACGCCGTTGACGTTCACGGAACTGACGGTGTGCACGCCGCCAGCGTCCCCTACTAGCAGACGGTGCCCGCCACGGGGGCCAGGTACTGGTCGGAGGCCCAGCGGTCGCCCTCCAGCTGGCGGAAGCCGTCGGTGACGATCGTCGTCCCGTCGACGCGCGTGCCCCGGCTCAGCGCGTCGAGCAGCTCGGCGTTCTGGCTGGGCCCGGCGCGGACGTTCAGCTCCTCGGTGGTGACCTCCAGCGTGCAGCCGGTGGACCCGTCGGCCTGGTTGGGCAGCAGGCTGCCGCCGCCGCGGTCGATCAGCGCGAGCACCGCCAGCAGCGCGCCGGCGACGAGCACGAAGGCCCAGCCCTTGAAGGAGGACGACTTCAGCTGGGGGATGGTGAGCTTGGCCATCTGTCGCGGCTCCCGGGGCGTGAGGGGACTGCGAGAACGGTAGCCGGTCGAACGCCCGCCGCGCGCCCCCGCGCGTGCGGTTCCCCCTGCTCCGGTCGGCGTCGGATAGCGTGGGCGACGGCGGGCCGCACGTGCCGCCGTCCACCCGAAACCAGGCAGGCGGAGCGACGATGAAGGTCATCTACACCTACACCGACGAGGCCCCCGCGCTGGCCACGCACTCGCTCCTGCCGATCATCGAGGCGTTCGCGGGCAAGGCCGGTGTCGACGTGGAGACCCGCGACATCTCCCTGGCCGGGCGCGTCCTGGCCGCCTTCGGACTGGCCGACGACGCGCTCGGCGAGCTCGGGGAGCTGGCCAAGACGCCCGAGGCCAACATCATCAAGCTGCCGAACATCAGCGCCTCGATCCCGCAGCTCAAGGCCGCGATCAAGGAGCTGCAGGACGGCGGGCACGCGATCCCCGACTACCCCGAGAACCCGCAGACCGACGACGAGAAGGCCGCCCGCGCCAAGTACGACTCGGTCAAGGGCAGCGCGGTCAACCCCGTGCTGCGCGAGGGCAACTCCGACCGGCGCGCCCCCGCGTCGGTGAAGAACTTCGCCAAGAAGCACCCCCACTCGATGGGCGCCTGGTCGAAGGACTCCGCCTCGCACGTCGCCACGATGACCGACGGCGACTTCCGCCACTCCGAGCGCTCCGTCACCTTCGCCGCGCCCGACACCCTGCGCATCGAGCACGTCGGCGGCGACGGCACCGTCACGGTGCTCAAGGAGTCGCTGCCGGTGCTGGAGGGCGAGATCGTCGACGCGGCCGTGATGCGCAAGGCGGCGCTGACGACGTTCCTGGCCGAGCAGGTGGCCGACGCGCAGGCCCGCGGCGTGCTGTTCTCCGTGCACGTCAAGGCCACGATGATGAAGGTCTCCGACCCGATCCTGTTCGGGCACGCCGTCGAGGCCTACTTCGCCGACGTGTTCGCCGAGTTCGGCGAGGACCTGCGCTCCGTGGGCGCCGACCCGGACGACGGGCTGGCCAGCGTGCTCACCGCGATCGGCAAGCTGCCCGACGACAAGCGCGCCGCCGTCGAGCGGGCCATCACCGCCGCCGTGCAGGCGGGCCCGGGGCTGGCCATGGTCGACTCCGACCGCGGCATCACCAACCTGCACGTCCCCAGCGACGTCATCATCGACGCCTCGATGCCGGCGGCGTTCCGCACGTCCGGGCAGATGTGGAACCGCGACGGCGCGCTGCAGGACACCAAGTTCGTCATCCCGGACTCGTCCTACGCGCCCCTCTACGCCGAGACCGTCGACTTCTGCCGCGAGCACGGCGCCTTCGACCCGACGACCATGGGCACCACCCCGAACGTGGGCCTGATGGCGCAGAAGGCCGAGGAGTACGGCAGCCACGACAAGACCTTCGAGATCAGCGCCCCGGGCACCGTCCGGGTCGTCGGCGCGGACGGCGCCGCGCTGCTGGAGCACGAGGTCGCCGAGGGCGACATCTGGCGGGCCTGCCAGACCAAGGACGCCCCCATCCGCAACTGGGTCGAGCTGGCCGTCGGCCGCGCCCGCGCCACCGGCGCGCCCGCCGTGTTCTGGCTGGACGAGACCCGCGGCCACGACGCCGAGGTCATCAAGAAGGTGCGCGAGCAGCTCGCCGAGCTCGACACCGACGGGCTGACCATCGAGATCCTCCCCGTCGCCGAGGCCACCCGGTACACGCTGGAGCGCGCCAAGGCAGGCGAGGACACCATCTCGGTCACCGGCAACGTCCTGCGCGACTACCTGACCGACCTGTTCCCCATCCTGGAGCTGGGCACCAGCGCCAAGATGCTGTCGATCGTCCCGCTGATGAACGGCGGCGGCCTGTTCGAGACCGGGGCGGGCGGCTCCGCGCCCAAGCACGTCCAGCAGCTGGTCAAGGAGAACCACCTCCGCTGGGACTCCCTCGGCGAGTTCCTCGCACTGGCCGTGTCCCTCGAGTTCCTCGCCGACGCCGACGACAACGCCCGCGCCGGGCTGCTCGGGCGCACCCTCGACGAGGCCACCGGCCTGCTGCTGGAGACGGGCAAGTCGCCGTCGCGGCGGGCCGGCGAGCTGGACAACCGGGGCAGCCACTTCTACCTGGCCCTGTACTGGGCCCAGGCCCTGGCCCGGCAGAGCGAGGACGCGGAGCTGGCCGGGATCTTCGCCCCGCTGGCCGAGCGGCTCGCCGCCGACGAGGAGAAGATCGTCGGGGAGCTGAACGGCGTGCAGGGCTCCCCGGTCGACCTCGCCGGCTACTACCACGTCGACAAGGCCAAGGCCGACGAGGTCATGCGCCCCTCCGCCACCCTGAACGAGGCCATCGCCTCCTTCTGAACCCTCCCTGACCCGGCTGACGGCGCACACCGGTCTGCCACCGCGCGCATGTCGGGACGTGTGCGCGGTGGCCACCGCGCGTGCGCGGTGGGCCGTCACGCCGCGACCCGGCGACGACCGAACAGCTCGTTCCACACCCCCGCGCGCCACAGGAAGAACCACGTCGGGGGCTGCAGCGCGGCGATCGTCACGAAGGTCAGCGCCGTGTCCAGAGCGGGCACCCAGGCCACCGGCAGCGTGTAGGCCATCACCAGCCGCAGCGCGCTGTCGGTCAGCGACACCGCGCCCCAGGTGATCGTGATGTCGCGCCACGCCCGCCGGAACCGCGCGTTCGTCTCCCACAGCCGGTCCATCACCACCACCCGCCCGGGCATCATCGAGCGGCTGACCGTGAAGCACAGCGGTCGCCGGGTGAAGGCGCTGGCCAGGGTCCACAGCCCGAACGGTGCGGTCAGCCAGACCCCGCGCGCCAGCAGTTCCCGCGGTCCGCCGCTGCCCAGCAGCGTGGCCAGCAGGCTGAGCAGCGTCGCCGCCAGCACAGCCACCCCGATCGCGTCGACGCGCCGCTCGCGCAGGCCGGTGTACCCGGCGTGCAGCAGCGGCGGCACCGCCGACGCCAGCAGCGCGGGCACGTCCCCGACGCCCCACGCGTGCAGCCCGTAGAACACGGCCAGCGGGGCGGCGACGTCCAGCGCCAGCGTCCGGACGAGCGGCGGGACGGAGCGGTTCTCGGCCATGGGCCCAGGCTCGCCTCGGGACCCCGCCGCCCGCGCCGGCCGACGGCATCGAGCACCCCCTACTTTCGTCGGACTCCGCTCGCCCGCGGCGCCCGCGCCGGTTCAGGAAGGCCACCCTCAGGTCCCCACAGGACAGGAAGGCCACCTTCCTGACCCCGGCAGGTCAGGAACGTGGCCTTCCTGAACTCCGGGCGGGCCCAGCGCCGGGGCGACGAGCCGGCGAAAACCGGTTGTGGACGGCCGTAACGTGGACAGACGTGCTGTCGCCCTACCCCCTGTTGGTGCGCGCCGGCTACCGGCGGCGCAGTGTCTACCTCACCGCCAGCCTGGCCGGGCTGTTCACCAACACCGTGTTCGGGCTGCTGCGGGTCGCCGTGCTGCTGGCCGTGGTCGCGCAGACGGGCAGCACCGCCGGGTACGACGCCGGGGCGGTGTCCGCGTTCGTCTGGCTGGGCCAGGGGCTGATCGCCGTGGTCATGCTGTGGGGCGACGGGGAGCTGTCCGAGCGGGTCCGCAGCGGCGACATCGCGATCGACCTGTCCCGGCCGTGGGACCTGCAGCTCGCGCTGCTGGCCGGCGACCTGGGCCGGGCCGGGCACGCGGTGCTGTTTCGGCTCGCCCCGCCGGTGGCGTTCGGGGCGCTGGTGCTGCCGTTCCGCTGGCCGACCGACCCGGTCCCGACGATCCTGCTGTTCACCGCCTCGACGGTGCTGGCGGTGGTGGTCAGCTTCGCGCTGCGGTTCCTGCTCGACCTGTCGACGTTCTGGCTGCTCGACTCCCGGGGCGTGCGCTCGGTCTACAACGGGCTCGGCGGGGTGCTCGCCGGGCTGACCGTGCCGCTGGCGTTCTTCCCCGACGCGCTGCGCGGGCTGCTCTACGCCACCCCGTTCCCGGCGATCCTGCAGACCCCGATCGACGTGTTCACCGAGCGCGACGGGCTGGCGGCGCTGCTCGCCCACCAGCTGCTGTGGGCGGTGGCGCTGCTCGCGCTCGGCCGGCTGGTGCTGGCCAGGGCCACCCGCAAGCTGGTGGTGCAGGGTGGCTGAGGGGGTCTACCGGCGGATCGTCGCGTCCCGGGTGCGCAGCCAGCTGGCGTACCCGACGTCGTTCGCGCTCGACTGCCTCGCCCAGGCGATCGGGCAGGCGCTGGAGCTCGTGGTGATCCTCGTGGTGTTCGGCCGGGTGCGGTCGCTCGGCGGTTTCGACCGCGAGGAGGTGCTGCTGATGTACGGGCTGGCCGGGATCGCGTTCGGCCTCGCCGACCTCGCCGTCGGCCAGCTCGACGACCTGCCCCGCTGGATCCGCACCGGCGAGTTCGACGTGCTGCTGGCCCGCCCGCTCGGGACGCTGACCCAGCTCGCGACCAGCGACCTGCAGCTGCGCCGGCTGGGTCGGGTCGCCGTGGGGCTGGTGGTGCTGGTCGCGGTGATCACCGGCGCGGGCATCGAACCGACCCCGCTCAACCTGGCGCTGCTCGTGGTCACACCGCTGGTCGGGACGGTGCTGATCAGCGCGATCTGGGTGGCGACCTGCGCCGTCTCGTTCTGGGTCGTCGACGGCAAGGAGGTCGCCAACGCCTTCACCTACGGCTCGTCGCTGACCACCTCCTACCCCGTCACGGTGTTCGGCCCGTGGCTGCGCCGGGTGTTCTGCTTCGCGGTGCCCTCGGCGTTCGTCGCCTACTTCCCGGCGCTGGCCCTGCTCGACCGCCCCGACCCGCTGGGCCTGCCGCACGCCCTGCGCTACGCCTCACCGCTCGTCGCCGTCGTCGCGGTCGCCGTCGCCGCACTCGTCTGGCGGACCGCCGTCCGCCGCTACCAGGGAGCCGGATCATGATCGTCGAGACGCACGGGCTGCGCCGGGAGTTCCGGATCGGGCGCATCGGCCGTCGCCGCACCGTCGTCGCGGTCGACGGGATCGACCTGACCGTGGCGCACGGGGAGGCCGTCGGGTTCCTCGGACCCAACGGCGCCGGGAAGTCGACGACGATCAAGATGCTGACCGGCATCCTGGTACCGACCGCGGGAACGTTGCGCGTCTGCGACCTGGACCCGGTGCGCAGCCGCCGCGAGCTGGCCCGACGCATCGGCGTGGTGTTCGGGCAGCGCAGCCAGCTGTGGTGGGACCTGCCGCTGCGGGAGAGCTTCGCGCTGCTGCGGGCCATCCACCGGGTCGAGCCCGCCGTGCACCGCGAGCGGCTCGACCGCTGCGTCGACGTGCTCGGGCTGGCCGAGTTCCTGGACGTGCCGGTGCGCCAGCTCTCGCTGGGCCAGCGGATGCGCGGCGAGGTCACCGCGGCCCTGCTGCACGCCCCCGACCTGCTCGTCCTCGACGAGCCGACGGTCGGGCTCGACCTGGTCAGCAAGGAGCGGCTGCGGCTGTTCCTGCAGGAGGTCAACGCCGCGGGCGAGGTCACGGTGCTGCTCACGACGCACGACCTGGCCGACGTCGAGCGCCTGTGCCGGCGGGTCGTGGTGATCGACCACGGCACCGTGGTCGCCGACGACTCGCTCGCCGTCCTGCGCACGACGTTCGGCGGGGCCCGCGAACTGGTGGTCGAGCTGACCGCGCCCACCCCGGCGCTGACCGGGCTGCCCGGGGTGCGGGGCGTCGCGGTGGAGGCCGACGGCCTGCGCCAGCGCCTCGCCTTCTCCCCCGCCGACACCACGGCCGCGGCCCTGATCGCCGCGGTCGCCGCGCGCGTCGACCTGCGGGACGTGACGGTGGTCGAGCCCTCCATCGAGGACGTCATCCGCACCCTCTACGCCACCCGCACCACCTGACGCCCTCCCCGCGCCCGGCCCCGGCTCCCGCCCCCGCCCCGCCGTGTCAGGAAAGCCACCATCAGGACGTCTGGTGTCCTGATGGTGGCTTTCCTGACATCCGGGCGGGGGCGGGGGCGGGCGGCGGCGGGGGCGGGAGCCGGGGGGTGGGCGGCGTCAGAGGTGGGTGGAGGAGGAGACGCCGGGGATCGCGCCGCTGCGGAAGGCGTCGACGAACAGGGCGTGGTCGGCGCGGACCTGGCTCGCGTAGGTGTGCGCGAACTCGACCACCCAGTCGGTGAACTCCGCGTCCCGCCCGCCGATCGAGGCGGCGATCGCGTCCTCGCTCTGGAACGGCACGAGCGAGTGGTCGGCCTCGGAGTCGGCGACGCTGTGCGCCTTCGCGGTGGCCTTGCCCAGGTAGTCCACGACCGGGCCGATCTCCGCCGGCTCGGTCAGCTCCGACCAGTCCAGGTCGGCCTCGTAGGGCGAGACCTCGCTGACCACGAAGCCGACGCCGTCCAGGTCGGTCCAGCCGAGCAGCCGGTCGGCGTGGGCCTGCAGGGCGCGCTGGGACACGGCGGTGCGGTGCCCGTGGTGGTGGAACGCGCCGGCGATGGCGGGGTCGGTGACCACGCGCGAGGGCGCGGCCACGTTGCCCTGCTTCATCGACAGCACGACGTCGTTGTCGAGCGCCTCGTTGTAGCCCTCGATCAGCACGGTGTACGCGGGCAGCCCGGCGCTGCCGATGCCGAACCCGGAGCGGCCGGCCACGTCCTTCACCGCGTAGGCGACGCCGCGGTAGCGCTTCTGCTCCGGGATCGACTCCAGGTAGCGCTCGAACGCGTCGAGCACGGCGGTCCGCTCGCCGTCCTCGAGCCTGCGCAGGCCGGGGACGCCGCGCAGGCGGCGGTCGAAGCCCTCGGTCTCGGTGATGGCGTCGAGCAGGCCGACGCGGGTGCGCAGCCGGGCCAGCTGCAGCACCTGGTGCACGGGCCCGTCGGTGGAGCCCAGCCGCAGCGAGAAGCTGCGGTCGTCGTCGCGCTCGACGAAGCGGCGGATCTGGGCGACGTAGGCGCCCACGTACCGGCGGACGAGCGCGGTGATGTCGTCGTCGGAGATGGCCTTGCTCCAGGCCATCAGGGCGAGGCTGGCCGCGAACCGGTTGACGTCCCAGGTGTAGTGCCCGACGTAGGCCTCGTCGAAGTCGTTGACGTCGAAGATGAGGGCGCCGTCGCCGTCCATGTAGGTGCCGAAGTTCTCGGCGTGCAGGTCGCCCTGGATCCACACGCGGCTGGTGCGCTCGTCGACCCACGGGTCGTCGCGGTCGGCGACGTCGGCGTAGAACAG
The DNA here is from genome assembly GCF_023898865.1 of Pseudonocardia humida. Lineage (GTDB taxonomy): Bacteria > Actinomycetota > Actinomycetes > Mycobacteriales > Pseudonocardiaceae > Pseudonocardia > Pseudonocardia humida. The sequence goes on from NZ_JAGSOV010000015.1 coordinate 143,815, forward strand.
GCAGGCGCTGCCCCGGTAGAAGGCGAACGGGTCGGCCGCCATCTTGCGGAACTTGGTGCGGAACGCCGCGGGATCGGCGGCCATCAGGTCGGAGAACGCCGCAACCAGGGTGTCCACGATCGTGGCGGCACGGTCCGTCATGGCGCTGATCATGCCCCGCCGGGTGTCGGTGCGTCAGTACGTCAGGTCCGACGACGCCCGCACGATCGTCAGCGCCAGCACCAGCATCGCCCCGCCGAACGCCGAGTAGACCAGCACGTCGACGGGGCGGCTGCGGATGGCCAGCAGGCCGACGCGGTCGGTGGGCAGCACGATCCGCAGCAGCGCGGCGAGCAGCAGCGCGCCGCCGAGCAGCGCCGCGCCCTCCCGCCAGTGCTGGGTGAGCACCCGGACCATCCCCACCGCGACGACGGTGAACACCAGCGCCAGCGGGGCGTGCACCGGCAGCCGGGAGCGCAGACCGGGCACGGTCACAGCCCCGCCGCGGTCCGCTCCGCGGCCTCGACCACGTTGGTGAGCAGCATGGCCCTGGTCATCGGGCCGACGCCGCCGGGCATGGGGGCGATCAGCCCGGCCACCTCGGCGGCCTCGGGGGCCACGTCGCCGCGCAGGCCCTCGTCGGTGCGGGTGACGCCGACGTCGAGCACCGCCGCCCCCGGCTTGATCATGTCGGCGGTGATGAGCCCCCGGTTGCCCGCCGCGGCCACCACCACGTCGGCGCGGCGCACCTCGGCGGCCAGGTCGCGCGTGCCGGTGTGGCACAGGGTGACGGTGGCGTTCTCCGAGCGCCGGGTGAGCAGCAGGCCCAGCGGCCTGCCCACGGTGATGCCGCGCCCGACCACCACCACGTGGGCCCCGTTGAGCTCGACGTCGTAGCGCCGGCACAGCTCGACGATGCCGCGCGGGGTGCACGGCAGCGGGCCGGGCTCGCCCAGCACCAGCCGGCCCAGGCTCACCGGGTGCAGGCCGTCGGCGTCCTTGGCCGGGTCGATGCGCTCCAGCGCGGCCCCGGCGTCCAGCCCGGCGGGCAGCGGCAGCTGCACGATGTAGCCGGTGCAGGCCGGGTCGGCGTTCAGCTCGTCGATGACGGCCTCGACGTCGGCCTGGGTGGCGGTGGCGGGCAGCTCGCGCTGCAGCGAGGTGATGCCGACCTTGGCGCAGTCGCGGTGCTTGCCCCGGACGTAGGAGTGCGAGCCCGGGTCGTCGCCGACGAGCACGGTGCCCAGACCCGGGGTGACCCCGGCGGCCTTGAGCTTCTCGACGCGCCCCGCGATCTCGCCGAGGATCTCCTGGAGGGTGGCCTTGCCGTCCATCACCGTCGCCGTCACGGCGCCATCCTCCCAGAACGGGTCGCCCGCCCGGACCGGCCGGGTTCCGTGGTCGGGGTGCGCACCGCCGCCGGGGCTCCCCGCGACGGGTGTCGCACGGCGGGGCACCGGCTGCGGCCGCTCAGCCCGGCAGCGTCCGGGTGATCTGGTCGACCCGGCGCAGCCGCCCGTCGGGGGCGAGGGTCCCGAACAGGTGCGCGTCCATCGTCAGCTCGCGCCCCTTCCGGAGGGTGGCGCGCAGGGTGTAGCGGGCGGCGACGCGGTCGCCGGAGACGACGACGTCGTGCACCTCCACCCGCACCGAGCGGGCGTTGTGGCGGGCCGGCCGGACGTGGGCGACGAGCCGGTCGCGGTCGAGCGCGTTGCCGTCGGACACCCACTGGATGTCGGGCGCGTGGTACCGGTCGACGACCGCGGCCGGGTCCTCGTCGCCGGAGGTCATCTCCGCGGTGTACCCGCGGAGGTAGCCGGCGAAGTCGTCGGCGGGGACGGGAGCGGTGGGCATGCGGACCCCCTTCTTTGACAGCGATGTCAAAGATAAGGCCGCCGGCTAAGCTTGACAAGCATGTCCGAGATCCCGCCCGCCCGCCGCCGCCGCGCGGACGCCCGCCGGCACGCCGCCGCCGTGCTGGACGCGGCCACCCGCGTGCTCGGCCGCACCCCCGAGGCCGGGATCGAGCAGGTCGCCGCGGCCGCCGGCGTGACGCGCCAGACCGTCTACGCGCACTTCCCCACCCGCGACGCGCTGCTCGCCGCGGTGCTGGACCGGATCACCACCGACGTGCTGGACGAGCTGGATGCCGCCGAGCGCGACGCCCCCTCGGCGACCGGGGCCCTGCTGGCGCTGCTGGACGCGACCTGGCGGCTGCTGGAGCGCTACCCGCTGCTGCTGCACGAGTCGGTGGCCGCGCCCGATCCGGCGCAGGACCACGCCCGGCACGAGCCCATCCGGGCGCGCTTCGAGCGGGTCCTGCGCCGCGGGCGCGACGGCGGCGAGTTCGACCGCGACCTCCCCCTGGACTGGCTGGTCGCCGCCGTGATCGCGCTCGGGCACGCGGCCGGCGCCGAGGTGGGCACCGGCCGGTCGACCGCGGCCGCGGCGTCGGCGGCGCTGCGGACGAGCGTGCTGCGGCTGCTCGGGCCCGCGCGCCCGCCGTCGGACCGCTGACCCCGATCCTCAGCCCCGGACCACCGGTGCCGGCCGCGGCGCCGACCGGCCGGCGCGGGCCGGCACGTCGAGCGCGACCGAGAGCCCCAGCAGCAGCGGGACGACGACCAGGTACACCGAGGTGACCGCCTCCGGCGCCACGAAACCGACCGGCAGCCACAGCGCGGTGGCCAGGAGCAGCCAGCTCGTGCGGGCCGGCCACACGCGCGCGGCCACGACGGTGATCCCGACCGCGATCATCCCCAGCTGGCTCAGCGGCCAGGCCATGTCCAGCGCCAGCAGCGCCCCGGACAGCTCGTACTGCCCCCGCGCCAGCGCGATCAGCGTGGACAGCGCGGCCAGCCCCAGCAGGACCAGCTCCACCGCGACCGACCAGCGCCCCCACCGGCCGCGCCCGGCTGCTCCGGTCCCGCCCACCACCGCGACGAGCGCGATCACGCCGAGCAGGTACACCCCGCTGGACCACACGTCGGTGGCGCTCACCGCGTCCCCGTCCGGCGGCGCCAGCAGGCCGACCGCACCCCACACGACCCCGCCCGCGGCGACCGCCGCCCCACCCGCCCGGACCATCGCGCTGTTCATCGCCTGTCTCCTCCCCCGCCCGCCGCGGCTCGGCGGGCCGGGACAGCCTGGCCGCGCGACCCCGTTCCGGTCGTCGCCCGCGATCGTGATCCCGGCGTCCGCCGCGCGGTGGACGCGGATCCACCGCGAGGGGGACTCCGGCGGGCGCCGGCTCGGCTAGCGTCAGCCGCTGTGCGCGCCCCCACCCGCCTCGACGCGGCCATCGCGGGCGCGCTCGGCGCCGGGGGCCTCGCCGAGCTGGCGCTCGGCGCGCTGCCCGACTCCGACCCGCTGGTCGCCGCGGGCGTGATCGTGATCGCCGCGGGTGCGCTGCTGCTGCGCACGCGGGTGCCGCTCGTGGCGTTCGGGGTGGCGCTGCTGGTGCTGGCGGCCTCGGAGCTGCCCGGCGACGGCGTCGGGCTGACCGCGTCGATGGCGCTCGGCCTGCTGGTCGCGCTGAGCAGCGTCGCCCAGCGGTGCGCGCCCGCCGTGGGTGCGGCGGCGGCGACGGGCACGTTCGCGCTCTTCGGCGCCCTGAGCCTGCTCGGCGACCGCCCGTGGGACGTGATGGCGATGCTGCTGGGCACCGGCTCGGCGTGGGGCATCGGCCGGCTGGTGCGCCGCGAGCAGGAGCGCAGCGCCGAGCTGGCCGCCGTCGCCGCCCAGCTGGCGCTGGAGCGCGAGGCGCGGGCGGACGAGGCGGTGCGCGTCGAGCGCGGGCGGATCGCCCGCGAGCTGCACGACGCCGTGGCCCACATCGTCAGCGTGATGACCCTGCAGGTCGGCGGCGTGCGCCGGCTGCTGGACGCCGGCGGCGGGCACGACCGCGAGGCCGGGATGCTGCGCGGGGTGGAGGACCTCGGCCGGGAGGCGGTGGCCGAGCTGCACCGGGTGGTCGGGGTGCTGCGCGCGCTCGCCGCCGAACCCGATGGGGAGTCCGGGCTGGCGCCGCCGCCCCGGCTGGAGCACGTCGGGCAGCTGGCCGAGCGCATCCGGTCGGCCGGGCTGCCGGTCGACCTGCGGGTCGAGGGCGAGCCGCGCCCGCTGCCCGGCGGGCTCGACCTGGCCGCCTACCGGATCGTCCAGGAGGGCCTGACGAACGCGCTCAAGCACGCCGGGCCGGCGCGGGCGCGCGTCGTCGTGCGCTACGACCCCGCCGAGCTGACCGTGTCGGTCGTCGACGACGGCGCGGGCGGCCCCGGCGAACCGGCAGGCCACGGTCTCGCCGGGATGCGCGAGCGCGTCGGCATGTACGGCGGCGAGCTGGAGACCGGGGCGGCCCCGGGCGGGGGCTGGGCGGTGCGCGCCCGGCTCCCGGCGCCGCCGTGAGCGGGCGCGCGATCCGCGTCCTGCTCGCCGACGACGAGATCATGATCCGGGCCGGGCTGCGGCTGGTGCTGGAGACCGAGCCCGACATCGTCGTCGTCGGCGAGGCGGGCGACGGGGCCGCCGCCGTGGCGGCCACCGCCGCGCTGCACCCCGACGTCGTGCTGATGGACGTGCGCATGCCGGGCCTGGACGGCCTGGCCGCGACCCGGCGCATCCTGGAGGGCCACCCCGCGGTCCGGGTCGTCGTGCTGACGACCTTCGACGACGACGCCAACGTGCACGCCGCGCTCCGGCTGGGCGCGAGCGGCTTCCTGCTCAAGGTGGCCCCGCCGGAGCGCCTGGTCGACGCGATCCGGGTGGCCGCCGACGGCGGCGCCCTGCTCGACCCGCTGGTCACCCGGCGGGTGATCAGCGCGTTCAGCACGCTGCCCGAGCCGGGCCGCCGCCCGCGCCCGCCGGCCCTCGACCGGCTCACCGACCGCGAGCACGAGGTGCTGCGGATGCTGGCCCGCGGGCTGTCCAACGCCGAGATCGCCGCGGAGCTGGTGGTCGGCGAGGCCACGGTGAAGACCCACGTCGCGCGGGTGCTGATGAAGCTCGACCTGCGCGACCGGGTCCAGGCGGTGGTGTTCGCCTACGAGCACGGTCTGGTGGAGCCGGGCGCCTGAGTCAGCAGGTGGTGCCGGGTTCGGGCAGCTCCAGGTCGGTCAGGTAGCGGTCGGCGACCTCGATGGCGCAGGCGTTGCCCGTCCGGTAGAGCACGTGGCCGGGGCCGTCGTGGCGGACGGCGACGCTGCCCGGGACCTGCCGGACGGCCCGCTCGGTGCCCGGGAAGTCGGTCCAGGTGCCCAGCCCGAGCAGCGGGGGCAGCCCGTCGGGCAGCGGGGCCGGCGGGTTGGCCAGCGGCGCGGGCCATCCCGCGCAGGTCAGGACGTGCGCGACGATCGGCATGGACACGCCCAGCGCCGGCCCCACCGCGCGTACCCGTTCGACCGTCCCGACCATGTCGCGGTGGTCGTCGTAGCCGGGGATCTCCTGGCACTCGGTCAGCCCCACCGTGCTCACGACCGGGTACGGGTTGCCCCGCTCCGGCACGAACCCCGACCCGTCGCCGCCCTCGGCGGTGACGACGGCCGCGGCCATCGCCGGCCACTCCGGCGGGCCGGCCAGGAACGTGAAGCGCAGCAGGCCCTGCAGGTCGCGGCCGGTGTAGCGGATGTCGGTGCCGGGCACCGGCAGCGGCTCGCGGTCGGCCGCCGCGACGACGGCGAGCCAGCGCGCACGCACGTCGGTGCCGTGCAGCGCGCAGGCGGGCTCGGCGGCGCACCAGGCGACGAACCGGTCGAAGACCTCCTCGCCGTCGCGGGCCTGCTCGTCCACCTCGGCGTCCCAGTCGGCGGTGGAGTGGTTGGCCGTCCCGTCGAGGACCATCGCCCGCACGCGGTCGGGGAAGAGCCGCGCGTAGGCCTGGGCGAACATGCCGCCGTAGGACGCGCCGTAGAACGTCAGGCGCTCCTGGCCGAGCGCGCGCCGGATCGCCTCCATGTCGTGGGCGTGCGACGCCGAGTCCATGTGGTCGAACAGCACCGGGTCGGTGTCGCGGCAGGCCTGCGCGACCGCCCGGTTCGCCTCCGTGATCGCGTCGAACGCCGCCTGGTCGGCCGGGAACGGCGGCGTGGGCCGGGCCAGGGACCGGAAGTCGCAGTCCAGCCCGGTGCTGCGACCGCCGAACAGCCCGCCGTAGCCGCGGGTGTCCCAGGTGACGACGTCCATCCGGGCGCGCAGCGCGGCGAAGGACTCGGCGGCCTGGTCGCGCAGCATCGGGATGCCGGGGGCTCCCGGACCGCCGAAGTTGACCAGCACCGACCCCTCGGCGGTGCCGGTGGCCGGCAGCCGGCCCAGTGCGAGGGTGATGGTGCGGCCGTCGGGATCGGCCGGGTCGACGGGCACGTCGAGGGTGGCGCACTCCATGCCGACCGCGCCCGGGCCGTCGGGGCACGGGCCCCAGGTCAGCGCGGGGGCGTCGGCGCTCGCCACGGTCGTGCTCACGGTGATCGTCGCGATGACGGCCAGCACGGCCGCCAGCACGACGACGACCGCTCTTCGGGGCAGGTGCATGGCTCTCCAGGGTCGGGGCCGGGTCCCGACCAGGCTCCCGATCCGCGGCCCGCGGCACATCGGACCGGAGCCAGAAATCAACCCTCCACCCCTGGTCGCACGGTCGCTCAGGGCTCCGACCGGGGTATGACAGACCCCGGTCGGACGGCCGGCGCGGCGCGCGCGGATACGCTCGGTCGGTGGCCGCTGCCGGCGCTCCGCACGCGGTGCGCGACCCCGACACCCGGGCCGCGCCCGTCGCGCGGTGGGACGCCGACCGACTGCCCGTCGTGCTCGACGCCGCGGTCGCCGTCGGGCTGCTGGTGGCGCTGTCGGCGGCCGCGCCGCCGGGCACCGGCCCGGCGTGGCTCGCTCCCGCGCTGCCGGTGGCGCTCACGCTGCCGCTGGCCGTGCGGCGGCGGTGGCCGCGCGCGGTGTTCGCCGTGGTGGCGCTGGCCGCGGTGGGGTCGGTCGCCGTCGGGATGGGGCGCCTCCCCTTCCTGGCCGCGGCCTACGCCGCCTACGCGGTCGCCGTCTCCCGCCCGGCCCGGCGCTGGACGCGGGGCCACGGCTACCTGGCGGTGCTGGGCGCCGTCCCCCTGCTGGCGGGGACACAGGCGCCCACCTCGTCCTGGATCGACGCGGTGCTGATCGGGCCGGTCGTGGTCGGGGCGGCGTGGGTGGTCGGCCGGGTGGTCCGCGAGCGCGGGCTACTGGCCGCGCAGGCCGCCCAGCGCCTCGCCGAGCGGGCGGTGACCGCCGAGCGCCTGCACATCGCCCGCGAGCTGCACGACGTGGTCGCGCACAGCATCAGCGTCATCGCGGTGAAGGCGGGCGTGGCCAACCACGTGCTGGCCGCCCGCCCGCAGGAGGCCGCCGACGCGCTGCGGGTGATCGAGGGCGCCAGCCGCGAGGTCCTCACCGAGCTGCGCCACCTGCTGGGGGTGCTCCGCCGCGAGGACGACGCCCCCGCCGAGCTGGGCCCCACCCCCGGGCTCGCCGCCCTGCCCGCGCTGGCCACCCAGGCCGAGCGGGCCGGTGTCCGGGTCGAGCTCGACCTGCCCCGCGCCACGGCCCTCCCCGATGGCGTCGACCTGTCGGCCTACCGGATCGTCCAGGAGGCGCTCACCAACGTGATCAAGCACGCCGGGCCCGTCCGCTGCCGGATCGAGGTCCGGGTCGAGGCCGACCGCGTGCGGATCGCGGTCACCGACACCGGGCCCGCGACCGCCGCGCCACCCGTGCCCGGCCACGGCCTGATCGGGATGCGGGAGCGCGTCGCCGTCTACGGCGGCGCCTTCCACGCCGGCCCCGAGCCCGGCGGCGGCTTCGCCGTGCGCGCCGAGCTCCCGCTGGCCGGGAGCCGCCGATGACCGACCCGACCACCGTCCTCGTCGCCGACGACCAGGCCCTGCTGCGCGGCAGCCTGCGCGTGCTCGTCGACACCGAACCGGGCTTCCGCGTCGTCGGCGAGGCCGCCACCGGCACCGAGGCCGTCGACCTCGCCACCCGGCACCGTCCCGACGTCGTGCTGATGGACATCCGCATGCCCGACCTGGACGGCATCGAGGCCACCCGCCGCATCTGCGCCGACCCCGCGACCGCGGGCGTCCGGGTGCTGGTGCTGACCACCTTCGACCTCGACGCCTACGTCCACGCCGCCCTGCGCGCCGGGGCGAGCGGCTTCCTGCTCAAGGACACCCCACCGGCCCGGCTGCTGGCCGGCATCGCCGTCGTCGCGGCGGGCGACGCGCTGCTGGCGCCGTCGGTGACCCGCAGGCTGGTCGCCGAGTTCAGCACCCGCCCCGCCCCCGGCCGCCCGCTCCCCCGCGCGCTCGACGGCGTGACGGCCCGGGAGCGCGAGGTCCTCGTCCTGATCGCCCGCGGGCTGTCCAACACCGAGATCGCCGAGCACCTGCGGGTGAGCCCGGCGACGGTGAAGACCCACATCGGCCACCTGCTGGACAAGCTCGGCGCGCGGGACCGGGCGCAGTTGGTGATCGTGGCGTACGAGTCGGGTTTGGTGGTGGCGGCGCCCCCATAGGTGCTCTCCCCCGCCCTCCCCTCGCCCTCCCCGCCCTCCCCTCGCCCTCCCCCGGGCTCGGGGGCTCCTCGCAGCGCTGGCGGCGTCCTCGCAGCCCGCCGGCGCGCTGCGAGGACACCGCCACCTCTGCGAGGACACCGGCTCGCGGCTGGCCACGAGGAGACCGGCGAGAACGCCGCTCGCCCGGCTCGCCCCGGGTCACGGGGCGCTCCCACGCCGAGCGGGCGGCGCACCGCCCCGGGCCCGCCCGGCGAGAGCGCCGCTCACCGGGCGGTGGGGTCTCTACCGGAAGTCGCGGGACTTCACCGGGACCGCCAGCGGGAGCTTCTGCAACCGGTCGGCGACCAGGTTGAGCACGCCCTCGGGGCTGCGCTCCAGCCGGCCGCGCACCAGCAGGGCCGTGCTGCCGACCGCGACCGTGCGGTAGCGGGCCCACAGGCCCTCCGAGCAGGTGACGTTGAGCATGCCGCTCTCGTCCTCCAGGTTGATGAAGGTGACCCCGGCGGCGGTGGCGGGGCGCTGGCGGTGCGTGACCAGGCCGCCGACCAGGACGCGGGGCGGGATCTGCTCCGGGTCGCCGGGGCGCAGGTCGCGGCCGACGGCGGCGAGGCGGTCGATGCGGACGGCGCCCAGGGCGTCGAGGCGGTCGCGCAGGTGCTGCACGGGGTGGCTGTCGGGGGAGACGCCGGTGGCCCAGACGTCGGCGACGGTGGTCTCGGCGGGGGTGAGGCCGGGCAGGGGCGGCGCCTCGAGGCCGACGGCGGTGCCGGGGAGCTGGTCGGAGCGGACGGCGGCGACCACCCCCGCCGCCCACAGCGCGGAGCGGCGGTCGACGCCGAAGCAGCCGAAGGCACCCGCGGTGGCCAGGGCCTCGGCCTGGGCGACGGTGAGCCGGACGCGGCGGGCCAGGTCGGCCAGGTCGGCGTAGGGGCCGGCGCGGTCGCGCTCGGCGTCGATCCTCTCGGCGACGTCGAGGCCGATGCGGCGCACCTCGGCCAGCCCCAGCCGGACGGCCTGCCCGCGGTGGCTGCGCGGGTCGGGCTGCAGGACGGCGTCGGCGCGCCCCAGGTTGACGTCGGGGCCGCGGACCAGCACGCCGTGCCGGCGGGCGTCGGCGACCAGCGACTGCGGCGAGTAGAAGCCCATCGGCTGGGAGTTGAGCAGGGCCGCGCAGAACGCCGCCGGGTAGTGCAGCTTGAACCAGGCGCTGTAGTAGACCAGCGAGGCGAAGCTGATCGCGTGGCTCTCCGGGAAGCCGAAGTTCGCGAAGGCGAGCATCTTGGCGAAGATGCCCTCGGCGACCTCGCCGGAGATGCCGTTGGCGGCCATCCCGGAGAAGAACCGCTCGCGCAGCTTCTCCATCTTCTCGGTGGAGCGCTTGGACCCCATCGCCCGGCGCAGCTCGTCGGCGTCGCCCGCGGAGAAGCCGGCCACGTCGACCGCGATCTGCATCAGCTGCTCCTGGAACAGCGGCACGCCCAGGGTCTTCTCCAGCGCGTTCTTCAGCAGCGGGTGGTCGTAGGTCGGCTCCTCCAGGCCGTTGCGGCGGCGGATGTAGGGGTGCACGGAGCCGCCCTGGATGGGGCCGGGGCGGATCAGCGCGACCTCGACGACCAGGTCGTAGAACTCGCGCGGCTTGAGCCGGGGCAGGGTGGCCATCTGGGCGCGCGACTCCACCTGGAACACGCCGACCGAGTCGGCCCGCTGGAGCATCTCGTAGACGGCGTCGTCGACGGGTTGCAGCTGGTGCAGCTCGAACCGCTCCCCGTGGTGCTCGGCGACCAGGTCGATCATGAGGTGCAGTGCGGTGAGCATGCCCAGCCCGAGCAGGTCGAACTTGACCAGCCCGGCGGCGGCGCAGTCGTCCTTGTCCCACTGCACGACCGAGCGGCCGTCCATGCGGGCCCACTCGACCGGCACCACCTCCGAGACCGGGCGGTCGCAGATGACCATGCCGCCGGAGTGGACGCCCAGGTGGCGGGGGAAGCCGAGCAGGTCGTCGGCGAGGTCGACGACCTGCGCGGGGATGCTCTCCGGGAGGGGGCCGTCGGCCAGGCCGGACCAGCGCTCGATGTGCTTGCTCCAGGCGTCCTGCTGGCCGGGCGAGAACCCGAGCGCCTTGGCCGTGTCGCGCACGGCCGACCGCGGTCGATAGGTGATCACGTTGGCGACCTGGGCCGCGCAGCCGCGCCCGTAGGTGCGGTAGACGTACTGGATCACCTCCTCGCGGCGGCCGGACTCGATGTCCAGGTCGATGTCGGGGTAGCCCTCCCGGGCTGGCGAGAGGAACCGCTCGAACAGCAGGCCCATGTTGACCGCGTCGACGTTGGTGATGCCCAGCGCGTAGCAGACCGCGGAGTTGGCCGCAGAGCCCCGGCCCTGGCAGAGGATGTCGGCCTGGCGGCAGAACTCGACGATGTCGTGCACGATCAGGAAGTAGCCGGGGAAGTTCTTCTGCTCGATGATCGCCAGCTCGCGCTCGACGGTCTCCACCGCGGCCGGGTACTCGGCGTGGCTGCCGTAGCGGCGGGCCACGCCCCGCCGGGTCAGCTCGCGCAGCCAGCGGGCCTCGGTGTAGCCGGGGGGCACCGGGAACGGCGGCAGGTCGGGGGCGACCAGGTCGATCGAGAAGGCGCACGCGCGGCCGATCTCCGCGGCCATCGCCACGGCCCCCGGGTAGCGCTGGTCGAAGCGGGCGGACATCTCCGCGCCGGAGCGCAGGTGCGCCGTGCCCGCCGGGGGCAGCCAGCCGTCGGCGTCGTCGAGGCTGCGCCGGGCCCGCACCGCCGACAGCGCCGTGAACAGCGGGTACCGGTGCGGCGCGGCGTAGTGGGCGGCGCTGGAGGCGACGACGGGCAGGCCGGCGTCGCGGGCGAGCGCGGCGAGCGCGTCGTTGCGCTCGGTGTCGGTGGGCAGGCCCTGGTGGGTGAGCTCGACGGCGACGTGGTCGGCCCCGAACCGCTCGACGAGCCCGCGCAGGGCGGTGGCGGCGGCGTCGCGGCCGCCGGCGCGCAGGGCCCGGCGGACCGCGCCCTTGCGGCAGCCGGTGAGCACCAGCACCCGGCCCGCCGTGTCGGCGACGACCTCGTCCAGGTCGTAGACCGGGCGGCCCTTCTCCCGACCGGCCAGCTGCGCGGTGCTGATCGTGCGGCAGAGCCCGCGGTAGCCCTCGGGGTCGCGGGCGAGCAGCAGCAGGTGGCTGCCCTCGGGGTCGGCGACGCCGTTCTGCGGGGCGCTCAGCCCCAGGGAGAGCTCGGAGCCGAAAGCGGTGGGCACATCCAGCGCGGCCGCGGCCTCGGCGAACCGGACGACCCCGTACATGCCGTCGTGGTCGGTGAGGGCGAGCGCGTCGAGCCCCAGCCCGGCGGCCGCCTCGACCAGCTCCTCGGGGTGGCTGGCCCCGTCGAGGAAGCTGAAGTTGGAGTGGCAGTGCAGCTCGGCGAAGGGGACCCGGGTGGCCGGGTCGGCCCGGCGGGCGGGCGGCGGGGCGTAGGGCGCGCGCTTGCGCGACCAGGCGGGGCCGTCGCCGCCGTCGGGTTCGCCGTCGAGCGGGCCCGTGCCGTGTGGGACGCGACCGGAGAGCGCCGCCTCCAACTCGCTCCACGGGACGTCCGGGTTGCTCCAGCCCACCCCGCCAGCCTACTCGAACATCAGTTCGAACGTGCGGTCAGGCGGGCGGCAGGTACCCCTCGAAGGCCGCCAGCAGCGCCGCCTTGGGCCGCGCCCCCGTCAGCCGGGCGACGGCCGCGCCGTCGCGGTAGAGGCTCAGCGTCGGCATCCCGAGCACGCCGGCCGCGGCGGCGGTGCGCGGGTTCTCGTCCACGTCGAGCTGGGCGACCACGGCCCGCCCGGCCAGCTCGACGGCCAGCTCGCACAGCACCGGCTCGATCATCCTGCAGGGCGGGCACCAGGACGCGGTGAACTCCAGCAGCACCGGCAGCTCGGAGCGCAGCACCAGCTCGTCGAACGTGGCGTCGGTGACGGACAGCAGGGACTCGGTGGTGGTCATCGCGGACTCCTCAGCAGGTCAGGTCGCAGCGCGGGACGGGGGTGTCGAGCTGGTCGGCCAGCTCGGCCCGGACCGTGCGCAGCCGGGCGATCAGGTCGTCGACCTCGGCGAGCTTGCGCCGCTGCACGGCGCGGGCGTCCGCGCAGCTGGTGCCCGTGGGGTGCCCGGCGCGCAGGCAGTCGAGGAAGGGGCGGGTCTCCTCCAGCGCGAAGCCGAGCTCGACGAGGTCGCGGATCTCGGCGAGCAGCCGCAGGTCGGCCTCGTCGTACTCGCGGTAGCCGTTGGCCCGCCGCCGGGCGGGCAGCAGGCCCAGCTCCTCGTAGTGGCGCAGGGTCCGGGTGCTCACCCCCGCCCGCTCGCTCAGCTCGCCGATCCGCACGCCACCGACGCTAGACCTTCACGTCCACGGCAACGCCAGCTCACGAGGTCGGGAGCGAGTTCCACGGCGGAACTCACTCCCGAGGGGGGATCTCGCCGGAGCCGCGGCGGACCAGCGTGGTGGGGACCAGCCGGGTCTGCGGGGGACCGCGGTCGCCGGCGATCCGGGCGAACAGCAGCCCGGCCGCGATCCGCCCGATCGCCGCCGGGTCCTGCGCCACCACCGTCACCCCCGGGGAGAGCAGGTCGGCGAGCAGGAAGTCGTCGAACCCGACCAGGGCGACGACGTGCTCGAGCCCCAGCCTGCGCAGCGCCCGCACCGCCCCGATGGTCACCAGGTTCTGCGCGGTGAACAGGGCCGTCGGCGGGGCGGGCCCGGTCAGCAGGGCCGTCACCGCGCCGTCGGCGTCGCCAGGGGCGCGCAGGTCGTGCACCACCAGCCGGGGGTCGACCGGCTCGCCCAGCCCGTCGCGGTAGCCCTGGAACCGCCGCCGGGCGGTGTCGATGGAGGGCCGGTCGCCCAGGAAGGCGATCCGCCGGTGCCCGGCCGCGACCAGGTGCCGCACGGCGTCGCGGGCGCCCAGGGTGTTCGTGGTGAGCACCGAGTCGACCTCCAGCCCGCGGGCCGGCCGGTCGACGCAGACGACAGCGGTGCCCGCGCGCAGCTCGGCGGCCAGGTAGGACTGGTCGGCGCCGGCCGGGGCGAGCAGCAGCCCGTCGACGTGGCGGGCGCCGAACTCGCGGACGAACTCGCGCTCGCGGCCGGGGTCCTCGTCGAGGCTGGCGGAGAACACGACGACCCCGCGGGGCACGGCCTCGTCCTCCACCGCGCGGGCCAGCGCGGCCGAGAACGGGTTGGCCACGTCCTCCAGCAGCAGCGCGATCGACGCCGTGCGGCGGTCGGTGCGACGCAGGACCCTGGCCCCCGGGTGCGGGCGGAAGTCCAGCTCGTCGACGGCCGAGCGGACCCGCTCGGCGAGTGCGGCCGACACCCCGGGCTCCCCGTTGACCACCCGGGACACCGTCTTGAAGCTGACCCCGGCGCGCGCGGCGACGTCGCGCATGGTCGGCCGGCGCGGCGCGCTCGGCGGTGGTTCGCGTTCCATGGCTTCCCCCTGCTCCGGCGACGTCGGACGCCCGACAGCGTTGTCAAGATCGTCTTTCCTGTCACCAAGTCGTTATGAACGGTGCCCTACTCCTCCCTTGTGAAGCGGATGTGAAGAGGTCACAGTTTCGTGACAACGTTGTCTCGCACGGCCCCTTGTCGACGAAGACGAAAGGTCGCAGCTCATGAACCAGGCACGGACGGCCCGCCGGACGGTGGGCGCGCTCGCCACCGGCCTCGCGGCCGCACTCGCGCTCACCGCCTGCGGCGGGGACGCCGGCACCGGCGGCGGTGACAGGCCGGTCGTCGGCCTGATCACCAAGACCGACACCAACCCGTTCTTCGTCAAGATGAAGGAGGGCGCCCAGCAGGCCGCCGACGCCCAGGGCGTCGAGCTGCAGAGCTTCGCCGGCAAGCAGGACGGCGACAACGAGGCCCAGGTGCAGGCCATCGAGACGCTGATCTCGGCGGGCGCGGCCGGGTTCCTGATCACCCCGAGCGACTCGAAGGCGATCGTCCCCGCCCTGGACAAGGCCCGCCAGGCCGGGCTGCTGGTCATCGCGCTGGACACCCAGACCGATCCGCCCGACGCCGCGGACGCCACCTTCGCCACCGACAACTTCCAGGCCGGGCTGCTCATCGGGCAGTGGGCCAAGGCCAAGTTCGACGCCGCCGGCACCGAGGCCCGCATCGCGCTGCTCGACCTCAACGCCAACCAGGTCTCCGTCGACGTGCAGCGCGACCAGGGCTTCCTGCAGGGCTTCGGCATCGACGTCGGAGACCCCGCGGTCATCGGCGACGAGTCCGACCCGCGGATCGTCGGCCACGACGTCACCGACGGCGCCGAGGAGGGCGGGCGCACGGCGATGGAGAACCTGCTGCAGACCGACCCGACGATCAACCTCGTCTACACGATCAACGAGCCGGCGGCGGCCGGCGCCTACGAGGCGCTCAAGGCCGCCGGCCGCGAGGGCGACGTCACGATCGTCTCGGTCGACGGCGGCTGCCCGGGCGTGGAGGCGGTCAAGGCCGGCCAGATCGGCGCCACCTCCCAGCAGTACCCGCTGGACATGGCCTCGAAGGGGGTCGAGGCGCTGGCCGCGTTCGCCAAGGACGGCAGCAAGCCGGAGGCCACCTCGGGCAAGGGCTTCACCGACACCGGGGTCAACCTGATCACCGACCAGCCGCAGGCCGGCGTGACGTCGGAGGACACCACCTTCGGCGCCGAGAAGTGCTGGGGCTGAGGGTGACCACCGCGACCAAGAGCTCCTTCGCCGAGCAGCGGACGGTCTCACCGCTGGAACGGGTCCAGCACGTCCTGCACGCCAACCCGATCCTCGGGCCGCTGGCCGTGCTGGTGCTGGCGGTGCTGGCGTTCTCGCTCGTCAGCGGCCGGTTCCTGTCCGCGGCGAACCTCGGCCTGGTGCTCGCCCAGGTCACCGTGATCGCGACGCTCGCGCTCGGCCAGACCCTGATCATCCTCACCGCCGGGATCGACCTGTCGGTCGGCGCGATCGCGGTGTTCTCCTCGATCCTGATGGCCAACATGGCCACCGGTCTCGGCGTGCCCGGGGCGCTCGCCCTGCTGATCGGGTTCGTGCTCGGCATCGCGATGGGCGCGCTGAACGGCCTGCTGGTCACCCGGCTCAAGCTGCCGCCGTTCATCGTCACGCTCGGCACGCTGAGCATCTTCTTCTCGCTGAACTCGGTGATCTCGCGCAGCGAGACCGTCCGCGGCGCGGACATGCCCGCGATCATGACCTGGACCGGCGACACCTTCGGCGTCGGCGGCTTCCGGATCACCTACGGGTCGATCATCATGCTGCTGCTGTTCGCGGTGTTCTTCTACGCGCTGGGCAACACGGCCTGGGGCAAGCACGTCTACGCCACCGGCGACGACATCGAGGCCGCCCGGCTGGCCGGCATCCGCACCGACCGCGTGCTGCTGTCGGTCTACACCGTGGCCGGGCTGATCTACGCGATCGGCGCCTGGATCCTGATGGGCAGGCTCGCCTCGGCCAGCCCGAACGTCGGCGTCGAGTACAACCTCGACTCCATCACCGCGGTGGTGCTGGGCGGGACCAGCCTGTTCGGCGGGCGCGGCCTGGTGCTCGGCACCCTGGTCGGCGCACTGATCGTCGGCGTGTTCCGCAACGGGCTGCAGCTGGGCGGGGTCGACGTCGTCTGGCAGGGCTTCGCGATCGGCCTGCTCGTCCTGGTGGCGGTGGCCATCGACCAGTGGATCAGGAAGGTACGGGCATGAGCGCGACAGCGTTCCCCGAAGGGGCCGCGCCGAAGGCGCCGGGAGACACAGCATGAGCGCGCAGTCGTCCGTGGAGTCCGACCCGCAGCCGACCGCCGTCCGCGAGCCGGTCCTGCAGGCCAAGGGCCTGGTCAAGCGGTACGGGCCGGTCACCGCGATCGCCAGCGGCGACCTCGAGCTCTACCCCGGCGAGATCCTGGCGGTGATCGGCGACAACGGGGCGGGCAAGACCAGCCTGATCAAGGCGCTGTGCGGGGCGATCGTCCCGGACAGCGGGGAGATCCTGCTGGACGGCAGGCGGGTGCAGTTCCGCAGCCCGATGGACGCCCGGCTGGCCGGCATCGAGACCGTCTACCAGTCGCTGGCCGTCGCGCCCGGTCTCGACATCGCCGACAACCTGTTCCTCGGCCGCGAGGAGCGCAAGCCCGGGCTCCTCGGCTCGGTGTTCCGAATGCTCGACAAGAAGCACATGCGGTCCGAGGCCGAGCGGCACATGAGCGAGCTGGGCATCGCCACCCTGCAGAACATCGGGCAGGCCGTGGAGAGCTTGTCCGGCGGGCAGCGCCAGGGCGTCGCGGTGGCGAGGGCGGCCGCGTTCGGCAGCAAGGTGGTGATCCTCGACGAGCCGACGGCCGCGCTCGGGGTCAAGGAGGGCAACCGGGTGCTGCAGCTCATCCGCGACGTCCGTGACCGCGGCCTGCCGGTCATCCTGATCAGCCACAACATGCCGCACGTGTTCGAGATCGCCGATCGGATCCACATCCAGCGGCTGGGCAGGCGGGCCACGGTGATCACCCCGCGGTCGCACTCGATGTCCGAGGCGGTGGCGATCATGACCGGAGCCGCGGAGCCCCCGCCCCCGGTGGCCTGACCCGGGGGCGGGAGCCGGGTGCGGTCCGCGACGATGGCAGACCGCACCCGGCACTCGTCGTGCATCGAACTGTACGGGGACGGCGGTATCGGTCGGTAATGTCCGGCGGGTGCAGCTCGCTCCCGGCCAGAACGCCCCCCTCGTCGGCGGGTCGCTGACGGTCTCGGTCACCGGCCCGGTCGACCTGACCGCGCTCGTCCTCGGCGCCGACGGCAAGGCTCCGGCGACGCCGACATGGTCCCGGCCGGGCTGCACGTGTCGCAGGTGGAGACCTACGGCAAGTCGTTCTCCGAGCGGCGCCCCCTGCTCGGCCCGACGGTACGTTCGAGATGAGCAAGGGCAAGGTCGAGTTCGAGCGCTGATCCGACCACCGGCCCCGGGGTCGGGTCCGGGACGACCCGGAGGTCGGGCGGGCGCGGGCGTGGCAACGTCGTCGGCATGACCGTCACGCACTCGGACAACCGCGGCGCCGTGCGGGTGACAGGGGACCTGCCGGCCGCCGACCTCGACGCCCTCCGCCGCACGATCGCCGAACACCTCGCGCTGCCCCGCAGCGCGGGCACCGAGGCCGTCGTGCTGGACATGCGGGAGGCGGGCGTGTGCGACCCGGGGCTGCGCGACGAGCTGCTGCGGGTCCTGCTGATCTGCGCCGACCACGACGCCGGGCTGCGGATCGTGCCCGGCGACTCCGTCCGGCGCGTGCTCGGCGACCCGTGATCGCCTTCCGCTGGTGGAGGCGGGACCGGGATCCCGCTCCACGGTGATCGACTGCGGTCGAGTGGCACACCAGCGGGCCTGAACCGGCGGGAGATCCCGCTCATGTGCCACTCGAACGCTAGTCGTAGACGGCGGTGAGCCACCACCGGTCGTCGCGCACGGCCAGCAGGTAGGCGGCGCCGCCGTCGCAGAGCACCTGCACGCGGCCGGTGGGGCCGGCCCCGCCCGCCCACCAGCGCTGCTGCACGGGCCACGGGCCCGCCCACCCCAGCACCGCCCACTCGCCGTGCGGTGCGCCGAGCACCAGGCGGGCGGGCGACGCGGACAGCCGGTCGGGCTCGGCCAGCCGGACCGGGCGGCCGTCGCCGTCGAGGACGCCGATCGGCGCCGGCTCCGGCAGCACGGTGGCCGGGGCGGGGGCGGGCAGGCGCCCTGGCCAGGGCGGCGGGGGCTCGCGCAGGGGCGCGCGGGGGGTGGACCGGCGGGCAGGCGGGCGGCGCCTGCGGTTGGTGGGCCGGGCCGGGGGCGCGGCGCCGCCCTCGAGCGGGGCGGTGGCCGGGACGCGACCGGTCTCCCGGACCACGTCGGCCGGCCAACCGGCGGGGGCGCGGTCGGCGGCGACCCGGGGCGCGAACACGTCCGGGACTGTCCCGGCCGGGGGAGCCGCGGGCAGCGGGTCCGGCGCGCCCTCCGGGACGGCCCACAGCTCGGGCGGCTCGTCGAGCACCGCCGGGCCGGTCTCCGGTGCGGGCGGCGCCACGTCGACCCCGGTGACCCCGGCGGCCGCGGCGCCCGCGCCGTCGCGGGTGTCGCCCCAGGGCACCAGCCGGACCCGCTCGCCGGGGTCGCGCCCGCCCACCAGGACCGCGGTGACCACCGACTCGGGCCCCAGCAGCGCCTGCACCCGCACCAGCGCCCGGCTCGCGCGCTCGTCGGCCTCACCGACCTCACCCCACAGCCCGAGCTGCAGCGCCCCCGCGGTGACCGTCTCCTCCGGGACCAGCCACATCCGGTCGACCGCGCCCGAGCCGCCGCGGGTGAGCCAGGAGTCGAGCTGCCAGCGCACCCGGTCGACCGTGCCGGCGGGGGTGAGCGGCTCGGCGCAGCGCCACACCCGCAGCAGCTGCTCCCCGCCCACCGTGCGGGCGGCGACCCCGAGCCGGGTGCAGGACAGGCCGTGCCCGGCCAGCGTGCGGTGCAGCCGCTCGGCGAGCCCGCGGGCGGCGAACGCGGCCGCGTCGACCCGGTCGACCGGCGGGTCGAGCTCCAGCTCGACGGTCAGCTCCTCGGGCGGGTGGCGGCGGACGGGGGGCCGCGGGTCGAGCCCCCGGGCGAGCCGGTGGGCGAGCACGGCGTCGGCGCCGAACCGGGACGCGACATCGCTCGCCGCCAGCGCGCCGAACGCCCCCAGGCTGCGCAGGCCCAGCCGGTGCAGCAGGCCCACCAGCTCGGAGCGGTCGACGTCGGGCTCGCGGTCGAGCTCGCCGACCTCCAGCGGGGCCAGGAAGGCCGGAGTGTCGCCGGGCGCCACGACCACCCCGCGGCGCGCCGCCAGCACCGCCGCGAACAGCCCGTCGGCCAGCCCGACCTGGCACTCCACCCCGGTGCGCGCGGCGACCTGGTCGACCAGCCGCTCGGCCGCCGCCAGCTCGCCGCCGAAGTAGCCGGCCGGCCCCCTGGCCGGCAGCGCCACCAACCCCGGCCGCACCACCTCCACCCCCGGCGCCAGCTCCTCGATCGCCACCACCACCGGCTCGAAGGCCCGGGCGTCGCGGTCCGGGTCGGGGGCGAGGACGGCCAGGTCGGGGCAGCGGGCCTGGGCCTCGCGGCGGCGCAGGCCCCGCCGCACGCCCTGCGCCCTGGCCACCGCCGAGCAGGCCAGCACCCGGTTCGCCACGAACACCGCGGCCGGCTGGTGCGCCGGGACGTGCGCCGCCCGGGCCGCCGCCGTGACCGGCCAGTCGGGCGACCACAGCGCCAGCACCCGCGTCGGCTCGTCGCGGGGCGGGGCGTCGTCCAGCGGCTCACCCACTACCGCGCCCGTTCCCCGCCGCCGGCCGAGCGAACGGCGCGCCCGCCCCACCACACCGGCCCACCGGCCCACTCGCTCCCCGCACGGCGCCCGTCCGGCCACCGACCGGGACGGGCGAACGGCGCATCCGCCCGACCACACCGGCCCACCGGCCCACTCGCCCGATGACCACGGCCCGCGGGCACGTCCGGTGCCGCAGCGACAGCCCGCTCCGACGCGCCCCCGCCACCGGGTCGGGCGAACGGCACGCGCGCCCGACCACGCCAGCCCACCGGTCCGTTCGCTCCCCGCTCGGCGCCCGCCGTCCGGCCACCGACCGGGTCGGGCGAACGGCGCGTCCGCCCGACCACGCCGGCCCGACGGCCCACTCACCCGGGCCCGAGGCGACCGGACGGGGCCGGCGCCGCGGCCCGCTCACCCGGCCTCCCGCGCCGGGAACGGCACCGGGCGTCGCGACCCGCCCGGTGCCGCGCCCGCCTCGACCGCCGGCTCCCCTGACCCGACGGCCTCGTCCAGCCCGGCCGCGACCGCTTCGCCCGGCACGACCGCGTCCGGGACCCCGAGCGCCCCACCGGGCGCAGGCAGCAGCATCCGGGCGCTGCGCCCGCGCGGCGCGATCCCCCGCCCACGGGCCCGCACCTCCAGCCGGCGCGCCAGCAACCGGCCGCCGCCGTCGCCGCCCAGGCCGAGCCACCGGGCGTCGGCGCAGGTCAGCTCGGCGTCGGCGCCGGGCCAGGGGCCCAGCGACAGCAGCACCGCGTCGCGCTGGCGGGCCCGGGCGGCCAGGCGCTGCCGGTCGGCGGCGCGCACCCCGGCCGCGGCGGCCCCGGCCACCGCGACCACGTCGAGCCCGTCGAGCAGGGCGGAGGTGACGGCGACCAGGTCGGCCCCGGGGTGCGGCACCAGCGCCAGCCGCTCGACCCGGATCCCGGCCTCCGCCGCGGCCACCACCCCCAGCTGGGGGCGGCCGACCAGCCCCACCCAGGCCCCGCTCGCGGAGGCCTCGGCCAGCAGGGCCAGCAGCAGCGAGCTCGACCCCGGCCCGTCGGCCACCGCCACCGCCGTGCCGCGGCGCAGCCCACCGGCCGGCAGCAGCCCGGCCAGCGGCCCGACGACCGGGAGCACGGCGCCGTCGCCCCCGGTGACCCGCACCGGCCGGGCCGGAGCGGCCTCGAAGCCGCGCAGCAGGCCGCGGGCCCGCTCCAGGCGGCTCGCCCGGTCGTCCGCCGACCCCGCACCGACCACCGCAGCCTCGGCCACGACACACCCCTCCCCTGGCACGCCGTGGGGAAGTCGGCGAGTCGAACTGATGTTCGAACTCTAACCGGCGGTCGTCGACGCCCTCAACCCCTCCGTTCGGGGAGTCGGCGGGCACCGGAGACCGCCCGGTGCAGCGACGCCCACGCCTCGGCCCGCAGGTCGCGCGGGCGCACCGAGCGCGGCACCCGCTCCACCGCCGCCCACCGGTCGGCCCCGGGCACGCGGCGCAACGCGGGGAGCAGCCGGTCGCCGGCGAACGCCGTGCGCACCAGGTGCTGGTAGGCGGCCCGCTGGCCGGGATCGACCAGCGGCACGGCCCGGCGGCGCACCACCAGCAGCCCGCCGTCGACCGCGGGCCGCGGCCGGAACGCCGCCGCGGGCACCCGCCCGGCCAGGTCGAACTCGAACCACGGCCACCAGCTGGCGGTCAGCAGGGTCGTGCCGCCGACCGCGGCCCGCTTCCGGGCCACCTCCCACTGCAGCAGCAGCACCGCGGTCATCCAGGACCTCTGCGCGAGCAGCCTGCGCAGCACGGCGGTGGTGATGCCGAACGGCACGTTGGAGACGACGTGGTGGTCGCCGGCCAGCGGGAACCGCAGCATGTCCGCGTGCACCACGCGGACGCCGCGGCCGAGCCCGCGGCGCAGCGCCTCGACCCTGGCCGGGTCGAGCTCGACGGCGGTGACCGGCCAGGGC
Source organism: Pseudonocardia humida (assembly GCF_023898865.1). Lineage (GTDB taxonomy): Bacteria > Actinomycetota > Actinomycetes > Mycobacteriales > Pseudonocardiaceae > Pseudonocardia > Pseudonocardia humida. Next base: position 165,673 of record NZ_JAGSOV010000015.1, read on the forward strand.
CGGGCGGCCAGCAGCCGGGTGAGGGCGCCGTCGCCCGCGCCGAGCTCGAGGACCGCCCCCGGCGGCACGAGCCCGGCGATGCGGGCGGCGACGCCGCGGTCGATCAGGTGGTTCTGACCCAGTTCGTGGCGATGGCCACGGAAGGAGGATGGCATGACTGACCCGCGCTTCGCGTCGATCGGACGGGAATCCGGTCGGACGGCGCGCGACTACCCCGGGGCGCACGACGAGGGTGCGGCAGCCGGGTGCGGAACGGGTCGGTCGGGGAGGACCGGCGGGCGATCAGCGGCGCGACGTCCGGTGAGCGCGGCGCAGCCTTATGGACGCAGCCATGACGATCACGCTATCCCCCGCGTCGACGGGTTTTCGCGGACGGCACGGCGATCGCCCGCCCGTCCGCCCCGCGCTCTGCCCCCACCCGTCCGCCCGCTCGCTCAGAAGTTCAGGAAGGTGGCCTTCCTGAACCGGGGCTGGGCCGAACACCGCGGGTCAGTGGGCGAAGTGGCGGGTTCCCGTGTGGTAGAGCGCGATCCCCGCCGCCGCGGCGGCCGCCGTGACCTCGGCGTCCCGCACGGACCCACCGGGCTGCACGACCGCGCGCACGCCCGCCTCGGTCAACACCTCCAGGCCGTCCGGGAACGGGAAGTAGGCGTCGGAGGCGGCCACCGAGCCGTGCGCCCGCTCCCCCGCCCGCGACACCGCGAGCCGGGCCGCGTCCACCCGGTTGACCTGGCCCATCCCCACCCCGACGGCGGCGCCGTCGGCGGCGAGCAGGATGGCGTTGGACTTCACCGAGCGGCACGCCCGCCAGGCGAACGCGAGGTCGGCCAGGACGTCGGCGGGCGCGGGGTCGCCGGTGGCGAGGGTCCAGGTGGACGGGTCGTCGCCGGGGGCGTCGACGGCGTCGCGGTGCTGCAGCAGCAGCCCGCCGCTGACCGGGCGCATCTCGGCTCCCCCGCGGGGCACGTCGCCGGCGAGCCGCAGGACCCGCACGTTCTTCTTGCGGGCCAGCACCTCCAGCGCGCCGTCGGCGTAGCCGGGGGCCAGCACGACCTCGGTGAAGATCTCCGCGACCTGCTCGGCCATGGCCACGCTGACCTCGGTGTTGGTCGCGATGACCCCACCGAAGGCGCTGACCGGGTCGGTGGCGTGGGCCTTGCGGTGGGCGTCGGCGACGTCGGCGCCGACGGCGATCCCGCACGGGTTGGCGTGCTTGATGATGGCGACGCAGACGCCGTCGTGGTCGTGCGCGGCGCGCCAGGCGGCGTCGGCGTCGACGTAGTTGTTGTAGGACATCTCCTTGCCGTGCAGCTGCTCGGCGGCGGCGACGCCGGGGGCGCCGGAGACGTAGAGCGCGGCCGGCTGGTGCGGGTTCTCGCCGTAGCGCAGCGAGGCCTGGCGGTCCCAGGTGGCACCGACCCAGCCGGGGAACGGGTCGCCGTCGGGGGCGAGCACGTTGCCCAGCCAGGAGGCGACGGCGACGTCGTAGGTGGCGGTGTGGCGGAACGCGGCCGCGGCCAGCGCCCGCCGCTCACCCTGCCCGAACCCGCCGCTCTTGACCTGCTGGACGACCCACTCGTAGCGGGCCGGGTCGACGACGACGGCCACGCTGTCGTGGTTCTTGGCCGCCGCGCGGACCATCGCCGGACCACCGATGTCGATCTGCTCGACGCACTCGTCGGGGCTCGCGCCGGAGGCCACCGTCCGGGTGAACGGGTACAGGTTCGACACGAGCAGCTCGAACGGCGCGATGCCGAGCTCGGTCAGCTGGGTGAGGTGCTCGGGGCGGCGGGTGTCGGCGAGCAGGCCGGCGTGCACGCCCGGGTGCAGGGTCTTGACCCGCCCGTCGAGGCACTCCGGGAAGCCGGTGATGCTCTCCACCGGCGTCACCGGCACGCCGGCGTCGGCGATGCGGGCGGCCGTCGAGCCGGTGGAGACGATCTCCACGCCGAGCGCGTGCAGCTCAGCGGCCAGCTCGACCACGCCCGCCTTGTCGTAGACGCTGATCAGGGCCCGGCGCACGGCGCGTCGCTCGCGCTGCGTCGACGACCCGCCCGCGAACTCGCTCATCGCACTCCCCCGCTGCGCTCGGTCGACGCCTCGCGCAGACGCCGGGTCGATGGTTCGATCGCAAGCTCGCTCACGGGGATGGTCACCTCTCGTCCGGTCACGGTGGCCCCGTGCCGGGCCAGTGCGGCGACGGTGCCGACCAGCAGCCGCCGCTCCTCGATCTTGATGCGTTCGTGCAGCCGCTCGACGGTGTCGCCCGCCTCGACGGCGACGGGGCTCTGGGCCAGCACGGGCCCGGTGTCCACGCCGTCGTCGACCAGGTGGACGGTGGCGCCGGTGATCTTCACGCCGTAGGCGATCGCGTCGGCGACCGGGCGGACACCCGGGAACGCCGGCAGCAGCGCCGGGTGCGTGTTGATCATCGGGGCGCCCACACCGGACAGGAAGCCCGCCCCGAGGATCTTCATGAAGCCCGCGGAGACGACCAGGTCGGGCCGGTGCTCGGCGACCGCCGCAGTGAGCGCCGCGTCCCAGCCGGCCCGGTCGGCGTGGTCGGCGACGCGGACGCAGAACGTGGGCACCCCGGCCCGCTCGGCCCGCGCCGTGCCCTCGATCCCGACCCGATCGGCCCCGACGGCGACCACCTCCGCCGGGTAGCCCGGCTCCGCGGCGGCGTCCAGCAACGCCTGCAGCAGCGTCCCCGAGCCCGAGACCAGCACCACCACCCTCGCGGGATCCGGGAGGTCGACCCGGTAGGGGCGGTCGGGCAGGGCGGGCAAGCGGGGACTCCTCGACGGCGGGGGCGGCGCGCTGACGCGCCCAGCCTAGGCGGTGCCGCTAGGTGGCCGGGCCCGCACCGCTGCAGCCCTGGACACACCCGATCGGCGCAACGGCGCCCCTCGACCTCGCCGCCGCCGCCGACCCCACCCCGTCGAGAACGAACTTGTCGTCATTTTGGACCGGTCCAAACGACAACAGGTTCGTTCTCGACAGGCAGCGGGGCGGGTGGGGACGGGTGGCCCTCACGTGAGGGGGCGCAGGTCAGGGGGCAAGTCGGAGCTGCGCGAGCGACGCGCCGGGAGCCCGGTTCACCACGTCGAGGCCCAGGGAACCGGTTCGGCTACTCCTGGCCGCCCTTTCCCGCCTCCGCGGATTCGTCGCCGTCGGTCTCCGACTCGGCTGCGCGCTGCGCCGCCTGCTCGGCGCGCAGGGCGACCAGCTCGGCCACCGTGCGCGGCGGGGCTTGCCGCGCCGGCGCCTCGGTGACCGGGGACGCGTCCTCGGCCACGCCGGCCTGCCCGGTCTCCTCGACCGCATCGGCCTTCTCGGAGTTCCTGGCCCTGCGGAAGTTGCCGGTCCGGCGGGAGTTCCCGATCTTGCGGGGATCCCTGCTTTTGCGGGAGTCCCCGGCCTTGCGGGAGTCCCCGGTCTTGCCGGAGTCCCCGGTCTTGTCGGAGTCCTCGGCCTTGCCGGAGTCCCGAGCATCGCCGGAGTCCCCGACTGTGCCGGAATCCCCCGCCTTGCCGGAATCCCCCGCCTTGCCGGAATCCCCCGCCTCCCCGGGGGCACCGACCCCGCCGGAGTCCTCGGCCTGCTGGCGGTCCTCGGCCTCCTGGAAGTCTCCGACCTCGCGGGGGTCCCCGGCCTCCTGGGGGTTCCCGACCCCCTGGAGCGCCGCGGGGTCACCCGTCCGGCGGGCCGCTCGGGCCGCGCGCCGGGCCGCGCGCTCGGCCCGCTCCTCCTGCGGCGTGCGGCTGCCCGTCTCGGCGCCACCGCGACCGCGGGGGATGCGCTTCGTCCGGTCCGGCCGGGCTTCGACCGGGCGGTCGTCCCGCGCCGCCCGCGAGGGGTGCTCGTCGGCGGGCGGCTCGTCGTCGAGCACGGGTTCCTCGACGTCCTCGACCGGCTCGACCCCCACGCCGCCGCGGGCCAGGAACACCACCAGCGCCGGCACCCCGACCCACAGCAGCACCGCCGCCGCGACCGGACCGGCTGGGACCTCGATCGGGTCGTAGGGCCCGGCGGCCAGCCGGCCGCCGGCCAGGGCGGCCAGGGCGGCCATCGCCACCGCGGTGAGCACCGTCGCGCCGACGGTCGCCGGGAGCCGGTCGACGGGAGCCGCGCGCAGGCAGCGCAGCCCGGTGAGCACGCCCACCGCCACCGGCAGGACCAGCACCGCCAACGCCCACACCGGCGCCGCGGTGTCGGGCAGCACGGCGAGCAGTGGGAAGCTCGGCGCCCCGGCCGGGGCGGTGACGAACGGCGACGCCGTCGCCGTGCCGACCGCGACGCCCGGGCCGAGCGCCCAGCCCGTCGCCGCGATCACGGCGTTCGGCACGTAGGCGAGCGAGAGCAGCGCGACCCCGACGGCCGAGCCGCCGTCCGGGGCGAGCTCGGCGAACGAGGCGGTGACCACGTCGGCGCGCAGGGCCACGCCCAGCGCGAGCACCAGCGCACCCAGCATGACCAGACCGCTGACCGCGGCCCCGGCCGCGACGAGCGCGTGGCGCACCCAGCCGGGTGTGCGTTCGGGCCAGTCGGCGGGCAGCCCGCAGCGGCGCACCACCCCGATCCCCGCGCCGACGCCCGCGACCAGCCCGCCGCCGACCATCGCCGCCCACGGCGCCACCACGATCTCCGCGTTCGCCGGCAGCAGCGCGCTGCCCAGGACCGCGACCGCCGCGTGCGCGCCCGCCGTCGCCGCGACCACGGCCCCGCCGTCCGTCCGCGGCCGGCCGCCGAGCCTGCGCACCGCCCACCCGGCTCCGAACGCGACCACCAGCACCACGACGATCGTCGGCAGCAGCGGCAGCACCCCGATCGGGCGCCCCTCCAGCGCCAGCGGGATGTGGTGCGCCGCCAGCCACAGCGGGATCGCCGACCCGAACGCCCCGTCCAGCGACATGCCGCCGCCCGCGGTGAGCACCACCGCGGCGGCGGACGGGATCAGCATCGCGTAGCTGACCAGCACCGTCCCCATCGCGACGGCCAGCAGCAGGCGCAGCCGGTCGAGCCCGCCGACGGGCGTCGCGACCTCCTCGGCGGGTACGTCGGCCGCGTCGTCGTCCGGCTGCCCGGTCGGACCGCGGTCGGTCAGGGTGCGGGTCACCCGTTCAGGGTCGCAGCGCCCCCGCCCCGCGCCCCGCAGGCACGCCGGGCACCGCGCCAGTCCCCCACCGGTGCCCGCTGCGCGGCCCGTCCCCACCGGCGCCGCGCCCGCCGCTCCCATGGACCCGACGCCCCCCGCGGTCCCGTCGACCCGCGATCCCGGCGACCCGCGATCCCGGCGACCCGGCGGTCCCGCCAACCCGCAGTCCCGCCAACCCGCAGTCCCGCCAACCCGCGGTCCCGCCAACCCGCGGTCCCGGCGATCCAGCGACCCGGCCGTCACGGCACCCGGCGGTCCCGGTACGACTCCCGTCCCGCCGAGCCGAAGGCAAGCGGCCCGACGAAGCCGGACGAGAGCGACTCCCGTCCGACCGAGCCGAACGGAAGCGACCCTCGCCCCACCCAGCCGAACGAAAGCGACCCTCGCCCCACCCAGCCGAACGAAAGCGACCCTCGCCCCACCCAGCCGAACGAAAGCGACTCCCGTCCCACCCAGCCGAACGAAAGCGACCCCCGTCCCACCGAGCCGGACGAAAGCGACCCCTCGCCCTATGAAGCTGAGCGAAAGGGACTCTCGCCCAACCGCACCGGCCGGACGCGCCACTCGCTCCGGAGCCTCCCCGGCCCGACGAGCACAACACGAAAGCCACATTCGCCCTTCCGGGCCGAACAGCGCGACTCGTCCCGAGCAGGCGCGCCCCGCGACCACCCCCGGACTCCGGCGCTGAGCGAACGCACCTCTCGCCCGCCTACCCCGATCCGAGAGCGAGAGCGCCGCCCGCCCCACCAGGCCGAGCGAACGAGCCGCTCGCTCGACGGAGACAGACGGGGAGCAGCCGCCCCACCCGCGGCGAACGGCCGCCGCGCTCATTGAGCGCGGCGGCCGTCGACGGGGTTCGACCTACTGGTTCGGGTTCGGCCGGTCTCCCGGCGGCATGAACCACGTCTGCTCGTTGGGCGGGACGCCGTTGCGTTCGTTGCGTTCGCCGTCGACGGGCTGCTCGTGCCGGCCGCCTCCGCCCGCGTCGTCGGCGGGCTCGGGCGTCAGGGTCCGCGGGGTCGACTCGGCGAACATCCCACCCTCGCCGCCGTAGGTGCTGGTCTCGTCGGCCGGGCCGCGGTCGACGGGGCGGTCGGAGCCGACCGCGGGCATGGCCGCGGTGGCGGAGCGGCTCTCCGCGGGGGGCTCCGGGGCGGGGCGGTTGGTGGTGGTCGAGCCGAACGCGCTGTCGTCGAAGAAGTTGGTTTCGTCGGTCGGGCGGGGCTTGCGGTCGCCGCCGGTGACGATCGGGATGGCGGTGGTGGCCGAGGTGGCGGAGGTGTCCTCGCGCGGCTCGGTGCGGTCGCTGTCGGGGCGCGCTCCGGCCTCGTGCGCGCCGCCGATGGGGCCGGGGCCCTGGCCCCAGCCGCCCTGCGACGGCGGCGGGGTGGCGCCGCCCTGCTGGGCGCCGAACGCGGGCGGCATGGCCGGCGACGACGGCGGGCCGTAGGCGCCGGGCGGGGCGCCGTAGCCCTGGGGCGCGTAGCCGGGCGGCGGGCCGTAGCCGGGGTGCTGGGGCTGGGGCTGGCGGGGTCCGCCTCCGGATCCGCGCGCGGGAGCGGAGACGACGCCGGCGTCCATCAGGAAGGCGGCGATCGCCGCGCCCGCCTCGACGATCCCCAGGATCAGCATGAACACGACGATCCCGGGGGCGCCGCCGGAGGCGACCAGCTGGAGCAGCAGCAGCACGCCGGTGAGCGCGATGATCGCGCCCGGCAGCAGCACGCGGCCCGCCTTGGGCAGCACCGAGGCGCCGGCCAGCAGGCCGCCGCCGACCAGCAGCGGCGAGAACGAGAGGGTGCCCAGCAGCCCGTTCTCGTTGGCGAAGAAGCCGAGCAGGTAGATGACCAGGGCGGCGCCCGCGGCCCCGAGGGCCAGCAGCCGGGCCGGGCCGGTGGGCCCGTCGCCCGTCGGTCGGGGGCGCGGCGGGCCGGGCTGGTTGGGCTGGTGCGGCGGTCCTGCCGGTCCAGGTGGGGGCAGCTGGTGCGGCGGCGGCCCGAAAGAGGGCGGTCCGCCCGGTCCCTGAGTCATCGCACTCCTCGCTACGCCTCGTCCGTCGGCCGTGTCCGTGGGTCCCGCTGGCGGCGCAGGTGGCCACCTCCGACGCTAGCCCATCGGGACGGAGCCGGTCGCCCGCCCGGCCCCGTCACACCGAAGAGCCACGTCAGCGCCCCTGTCCGGCCGCTGACGTGGCTCTTCGTAGTCGCGCGGTCACAGGCCTCAGCCGGCGAGCAGCTCCCGCATCAGGGCCGCGGTCTCGCTCGGGGTCTTGCCGACCTTCACCCCGGCCGCCTCCAGGGCCTCCTTCTTGGCCTGGGCGGTGCCCGCGGAGCCGCTGACGATGGCGCCGGCGTGGCCCATCGTCTTGCCCTCGGGCGCGGTGAACCCGGCCACGTACCCGACGACCGGCTTGGTGACGTTGGCCTTGATGAAGTCGGCCGCGCGCTCCTCGGCGTCGCCGCCGATCTCGCCGATCATCACGATGGCCTCGGTCTCCGGGTCGGCCTGGAAGGCCTCCAGCGCGTCGATGTGCGTGGTGCCGATGACCGGGTCGCCGCCGATGCCGATGGCGGTGGAGAAGCCGATCTCGCGCAGCTCGTACATCATCTGGTAGGTCAGCGTGCCCGACTTGGACACCAGGCCGATCCGGCCGGGGCCGGCGATGTCGGCCGGGATGATGCCGGCGTTGGACTTGCCGGGGCTGATGATGCCCGGGCAGTTCGGGCCGATGATCCGGGTGGCGTTGCCCTTGGCGCAGGCGTGCGCCCAGAAGTAGGCCGAGTCGTGCACCGGGATGCCCTCGGTGATCACGACGGCGAGCCCGATGCCGGAGTCGATCGCCTCGATGACGGCGTCCTTGGCGAACTTCGGCGGCACGAAGACGACGCTGACGTCGGCGCCGGTCTCCTTCATGGCCTCCTCGACGGTGCCGAACACCGTGAGGTCCTTGCCGCCGATGCCGACCGAGGTGCCGGCCTTGCGGGCGTTCACGCCGCCGACGATGTTGGTGCCTGCGGCCAGCATCTTGGTGCTGTGCTTGGTGCCCTCACCGCCGGTGATGCCCTGGACGATGATCTTGCTGTGCTCGTTGAGGAAGATCGACATGGTCAGGCCCCCGCCGCTGCGAGCTCGGCGGCCTTGTCGGCCGCGTTGTCCATGGTGTCCACCTGCGTGACCAGCGGGTGGTTGGCGTCGTCGAGGATCTTGCGACCCTCCAGGACGTTGTTGCCGTCCAGCCGGACGACCAGCGGCTTGGTCGCGCTGTCGCCGAGGATCTTCAGCGCCTCGACGATGCCGGTGGCCACGGCGTCGCAGGCGGTGATGCCGCCGAAGACGTTGACGAACACGCTCTTGACGTCCGGGTCGCCCAGGATGACGTCCAGGCCGTCGGCCATGACCTGGGCCGAGGCGCCGCCGCCGATGTCGAGGAAGTTGGCCGGCTTGACCCCGCCGTGCTTCTCGCCGGCGTAGGCGACCACGTCCAGGGTGCTCATGACCAGGCCCGCGCCGTTGCCGATGATGCCGACCTGGCCTTCGTCGAGCTTGACGTAGTTGAGGTTCTTGGCCTTGGCCTTGGCCTCGAGCGGGTTCTCGGTGCGCTCGTCGACCAGCGCGGCGTGGTCGGGGTGGCGGAAGCCCGCGTTCTCGTCGAGGGTGACCTTGCCGTCGAGCGCGACGACCTTGTCCTGCGGGTCGCGGACCAGCGGGTTGACCTCGACGAGGGTGGCGTCCTCGGCGACGAAGGTCTCCCACAGCTTGACGATCACGTCGGCGGCCTGGTCGGCCACCGCGGCCGGGATCTTGCCCGCGGCCACGATCTCGGCGGCCTTGGCCTTGTCGACGCCGGCGATCGCGTCGACCGGGATCCGGGCCAGCGCGTCGGGCCGCTCGACGGCCAGCTGCTCGATCTCCATGCCGCCCTCGGCCGAGCACATGGCCAGGAAGGTGCGGTTGGAGCGGTCGAGCAGGAAGGAGAAGTAGTACTCCTCGGCGATGTCGCTGGCCTGCGTGACCAGGACGCGGTGCACGGTGTGGCCCTTGATGTCCATCCCGAGGATGGCGCCGGCCTTGTCCTTGGCCTCGTCGGCGGTCTCGGCCAGCTTGACGCCGCCCGCCTTGCCCCGCCCACCGGTCTTGACCTGGGCCTTCACCACGACGGCCCCGCCGATCTCGGCCGCGGCGGCGGCCGCATCGTCGGCCGTCTCCACCGTGCGGCCCGGCAGGACCGGGACTCCGTGCGCGGCGAAGAGGTCCTTCGCCTGGTACTCGTAGAGGTCCACTGGCTCTCCCACTCGCTGTGCCCGCGGCCTCGACGCCCGCGGATCGGCTGCTCCGGCGACCCTAGCGACGCTATAGACACCCACCCTGACCTGCCCTGGTGACGGCAGTCACCCCGGGGCGCCACGGCGTGCAATTGCCGTCCGGCGCAGGTGCGCGTCGCCGCTTACCGTCTCAACCATGGCTCCGGGCGGAACGGGGGCCGGCGCGGTGGTCGGCGGCGTCATCGCGGCGGCGGGTTCCGTGCGGGCGGCGGCCATGGGGCTGGGCCGCGCCGGCGCCTACGCGGCGCGCACGTTCGGCGCCCCGTCCGGGCTGCGGGGGCTGGCGGTGGAGTGCGCATGGCTCGCCGCGCACGCGGCCGTCTACCCGGCGGGGCTGCTGCGCGAGCAGCTCGCCGAGCCCACCGCCTACCGGACCGATCCGCTGCCACCGGCGCGGCGCGGACTGATCGTCTCCGACCTGGCCGCCGCGGGCACGCCGATCCTGCTGGTGCACGGGATCATGGACAACCGCTCGGTGTTCACCGTGTTCCGCCGCACCCTGCGCCGGCGCGGCTTCGGCGCCGTGCACGCCATGAACTACAGCCTGTTCACCGGCGACGTCCGCACGGCGGCGCACGAGCTCGGCCGCCACGTCGAGCGCCTGCTGGAGCAGAGCGGCGCCGAGCGGCTGCACATCGTGGGCCACTCGCTGGGCGGGGTGATCGCCCGCTACTACGTCCAGCGGATGGGCGGCTCGGCGCGCGTCGACACGCTGGTCACGCTGGGCAGCCCGCACGCCGGCACGCTCACCGCCCACCTGCTGCCCACCGCGCTGGGCCGCCAGCTGCGGCCCGGTTCGCAGCTCATGGCCGACCTGGCCGCCCCCGCACCCGACTGCGGCACCCGGTTCCTGGTGGTCTGGAGCCGCATGGACCAGATGGTCGTGCCGCAGCGCAACGCCCGCCTGGTGCACCCCGACCTGCACGTCGACGAGCTCGAACTGTGTGACGTCGGTCACCTCGCGCTCCCGATCGATACCCGGTCCATGCACTGGGTCGTTACGCAGCTGGGCCGCTCCGAGGTCCGGTGTCACCCGTTCCGTCGAGGTCGGCGCCCCGGGGTGGACGGCACCGGTGGCCGCGGGCGCGAAGCGTCACCGGCGTCATGAGGGCAGGCGACCGCCCGCCGACACACCGCACCAGGATTTGCCGACGCGCGTGGACCCCGCTACGTTCCACGAGCCCGAGTCACGGACCGGTCACGGATAGCCGGTGTCGACCCCCGATCGACACCGCGGAGTCCCCAGCCTCCACCGAGACCACCCGAAGACGACGGTCGTAAGGATCAGGTCGAGAAGGGCAGGTCTTGGCGCGCCACCGCTCCCCCAGCGGCGCCGAGGCGGATGACCCCGATCGCACGATGCCCATCCGCGTCGTGCCGGTCCCGGGGGCACACCGCCTTCCGGCGCCACCCGGCGCGGCCTTCCGAGGTCGCGCGATGGTCGCTGCCGTCGCCGCAGGCGGCGTCGTCGCGGCCGGTCAGACGCTCGCCGCACCGCTGACGGCGGTCTCGGCCGAGCCGATCGCGTCCAGCACGCTGCTGCCGGTCGCCGAGACGCGACCGGCCCAGGCTCCCCCGATCAACGCCATCGGCGGCGACCAGCTCCCGCTCGACCCGCTGGCGCTGGGCTCGCTCGACGGCACCGCCGAGCTCGACGTCCAGAACCTGACCAAGGCCGTCGACATCGGCCAGGAGCTGGCCCGCCAGGCCTCCCTGCTCGACGCCGCCCGCGCCGACGGCGCGAAGCAGGCTTCGCTCGTCGGCAACGAGGTGTACGTCAACCCGACCGAGGGCCGGTTCACCTCGGGCTTCGGCTCCCGGTGGGGCACCACGCACCAGGGCATCGACATCGCGGGCCCGGTCGGCACCCCGATCTACGCGCTCACCGAGGGCGTCGTCGAGGAGGCCGGTCCGGCCAGCGGGTTCGGGCTGTGGGTGGTGCTGCGCCACCCCGACGGCACGCAGACCGTGTACGGCCACGTCAACCGGATCTTCGTCGAAGAGGGTCAGCGGGTCGACGCGGGCGAGGAGATCGCCGAGATGGGCAACAAGGGCCACTCCACCGGCCCGCACCTGCACTTCGAGGTCTGGGACGAGGACGGCACGAAGCTCAACCCGCTGCCCTGGCTGCAGGACCACGGCATCACCCCCTGAGCGGCCCCGTCGAGAACGAAGTCGTTATCGCTTGGACCGGTCCAAAACGACGGTGACTTCGTTCTCGACGGGGGTCAGAGCTTCTGCATCGGCACCCCGGCGATCAGCATCAGCCGCACCGTGCCCGCGCTGCCGAAGTCGATCGTCGCGGTGGCCCGCACGCCCATGCCGTCGGTGGCCACGACCGTGCCCAGGCCGTACTTGTCGTGGTTGACGCGGTCGCCGACCTCGACGCTCAGCGTCTGCCGGAGGCCGGCCTCGGGGGCGCGCCAGTCGCCGCGGTCGGCGGTCGCGGACCGGCGGCCGAAGCCGAAGCGGCCGACCGGGGCCGAGCGCTTGGGCTCGGCGCGGCGCCACTCGACCAGCTCGTCGGGGACCTCGGCCAGGAACCGGGAGGCCGGGTTGGCGTTGGGCTGACCGAACGTCGAGCGCATCATCGCCCGGGACAGGTACAGCCGGTGCTGGGCGCGGGTGATGCCGACGTAGGCCAGGCGGCGCTCCTCGGCCAGCTCGGCCGGGTCGCCCATGGCGCGCATGTGCGGGAAGACGCCGTCCTCCCAGCCGGTGAGGAACACGACCGGGAACTCCAGGCCCTTGGCCGTGTGCAGGGTCATCAGGGTGACCATGCCCTCGTCGTTGTCCGGGATCGAGTCGGCGTCGGCGACCAGGGCCACGCGCTCCAGGAACGCGGCCAGCGAGCCCGGCTCGGGCACCCCCGGGTCGACCTCCGGCGCGTCCTCGGGGAACTCGGGCTCGACGGCCAGGTCGGCGACGGCGGCGTCGCCGGCGAACTCGCGGGCCACCGTGACCAGCTCGGCCAGGTTGTCCAGGCGGGAGCCGTCCTGCGGGTCCTCGCTGGCCTCCAGCTCGGCGGTGTAGCCGGTGCGCGCGTAGATCGCCTCCAGCAGCTCGGCGGCCGACTCGCCCTTCTCGGCCAGCTCGGTGAGGCCGTCGAGGATGTCGACGAAGGAGGCGATGCAGCGGGCGGAGCGGGTGACCAGGCCGGGGATGCGGTCGGGTCGCTCGGCGGCCACCCGCAGGCCCTGCGCGAACGAGATGCGCTCGCGGTCGGCGTAGGTGGCCACCAGCTCCTCGGCGCGCTCGCCGATGCCCCGCTTGGGCACGTTGAGGATGCGGCGCAGGCTGACCGTGTCCTCGGGGTTGGACAGCACCCGCAGGTAGGCCAGCGCATCGCGGACCTCCTTGCGCTCGTAGAACCGCACCCCGCCGACGACCTTGTACGGCAGGCCGACGCGCATGAACACGTCCTCGAAGACGCGGGACTGGCTGTTGGTGCGGTAGAAGACGGCGACGTCGGAGTTGCGGACCTCGCCCGAGTCGACCAGGCGGTCGATCTCCTGGGCCACGAACGCGGCCTCGTCGTGCTCGTTGTCGGCGACGTAGCCGACGACCTTCTCGCCGTCGCCCTGGTCGGACCAGAGGCGCTTGTCGCGCCGGTCGGGGTTGCGGGCGATGACCGTGTTGGCCGCGGAGAGGATGGTCTGGGTGGAGCGGTAGTTCTGCTCCAGCAGGATCGTGCGGGCGCTGGGGAAGTCCTGCTCGAACTCGACGATGTTGCGGATGTTGGCGCCGCGGAAGGCGTAGATGGACTGGTCCGAGTCGCCCACGACGCACAGCTCGCCGGGCGCGACGCCCTCGTCCGCGGGCGCCACCAGCTCCCGGACCAGCACGTACTGCGCGTGGTTGGTGTCCTGGTACTCGTCGACCATGACGTGGCGGAAGCGGCGCCGGTAGTACTCGGCGACGGCGGGCAGCCGCTGCAGCAGCGCCACCGTCTCCATGATCAGGTCGTCGAAGTCGAAGGCGTTTGCCGTGCGCAGGCGGGCCTGGTAGACGCCGTAGACGTCGGCGATCCGGCGCTCGTAGTCGTTCGTGGCGCGGGCGAGGGCGTCGTCCGGGCCGATCAGCTCGTTCTTCAGGTTCGAGATCTGCGCCGCGATCGCGCGCGGGGCGAACTTCTTGGGGTCGAGCTCCAGGTCGCGGGCGACCAGCCCCACCAGACGGCGGGTGTCGTCGGCGTCGTAGACCGAGAACGCGCTCCGCACCCCGAGGTGCTTGGCCTCGCGGCGCAGGATGCGCACGCACATCGAGTGGAAGGTCGACACCCACATCGCCGCGGACCGGCGCCCGACCAGCGCGTCGACCCGCTCCTTCATCTCGGCCGCGGCCTTGTTGGTGAAGGTGATCGACATGATCTCGCCGGGGTGCACCCCGCGCTCGGCCAGCAGCCAGGCGATCCGGTGGGTGAGCACGCGGGTCTTCCCGGAGCCGGCCCCGGCCACGATGAGCAGCGGCGAGCCGGCGTGCACCACCGCCTCGCGCTGACGCGGGTTGAGCCCTTCGAGCAGCGCGGCACCACGCTCGGTGCGGGGCGTGCCGGGCTTGGCGGAGGGGTTCGCGGTGGGTAGTTCGAACAGCGCGCTCATCGTGTTCGAACGATACCGCTGCTGCCCGACGCCGCTCCGCTGTGGCACACTGACCGGCGTGCCGCTGATCAGCAGCCGATTTTTCTACGGGTACCGGACACCGGTGCCCGTGGCCTGCTGACCAGCCCCCACGACGCCCCGGAGTCCAGCGGACCCGGGGCGTTCTCGCGTCAGGGGCCCGCGGATCCCGCCGACCAGGAGGAGACCGTGACCGTGACCGCAGGCGACACCCCCGCCGCTTCCCCGTCCCCCGCCGACGCAGCCGAGCCGCCCCCGATCGACCCGCCCGAGGTGATCGACGAGCTCCGGCTGGAGATCGACCGCCTCGACCGGGAGATCCTGCACCTGGTCAAACGCCGCAGCGAGGTCTCGCAGCGGATCGGTCGCGCCCGGATGGCCGCCGGCGGGCCGCGGATCGTCTACAACCGGGAGATGGCCGTGCTGGCCCGGTTCCGCGAGCTCGGCCCGGACGGCCGGTCGCTGGGCATGTTGCTGCTGCGGCTGGGCCGCGGGCGCCTCGGCGGCCACTGACCCGTCGACCGGGGGCGTCGAGTCGTGTCCGGGCCGTTGTCCCGCTCACCCACCTCCGGGCCGCTGTCGTGGCACTCTGGAGGGCATGGGAGCTGCGGTCGGCGTCATCGCCTTCGTCATCGCGCTGGTCGGCCTGGTCGCGGCGCTGGGGCACGTCGGGTACCTGGCCATGCTCAACAGCGCGGCCCGCAAGCGCGGGGCGTCGGGCCAGTACGCCATCGACTACGTCGGTGGCCGGTGGAAGGTCGCCGGGATCACCTCGGCCGTCGCGGCCTTCGGCCTGCTGCTGACCAGCGGCGGGCTGGCCCCCGACGTCCTCGGCATGATCATCAGCGGGGGTGCGGGCGTGGTCGCCCAGCAGCAGCTGGAGTCCACCCGCAAGAAGTTCCGCGGCGAGGCCTGAGCCGCACCCCGCGGACCCGGCCGGGCCCGCCCGCGCGCCGTAGAGTGCGCCGGTGAGCGATCTTGCCGTGCAGCCGGTGCCCCGCCGGGCCACCGTCCGCGACGACGTCGAGCGCGTCCTCGTCGTCACCGCCCACCCCGACGACGTCGACTTCGGGGCCGCGGGCACCGTCGCCACCTGGACCGCGGCCGGCATCGAGGTGGCGTACTGCATCTGCACCTCGGGCGACGCCGGTGGCTTCGACGACACCCCGCGCGAGCGGATGGCCCCGCTCCGCGAGGCCGAGCAGGTCGCCGCCGCGGCCGTGCTGGGTGTCTCCGACGTGCGCTTCCTCGGCTACCCGGACGGCCGCCTCGTGCCGAGCATCGAGCTGCGCCGCGACATCAGCCGGGAGATCCGCCGGTTCCGCCCGCAGCGCGTGCTGACCCAGTCGCCGGAGATCTTCTGGCGCCGGTTGGGCGCCTCGCACCCCGACCACCGGGCCGCGGGCGAGGCCGCGCTGGCCGCCGTCTACCCCGACGCGCGCAACCCGTTCGCGCACCCCGAACTGCTCGCCGAGGGCATGCAGGCGTGGACGGTGCCGGAGCTGTGGATGATGGGCGCGCCCGAGGAGCGCCAGGACCACGCCGTCGACATCACCGCGACGGTGGAGCGCAAGCTGGCCGCGCTGGGCGAGCACGTCTCGCAGACCGCGCACCGCTCCGACATCGGCGACTGGGTGCGTGCGCTGAGCGGCGGGGTGGCCCGGCGGTTCGGGTTGCCCGCGGGTCACCTGGCCGAGGCGTTCCAGGTCGTGGCGATCGAGTGAACGGGTGATCGGCCGGTACGGGCAGTGAGACCGACTGCGATCATCGAGTGGAGCCACCCGAACGGCCGCCCAGGAGTTGGTCCGGGCGGGTGCCGGTCCGGTAGACAACCCCGGTCGGCACGGCTGAGGGGGCATGCACTGTGGTTCGGACACGGTCGACCGGTGGAGCCGACGGGCCCGTATCGGTGGCCGATCTGCTCAGCCGGCACGGGCACGTCCTGCGGGACGACCCGGAGGTCGCGAAGTCCACGAAGGTCGAGAAGGCAGCGGAGGCCGCCGACGGCACCGGGCCGCGCGCGTTCCCGGCGCGCTGGCGCCGGACGCTGATCGTCGTCGGGTGCGTGGTCGTCGCGGGCTCGGTGCTCGGCGGCGCGGTGGCCGTCGGCAACGCGGGGTACGACGCGCCGCTCGGACCGGTCCCCGGCGGCCTGCTGGACCAGCTGACCCGCGGTTCGACCGGCGTCGACGGCGGCACCCCGCCGACCGCGCACGTCCTGCCGCAGGACGTGGCCGGCCGGCAGGCGCCCGGCATGCCGCTGCCCCGCACGGCGGGCGTCGCCCCGGCGGCCGGCGTGGTGCCCGCCCCACGGGCCCCGGGTCCCGCCGAGCGGACCCCGGCACCGGTCGTCGCGCCGCCCCCGGTCGCCGGCGGCGTCGCCCCCACCGACCGCGCCGGAGAACGCACCGCCCCCGCGCCGGCGGTCGGGCCCGCGGTCGCCCCCGAGGAGCCGGAGCGTGACACCCGCTCCGAGGCGCCCGCGCCGGACGCGGTCGACCCCGCACCCGCCGCGCCGGAGACGGCCGCGCCTGCGCCCGCGCCCGCCGAGCCGTCCGGTTCGGGTGGCGGCGCGATCGGCGGCCTGCTGGGCGGCGTCACCGACACCGTCGGCGGACTGCTCGGAGGCTGAGCCCCGCCTTCCTCCCCTCGTGGCCGATCTGTCACGGCACGTAGTCGGCATGAGCCGCACCGTGGTCGTGGATCGTCCGAACGGGCCAGCGGATGATCGCCCGGCACAACGCTGCGCGCACACCTTGCGATCATCGGTCGAACCCGTGGACGACCGACGACGACTGGGGGACGCGAGCTGTGGCTACCACGCCGCCGACCGACGACCAGGGCGGTCCCGACCCGGGGCCCGAGGGCCCGGCCACCGAGCTCGACGGTGCCGCCGTCGCGCCGGACGACCCCGCCGCCGGCTCCACGGCCGACGGGGACGACGACCTGGACGACGACCTCCGGGACGACCTCGACGACGACCTCGACGACGACGGGGACGACGACCTCGACGAGGAGCCGGAGAGCCCGGCCACGCCCATCTCGGTGGCCGACCTCCTGCGCCGCGAGGGCTACGACCCCGACCCCGACCTGGAGTGGGAGGCCGAGCCGGCGCGCGAGGAGCCGCCGACCGATGTCATCGCGTCCGGGCCGAGCCGCTGGCGGCGGGTCCTGGTCGGCGCGGGCAGCGCGCTCGCGCTGGGCTCGGTCGCCGCCGCCGCGGTACTGCTGCTGGGCACGGCGGGCGACGACGCCCCGCCGCCGCCCGCGGAGCCCCGCCCGGGCACCGCCGCCCCGCACCTCGCGCCGCTGCCCTCGACGTCCGGCCCGGCCGCGCCGACGTCGGAGCCCGCCGACGAGGAGCCGCCCGCGGCGCCCGCCGCCGTCCTGGCCCCGGTGCTCGTGCAGGTGCCTGCGGACCCGGACCCCGTGGTCCCGCCGCCCGCCGAGGACACCGCGCAGCCCTCCGACGACGACGCCGAGGAGCCAGCGGACTCCGGCGACGACCCGAGCGGCGACGACCAGGAGCGCAGCGGCAGCTCCGCCGAGGGCGACGCCGACGACGACTCCGCCGAGGAGCCTGCGGACGACCCCGCCGACGACGACGAGAGCACGACGCCGCCGCGGCGCCCGTCGGGCAACCCCCTCACCGACATCGTCGACGGGCTGGGCGGCGCGCTCGGCCCGAACCGCTAGCCGGGACGGTCGAGAGCGGGCGCGGACTCCGCTCTCGACCGGGGGCCGTCAGACCAGGCGGCGGTCCGACGCCCAGCGCGACAGCTCGTACCGGTTCGACAGCTGCGTCTTGCGCAGCACGCTCGACACGTGCGTCTCCACCGTCTTCACCGAGATGAACAGCTCGCCGGCGATCTCCTTGTACGCGTAACCGCGCGCCAGCAGCCGCAGCACGTCGCGCTCGCGGCGGGTCAGCATGTCCAGGTCCGGGTCGCCGGGCGGCGCCGCGCCGGGGCGGTCGGAGAACACGTCGAGCACGAAGCCGGCCAGCCGCGGGGAGAACACCGCGTCGCCGCCGTGCACCCGGCGGACCGCGTCGGCCAGGTCGCGCCCGGAGATCGTCTTGGTGATGTAGCCGCGCGCGCCCGCCCGGATCACCGCGATCACGTCCTCGGCGGCGTCGGACACGCTCAGCGCCAGGAACACCACGTCGGGCAGCTCCGGGCGCAGCCTGCGCAGCACCTCGGCGCCGCCGCCGTCGGGCATGTGCACGTCGAGCAGGACGACGTCGGGCTTGATGTGGCGGATCGCGGCGACGGCCTCGTCGACCGAGCCCGCCTCCCCGACCACCTGCACGTCCGGGACGCCGCGGTCGAGCTCGGCCCGCACGCCCGAGCGGAAGAGCCCGTGGTCGTCGACCAGGAAGACCCTGATGGGGCCGGTCGGCGCCCCGGTCGGTTCGGTCGTCTCCGTCACGTGCCTGCCTCCTCCTGCACGGGCCGCTCGGCGGTGGTCCCGCCGGCACCGTCGATCGGCATGCTCAGGTGCACCTCCGTGCCCTCCCCGGGGGCGCTGCGCAGCCGTACCGTGCCACCGTGCCGCTCCATTCTGGCGTGCACGGAGTCGGCCAGGCCGTGCCGGTCGGCCGAGACGGCGCCGGGGTCGAAGCCGACGCCGCGGTCGCGCACGAACACGTGCGCCTCACCCTCCTCGACCTCGACGTAGACGCTGATCTCGGCGACGCCGGCGTGCTTGGCCGCGTTGACCATCGCCTCGCGCGCGGCCAGCACGACGGCGCGCAGGTCGTCGTCGAGGGGGTGGTCGCCGACGACGACGGGCCGCACGTCGATGGCGTAGGTGTCCTCGACCTCGGCGGCCGCGGTGGTGACGGCCTCGGCCAGCCCGGCCGCCTTCCCGGGCTCGGACATGCTCGCCCGGCCGTAGCCCGCCGGCCCGTAGAGCCAGCTGCGCAGCTCGCGCTCCTGGCCGCGGGCCAGCCGCTGCACCTCGCGGGGCTGGTCGGACTGGCGCTGGATGAGGGCCAGCGTCTGCAGCACGGAGTCGTGCAGGTGGGCGGCGATCTCGGCGCGCTCGGCCTCGATGATGCGCTGGCGGCGCTCCTCGCCGAGGTCGCGGACCAGCCGCAGCCACCACGGGACGGTGATCACCGCGACGCCGACCAGCGTGGCGACGACGGCGAGCACGGCGAACTGCACCTGCCCCAGCTCCAGGTTCCCGATCAGGAAGACCGCGATGCCCGCGGCGACGAACACCGCCCCGGACAGCACCCGCAGCCACGGCCTGCCCCCGGCCAGCACCCCCGAGCGCGCCCCCGCCGCCCAGCGGCGGCGCTGCGACTGGTCGGCCTCCTGCCAGACGACCGCGGCGCCGACCGCGGTGACGCCCAGCGGGCCGGCGATCCAGCTGACCACCGAGTTGTCCAGCGCCGCGCCGGCCAGGCCGACCGCGACGGCCAGGGCCATGAGCCCGAGCGCCTGCTGGCGCTCGTTGCGCTCCATGACCCGGCCGGACTCCGTCGGCTCCTGCCGGATGAAGATCCACAGCAGCGCGTAGGCGACCAGCCCGGTGCCGTTGAGCAGCAGCAGCGCGACCAGCACGGCGCGCACCCACAGCACGTTGACGCCGAGGTGGTCGGCCACCCCGCCGGCGGCCCCGGCGATGAAGCGCCCGCTGCGCCTGCGCTGCAGCGGTCGGCGTTCCGCCGGGGTCCTGGCGGTGGCGGGCGGTGCGGCCGCGGTGGTGGGTCCTGCTGTCACGCTCCCATGGTCACACGCGGGGGAAGGGGGAACATCGGGGAAGCTTCCGGGGGTCCTCCGGGGCATCCCCCATGTCCGGGGGCGTCCCGACCGGCAGGCTGGGCGCCAGGAGGTGAGCACCGTGCGAAACATCGACCAATCCGACGTGCAGGCCACGTTGCGCGACATGTGGGAGACCCGGCCCTCGAGGCGGGCGGACGACCGGAAGGTGGCGGGGGTGGCCGCGGCGATCGCGCGCCGCTACGACCTCGACCCCACGCTGGTCCGGATCGGGTTCGTGGTGGCTGCGTTCTCCGGGATCGGGGCGGCGCTCTACATCGCCGGGTGGTTCGCGCTGCCGTCCGAGCCGAGCCAGGGCGGGCGGCCGCGATCCCGGCAGGGGCTGGCGATCGTCGGGCTCGTCGTGGCCGCGGCGGTCACGCTCGGCTGGTGGGGCGACGGCGGGGGCGTCGCCCCGGTGCTGGTCGGGCTGGGCGCGATCGGACTGCTGTTCCTGCTGCACCGCAGCCGCTCCGAGCAGCTGGGCGGCGGCTGGACCGGCGCCACGGGCGTCGCGGCCGCCGAGGCCCCGACGACCGCGACCGGTACCGGCCCGTCGCTGGTCAAGGAAGGCGTCCCGATGACCGACGCGAGCGTGCCGACCCCGCCGAGCTGGGACCCGCTGGGCGCGGCCCCGTTCGCCTGGGACCTGCCCGAGCCCGGTCCGCCGCCGGCGCCCGAGCCCGCGCCCCGCAGGCTGCCGGTCACCCCGGTGACCCTGGGCGTCGCGCTGCTGGCCGCCGCGGTCACCTCGTTCGTGCTGCTGCTGACCGGCGGGTTCACGGTCACCAACGCGCCCGTGCTGCTGGGCGTGCTGCTGGCCGTCGTGGGTGCCGGGCTGGTGATCGGCTCGTTCGTCCGCGCCGGCCGCGGGCTGATCCCGATCGCGCTGCTGCTGAGCGCGCTGACCTGGGGCGCGCTGGCCGTTCCGGCCGGCGACTGGGACAACGAGGACTTCGGCGACCTGGTCGTCGCGCCGACGTCCGTGGCCGCCATCCAGCCGGTCTACGAGCGCGCGGCGGGCTCCATCGAGCTCGACCTGACCGACGTCGACCTGGCCCTGCCCCAGGGCGGGACCGGCACCCCGGTGCGCACGCGGATCTCGGCCGGTGTCGGCGACGTGACGGTGAAGGTGCCCGAGGACGCCGACGTCACGGTGGCGGCCAAGACCGGCATCGGCGACGTGGAGGTCTTCGACCAGTCGCGCAGCGGCCCGAGCTCCAGCCTGCGGGTCACCGACCTCGGCGAGGACGGCGTCGCCTCCGGGCGGCCGCTGGTGCTGGACATCGAGATGGGAGCGGGCAGCGTGGAGGTGCAGCGTGACTGAGCACAACGGCTCCTACGAGGGCAGCGTGAAGGAGCGGTTCGCCACCGAGGTCACCCGGACCCGGCGCCGCGGGCTGGACGTGTTCACCCTGCTGGTCGGGGTGTTCGCGCTGGCCATGTCGGTCTCGGCGTTCGTCGGCCAGGTCGTCTTCTCCTGGGCGGGCTTCGACCCGCGCTGGCTGCTCGCCGGCGGCGCCGCCCTGCTCGGGGTGCTGCTGCTGACCAGCAGCCTGCGCCGCAGCCGCCGCTGCTGAGCCCGAACACCTCCGCACGGAGTTCAGGAAAGCCACGATGCCGCCCCCACAGGGCGGCATCGTGGCTTTCCTGGACCTGGGCCGGGATGGGCGCGGTGAGCGCCTCACTCCCATTCGATGGTGCCCGGCGGCTTGCTCGTGACGTCCAGGACCACCCGGTTGACCTCGGCGACCTCGTTGGTGATCCGGGTGGAGATGCGCTCGAGCAGCTCGTAGGGCAGCCGGCTCCAGTCGGCGGTCATGGCGTCCTCGCTGGACACCGGCCGCAGCACGATCGGGTGGCCGTAGGTGCGCCCGTCGCCCTGGACGCCGACGCTGCGCACGTCGGCGAGCAGCACCACCGGGCACTGCCAGATCGAGGCGTCCAGGCCGGCGACGGTGAGCTCCTCGCGGGCGATGGCGTCGGCGGCGCGCAGGGTCTCCAGCCGGTCGGCCGTGACCTCGCCGATGATCCGGATGCCCAGGCCCGGCCCCGGGAAGGGCTGCCGGTTGACGATCGCCGGGGGCAGCCCCAGCTCGGCGCCGACCTTGCGCACCTCGTCCTTGAACAGCGCGCGCAGCGGCTCGACCAGGCTGAACTCCAGGTCGTCCGGCAGGCCGCCGACGTTGTGGTGGCTCTTGATGGTGGCGGTGCCCGACCCACCGCCCGACTCGACGACGTCGGGGTAGAGCGTGCCCTGCACCAGGAAGCCCACGTGCTCCTCGGCGGCGACCTCACCGGTCGCGGCCTCGAACACCCGGATGAACTCCCGACCGATGATCTTGCGCTTCTGCTCGGGGTCGGTGACCCCGGCCAGCGCCGAGAGGAACCGGTCGGCGGCGTCGACGGTGTGCAGGTTGGCCCCGGTCGCGGCGACGAAATCGCGCTCCACCTGCCGGCGCTCCCCGGAGCGCAGCAGCCCGTGGTCGACGAAGACGCAGGTCAGCCGGTCGCCGATGGCCCGCTGGACGAGCGCGGCGGCGACCGCGGAGTCGACCCCGCCGGACAGCCCGCAGATCGCCCGGCCGTCGCCCACCTGCTTGCGCACCGCGGCGACGGTCTCGTCGATGATCGACGACGTGGTCCAGCCCGGCGCGATGCCGGCGACCTCGTGCAGGAACCGGGCCAGCACGTCCTGCCCGTGCGGCGAGTGCCCCACCTCCGGGTGGTACTGCACGCCGGCCAGCCGCCGCTCCACGTCCTCGAACGCGGCCACCTTCGCCCGCTCCGAGGAGGCCGTCACGGTGAACCCCTCCGGCGCCCGGACCACCGAGTCGCCGTGGCTCATCCACACCGGGTGCCGCTGCGGCAGCCCGCCGTGCAGCGCCCCCGGCTCGGTGACCGTCAGCTCGGTGCGCCCGTACTCTCGGGTGCCGTCCGGGGCGACCTCCCCGCCCAGCGCCCTGGCCATCGCCTGGAAGCCGTAGCAGAGCCCGAGCACCGGGACGCCCGAGGTGAACAGCTCCGGATCGACGACGGGCGCCCCCGGCTCGTACACGCTCGACGGGCCGCCGGACAGGATCAGCGCGGCCGGCTTGCGGGCCACGATCTCCTCGACCGGGGTGTCGCCGGGGACGATCTCGGAGTAGACGTGCGCCTCGCGCACCCGCCGGGCGATCAGCTGGGCGTACTGGGCGCCGTAGTCGACGACGAGGACCGTGGGGGGCTGCACGCGACCAGGGTAGTTGGCGGTCGGCACCCGGGAACGGCTACCGCTCAGCCCAGGTGCTCCCGTCCCGCCCCACCCGAGCGGACGGGCCTGGGAGGTGGAACCAGAGGGACTCTCGTTGCGTCTGGTGCAGCGAGAGTGACTTCCGGTGCGCGGTGACACGAGAGCGACTCTCGTCCCGCGCGGAACGAGCGCGACTCTCGTTGCGCTGCGTGGAACGAGAGTCGCTCTCGTCCGTCGACAGCCTCGGTCTTGTCGACCACCGGGGAGTTCCGAGCGGTACGGCAGCGGGGCCCCCCCCCCCCGGGGGGGGGGGGGGGGGGCGGGGGGGGGGGGCGGCGGGGGGCGGGGGGGGGGGGGGGGGCG
>NZ_JAGSOV010000016.1 GCF_023898865.1 Pseudonocardia humida
CTCTTGTCGCCCACGGGGGTGTCCGGAGCGGTACGGCAGCGGGCCCGCACCCCTCGGGTGGAGGGGTGCGGGCCCGGGGGTCCTGCCGGTCGGATCAGGGGGCGTCGGTGTAGACCGGCTTGCCGCCGATGGGGCCGGTGACCGCGGCGTTCGTGGCGGTGATCTTCGCGGAAGCGGTGGCGGTGGCGCCGGGGGCGATCGAACCCAGCGCGGGACCACCCAGGTCGCTGATCTCCCAGCCGCTCGGCACCGTGAAGCTGGACGACGGGTCGAGCTTCAGCGCGGTTGTCACCACACCATCGAGTGACCTGGGGCAGCCCCTCCACGACACCGCCACCGCTGGTCACAGCATCCTCGACCGCGTGACCACGGTCGTGGGACGGGGCGTGCCGACGGACGTCCCGCACCGACGACAGCGTCAGGCGCGGACGGTGAGCCCCACGCGCTGGAACTCCTTGAGGTCGGAGTAGCCCGTCTTGGCCAGCGCCCGGCGCAGCGCCCCGAACAGGTTGATCCCGTCGCCGCCCGTCGCCGGGCCGAACAGCACCTGCTCCAGGTCGCACTTTCCCGGGCCGCCGACCGGTCCCGAGACGCCCGAGCGCGGCAGGGACGGGTGGGCGGCGGCGGAGGTCCAGTAGTAGCCGCGGCCGGGGGCCTCCCCGGACGCCACGGCCAGCTGCTCGCCCAGCATCACCGCGTCGGCGCCGCAGGCGATGGCCTTGGCCATGTCGCCGGAGCCCGCCATCCCGCCGTCGGCGATGACGTGGACGTAGCGGCCCCCGGTCTCGTCGAGGTAGTCGCGGCGGGCGGCGGCGGCGTCGACGACGGCGGTGGCCATCGGCACTCCGATGCCCAGCACGTCGTCGGTGGTGGTGGCGGCGGACTCGCCGTACCCGACGATGACGCCCGCGGCGCCGGTGCGCATCAGGTGCATGGCGGTGCGGTAGTCGCCGACGCCACCGGCGACCACCGGGACGTCCAGCGAGGAGATGAAGTCCTTGAGGTTGAGCGGCTCCCCGCCGGAGACGTGCTCGGCGGAGATGATCGTGCCCTGCACGACGAGCACCTCGACGCCCGCCGAGAGCAGGGCGGGGGTCAGCTCGCGGGCGCGCTGGGGGCTCACCCTGGCCGCCACGGTGACCCCGGCCTCGCGGACCGCGCCCAGCGCCTCGGTCAGCAGCGCGGGCTGGATGGGTGCCGCGTGCAGCTCCTGCAGCAGCCGCACCGCGGCGGGCGGGCCGCCGTCGACGGCCGCGTCGACGACGCGGCCGAGCTCCCGGTCGGGGTCGGCGTGCCGGGCCCACAGGCCTTCGGCGTTGAGCACCGCGAGGCCGCCGAGGCGCCCGATCCGGATCGCGGTCGCCGGGGAGACGACCGCGTCGGTCGGGTGGGTCACCAGCGGGATGCCGAAGGGGTAGGCATCGAGCTGCCAGGAGGTGGACACCTCCTGGGAGCTCCTGGTGCGCCGGGAGGGCACGATCTCGACCTGGGACAGGTCGTAGCTGCGACGGGCCTCGCGGCCCATCCCGATCTCGACGACGTCACGCACGTCTGAGCAGCCTAGGCCGTGCCGCGAAAGCCCTGGTCGTCGGGCTTCGTGATCCAGGTCGTTCCCGGCGAGGCGCCGGCCCGCTCAGCGGGCCGCGTAGTTGGGCGACTCGACCGTCATGGTGACGTCGTGCGGGTGGCTCTCCTTCAGCCCGGCCGCGGTGATCCGCACCAGCTGGGCCTGCTGCAGCTGCGGGATGGTCTCCGCGCCCGCGTAGCCCATCCCGGAGCGCAGCCCGCCCACCAGCTGGTGCACGACCTGGGCGAGCGGACCGCGGAACGGGATGCGGCCCTCGATGCCCTCGGGGACCAGCTTGTCCTCGCTGAGGACGTCGTCCTGGGCGTAGCGGTCGCGCGAGTAGGAGCGGTTGTTCTCCCGGCTGCGCATCGCGCCCAGCGACCCCATGCCGCGGTAGGTCTTGTACTGGTTGGCGCCCACCAGGATCAGCTCACCGGGGGACTCCGCGGTGCCGGCCAGCAGGCTGCCCAGCATCACCGAGGACGCGCCGGCCGCGATGGCCTTGGAGATGTCGCCGGAGTACTGGATGCCGCCATCGCCGATGACCGGGACGCCGGCGGGCGCGCACGCCTGGGCCGCCTCGTAGATCGCGGTGATCTGCGGCGCGCCCACCCCGGCCACGACCCGGGTGGTGCAGATGGAGCCCGGCCCGACCCCGACCTTGACCGCGTCGGCGCCGGCCTCGACGAGCGCCTGGGCGCCGGCGCGGGTGGCCACGTTGCCGCCGACGATGTCGACGCCGTTGCCCACCTCGGCCTGCAGCTTGGCCACGGTCTCCAGCACGCGCCGGGAGTGGCCGTGCGCGGTGTCGACCATCAGCACGTCGACGCCGGCCTCGACCAGCGTCATCGCCCTGGCGTATGCCTCCTCGCCGACCCCGACGGCCGCGGCGACGACCAGCCTGCCGTCGGGGTCCTTGGTGGCCAGCGGGTACTTCTCGGTCTTGTTGAAGTCCTTGATGGTGATCAGCCCGCGCAGGATGCCGTCGCCGTCGATGACGGGCAGCTTCTCCAGCTTGTGCCGGCGCAGCAGGCCGAGCGCGACCGCCGCGGTGACGCCGACCCGCGCGGTGACCAGCGGGGCCGGGGTCATCACCTCGCTCACCGGGCGGCTGTGGTCCATCTCGAACCGCATGTCGCGGTTGGTGATGATGCCGACCAGCCTGCCGTCGGCGTCGGTGACCGGCACACCGGAGATGCGGTACTTGCCGCACAGCGCGTCGACCTGGGCCAGCGTGTCGTCCGGCGAGCAGGTGACCGGGTCGGTGACCATGCCGGCCTCCGACCGCTTCACCACCTCGACCTGGGCCGCCTGCTCGGTGGGCGACAGGTTGCGGTGCAGCACGCCCAGCCCGCCGGCGCGGGCCATCGCGATGGCCATCCGGGACTCGGTGACGGTGTCCATGGGGGACGACACCAGCGGCACCTTGATCCGCACGTTGCGGGTGATCTGCGTGCCCGTGTCGACCGCGCTGGGCACGACGTCGGACTCCGCGGGAAGCAGCAGCACGTCGTCGAAGGTCAGGCCGAGCATCGCGAACTTCGGCGGGAGTCCGGCGGTCTCGTTCGTCATTGGGGGGGTCACATCCTCGACCGCGGGGACTTCGATGGAAGCTCATCGTATCCGCGCGATCGACCGCGGGACCGGCGGCGGGCCCGCGCTGCGCCGAACGTCGCGGCCGCGGCGGATCGCCCACCGCGTTCGACGAGGTTCACGACCGCGGCGCGGGCGGGGAGAGTACTGTCGAGACCGTGCCACCCGACTCGCTCCCACCGGACCCGTTCGCCGGGGATCCGCAGGACCCCGCGCTGTCACTGGACCGCATGGAGCCCGAGGAGCAGGACGCGCTGAGCGACGAGGAACGCGACGAGGTCGTCGCCGACCTGGCCGACCTGGCCGTCTACCAGGCCCTGCTGGAGGTGCGCGGCGTCCGCGGCATCGTCGTCGACTGCGGCGACTGCGGCGAGCAGCACTTCCACGAGTGGAGCCTGCTGCGCGCCAGCCTCCAGCAACTGCTCGACGAGGGCCAGATGCGTCCGCACGAGCCCGCCTTCGACCCCGACCCGGCCAGCTACGTCAGCTGGGAGTACTGCCGCGGCTACGCCGACGCGGTGCTCTCCGACGCCTGAGCCGCAACCCCTCCGCGAACCGCCAACGCCCCGCCGGTCTCGACCGGCGGGGCGTTCGTCGTCGGGACGACCGCGCTCAGGAGGTGGGCGGGGCCGTGTCCGGCACGGTGCCCGTGGCGGTGCCGGTCGTGGTGCCGGTCGTGGTGCCGGTCGTGGTGCCGGTCGCGGTGCCCGTGCCCACCACCGGCCCCTGGCCCTCGGTGCTGCTGCTCGGCTCGGTGGTCGTCGGCTCCGGGTCGGCCGAGGTGGTGTCCGGCAGGACGTCGCCGCCGGGCGGCAGCGGCACGGTCTCGTTCTCGCCGTCGTCGGCCGGATCGGGCTCGGTGGTGGTCTCCAGGACCGTCTCGCGCGGCGGGGTGCCCTCCCCGGTGCCCGGGTCGGCCTCGGTCTGCGTACCGGTGCCCGTCGGGCTCCGGCGCGGGTCGAGCTGGGTCGGGTCGGGACGCTCCCCCGTCGACGTGCCCTCGGAGGTGCCGGGCACCGGCACCGGCAGGGCCGGGTCGGTCTCGACGAGCGCGCCCGCCGGCACCGGCCTGCTCGGCTGCGTGCTGAGCGGGGTGGTCAGGTCGGCCACCACGCCCGGGGGCGTCTCGGCCGCCTTGGCCAGCAGGAAGTCCTGCACGTCGGCCAGCTCGACCAGGCCCTCCTCCGGGCGGATCGCCCCGAGGTCGGCCCGGGCCAGCTGCAGCTCGTCGGCCGCGGCGTCGGGCCTGCCCTCGACCAGGGCCTGCTTGGCCCGGTCGATGTGGTCCTGGACGCGGTCGGCGGCCTCCACCGAGGCGGCGCGCTCGGAGAACAGCACCTTGGAGATGGGCCACAGCACGTCGTCGGGCTCGGCCGAGGCCGACCCGATCGACACCCCGCCCATCGTGATGACCAGGAAGGCGGCCGCGGCGGCGAGCGGGGCCAGGTGGCGCACGCGGGCCGACCGGCGGCGCGTGGCGCCCCCGTCGCGGGCCGCGGCGATGGCGGCGATCGCCGTGTCCACGTCGACCAGCTCGGGCACCGGCTCGGCGTCGACCTCGGCCCGCCATGCGGCCAGGATGGCGGCGACGCGGTCCTCGGACCCGTGGCCGACGGAGGACTGCGGGGCCACCGTGAAGCCCGCGGACAGCGCGTTGATCAGCTCGTCGTCGGCGTGGACCGCGACCAGGTCGAGCGGTTCGTGCGCGTCGGTGTCGACCATGTCCTGGTCGTGGAGTGGGAACGCGCGGGTCCGCACGCCATCGGGATGGACGCCGTTGGCACGTCGGGGGTCGTGCCGGTTGTCACGCATGTCAGACCACCTCCTCAGGCATCGACCTGCGGAGCCGCGCGAGCGCCCGGTGTTGGGCGACGCGGACGGCTCCGGGGGTGGAGCCCACGGCGTCCGCCGTTTCCTCGGCGGAGAGCCCCACCACTACGCGAAGCACCAGGATCTCTCGTTGTTTCTCGGGGAGCGTGTCGAGCAGCTGGCCCAGCTCGTCGGACAGCTCGACGCGCAGTGCCCGCTGCTCGGGCCCGTCGGCGGCCTCGGCCGCATCGGGGAGGTCCGCAACCGGTTCGGCGCGGTTGCGGGTCGCCGACCTGTGCGCGTCGATCACCTTGTGGGAGGCGATGCCGTAGACGAACGCCAGGAACGGCCGACCCTGGACCCGGTAGCCGGGCAGGGCCGTCAAGACGGCCAAACACACCTCCTGCGCAACGTCGTCCGCCGAGACGGACGACCTGTCCAGTCGACCGAGCCGGGCGCGGCAGTACCGCACGACCAGCGGCCGGATGATTGACAACACGCTCTCGACCGCTCCGCGGTCCCCCGCCATGGCGAGGACCACCAGCTCGTCGGGAACGTCGTTCGTGTCACTCATCGCGGTCCGTCGACACGACGTTACGCAACATGTTCGTCATCATCCGTTCGTGAGGCCGCTCACGGTCAGTGCCCGACCGTGTCCTCATTGCGGACCACGGTAGCGAAAACCTCCGGGCGCGCGGGCACCGCCTGCGCTCTACGCCGGGTATGACGCGAACCACCGGGGTGGCGTTGCGGAGCCGGGGGAACGGTCACCCAGGCGGCCCTACGGGGGGCGGGCAGCGCCACCGCTGCCGCGGACCCCGGCCTCACGCCGGTCGCGCCGGCCGCGGAGGCGGGCGTCGAGCGGCCTCTCGAGTCGTGGGACGTGGCTGTCGAAGAGCCCCGCGGCCCCCGCGAACGGACGGGAGCCACGGGGCGTGTCGGGTCGGTCCCCGGTCAGGAGACCAGGCCGCGCCGGAAGCCGTGGGCCACGGCCTGGGCGCGGTCGCGGACGCCGAGCTTGCGGAACAGCCGGCGGGCGTGCGTCTTCACGGTGTCCTCCGACAGGTAGAGCTCGCGGCCGATCTGGCCGTTGCTCTTGCCCTGGCTCATCCCGCGAAGCACCTGCAGCTCGCGCTCGGTCAGCTGGACACCGGGGTCGGTCGGGGTGCGGGGGGTGGGGACGGCGGTGCTGGCCAGGGTGTGCGCCAGCGCGGCGACGAGCTCCGGGCGGGAGGCGTCCCAGCGCAGGTAGCCGCGCGCGCCGCCGGCGATGGCCGCGGCGATGCTGCCGGCGTCGTCCGGGGCGCCGAAGACGATGACGTTGGCCTGCGGGTGGGCGGCGACCAGCCGCCGGGTGGCCTCGACGCCCGTGGGCACGGCGCGCTGGGTGCCGACGAGCACCACGTCCACCGGTTGGCGGGAGAACCGGGCCAGCAACTCGTCCCCGTGGGCTACGCAGTCGATCCGGTGCACACCGGGCACCGCGGACATCACGCGGGTCAGTCCCTCGCGGACGCTGCGACGATCGTCGCAAATAAGTACCGTCGTCACGACGATTCCTTCCTGCAGCTTCCTGCAGCCGGGTGATGTGTCACCCCCCGCATCGGCGGGCGACCGGCCTACCTTGACACGATCAGGGTGCTTTTGTGGCCTCCATTCGGGAGTCTTGCGCCCAGTGGCTCAGTACATGTGGGTTAGCTGCCTCCGAATGGAGTAACTACACTACCGGCAGCGGCGATGGAAGCCACGGCGACTCCCGCATCGGTAGCCGCCCCACGGGATCTGCTCTCGCTACGATGACACTCAACGTGACACTCACGGAGTGTCGTCGGCGTGTCGCACCGCTCGTCGTGTCGCTCGACGATTGCCGAACCGCTGCCCGACTCCACTCGTTTGCGAGTGGCTCGCGATACGGATTCTCTGCCGCTACCGGCTCGCCGGGCCCCACCTCCGGCTGTCGAGAGCTCTCGTGGCCCTTTCGGGCCGGATCTGCGGGTTCGCCGAGGTCCGCCTGGGCCACGCGGGGTGATCGACGCTAGGCCGTTCGAGCTACGGCACGAACGGGGCAGGACATCACCTCAGGGCGCAACGAGCAGGGCCGTTCGGGATGCCGCCACCCACTCCTCCGGCGGGTGGCGCGACCTCGGCGGAGGCCTGCCCCGCAGCGGGCGCGCCTCGCCCGTTCCGCGCGCACCCCTGACCACCAGGACGGGTGTCGTCCGCGGTGTCGAGCAGCCGGACGGCGGCCGGACGGCCGGGAGACCGCCGCGCGGGCCGCCCCTGCCCCGCGGGACCCGCCGGTCGGCGTGCAGCCGGGTGCGCACCACGCCGCAGTCGCACCTGCTCCGACCACCCAGGGTGACCGCCAAGATCGCCCTATCGTGTGTCGGCGGCCGCGGGGCCGGACGCGCTCAAACGGCGACCGCGCCGCTGATCTCCTCGCAGGCCGAGGCGAGCGAGGTGAGCACCGGGACCCGCGGGGGCAGCTCCCGACCGGACCAGCCGGGTCCGCCCACGTACGTGCGGAAGCGGGGGCGGGTGCGCGGCAGCGCCCGCAGCACCTCGACGTCGGCGGTCCGGGCGACCTGCGCCCACAGGAACACCGCCGCCGGCGCCGTCCGGCGCACCGCGGCCACCAGCGCGGCGGCCGGCAGGTCGGGACCCAACGGCCGGCAGCTGACACCGCGCTCGGCCAGCGCGGCGGCCAGCGCCACCGAGGGCAGCACGTGCTGCTCCCCCGGCATCGCGGCCAGCAGCACCGGCGGCGCCCCCGACCGGGCGGGCTCCGGGACGGCCCGCACCCCGAACACCGCCATCGCGCAGGCGCTCAGCAGGTGCTCGATCTCGACCCCGGTCCCCGAGTAGGACCACCGCTGGGCCACCGCGACGAGCACCGGGCGCACGACCTCGTCCCACGCGGCGACGACGCCGTCGGCGTCGATGGCGTCGCGGATCTGGTCGCGCACGGCCCCGGAGTCCAGCGCCATCGCCGCGCGCCCGAGCCCGCGCGCGGCCGGGGTGGCCGACCCCAGGCGCAGCACGCCCCCGCCGGCCCGGCGGGGCACCTCGAGGTCGGTCGCGCGCGCGGGGGCGGCCACCGCCGGAATGGCGTCGGCCGGCGCGGCGTCGGCCGGCGCGGCGTCGGCCGGCGCGGGGTCGGCCGGCGCGGGGTCGGCCGGCGCGGGGTCGGCCGGCGCGGGGTCGGGCCGGGCCTCGACGAGGTGCAGCCGTCCGGTGCGGGCGTGCTGCGCGGCGTCGGCGGCGGACGCCCCGCGCAGCAGGGCGCGGCGCATCAGGTCCAGCCGGGCGAGGTCCTCGGTGGAGTAGCGCCGGTGCCGGCCCGGGCTGTGGTCCGAGGGCCCCAGCCCGTAGCGGCGGTCCCAGGTGCGCAGGGTGGCCGGTGCGACGCCGAGCCGCCGGGCGGCGGCCGCTACGCCGAGTGAGAGCTGTTCGCCGTCCCACTCGGCACCTTCGGGTCCGGCGCCGTCGGTCGGAGGCCGTTTATCACCGTCGGCGACGGGAACCGGAACGGACTGCCCCGTCCCGGTGATCTTCCGTCGTGCGGTGTCGCGACTCACCGGCACATCCTGCGGGCACCGCCGGTGGCGCGCCAGCCCGGGCGACCAGGCAGCGGCCCGCGCGGGTGAACCAAAATCGGTATCTTGAACAAGGTTTGAAGCGGTCTGCCGGCGGGCACTTCGTCTCCGACGAGGGCCCAGAGGACGGGATGGTGGAGATGGCCGACACCAGGAGGCTTCCGACGCCGGTCGCGGAGACCTATGCGTGGCAGATGCGCGGCTCGTGCCGGGGGATGGACAGCGGCTTCTTCTTCCACCCGGAGGGCGAGCGCGGGCCGGCCAAGGCCAGCCGCGAAGCCCGCGCGAAGGAGGTGTGCCGGCGCTGCCCGGTGATCGAGGAATGCCGGCAGCACGCGCTGACCGCACACGAGCCGTACGGAGTGTGGGGCGGGCTCTCCGAGTCCGAGCGCGACGAGATCATCCGCGGGCACGGCAGGCGCCTGCGGGTCTCCCAGGACACGCCGGTCTCGCGCTGACCGGCAGAACGCGAACGGCGGGCCCACCCGAGGGGTGGGCCCGCCGTTCCGTCGTCCGGGCTTCGCTCAGTGGCCGTGCCCGTGACCGTGACCGGCCGCGGCCGGCTCCGGGGGCTCCGGCTTGTCGACGACCGCGCTCTCGGTGGTGAGCACCATGCGCGCGATCGACGCCGCGTTCACCACGGCCGAGCGGGTGACCTTGACCGGGTCGATGACGCCGTCGGCCATCAGGTCGCCGTAGGTGTTGGTGGCCGCGTTGTAGCCGCTGCCCCACTCCTGCTCGGCGACCTTGGAGACGACGACCGCGCCCTCGAGACCGCCGTTGGCGGCGATCCAGAACAGCGGGGCGGTCAGCGCCTTGCGGACCACGCTGACGCCGGTGGCCTCGTCGCCGGACAGGCCCAGCCCGCCCTCGAGCGCCTTGGCCGCCTGCACCAGCGCGGACCCGCCGCCGGGGACGATGCCCTCCTCGACCGCGGCCCGGGTGGCCGACACCGCGTCCTCGATGCGGTGCTTGCGCTCCTTGAGCGCGGTCTCGGTGGCCGCCCCGACCTTGATCACCGCGACGCCGCCGGACAGCTTGGCCAGCCGCTCCTGCAGCTTCTCGCGGTCCCAGTCGGAGTCGCTGTCCTCGACCTCGCGCTTGAGCTGCGCGACGCGCGCCTCGACGTCGGCCGCGCTGCCACCGCCCTCGACCAGGGTCGTGGCGTCCTTGGTGATCACCGCGCGGCGGACGGTGCCCAGCTGGTCCAGGGTGGTCTCGGACAGCTTCTGGCCCATGTCGGGGTTGATGACCGCACCGCCGGTGGCGATGGCCAGGTCGTCCATGAAGGCCTTGCGGCGGTCGCCGAAGAACGGCGACTTGACCGCGGCGACCTTGATGGTCTTGCGGATCGAGTTGACCACCAGGGTGGACAGCGCCTCGCCCTCGACGTCCTCGGCGACGATCAGCAGCGGCTTGCTGCCGTCGGCCAGGACCTTCTCCAGCAGCGGCAGCAGGTCGGCGATGGCGCTGATCTTCTCGCGGTGCAGCAGGACGTAGGCGTTCTCCAGCACCGCCTCCATCGACTCCGCGTCGGTGACGAAGTACGGGGAGAGGTAGCCCTTGTCGAACTGCAGGCCCTCGGTGATCTCCAGCTCGGTGGCGAGCGTGGAGCCCTCCTCGATGGTGATCACGCCGTCCTTGCCGACGGCCTCGAGCGCCTCGCTGATCAGCTCGCCGATCTCCCGCTCGCGGGAGGCGATCTCGCCGATCTGCGCGATGTGCGACTTCCCGTCGACCGGGATCGCCTTCTCCTTGAGCACCTCGGCGACCTTTTCGGCGGCCTTGGCGATGCCCACGCCCAGCGCCATCGGGTTGGCGCCGGCCGCGACGTTGCGCAGGCCGGCGGCGACCATCGCCTGGGCGAGCACGGTGGCGGTGGTGGTGCCGTCGCCCGCGACGTCGTTGGTCTTGGTGGCGACGGCCTTGGCGAGCTGCGCGCCGAGGTTCTCGAACGGGTCCTCGAGGTCGACCTCGCGCGCGATGGTGACACCGTCGTTGGTGACGGTCGGCCCACCGAACTTCTTGTCCAGCACGACGTGACGACCCCGCGGGCCCAGGGTGACCTTGACCGCGTCGGCCAGCTGGTTCACCCCGCGCTCCAGTGCGCGGCGGGTCGTCTCGTCGAAGCTGATCTGCTTCGGCATGTCCTGCCTCTCCTATGACTCGCGAACGAACGCCGCCCCGGCAGCCACTCGGTCGAGCGACCACCGGGGCGGCGGACTACGGAACTGCGGGCTGCGTCAGTTGACGACCGCGAGCACGTCGCGCGCGGAGAGGATCAGGTACTCCTCGCCGTTGTACTTGACCTCGGTGCCGCCGTACTTCGAGTAGATGACGACGTCGCCGACCGCGACGTCCAGCGGGACGCGGTTGCCGTTGTCGTCGATCCGGCCCGGGCCGACCGCGAGGACCTTGCCCTCCTGCGGCTTCTCCTTGGCGGTGTCCGGGATGACGATGCCGGAGGCCGTGGTGGTCTCCGCCTCGCTGGCCTGAACGACGATCTTGTCCTCGAGCGGCTTGATGTTCGCCACTTGAGTACCTCCCCTTGGGGTTCGTGCTTCGGCTACATGGATCCTGGGTGACGGCCTGGGGCGCCCCGTCGTCGCGGGTGCCGGAGCGCCTCGTCGCGGCCGTTCGTTGGCACTCTACCCATGAGAGTGCCAACCCCTCAACGTCGCCCCGCCACGTCGTGCGCGACCGCCCCGGACGATCGGCCGCCGGAGTGTCGTCAGCGGGGCGGAGCCCGGATCGAGCGACCCCGCCCCCGCGGGCGGGCTACGCCGCGGCGTCCCGGGCCCGCTCCAGGCCGTCCAGGACCAGCTCCAGGCCGTACCCGAACTGCTCGCCGTGGTCGTAGCCGGGCTTCATGATCAGTTCGGCGCCCATCTCGGCCAGGTGCGGGTACGCCGCCGCCGAGAACCCGTCCATGATCGAGGCGGTCAGTTCGGTCAGCTCGGCGGGCGTGTCGAACGGC
This sequence comes from Pseudonocardia humida, assembly GCF_023898865.1. Taxonomy (GTDB): domain Bacteria; phylum Actinomycetota; class Actinomycetes; order Mycobacteriales; family Pseudonocardiaceae; genus Pseudonocardia; species Pseudonocardia humida. Next base: position 11,543 of record NZ_JAGSOV010000016.1, read on the forward strand.
AGGCTCGCCTCCTGCACCGCGTACCCGTAGACGTAGCTGTCCAGCAGCGAGAACGCGTGCGCGGCCAGCTCGACGGAGAACCCGGCGCGGCGCAGGCTGCCGATCACCGAGTCGAGGTTGCGGAGCATCGCCGGGCCGGGGCGGGTGCGGCTGAGCACGACCGTCCCCCACGGGTGGCGGGCGAGTGCGGCGCGGGCCGAGACCGCGCGCCGGCGCATCGCCTGCCGCCAGCCGACGTCGTCGGTGGGGAGGTCGAACTCGCCCAGCACCAGTTCGGCGAGGCCGTCGAGCACCTCGTCCTTGTTGGCGACGTGCTTGTAGAGCGACATCGCCTCGACGCCCAGCTCCTGGCCGAGCTTGCGCATGGTGAGCGCCGCGAGGCCGTCGCGGTCGGCCAGATCGGCGGCGGCGCGCAGGACGCGGTCGCGGTTCAGGGGGCTGCGGGGTCCGGCGGCTGGTCGGGTCGGCATGGTCACCTCCGTTGACAAGCTTACTAAGTACCCCTAGCTTACTTAGTAAGCCGACGAGGGGACGACCATGCAGACCGAGCAGCAGGCCGCGATGAAGGCGGCCGTGCGCCGCGAGTACGGACCGCCGGACGTGCTCCGGCTCGACGACGTGCCGGTGCCGACGATCACCGCCGACCAGGTGCTGGTCCGGGTGCGCGCGGCCGGGGTCGACCCCGGCGTGCTGTTCTTCCTGACCGGGCGCCCGCGCGTCCTGCGCGCCGTGGCCGGGATCGCCCGCCCGACGCAGCCGGTCCTCGGCCGTGCGCTGGCCGGGCGGGTCGAGGCGGTCGGCGCGGCGGTGACGAGGTTCCGGGCCGGCGACGAGGTCTACGGCGAGGTCCCGCACGGCGCCTACGCCGAGTACGCCGCGGCGCCTGCGCACCTGCTGGCGGTCAAGCCGACCGGGCTGTCGTTCGCCGAGGCGGCGGCCGTGCCGCTGTCCGGGACGGCGGCGCTGCAGTGCCTGCGCGACGCCGGGCGCCTGCGGCCCGGCTCGCACGTGCTGGTCAACGGGGCCACCGGCGGGGTCGGGACGTTCGCCGTGCAGATCGCCAAGGCGCTCGGGGCCCGGGTGACGGCCGTCTGCTCACCGGACGGCGCCGCGCTGGTCACCGCGCTCGGCGCCGACCACGTCGTCGACCGCACCCGCGACGACTTCACCGACGCCGGCCCGCGCTACGACGTGGTCCTCGACCTGGTCGGCAACCGCACGCTCGCGCAGTGCCGGCGGGTGCTCGCCCCCGGTGGGCGGCTGGTGCTCTCGGCCGGTCCCCCGGCCCCCTCGATCCGGCGCACGCTGGTCGGGCTGCTGAGCTACCCGGTCCTGCGCCGCAAGATCGTCCCGGGGTTCGCGGTGCCGCGCGCGGCCGATCTCGACCGGCTGCGCGAGATGGTCGACTCCGGGGCGGTCCGCCCGGCCCTGGACCGGACCTACCCGTTGGCCGAGGCCGCGGAGGCGCTGCGCGCGCAGGCCGCGGGCCACGCCCGCGGCAAGACCGTGCTCACCGTGCCCTGACGAGGACCTCGGTGACCGGCATCTGGGAGTCGGCCGGGAGGTCGAGCGGGGAGGCCGGGGCACCCGCCACCGCCAGGTGCGCCCCGAGGGCGGCGACCATGGCGCCGTTGTCGGTGCACAGCCCCGGCCGCGGCACCCGCAGCACGATCCCGGCCGCGTCGCAGCGCTCCTGGGCCAGCGCGCGCAGCCGGGAGTTCGCCGCCACCCCGCCGCCGAGCAGCAGCGTCTCCATCCCGCGCTCGCGGGCGGCGCGCACGGCCTTCGCGGTGAGCACGTCGACCACCGCCTCCTGGAACGACGCCGCCACGTCGGCCACCGGGACCGGTGCGCCCGCCCGGGCCAGCGCCTCGACGTGCCGGGCGACCGCGGTCTTCAGCCCGGAGAACGAGAAGTCGAACGCCGCGTCGCGGGGGCCGGTGAGCCCGCGCGGGAACGCGACCGCCGCCGGGTCGCCGTCGCGGGCGACGCGGTCGATGTGCGGGCCGCCCGGGAACGGCAGCCCGAGCAGCCGGGCGACCTTGTCGAAGGCCTCGCCCGCGGCGTCGTCGATGGTGGCGCCCAGCGGGGTGACCGGGCCGGCCAGGTCGGGCACGTCGAGCAGGCTGGAGTGGCCGCCGGAGACCAGCAGCGCCAGGCACGGCGGCAGCGGCCCGTGCTGCAGGGTGTCGACCGCGACGTGCGCCGACAGGTGGTTGACCCCGTAGAGCGGCACGTCCCACGCGGTCGCGTAGGCCTTCGCCGCGGCCACCCCGACCAGCAGCGCCCCGGTCAGCCCCGGCCCGGACGTCACCGCGACGGCGTCGACGTCGCGGCCGCTGACCCCCGCAGTGGCCAGCGCCCGGTGCACGGCCGGGACCATGGCCTGCAGGTGCGCGCGGGAGGCCACCTCCGGCACCACCCCGCCGAAGCGGGCGTGCTCGTCGACGCTGGAGGCGACCTCGTTGGCCAGCAGGGTCGTCGCGCCGCCCTCCGCGCGCACGACCCCGACGCCGGTCTCGTCGCAGGAGGTCTCGATGCCCAGGACGATCACTTCACGGCCTCCCGCCGCATGGTGTGCGCGTCGGCCCGGCTCACCGGGTAGTACCTGCGGCGCAGGCCGACGACGGCGAAGCCCTCGGACTCGTAGAGCCGGTGCGCGGGCTCGTTGTCGGTGCGCACCTCGAGGAACACCTCGGCGCGCTCCTGGTCGGCCACCGCGAGCAGGCCCCGCACCAGCGCCCGCCCGATGCCCTTGCCCTGGTGCTCCGGGGCGACGGCCACGGTGTGCACCTCGGCCTCCGGGCGCGGCGGGCCCGCGGTGAACGCCAGCCCGGCGTAGCCGACCAGCTCGTCGTCGCAGCGCGCGGCCAGGTAGTGGTGCCAGGAGGCCAGCGCGTCCAGGAAGGCCCGCTCCGACCAGGGCTGGGAATCGGCGAAGAGCACCGCGTCGAGCTCGGCGGCGCGCGCGGCGTCCTCCGGGCGCAGCTCGTCGATCACCAGGGCCGTCACGGGGTGGTCACCTTCTTGGCCTGCCCGGGCGGCACGGCGTCGGGGCGGCGCAGGTAGAGCGGCTCCAGCGGGGCGGGCTCGGCGCCGGCGCGCAGCGCGGCGGCGGCCACCGCGACCAGCCCGACGGGCGAGGGTCCGGCGGTGGAGCGCACCGCCAGCCCGGTCGCCGCGGCCGACGGCCCGGCGGCGGCCGTCGCGCCGAGCTCGGGCAGCCGGTCGACGAGCGCGGCGGGCGCCGTCACGTGCGGCCCGTCGAGGAGGGTGCCCGCGCCGTCGTACGCGGCCCAGTAGACCTCGCGGCGGCGGGCGTCGGTGACGACGACGAGCGGCTCGCCCGCGGCGACGTCGGCGGCGATGGCGTCGAGGGTGCCCACGCCGTGCACCGGGACGCCGAGCGCGTCGCCGAGGGCGGCCGCGGTGACCATCCCGACCCGCAGCCCGGTGAACGGCCCGGGCCCGACCCCGGTGACCACGGCGTCGACCTCCGCGAGCTTCGCCCCGGCGTCCGCGCAGGCCGCCAGCACGCCCGGCATCAGCAGCTCGGCGTGCCGGCGGGCGTTCTCGGTGACCCGGGCCGCGCGCGGCCGGACCGCGTCGGCCGTCAGCTCGACCAGGCCCGCGGTGATGGCGGGCGTGGCGGTGTCGATGGCCAGGACGAGCACGCACCGAGGGTAGGCCGCGCGCCCCGACCGCCTCTCACCAGGTCGAGAGCAGCCCGGGGAGCTCGGCGAGGCGGTGCAGGACGCCGTCGGGGTGGACGTCGACGGGGACCTGCTGCACGGCCGGGATGTCGGAGTGCGGCACCAGGACCGCGCGCATGCCGACGCCCTTGGCCCCGCTGATGTCGTCGTAGGGGCGGTCGCCGACGTAGACGGCGCGGGACGGGTCGCCGACGCCGACGGCGTCGAGCGCGGCCCGGAACGCCGACGGGTGCGGCTTGGTCCAGGGCAGGTCGCTGCTCCAGACGGTGGCGTCGAACAGGTCGAGCACGCCGTCGCGGCGCAGCCAGTCCTGGTGCCAGGCGGCGGGCCACGGCGTCGAGGACAGCACGCCCAGGCGCAGCCCCCGCTCGCGCAGCTCCCGCAGCATCGGTGCGGCCTCCGGGTCGGTGTGGGTGGCCTGCACCCAGAACTCCCGGTACGCGTCGAGGGCGCGGTCGTCGTGCTCGGCCGCGGCGTCCGCCAGCACGTGGGCCAGGGTGAACGCGCGGTGCTCGTCGCGCACGGTCGCCCAGCGGGCGGCGTCGGCGGCCAGCAGGGCGCTCGCCGCCTCCCGGGCGCGGTCCTCGTCCTGCGGGTGGGCGGCGCCGGCGTAGGCGCGCCACGCGTCGTGCGCGTCGATCGTCTTCCAGGGGGTGAGCGTGCCGCCCCAGTCGAAGATCACCGCGTCGATCGTCCCCGGCGCGATCGTCACCGCGGGCCCTCGACGCGCTCCACGGTCGCCTCCCGGACGTCGTCGTCGCGGCGGTCGAGGCGGACCAGCAGGTGCCGGGCGGCCAGGCGTTCGGCCACGCCCTCCCCCCACTCCACGACGACGACGGCGGAGTCGAGGTCGGTGTCGAGGTCGAGGTCGTCGAGCTCGGCGGCGACGTCGGTGGCGAAGCCGAGCCGGTAGGCGTCGACGTGCACGAGCGGCACGCCCGCCCCGCCGGGCAGCGGCCGGTGCTCGCGGGCGATGACGAACGTCGGCGAGGTGACCGCGCCGGCCACGCCGAGCCCCCGGGCGATGCCGCGGACCAGCACCGTCTTCCCCGCCCCGAGCGGACCGGAGAGCACGACGAGGTCGCCCGCGCCGAGCCCGTCGGCCAGCCGCTCGCCCAGCGCCTCGGTGTCGGCCGCGGTGGGCAGCTCGACCGGGACGCCCGTCCGCGCGGATGTGCTCATGCCCGCCTCCGCATCCCGCGCTGCCGCGTGCGGAACGCGGACCGGCGCAGCAGTCTGACCAGTGCCTCGTCGGTGGCCATGGGTTGCTCCAGCATCGGCAGGTGCCCGACGCCGGGCAGCACCACCAGCTCCGCGTCGGGCAGTTCGGCGGCGATCCGCTCGCTGTGGCTGACCGGGATGACCTTGTCGGCGTCGCCGGCCAGCACCAGCACCTCGCAGGTGGCCAGCGCGGGCAGCGCGGCGATCCGGTTGTGGCTGCCCAGGGTGTCGACGAAGTCGGTGAGCGCGTCGACGGCGTTGACCCGGATCATGGTGTCGACCAGGTCGACCAGCCAGGGCGCGACGTTGCGGTCGCCGTAGGCGACGCTGCCGGTGATCGAGCGGATGATCCCGGCGGTGGCCTGGCGGGCACCCTCGATCAGCGCGGGCTGCGCCCGTGCGACCAGGCCGACCGCGCGGGTGAGCGGGTTGTGCCGGGACAGCAGCGTGGCCCGCAGGCCCTGCCCGCCGATCTCGCCGGCCGAGGTGGCGATGAACGCGACCCCGGCCACCCGCTCGGTGAACAGCTCCGGGTTGTTCTCGGCCAGCGCCATCACGCTCATGCCGCCCATCGAGTGCGCGACGAGCACCAGCGGGCCCTGCGGGGCCAGCGCCCGGATCACCGCGTCGAGGTCGCGGCCGAGCTGCTCGATGGTGCAGCTCTCGGTGGAGGCCCGCTCGGAGCGGCCGTGGCTGCGCAGGTCGTAGAGGACCTGGCGGACGCGCGGCCCGTCCAGCCCGGCCAGCGTCCGGCGCTGGAAGTGCCAGGTGCGGCGGTCGAGCGCCATGCCGTGGATGAGCACGACGGTCAGCGCCGCGGGCCCGCCGGTGGCCTCGATCTCCTCGCAGGACAGCCGGACGCCGTCGTCGGCGGTGACCGAGGAGGTCTCGCCGGGCGGCTGCGTGCCCGGCTCGACCACGGACTCGCTGAGCTCGGCGGCCAGCTCGCGCCGCTCGGTGGCGATGCGGTGGCGGCGGCGGGCGACCAGCCCCGCGGCGGCCACGCCGACCGCGCCCGCGGCACCCGCGGCGGCTCCCCAGACCCCGCGCTTCACCACCGCGGCTCCTCCCCGCCCGCCCCGGTGTGCACGCGGGTGACGCGGCGCAGATGCACGCCCGTGACGACCTCGTAGTGGATGGTGCCCAGCTCGTCGGCCCAGTCCTGGGCCGTCGGAGCACCGTCGGTTCCCGGGCCGAACAGCACGGCCTCGTCGCCGACGCGGACCTCGTCGTCGCCGCAGTCGACGACGACCTGGTCCATGCAGACGCGCCCGACGACCGGGCGCAGCGCGCCGCCCAGCAGCACCTTCATCCGGCCGTGCCGGTTGAGCGCGCGGGTGACGCCGTCGGCGTAGCCGACCGGGAGCAGGGCGAGCGTCGTCTCCCGCGGGGTGGTCCACGCGTGGCCGTAGGAGACGCCCTCGCCCGCCGGCACCCGCTTGGCCAGCACCACGCGGGCCCGCAGGGTCATCGCCGGGACGAGCGGGCTCTGGGCCACCGGCCGGTCGAACGGGTCGAGCCCGTAGACCGCGATGCCCGGGCGGACCAGGTCGAAGTGCAGGTCGGGGCGGGACATCGTGGCCGCCGAGTTGGCCAGGTGGCGGATCGGGTCGAGCCCGCGCTCGCGCGCCGCCGTCCAGGCCGCGGTGAGCCGGGCGGCCTGGACGTCCAGCGAGGGGTGGTCGGGGGTGTCGGCGTTGGCCAGGTGCGACCAGACGGCGACGACCTCGGCCTCGCCGTCGGCGGCGGCCTTGGCCGCGGCGTCGAGGAGGTCGGGCCACTGCGCGGCGGGGGCGCCGTTGCGGGACAGGCCGGTGTCGGCCTTCAGGTGCAGCCGGGCGGGCCGCCCGGCGGCGCGGGCCCCGGCCAGCACGGCGGCCAGGTGCTCGCGCGAGGAGACCGCGAGGTCGACGTCCGAGGACACCGCCGGCCCGAAGTCCTCACCCGGCAGGTGCAGCCAGGACAGCAGCGGCGCGGTGATCCCGGCCGCGCGCAGGGCGGCGGCCTCGTCGAGGGTGCACACCCCGAGCCAGGACGCTCCGGCCCGCAGCGCGGCGCCCGCGACCTCGACGGCGCCGTGGCCGTAACCGTCGGCCTTGAGCACGGCCATCAGCTCCGCGCCCGGCGAGGCCCGCCGGAGCACGTCGACGTTGTGCCGGACGGCGGCGAGGTCCACCACCGCCTCGGCGCGCACTGCCTCCGCGCGCACTGACGGGTCGGTCACGCGGCTCATCATCGCATCCGGTACCGACCGGTAAAGGGGGCGCAGGGGTCAGCGGGCGAGCGCCCGCAGGGTGCGCAGGGCGTCCGGGACGGCCGCCTGCAGCAGCGATGCGGGGGCGGGCGCGGTGGCCCCGGTGCCCGAGGTGGGCCTCGTCCCCCTGGCCGCCAGGTCGGCGGCCAGCCCGTGCGCGAGGCAGGCGCAGCCCGCGGCCCACCACGGGTCCAGCCCGGCGGCCAGCAGCGCGCCGATCATCCCGGTCAGCACGTCGCCGGAGCCCGCGGTGGCGGCCCACGACGAGTCGGCGGCGTGCACCATCACCCGCCCACCCGGATCGGCGACGACGGTGGCGTTGCCCTTGAGCAGCACCGTCACGTCCAGCTCGCGGGCGGCCCGGACGGCGGCGGCGATCCGGTCGTCGCCCACGTCGCCGGCCAGCCGGGCGAACTCGCGGTCGTGCGGGGTGATCACCACCGGGCGCCCGGCGACCGCGGAGCGCAGGTCGGCGTGCTCGGCCAGCAGGGTGATGGCGTCGGCGTCGACGCACAGCGGGACGTCGCGGTCGAGCACGGCCGACAGCAGGGCCCGCCCGGCGTCGTCGGTGCCGATGCCGGGGCCGACCGCCCAGGACTGCGTGCGCCCGGCCTCGCCGATCGCGTCGGTGGCCACCACCTCCGGCCAGCGGGCCCGCACCCCCGCCGCGGCCGAGCCGGCGAAGCGGACCATGCCGCTGGTGGCCAGGACCGCGGCCCCGGTGGCCAGGACGGCGGCGCCCGGGTAGGTGGCCGAGCCGGCGGCCACCCCGGTCACGCCCTGGGTGTACTTGTCGTCGCGCGGCCCGGGCACCGGCCAGCGGGCGGCGACGTCGGCCGCCTCGACCACGTGCGCGCGCGGCTCGGGCAGGTGCTCGCCGAGCCCGATGTCCACGAGGTGCACCGGCCCGCAGGAGGAGCGGGCCAGCACGTGCACCGGCTTGGGCGCCCCGAAGGTGACAGTCGCGTCGGCGACCACCGCCGGGCCGGGGGCGGTGCCGGTGTCGGTGTCGACGCCGCTGGGCACGTCCACCGCGAGCAGCGGGATGCCCGCGCGGCGCACGGCGGCGACGATCGTCGCCGCCGGCTCGCGCAGCGGGCCCCGCCCCGAGATCCCGACGATGCCGTCGACGACCAGGTCGGCGCCGGTGGCGGCGACCAGCCCGGCCTGCGGGTCGACGGCTCGGCCCCCGGCCCGCACGAGCGCGGCCAGCCCGGCGGGGTGGGCGCGGTCGGGGTCGAGCAGGACCGCGGTGACGCCGACCCCCCGGCGCCGCAGGGTCACCCCCGCCCACAGCGCGTCGCCGCCGTTGTTGCCCGCCCCGACCAGCAGCACCACCCGCGAGCCGGACACGCCGCCGCGCTCGGCGAGCATCCGGGCGGCGTGCGTCGCCAGCCCGAACGCCGCCCGGCGCATCAGCGCGCCCTCCGGCGCGCGGTCGAGCAGCACGGCCTCGGTGGTGCGGATCTGCTCCGCGGTCCAGACGCCCTTCATCGGCCCGACGCTAGTGTCCCGGGCCGATCTGGGTCAGGCGAGCTCGAGCGTGTAGTTGATGAGCCCGCCGTCGACCGAGGTGACGCTGACGTTCAGGTCGATGCTCTCTCCGCCGCCGGTGACCGCGCAGGTCACCGACTTGCCCACCTCGGGGGCCAGGTCGCCGGCGCAGTCGGCGCCGTCGACCTCGGTCTGCAGCTCCTGGGCCACCTGCTCGGCGACCTTGCGGTCCAGCAGGGCCTTGGCGACCGGGCGCGCCTCGGTGGTGATGTCGAAGTTGGCCTGGTCGCCCTGCAGGGAGGTGACCGTGGCGACGGCGTCGACCGGCTGGCCGTCCACGGTGAACTCGCAGCGGACCGTCTTGCCCACCTCGGCGTCGAGGTCCTCGGGGCAGGTCACGCCGTCGGCGGTGATCCCCTGCTCGGTCAGCTTCCCGCCGATCGCGGACGCCACGTCGTCCTTCGGCACGCTGCCCGAGCAGCCGGCCAGGCCGGCGCCGAGCACGACGACCAGGCCCGCGGTCGCCAGGCCCCTGCTGATGCTGCTCATCGGTTCCCCCACACGAGTAGGGCCGCCCCCGGCGGCCAGCCGTGCGATCGTTCGCTGAACACGGGGGCGGCGTTATCCGCTGCATACGTCGTGTGGCGTAGATCTCTCGCCGGTTCGACCGTACGGGTGTCACCCGCCCGTCCCACGCCCAGATGGACCCGCGCGTGGTCGCGGGCCGCGACCGTGCCGTTCGCGCGGTCCACCGCCGCGACGGATAGCGTTGCGGTGTGACGACGACCCGCTCCGGGGTGGCCCGCCCACCGGCACCGCGCAACTCCAAGGACGCGGTGGAGCAGCTGTCCAAGCCCGGGCCGCACCAGGCGCTGCGCGGCGACCTGGGCATGGTCGGGCTGCCCGGCGTGGTGTTCGCGCCGAGCGAGGGGCTGGGGCTGCCGGCCGTCGCGTTCGGGCACGACTGGCTGCAGCCCGCCGAGCGCTACGCCGACCTGCTGCGCCACCTAGCCACCTGGGGCATCGTCGCGGCCGCCCCCGGCAGCCACCGCGGCCCGCTGCCCAGCCACGCCGGGTTCGCCGCCGACCTGCGCACCACCCTGGACGTGTGCGTGGGCGTGCGCCTCGGGGAGGGCAAGGTCAGCGTCGACTCCCGGCGCACCGCGTTCGCCGGGCACGGCATCGGCGGCGGCGCGGCGCTGCTGGCCGCCGTCGGCCACCCGCGGGCCGCGGCCGTGGTGACGATCGCCGTCGCGCAGACCCGGCCCTCCGCCCTGGACGCCGCCCGCGAGCTCACCGTGCCGGTGCTGCACCTGGCCGCGGGCAAGGACACGGTGACCCCGGCGGGCGGCCACGCCGAGCCCATCGCCGCCTCCGGCGGCGGCCCCGTGTGGCTGCGCACCATCGACAAGGCCACCCACACGGGCTTCCTGGAGGGCTCGCACTGGTCCGACTTCGTGCTCTCCGGCAGCCCCGACAACAGGACGCGCCGGATCACCCGGGCCCTGGTGACGGCGTTCCTGCTGGACAAGCTGTGCGGGGAGGACCGGGTCGGCGTCCTCGTCGACGGCAAGGTCCCCGGCACCACCCTCGCCGAGCGCTCCTGAGGGTCGTCACGCGCCCGGCGGCAACCGCGCGCGCAGCGCGGCGATCCTCGGCTCCATGGCGTCCCCCGGCACGCCGAACGCGGTGGGCAGCCCGATCGGGACGCTGGTCGCGACGACGCCCTCGACGAACAGGTCGACCCGGCTGACCGTCGGGCCGCTGACCGAGCGCAGCGCCGCACCGGGGGCGAGCGCGTCGAGGGTCGTGCCGATCGCGCCGCCGGTCCACACCGGCACCCCGGCCAGGCAACCCGCACTGACCACGTGCGTGTGCCCGGCGAGGATCATCCGGACGTCGCCGCCGCTGATGGCGGTGGCCAGGTCGGCGGGGTTCTGCAGGGCGATGGCCGCGGCCAGCGGGGTGGGCGAGGGCAGCGGGGGGTGGTGCAGCGCGAGGACGGTGCCGTGCTCGGCGGGCGTGCGCAGCCGCTCGCGCAGCCGGTCGAGCCGCTCGGCGTCCAGCCACCCGTAGCCGGCGCCGGGGACGGTGCTGTCCAGCACGACGATGCGCAGGCCGTCGACCACCAGCGCGTGCTCGACGGGCCCGTCGGTGCGCGGCCGGTCGAGGAGGTGCTCCCGCAGGGCGTCGCGGCGGTCGTGGTTCCCGGCGGCGTACAGCGTCGCGGCGCCGAGCCGGGCCGCGACCGGGGCGACGACGTCGCGCAGGCGCCGGTACTGCTCCGGGGTGCCGTCCTCGACCAGGTCGCCGGTGAGGACGAGCGCCGCGGGCCGCAGACCGGACGACTCGACGGCGCGGAGCGCCTCGCCGAGCAGCACCCCGGTGTCGACCGGGTCGCGCGGGGTGCCCCCCGGCGGCCCGACGTGCGGGTCGGTGATGTGGATCAGCGTGTGCGTCGGTCCCATCACCCCAGCCTGGCCGCGTCCGCTCAGGTGTAGTACGACGCGAAGCACTCCGCGCTGGTCGCCTCCTCCGGCGCCGCGTCCAGCTGCAGCTCCAGCGGTGTCGTCGAGCCCGGCGGGAGGACGATGCTGGTGTACGGGTAGCCCGAGGTCTTGCTCCCGTCGTAGCGCTGGGAGGTCGACTCCCCGCCGACGATGCGCCCCTCGTCGTCGCGCAGCAGGACCACCACCGTGGGCTGGACCTCCTCGGCGAGGGTGGAGGTGGCCTCGCAGCTCACCCGGTAGCTGCGGCCCAGCGAGTCGTCGTCGGGCGGCTGCAGCTCGGCGGACCCGAAGGTCACCGCCTCCGGCGCGGCGTCGTCCTCCCAGTTGACCGAGGTGACGGTGATGTTCATCCGGGCCGGGCGGACGGTGTAGGTGTCGGCGCTGCCGTAGGCCAGGCCGTACGAGCTGGCCGCGTTCGTCGCCCCGGGCGGCACCGGGTAGATCGAGACGTCCTCGCCCTGGTTCAGCACGACGCCGCGGTCGTCGGTGAACGTCACCGTCATGCTCACCGAGCCGACGGTCCACGTCTGCGGGTTCGGGTTGCGCACCCGGATCGACCAGGTGACCGCCCACTCGCCCACCCCGTTCTGCACGGGGGTGAACCCGAAGTCGGCGACCTCCAGGTCGGCGCGTCCGGGGGCGGGGTTGACCGCGCCCTGGTAGGTGACCGTGCCGGGACCGCCGGTCGGTGCGCCGGCCTCGGTCTGCCCGCCGCCCGCCGGGTCCGGGTCGAGCAGCTGCGGCACCAGGAACACGGCCGCGGCGACGACCGCCACCACAGCGGCCACGGCCACGGCGATCCACGTCCGGCGCGACGACCGGCCCTCGGCGCGGTCGGGGCCGGTGCGCTCGGGCGGGGTGGGCGGGCCGGCGCGGTTCGACGGCGGCGGGACGGCGCGCGTGGTCGGCGCGCCCCCGCTCGCGGCGCGCGGCGCGACCACCGGCAGCCGGGTGGTGTCGAGGTGGTCGAGGTGGCCGGTGACCTCCTCGTCGAGCTCCTCGATCACGATCGCGGACGGCGGCACCCCGTTCGCGCGCTGCAGGTGCTGGAAGGCCTGGCCGAACTCCAGCGCGCTGCGCGGCCGGTCGGCCGGGTCCTTGGCCATGGCCCGCTCCAGCAGCGAGCACACGTCGGCGGGCACCCCGCGGGGGCGCAGGTCGGGCACGGGGTCGCGGATGACCCGGGCCAGCAGCGGCGCCAGCGAGTGCTCACCCGTCCGCACGAAGGGGGCCGAACCCGCCAGCAGCGTGTAGAGCGTCGAGGCCAGCGAGTAGAGGTCGGACCGGGCGGTGGGCGGGTGCCCGTCGAGCACCTCGGGCGGCGCGTGCGACAGCGTCGCGGTGACCACACCGGACTGCGTCTGCAGCGCCCCGCTCATCCGGGCGATGCCGAAGTCGGCCAGCACCGGTTCGCCGTAGCGGGAGACCATCACGTTGTCGGGCTTGATGTCGCGGTGCAGGACGCCGGAGCGGTGCGCCGTCTCCAGGGCGCCGCTCAGCTTGACCGCGATCTCGGCCACCCGGCGCACGTCGAACGTGCCCTGCCGGTCGAGGTGGTCGGACAGGGTGCCGCCGGGCAGGTACTCCATCGCCAGGAACGGCGCGCCCTCGGCGGTGGTGCCGCTGTCGTAGACGGTGACGATGTTCGGGTGCTGGGCCAGCGCGCCGAGGACCTGGCGCTCGCGCTCGAAGCGGGCGACGGTGTCGCCGTCGACGACGCCACCGCTGAGCACCTTGATCGCGACGTCCTGGGCGAAGGCCACGCGCCGCGCCCGGTAGACGGTGGCGAACCCGCCGCGGCCGATCTCGACGACGTCGCGGTAGCCGCTGATCTCTAACTCGGCGAAGCGGCCCGTCACCGCGTTGTTGCTCTCCGTCGTCATCGAGATCCTGCCCCCACCGAGTGCCGCCGAGCGCAGACGGTAGCAGTCTGACGAGCGCGATCACTCCGTGGAGCTACGCACGGGACCACTACCAGCGGGTACCCGAACGCGCTGTCACGATCCCCCTGGCCGCGCCTTCGCCACGGCCTCCGCCACGACCCGCGGCGCCAGCTCCTCGTCGACGTCGACGTCGCTGCTGGCCCCGAAGGCGACGTCGACCTTGACGACGAAGTCGCCGGTGCTGACCCAGATGGCGTCCCGCTTGCCGGTGGTGATCCGCAGCGCCCGCTCCGCCCCGGCCGGCGGGTCGTACGGGACCGGCCGCCCGACGGTGGCGCAGCGGCCGGCCACCTCGGTGAGCCGGTCCATGAACGCGACCGCGGCCCCCGGGGCGAACGCGCCCAGGTAGGCGTCGAGCTGGTAGTCCTGGGCCCGGGGGGCGGCGACGCTGCGCTCGACCTCGGCGGTCTTGCCGTCCTGCGGGACGACGAGGTCGCACCAGAGCACCGAGGCCAGGTCACTGTAGGGTGGCGCGTCGAGCTCGGTGGCCCCCGGCTCGACGTCGTCGGCCCCCAGCAGCAGCGGCTCCAGGTCGGGGACGCCGACGACGGCCTGCAGGCCGCCGTCGTTCGTGCCGGTCGGGGTGATCTGCCCGGTGGCGCCCTCCCCGTCGACCATGCCGGGGACGACCACGATCGCGGCCACGACGAGGGCCGCGAGCCCGGCGCCCACGGCGGGCAGCAGCCACGGCCTGCGCCGGGCCGGGCGGTCGTCGCGGTCGGGCGGGGGCCCGCCCGCGGGCGAGGGACCGGTGCCGCCGGGCGGCGGTGGCGGGGCGGCGTGCCGGCCGGGACCCGGCCCGTGCGCCGGGGGCGCGGGGTGGTGCGCCGCGGGCGCGGGGTGGTGCGCCGCGGGCGCGGGGTGGTGCGCCGCGGGCGCGGGGTGGTGCGCCGCGGGCGCGGGGTGGAACGCGGTCGGTCCGGGGTGGGGCGCGGCCGGGACGCGCCGGGACTCCGACGGTCGCGGCACGGGCAGCGGCGGGGCGGCCGGGGGCCGGGCGCCGGACGGCGCCGCGCCGAACGACCCGGACGGCGCAGCGGGGGCGGCCGATCCCGGCCATCCGGGCTCCTCGACCGCGACGTCGTCGCCCAGCTGCTCGACGATCAGCGACGACACCGGGACCCCGTTGGCCCGCTGCAGCTGCTGGAAGCCCTGCCCGAACTCCAGCGCGCTGCGCGGGCGCTCGTTCGGGTCCTTGGCCAGCGCCTGCTCCAGCAGCGCGCACACGTCCGGCGGGACGCCTCGGGGGCGCAGGTCGGGCACGGGGTCGCTGAGCACCCGGCCGATCAGCGGGGTGAGCGAGCGCTCGGTGCCGTACACGAAGGGGGGCTTCCCGGCGAGCAGCGCGTAGAGCGTGGAGGCCAGCGAGTACACGTCCGAGCGGGGCGTCGGCGGGTGGCCCTCCAGGACCTCCGGCGGCGCGTGCGAGAGCGTCGCGTTCACCACGCCCGACTCCGTCTGCAGCGCCCCGCTCATCCGGGCGATGCCGAAGTCGGCCAGCACGGGCTCGCCGTAGCGGGAGAACAGCACGTTGTCGGGCTTGATGTCGCGGTGCAGCACGCCGGTGCGGTGCGCGGTCTCCAGCGCGCCGCAGAGCTTGACGGCGATGTCGGCGACGCGCCGCACGTCCAGCGTGCCGCGCTGCTTGAGCTGCTCGGACAGCGTGCCGCCGGGCAGGTACTCCATGACCAGGAACGGCGAGCCGTCGGCCGTGGTGGCGCTGTCGTAGAGCGTGACGATGTAGGGGTGCTGGGCCAGCGCCCCGAGGACCTGGCGCTCCCGCTCGAACCGGGCCCGGGCGAACGGGTCGACCGTGGAGAGGGTGAGCACCTTGATGGCGACGTCCTGGTGGAACGCGACCCGGCGGGCGCGGTAGACCACCGCGAACCCGCCCCGGCCGATCTCGACCACCCGGTCGTAGCCGGTGATCCGCGCCGCGGCGAGCATGCTCGTCGCGGCGTCGTTGCCAGTCGTCATCAGGGATAGGCCTCCGGCTGACGACGCTAGCAACCGGGACCGACAGACCACCCGTCCGGGGGACCCCGGTCGGGTGAGCGGGTTCCGCGCTGCGTCAGCCGACCGCCGCGACGACCTCGGCCACGCCACCCGCGACCGACTTGGCCTGCTCGACCGTCGGCGCCTCGACCATCACCCGGACCAGCTGCTCGGTGCCCGAGGGCCGCAGCAGGATGCGCCCGGCGTCGCCCAGCTCGGCCTCGGCCGCGCGCACCGCCTCCTGCACCGATCGAGCGGTCGCGACCTTGTCGCGGTCGGCCACCGCCACGTTGACCAGGATCTGCGGCAGCGCGCTGACCACGGAGGCCAGCTCGGCCAGGCTCTTGCCGGTGGCGGCCATGCGGGCCATCAGCCGCAGCGCGGTGAGCACGCCGTCGCCCGTGGTGGCGTGGCCGGGCAGCACCACGTGCCCGGACTGCTCGCCGCCCAGGCTGAAACCGCCCGCGCGCAGCTCCTCGAGCACGTACCGGTCGCCGACCTGGGTGGTGCGCAGGGCGATCCCGGCCTCGCGCATGGCGATGTGCAGGCCCAGGTTGCTCATCACGGTGGCCACGAGCGTGTCGCCGACCAGCTCGCCGGCATCGCGCATGGCCAGCGCCAGCACGGCCATGATCTGGTCGCCGTCGACCTCGGCGCCGGTGGCGTCGACGGCGAGGCAGCGGTCGGCGTCGCCGTCGTGGGCGATGCCCAGGTCGGCCCGGTAGGCCAGGACCGCCTGCCGCAGGGGCCCGAGGTGGGTCGACCCGACGCCGTCGTTGATGTTGAGCCCGTCCGGCTCGGCGTGCAGCGCGATCACCTCGGCCCCGGCGCGCCGGTATGCCAGCGGGGCGGCCTCGGAGGCGGCGCCGTGGGCGCAGTCGACGACGACCTTGATGCCGTCCAACCGGGTGCGGGTGCTGCGCAGGAGGTGCTCGGTGTAGCGGCCGATCGCGTCGGGCAGGTCGCGCACGCGCCCGATGGCGGCACCCGTCGGGCGCGCCGTGGGGCCGGGCATGCCCGCCTCGATCGCGTCCTCGAGCGCGTCGGGCAGCTTGTGCCCGCCGGAGGCGAACAGCTTGATGCCGTTGTCCGGCATGGCGTTGTGCGACGCGGAGATCATCACGCCCAGGTCGGCGTCCAGCGCCGCGACCAGGTGCGCCACGGCGGGGGTCGGCAGCACGCCCACCCGCAGCGCGTCGGCGCCCGCCGAGGTGAGCCCGGCCAGCACCGCGGCCTCCAGCATCTCGCCGCTGGCTCGCGGGTCGCGCCCGACGATGGCGACGGGTCGGTGGGACCGGTCGCGCTCGGCGAGCACGCGGGCGGCGGACGCGGAAAGCGCGACGGCGAGCTCCGGGGTGAGGAGCTCGCCGTTGGCCAGTCCGCGGACGCCGTCGGTACCGAACAGACGGCCGCCCAAGGTCAGCGCTTGCTGTACTGAGGCGCCTTGCGGGCCTTCTTCAGACCGTACTTCTTGCGCTCGATGACCCGCGGGTCGCGGGTGAGGAAGCCGGCCTTCTTCAGCGGCGGGCGGTCCTCGGAGTCGGCCTCGATCAGGGCCCGGGCGATGGCCAGGCGCAGCGCGCCCGCCTGGCCGGAGGTGCCGCCGCCGTGCAGGTTGGCGAAGATGTCGAAGCGCTCGGTCTTCTCCACCGTGACCAGGGGCTCCCGGATCAGCTGCTGGTGCAGCTTGTTCGGGAAGTACTGCTCGAGCGACTTGCCGTTGAGCCGGAACTGCCCGCTGCCCGGCATCAGCCGGACGCGCACCACGGCCTCCTTGCGGCGGCCGACGGTCTGGATGGGCCGGTCGGCGAAGGCCGGGACCTCGGGGGCGGACAGGTCCACCTCGAAGTCCTCGACGTCGGTGACGTCGGCGTCCTCGACGTCGTCCTGGTACTCGGCGTCGGCGTCGGCCTCGACGATGTCGACGCCGGCGTCGTCAGCGGCGTCGGCGATCTCGGTGGCCTCGGCGTCGACGGCAGCCTCCTCGACCGCCTCGATCTCCGGCTCGGGGGTGGTCACGGGCTGTCCCTCTTCCACAGACTCGGTGCCGGTCGCCTCGGGGTTGCTCACTGGGCGACCTGGGTGATCTCGAACGCGGCAGGCTTCTGCGCGCTGTGCGGGTGCTCGGGGCCCGCGTAGACCTTGAGCTTCTTGCTCATGGCGCGGCCGAGCCGGTTCTTCGGGAGCATTCCCTTGATCGCCTTCTCGACCAGGCGGTCCGGGTGCTTCTCGATCATCTCGCCGACCGAGCGCTGGCGCAGGCCGCCCGGGTAGCCGCTGTGCCGGTACACGAACTTGTCGGTCCGCTTGTTGCCGGACACCGCGATCTTCTCGGCGTTGATGATGACGACGAAGTCGCCGGTGTCCATGTGCGGCGCGAACATCGGCTTGTGCTTACCGCGCAGCAGGGTGGCGGCCTGGACGGCCAGCCGGCCGAGCACCACGTCCGTAGCGTCGATCACATGCCAGGCGCGGGTGATATCGCCGGGCTTGGGGCTGTACGTGGACACGGACCTACCTCGTCGCTGTCGTCTGCTCTTCCGAGTTGCTCGGGAGCTGCTTTCGGTGCGGGGGTGCAGCGGGAACCAGAAGCCCCGACGGGCCGTCGCAGCCGTGGCACCACGGTTGCGGGCATCCACCCACCGCACTGTCGAAGAACGAGAGTACCCGCCGCCGCGGAGCGGGGTCAAAACGCCCCCTCCCCAGCGCCGCCGGGCACCGGGGCCATCTCCCGGCTACGCCATCCGGTGGGGTCGGTTCGCCCGGGCGCGATGCCAGGAGGGGCTTCCCGGGGCGGAAAACAGCCACCGGCCCGGACCCCGCTGGGCAGCGGTGTCCGGGCCGGTGGTCGGGTGGCGGGCCGCCGGGTGGGACGGCCCGCCTGCCTATCGCCAACGCGCGGCGTTGGCCTGCTCGACGCGGCGGTACCCCTCGTGCGCGGAGCCGAGCGCCACCCCGATCTGGCTCAGCACCTGGGCGAGGTCGGCCGCCGCGACGTCCCAGTTGCGCTGCGCCGTGCGGTACTCCTCGGCCGCGGCGCCGTCCCAGGAGGCGACCAGCGGCGCCAGCATCCGCTTGAGCTCGTCGAGCCGGGTCTTGATCCGGTTGGCGGTGCCCGCGACG
This sequence comes from Pseudonocardia humida, assembly GCF_023898865.1. Taxonomy (GTDB): domain Bacteria; phylum Actinomycetota; class Actinomycetes; order Mycobacteriales; family Pseudonocardiaceae; genus Pseudonocardia; species Pseudonocardia humida. Next base: position 29,796 of record NZ_JAGSOV010000016.1, read on the forward strand.
TCCGCGTGGGCGGCGTCGAGCGCCCCGAAAGTGACCTTGATCTCACCCATCGTCGTCTCCCCTCAGCCCAGCGCCGCGCGGATGTTCGACAGGCCGGCCGCGTTCTGCTCCTCGTGCGCCCGGTAGTCCTGGCCTGCGCCGCCGATCGACTGGCCGATGGTGCGCAGCGAGTCGTTGATGATGCGGGCGTCCGCGTCCCAGCGGTCCATCAGCCGGCCGAACGCCGCGGCCGCGTCACCGCGCCAGGCGCCGGCCAGCGGCGCCAGCCGGGCGCGCAGCATGGCGAGGTCGGACTGCACGGTGTCGTTCACCGTGAGGACCTGCTTGCCCGCGCGGTCCATCTCCTCGGTCGTCGCACCGAAGCCGTCGTTCATCATGGCCGATCACTCCCCGTTCGAATCCGTTGCCGGAACGGTCGCAGGACCGGTGGGGTCGGCGGGGCGGAACGGGCGAAAACGTGTGCGGGTGCGAACCCGGCCCGCGTGCGGCACCGGCTCACCCCTCGTCCGGCGCGGGCGGCGCCCACGCCAGCTGGACCCGGCGGGCGCCGCGGCGCCGGTCGACCAGCACCCCGCGCCCCGGCGGGCCGGGGGCCGGGCGGACCGACTCCACCAGCGCGCCCTCGTCCGGGCTGCCGTTGAGCACCAGCCCCGGCGCGCCCAGCTCGCGCAGCCGCCCGAGCACCGGGTCGAACAACGAGCGCCCCGCGCCGCCGCAGCGCCGCGCCAGCACCACGTGCAGCCCCACGTCCTTGGCCTGCGGCAGGAACTCGGCCAGCGCCAGCAGCGGGTGCGCCACCCCGCCGCCGGGCGCGACCAGGTCGTAGTCGTCGACCAGCAGGTACACCTCCGGCCCGCTCCACCAGCTGCGCTCGCGCAGCTCGCGGGCGGTGACCTCGGGCCCGGGGAGCCTGCGGCGCAGCGACTCGGCGATCTCCGCCGCGGCCGCGGCGGTGGCGTCCGCGGTGCTCGGGTAGCCGATCAGGTGCGACGCCGGGACCGCGCCGAGCAGCGTGCGCCGGTGGTCGACGAGCACCACGCGGGCCTCGTCCGGCCCGTGCCTGCTGGTGATCGCCCCGGCCAGCAGCCGCAGCAGCCCGGTCTTGCCGCTCTCGGCGTCGGCGAAGCAGACCAGGTGCGGTTCGACGGCGAAGTCGACCACGACCGGGGCCAGCTCCTCGTCGACGCCGATCGCGATGCCCGAGGCCGGCACCGGCAGCTCGTCGTGGGCGATGAGGTCGGGCAGCAGCCGCACGGGGTGGATGCCGGGCCCCGGCCACGCCCGCGCGACCGCCTCCACCAGCGCCGCGGTGTCGCCCGTGGCCAACCGGGGCGCCGCGACGACGGCGGGCGCGCCGTCCGGGGCGAGCCCGTGGCCCGGGCGGGCCGGCACGGCGGCGGCCGCCCGCCTGTCGATCTCGGACTCGGCGGGCTCGCCGAGCCGCAGCTCCACGCGGCTGCCGATCAGGTCCTTCAGGGCCGGGCGCAGCTCGCTCCACCGGGTCGCCGACACGGCCAGGTGCAGCCCGAAGGCCAGCCCCTGGGCGGCCAGCCCGAGCAACCGGTTCTCCACGTCGTCGAACTCGCCGCCGCGCAGCGTCAGGTAGCCGTCGACGACGAGCAGCAGGTCGGTGGCCGGCTCGTCCGCGAACTCCCCGGCCGCCCGCCGGGCCCGGAACGCCTCGACCGAGGCCACCCCGGCGTCGCGGAAGAGCCGCTCGCGGCGGCCCAGCGCGGCCGAGAACTCGGCGACCGTGCGCCGCACGAGGTCGGGCTCGTGGCGGTCGGCCACCGTGCCCACGTGCGGGAGCCCGGCCAGCACGGCCAGCGCGCCGCCGCCGAAGTCGAGCAGGTGCACGCCGAGCTCGGCCGGGGTGTGGGTGAGCGCGAGGCCCAGCACGGTGGCGGCCAGCGCGGTCGACTTGCCCGAGCGCGGGCCGCCGGCCACCGCCAGGTGCCCGCTGCCACCGGCCAGGTCGACCGGCAGCGGGTCGCGGCGCTGCTGGTAGGGCCGGTCGACCAGGCCGATCGGGACGCGCAGGTCGGCGCCGCCGGGGGCGCGCAGGCCCGCCCCGGCCAGCTCGACGACCTGGCCCAGCACCTCGTCCAGCGGCGGCGGGTCGGCCAGCGGCGGCAGCCAGACCCGGTGCGCGGGCGGACCGTCGCCCACCATCGCCGCCAGCACCGCGTCCAGGACGGTGGGGCCGCCCGCGTCGTCGGCCTGCGGCGGCCGCGGCGCCCGCCCGGGGACCGGCGCGGGCTCCGCGACCGGGGCGAGCCCGAAGAGGTGAGCGCGGGCGTCCGGCGGCACCGGACCGGGCTCACCCGCCGGGGCGGCCGGGACCGAGACGCACGCCGCCCGGAACCGGATCAGCTCCCCGGTCCCGGTGGCCAGGAAGGCCGACCCGGGCGCGGGCGGCAGGTGGTGGGCGTCGGGCACGCCGAGCACGGCCCGCGACTCGCCCGCGGAGAACGTGCGCAGCGCGATCCGGTAGGACAGGTGCGACTCCAGCCCGCGCAGCCGGCCCTCGTCCAGCCGCTGCGAGGCGAGCAGCAGGTGCAGCCCCAGCGAGCGGCCGAGCCTGCCGATCGTGACGAACAGGTCGACCAGCTCCGGGCGCTGGGCCAGCAGCTCGGAGAACTCGTCGACGACCACCACCAGCGCGGGCAGCTGCGGCACCCGGGCCCCGGCCCGGCGCGCGGCCTCCAGCTCGGCGACGCCGGTCAGGTTGCCCGCCGCGCGCAGGACCTCCTGCCTGCGGTTGATCTCACCGGCCAGCGCGTCGGCCATCCGGTCGACCAGCGTCAGCTCGTCGACCAGGTTGGTGATCACGGCCGAGACGTGCGGCAGCCCGGCCAGCCCGAGGAACGTGGCGCCGCCCTTGAAGTCGACGAGCACCAGGTTGAGCTCGGCCGACGAGTGCGTGGCCGCCAGCCCCAGCACCAGGGTGCGCAGCAGCTCGCTCTTGCCCGACCCGGTGGCCCCGACGCACAGCCCGTGCGGGCCGCTGCCGCCCTGGGCCGACTCCTTGAGGTCCAGCGCGACGGGCAGCCCGCGCTCGTCGACGCCGATCGGGACCCGCAGCCGGTCGGCGTCGACGCGGGCGCGGCGCCGGCGCAGGGCGGCGATCCCGGCCGCTCCCGGGCCCAGCCCGAGCAGCTCGGGCAGGCCGTGGCCGCCGGACCGCCCGGGGCCCGCCGACTCCGCGCCCGCCGGCCGGTAGCGGGCCAGCCGCCGGGCCAGCGCGACGGCCTCGGCCCGGCTCACCGCGTCCGGGACGCCGACCGGCGCGTTCTCCGCGCCGCGCCGCAGCTGCCCGGCGCCGACCCGCAGCCGCAGCACCGTCGGCCCCGGGGTGCGCCCGGGCGGCGCACCGACCCGCAGCACGGTGACCCCGGCGACGCCCGCCCACGGCCCCGGCGCCTCCGCCGCCCCGTCCACCACGACCAGCAGCTGCGGCTCGCCGCGCCCGGGGCCCTGGGCCCGCCCGGCCAGCTCGGCCTGCCACCACAGCCGCAGGTCGTCGGCGTCGACGGTGACCATCCTGGTCGGGCCGACGGCGTCGCGGCGGCGGGGGTGGGCCGCGTGCGGCAGCCACTTGACCCAGTCCCACTCGCCGGCCATCCGGGCCGGGGCGACAACCGCGAGCAGCGCGTCGGCCGGGCTGTGCCACAGGACGTACTGCGCGACCAGCGCCCTGGCCAGGTCGCGGGCCGCGGCCGGGTCGCCGCCCGGCTCCGCCGCCTCCACCCAGACGACGTTGGTGGCCTGCACCGACAGCGCGACCGGCAGGTCGGGGACCGCGGCGTGGCCGAGCAGGAACCGGCGCAGCGCGAGCGCGGTGACCGGCTCGATGCCGTCGACCGGGCCGGTCTGCGGCGCGACCAGGTGGGTGGCCAGCCGCTGGACGCCGTGCCCGATGCGCAGCTGCCCGAAGTCGGGCTCGCCCGGGCTGCGCTCCCACAGCCTGCCCTCGGCGAGCACGGCGGGCCACGCCGCGGGCTCCGGGTGCACGGCCTCCAACGCGGTGCGCTGGTCGGCCGCGATGCGCCGGACCGTGCGCCGCAGCGACGACAGGTAGCGCAGGTAGTCGCGCCGCTCCTCGTCGACCGCCGCCGCGCGCCCACCTCCCGAGCGACCGCCCCCGGCCAGCAGCATGCCCAGCGTCGAGACCATGAACATGCCGCCGAACAGCCACGACGTCGGGTTCTGCACGCCGAGCACGGCGATGAACCCGACCGAGGCGAGCAGCATGACGACCGGCAGCAGCCGCAGCAGCAGCCCGGAGGGCACCACCCGCTCCGGCTCCGGCGGCGGCTCCAGCACGAGCTCGCCGCCCGGCATGGCGGGCGGCACCCGGTCGGTGCGCGGTACCGCGACGGTCCCCATGGCCGACCCCCACCAGTTCTGCGGAAACGCCCCGCCGACCGGTGGGGCGCTGCGATGCTAAGCACCGGCCCGGCCCGCCCGTGGCCGTTTCGGGGAAGTCGTCCCGCCGCCGTCGCGTCCACTGTGGAGGTGCGCCCGTGTCCACGGCCACGACCTACTGCCGGCTCACCGTGCTCGCCCCGCGCACCCGCGTCGACGTCGCCCTGCCCGCCGACATCCCGGTCGCCGAGCTGGTGCCGATGGTGCTGGAGCTGGTCGGCGAACCCGCCCCGGGACGGCCGCCGCGGCCGTGGCGCCTGCGCGGACCGGCCGGCGGACCGCTCCCGGCCGCCGCCACCCTCGCCCAGCTCGGCGTGCTCGACGGCGAGATGCTGCGGCTCTCCCCCGACGGCGCCGCCCCCGCACCGCCCGTGTTCGACGACCCGGTCGACGCGCTGGCCGACACCGCGGCGCCCATGCGCGCCGCGCAGCGCCGCTGCCTGGCCGCCCTGGTGCTGGTCGTGGCCGGGGCCGCGGCCGCCGTGCTCGCCACGGGCGGGATCGTGGGCGGCCTGGTCGCCGCCGCGGCCGCCGTCGTCGCGGTCGTCGCCGCGGGCAGGCTCGACGACGACCGCACGGCCGCCCTGGTCGCCGCCGTGGCCGCCGTCCCGCTGGCCGCGGCGGCCGGCTGGGCGCTGCTGCCCGCGGCGAGCGGAGCGGCCCGGCTGCTGCTGGCCGCGCTGGCCGCCGGGGTCACCGCCGCGGCCGGGCAGGTGACGGTGCGCGTGCTGGCCCCGGCGCTCGTCGCCGCGGTCACCGCCGCCGTGCCGACGATGCTCGGCTGCCTCGCGGTGATCTGGTTCGACGCGCCCCCGGCCGCCACCGCGGTCGGGGTCGGGGTGCTGGCCGTGGTCCTCGGCCCGCTGGTGCCCCGGGCCGCGCTGCGGCTGTCCGGCCTGCCGCGCCCGGTCGTCCCCGCCGACGGCGGCGAGCTCACCGACCCCGACCGCGACGCCGACGTCCTGCCCCCCGACGAGCTCGCCGAACGCGCCGCCCTGGCCCGCGGCTACCTGGCCGGCCTGGTCGCCGGCTGCGCGACCGTCGCCGCCGTGGGCGCACTCGCCGGAGCCGCCGCCACCGGCAGCTGGGCGGGCCCCGTCCTGGCCGGGATCACCGCGGGCGTGCTGGGCCTGCGCTCCCGCGGCTTCGCCGACCCCACCCCCACCTGCGCCCTGCTGGCCACCTCCGCCGCCACCGCCACCGGCCTGGTCGCGCTGCTCGCGCTGGCCGACCCCGTCCTCGCCGCCCCCATCGGCGCCGCCGTCCTCCTGCTGGCCGCCGCCGCGGCCGTGGCCTCCCTGCACCGCACCCGCCCCGCCGGCTCCCCCGTCGCCCGCCGCGCCGTCGACTTCCTCGAGTACGGCCTCACCATCGCCGCCGTCCCCGTGGCCCTGGCCGCGATGGACCTGTTCACCCTGGCCAGCCGCATCTGATCCGCCCACCCCCGCACGGCAGCGCCTCCCGCCGCCCCGGGTCCGAACGAGACCCACTCTCGTCCCACCCACCAGAACGAAAGCCACTCTCGTGCCCACGGGGTGGCGCCACGCCGCGCGAACGCGCCGCTCGCCCCACGTCGCCGGCCGACCGCGCCACTCGCTCACCCGAGCCGAACGAAAGCCACTCTCGCTCCGCCGAGGCGGCGCGCAGCGCCGCGAGGCCCAGGCACGGGGGCGCAGCGCCACTCCTCCCCCGAGGCCCCTGCTCGATCCGAGGTCGCCCGCCGCGCAGGTTCGGGCGGAGCAACAGCGACCTCATCGGGCGGCCTGCAGCCGAGTGCGGCTGCCACCCGTGCCCTACGGGAGCGCTTGAGCTGCTAAGAGCGCAGGCGACCGCCACCTACCGGGGGTCGTTTCGCTTGGGAAATATGCGTGACACATCAGATGTGATATGCATATGTAATGGATCGACTGGACCAGCTCCTGGGGGTGATTGCACTCGGAGTGCTGGATCGGTTGCGTGCAGCGGTCAGCGACGAATCCGGCGTCAGCGAGGCCGAGGCGGGCGCGCTCGTGCACATACAAGCGTGGCCGGGCGGATCGGTGGGCGAACTGGCCGGCGTCGTCGGACGCTCCCAGCCGGCCGCCGTGCGCCTGGTCGACCGACTCGTGGAGCGCGGACTCGTCCGACGCGAGCCCGGGGCGGATCGCCGAACGGCTGCCCTCGTGCTGACGAAGGCGGGCTCGCGGGTAGGCGAGGAGATCCTGGCGGCGCGTGCGAGGACGCTGGCCACGCTGCTCGGCGACCTGTCCGATGCTGAGCGCCGAACGCTTGAACGCCTGCTCAACCGTGTCGCGGCCGGCCTGGCGACCAACCGGACCGGCGCGATCCGGGTCTGCCGGCTCTGCAACCGGGACGCGTGCTCGTCCGGGGCCGCATGTCCGCTCCAGCACACCACAGGGTCACTCCGTTGACGCCCAACGCGCGCAATCGCGCATACGCGCGCGATCGCCCGCACGACCTGCGCCTTTCGGCGCACCCGTCGGCGCTCACGCTCGCGATCGCTGGCTCTGCGACAGTCGCGACCGCCTTCGGCATGGCCCGCTACGGATACGGACTGCTGCTGCCCGACATCCAGGACAACCTCGGACTTGCCACGCCACGCTCGGGGCAATCGGCACGCTCGCCTACGTCGCTTATGTCGTCACAACGACCCTGGTCACCCGGTGTATCGCCGCCGCCGGTCAACGCGCGACCGTCGTCGCCGGTGGGCTGTTGGCCGTGGCCGGGACGATCGTCATCGCCCTGGCGCATGGCCCGGCCCTCCTCGCCATCGGGGTGGCGAGCGCCGGGCTCGTACAACCCCCGTTCGCCGACGCCGTCGACAGGCTGCCCGCGACCGTGCGCGCACGGACCCTCGCGACGATCAGCTGCGGCACCGGATGGGGCGTCGCGATCGCGGCGCCGATCGCCATCGCGGCGGCCGAGGCGTGGCGAAGCGCATTCCTCGGCTTCGCCGTCTGCGCCACCGCGAGCACCCTGTTCGCCGCATTTGTCCTGCCGGGCCCTCGAACCCGCAATCGCACCCTCGACAAATCCGCCCCGACCGGCCCGCCAGCACGAGGTCACAGTGCGCCACGACCTGGCCGCGCCGTGCTGCCGATGTTTGCTGGTGCCCTGCTCATCGGGCTCGGCAGCGCCCCGTTCTGGACCTTCGCCGTCGATGCCGTGCGCGCCGCCGGCCTCGACCAGACCGCCGGACGCGCGCTGCTCGGCGTGGCCGGTGTCACCAGTCTCCTGGCCAGCGGCGCCGCGGACGTGATCCGGCGTCTCGGAGCGACGTGGACGTTCGTACTCTGCGCGCTCTTGGAGGCAGCCGCGATCGCGACCGTCGGACTGGCGGCGAACCACGTCGTCGCGGTGATGGTCGCCGCCGCTGTATTCGGCGCCGCCTACAACACGATCGTGAACGTCACCGTCCTCTGGGGGACCCGGCTCTACCCCGACCAGCCATCCGCCGGCTCGGCTGCAGCAGTCAAGGTCCAGGCCATCGGCCTGCTCTGTGGCCCGCTGATCGGCGGCTCCGTCGCCGAGGCGATCGGCCTCACCGCCACCCTCCTCGGCGGGGCCGCGATCGTCCTCGCCGCTGCGCTCTTCGCGCCTCGCACAGACGTCATCCAAAACGCCTCTGAATGACACCTCCCGGTAGTACGCCGAGCCGGGCAGCCGTGCATCTGGACCGCGTTCAACCTGCCGTCAAAGTGTGCTCAAACGTCGCTTGACGGCGCCGTCGGAGGCCCCCGTAGTAGCGCAGGAGCCCGGTAGCCCGAGAGACCCTCAGCGCAGCGTCTGCACCGCGACCATCGCGTCCGCCAGGTCCAACGGCGCCCCGAGAGGCAGCAGGTCCAGCACCGCACCCGGTGCCGGCTCCACCGCCCCCACCCCCAGCGCCGCGGCGGTGGCCTCGTCGGCCACCCGGTGCACGACCCCGTTCGGCCCCACCAGCAGCACCTGCCCGCCGGCGTCCACCGGGTCGATCCGGTTGAGTGCGGGGTCGCGCGCGATCGAGTCGGGCTCGTCGTCGCGTTCCGGCGCCCCGTCCTCGGTGCTGCCTCCGGAGCGCTCGTCGGGGACGGGATCGTCGTCGGTGCGCACCGCGCCGCCCGCGCCCGTCCACACCGCGTCCACCCGGTCGCCCGGCCCGTCCGCCTGCACGAGCGCGACGGGCTCGGCGCCGGCGGGCAGCGGCAGGGCGGTGCCGGTCCAGACCTCGCCGGTCCGCTCGCCGGCCGGTGTCCACGTCCAGCAGGTCACCGGGGCGGTGGCGGGGTCGTCGAGGCGGGGGCGGGCGGCCGGCCAGTCGGCGACGTCGAGCGCGCGGCGGGGTCGGGCGTCGGCCGGCACCCGGGCGTCGACCTCCCGCGCGGCCCGCGCTCCCGAGGCCACCCGCAGCAGGTCGGCCGCGACCTCGGGCACCCGCTGCACGCCGTCGGACAGGACCACGTAGTACTCGGCGCCGTCCTCGCCCGCGGTGACCAGCACGTCGCCGACTCGGCCGGGCAGGCCGTCTGGCGCCGGGTCGCCGCGGTCCGGGACGACGGGGGTCCGCAGCTCGGGGCCCTCGGGGAGCATCTCCAGCAGGGCGGGGTTGACGGGGCGGGGCACCTCGCGGGCGAGCCCGTAGGCGGCGAGGAGCCCGCCGTCGCCGACGTCGACGCGGAAGCGCCGGCCGCCGGTGACCAGCCAGGTGTCGTCGTCGGCCCCGCCCAGCAGGACGGCCCGGCCCGGGTCGGGCGGGCCGACCGGGGCGGCGCCGCCGATGACGGTGGTGCCGACGGCGGTGCCGTCCGCGGTGATCACGTCGCACACGGCCCACGACGGGGCGATCGTGGCGTCGGGGCGGGCGCCGTCGGCGCCGGCGACCGGGGCCGCTGCGGTCCGGTCCACGCCCTTCAGCGCCCGTTCGGGCAGCTCCTGGGCGCCTGCCGTGGCCGCGTCGGGGCGCCCGAGGGCGGCCAGCACGAGCCGGGCGGCGGCCAGGTCCTCGACCGGGACCAGCCGGCCCGCGCCGCCGGTGTCGACGGCGTAGAGGGTCTGCGCGCCGGTCACCGAGACGACGGCCTGCCGGCGCCAGTCGGGCTGGGGCGCGATCACCGCGTACAGGGCGGCCGCGCACAGGCCCAGCAGGCCGAGCGCGACGCCGGCCACGGCCGCGCGCCGCTGCGAGCGGATCTGCTCGTGCAGCAGCACCGCGTCGCCGCGCACGAGCGCGGCCTCCAGCCGGCGCAGGCCGAAGCGGTACGCGTCGGCCTGGTCGCGGGTGGCGGGCGCCCGCACGGCGGTCGGTCTGGGCACGTCAGGACGGTAACCACGGGGGTCGTCCGCCCGTGGGCGTTTGGACGAAGTGGACCCGGGCGGACGGCCGTGCTGGCGGAGAGCCGCCACCCGGTGCGGGTCAGGGCACCGAGATGGCGTCCAGGCGCTGCTTGATGAACGGCGCCGAGACGACCGGTTCCAGGTCGGGGCGCCGGCCGATCGGCGGGGCGAGCGGGGTGACGAGGGCGTCGTGGTCGAGCTCGTAGAAGTAGACGAGCGAGACCAGCTCCTCCTGCGGCGCGCCGGGCTGCGGCGGCAGCACGCGGTGGCGCCCGGACCGCCAGCGCAGGCCGGTCCAGTGGGCCAGCAGGTCGCCGATGTTGACGGTGAAGGCGTCGGGCTCGTAGGGCGCGTCGATCCAGCGCTCGGCGCCGCCGTCCTCGCCGAGGTCGACCTGCAGGCCGCCCGCGCCGGGTTCGCGGTCGAGGACCGTCACCGTGCCGAAGTCGGTGTGCGGGCCGATGCGGAACTGGTTGGGCGCCGGCTCGCCGACCTCGGTGAGCGGCGGGTAGCGGTTGATGTTGAACGTCCAGGTGGGCCGGTGGGCGAGCCGGGTGAGGGCGTCGGCGGGCAGGCCGAGCGCGCCCGCGCACAGCTCCAGCAGGTCGTCGGCGACGGTGCGCATCGCCGTCGTCCAGCGCCCGACGACGTCGGCCAGCTCGGGCACCTCGGCCGGCCAGACGTTCGGCGGGAACCACACGTCGTCGACCGCCGGGTCGCCGGTGCGGGTGTCGGCCCCGGCCGCGAACGACTCCTTGAGGTCGGGCGGGGTCGGCTCGCCCTCCACCCAACCGTTGGCCTCGACGCCCGGCGCGAGCCAGCCCCGGCCGCCGATCCGCACCGCGTACCGGTCCTTGACCTCGACGGGCAGCGCGAAGAAGCGGCGGGCCGCCGCGCGCACCTCGGCGCGCAGGTCGGCGTCGACCCCGTGCCCGGTGACCAGCAGGAACCCCGCCCGCTGCAGGGCGGAGTCGACCGCGGGGCCGACGTCGGGGTCGCCGGCGCGCCAGGCGCCCAGGTCGACGGTGGGGATCTCACCCGGGACCACACCTGAGCTCACTCGGCCTCCCCGATGTCCTCGTTCCACAGCGCCGGGTTGGCGGCGATGAAGTCGGTCATCATCGCCGCGCAGCGGTCGTCGTCGACCAGGTGGATCGCCACGCCGTGCTCGGCGAGCCAGTCGTGGCCGCCGTGGAAGGTGCGCGCCTCCCCGATCACGACGGTCCCGATGCCGAACTGGCGGACCAGCCCGGAGCAGTACCAGCAGGGCGACAGCGTGGTCACCATGATCGTGGAGCGGTAGTCGCGCTGGCGGCCCGCGGCGCGGAACGCCGAGGTCTCGGCGTGCATGGACGGGTCGTCGTCCTGCACGCGGCGGTTGTGCCCGCGCCCCAGCAGGGTGCCGTCGGCGGCGAACAGCGCCGCGCCGATGGGGATGCCGCCCTCGGCGAGCCCGGCCTGCGCCTCCTCGACGGCGACGGCCAGCAGTGCGCTCGTGTCCACCCGCTCAGCCTCTCACCGGCGGGCCAGCCGGGGGAACAGCAGCGCGTACAGGCCCGCCGCGAGGGCGAACCCGACCAGGAACGTCACGTCGCCGATGCCGGGGAGCGCGGCCGCCACCACCCCGGTGAACAGCTCCTGGTTGGAGAACAGCGGCACCGACACCACGATCCCGACCAGCATCGCGACCAGCCCGGCGTGGTTGGTGTAGGAGCGGTCGTAGAGCAGCTCGGTGGGCGCGGTGGACCGGCGCAGGTACTGGTCGGCCAGCACCACGCCCAGCCACGGCCCGATCCAGTACACGATGACCAGCAGGAACGCCTCGTAGCTGTGCGCGGCGTCGGCCAGCGCGAGCACCGCGATCACGAAGCCGACCACCCCGAACGCCAGCGCCACGGTGGCCCGCGCCCAGCGCAGCGGCACGTCGACACCCGTGCTCAGGAAGGCCATGGCGCCCGAGTAGACGTTGAGGATGTTGGCCGCGACCGCACCGAGCGCGATGCACAGCAGCGTCAGCCCGGCCAGCACACCGGGCAGCACGCCGACGTAGGACGTCGTCGGGTTGTCCGACGCGACGCCCACCGCGGCCGCCGCGCTCACCGAGGCCGCGCCGACGACCATCAGCAGCGTGGTCGACGCGAACAGCCCCGTCCCGGCGGCCAGCCCCACCTTCCGCGGCGGGGCGTCGGCGGGCAGGTAGCGGGTGTAGTCGGCGGCGTAGGGCGACCAGCCCGCCGTGTAGCCGAACACCGCGCCGAGCATCAGCAGGAACCCGCCGACACCGCCCGTCCCGCCGCCATCGGGCACGGCGGACGGGTCGGACGCCCCCAGCACGAACACCGCCCCGACCGCGAACACCACCGCCAGCACCGGGAACGCGAACCGCTCGAAGACCTGCACCAGGTTGTGCCCGAAGAAGGCCACCCCGATCTGCACCACGACCACGACGACCAGCCACAGCGGCGCGGGCCATCCGGTCAGCGAGTTCAGCGCGAAGGCCGCGCTGACGCTGTTCACCGCGAACCACCCGAACCCCGACGTGATCGTCATGAGCCCGGCGGGCAGCACGTTGCCGCGGTAGCCGAACGCCAGCCGCCCCAGCACCATCTGCGGCACGCCCGCCGCGGGACCGCGCGCCGACAGCACGCCGTGCGCCACGGCGGCCAGCCCGTTGCCGACCACGATCGCCGCCACGGCCTGCCAGAACGTCAGGCCGAACGCCTGCACCGCCAGCACCCCGACGAAGATCGTCGCGAACTCGAGGTTCGGCGAGGTCCAGGTCCAGAACAGCTGGCTGGGCCGGCCGTGCCGCTCGGCGTCGGGGATCGGCTCGTTGCCCCCCGGCTCGACGGCCACGACCTTGCCGCCGTAGTCGCGGTCCACGGGGCGGGGGACGGTCATGACGACCACTGTGCGTCCGCCGCGACCGCCGCACAATCGCCGAACACCACTGGTAACCCGCGCGAAACGCCCGGCCCCGATCTCCGCGCACCCCGTCCCGAGTTCAGGAGAGCCACGATCCGGAACCCGCAGGGCAGCATCGTGGCTCTCCTGAACTCCGGACGGGGCGGCCGGCGTCAGGGAGTGGGGGTGCGGAGGCGGCGGGTGGTGTCGGCTCGGGCGGCGAGGTCGGCGTCGGCGGGGTAGTCGACCCCGACCAGGGTGAGGCCGTGGGCCGGGGCGACGGCGACCTCGTTCGCGCGGACGCCGCGGGTGAGGAGGGCCGCAGGCCAGCCGGTGGGGCGGCGGCCGCGGCCGACGTCGAGCAGCGCGCCGACGAGGCTGCGGACCATCGAGTGGCAGAACGCGTCGGCCGAGACGGCGGCGGTGACCACGCCGTCGGCGTCGCGGGTCCAGGAGAGGTCCTGGAGCGCGCGGACGGTGGTGGCGCCGTCGCGGCGCTTGCAGAAGGCGGCGAAGTCGTGCTCGCCGAGCAGGGCGCGGGAAGCGGTGTTGACGGCGTCGAGGTCGACCGGGTGCGGCCAGGAGACGGTGTCGCGGGCGCGCAGCGGCTCGGCGCCGTGCGGAGCCGTCGCGAGGCGGTAGCGGTAGTGGCGGCGCAGCGCGGAGAACCGGGCGTCGAAGGCGTCGGGGACCGGGGTCGCCGCCCGCACCCGGACGTCGGGGGGCAGCAGCCGGGCCAGGCGCCGGACGAGCCACGCGGGGTCGGTGCCGTCGGGGGGGGGGGGGGGGCCGCACCCGCGGGGGGGGGCGGGGGCCGAACGGGAGGGCCG
>NZ_JAGSOV010000017.1 GCF_023898865.1 Pseudonocardia humida
CCGGGTGGTGGGGGGGCAGCCGGGGGGCCGGGGGCGGGACGAGCCCCGGGGGGTCGGTGCCGTCGGCCAGGTCGGCGTGCGCGACCTGGCCGACGGCGTGCACGCCGGCGTCCGTGCGCCCGGCGACGGTCAGCCGCGCGTCGCCGCGCAGGACGGTCGCCAGCGCGCCCTCCAGCACCCCGCAGACCGTGCGCAGGCCGGGTTGGCGGGCCCAGCCGGAGAACTCGGTGCCGTCGTAGGCGATGTCGAGCCGGAACCGGCGGGTCGGGCCGGGCTCGGCCGGGGGCCCGCTGTCGGGGTGCAGGCCGGGAACCGCCCCGGGATCGACGACGAGCCCGCCCTCCGGGTGGGGGGCGGGCTCGGCGTCGCGGTACTGCTGCTCGATCAGGGCTCCTGGCCCTCGTCGGCGGCCTCGGCCTCGGCGGAGTGCTGCGACGCCGGGGCGGCGAAGCCCGCGGCCTCGGCGGCCTCCTCGGAGGCGAACCACACCTCGGCCACGGTCTGCCCGTAGTGGGACGAACCGGGGACGTGGTACAGCATCGAGTCGGCGTTGCCCTTGATCGGGAAGCCGGCCGGGGCCTCCTGCGGGTCGTCCAGCGGGGCGTGGCTGCCCTCGCCGTACGGCGCGTCCACGGTGGCGGCCGACTCCTCGACCTCGACCGGCTCGCCGACGGGACCGGTGGCGTCGGCGACGGCCGGCTCCTCGGTCGCCGGGACCTGCGCGGTCGGGTTCGGCTCGGTCTCCTGCTTGCGCGAGGAGGACACGCGCCGGGCCCGGTCGGCCTCGTCGGTGACGGTCTTCTGGGCCACCAGCTCGATCACGGCCATGGGGGCGTTGTCGCCCTTGCGCGGCAGCGTCTTGGTGATCCGGGTGTAGCCACCCTGCCGGTCCGCGAAGAACGGGCCGATCTCGTTGACCAGGGCGTGCACGACGTCCTTGTTCCTGATCACCTTGGCGATCAGGCGGATGTTGTGCAGGTCGCCCTTCTTGGCCTTGGTGATCAGCTGCTCGGCGTAGGGCCGCAGCCGGCGGGCCTTGGCCTCCGTCGTGGTGATCCGGCGGTGCTCGAACAGCGACGTGGCCAGGTTGGCCAGGATCAGCCTCTGGTGCGCGGGAGAGCCGCCGAGGCGGGGCCCCTTGGTGGGCTGAGGCATGGCTACAACTGCTCCGTTTCTGCGTAGTCCTGGCCGTCGTCGTGGAACGGGTCGTGCTCGAAGCCGCCCGCGCCCGCGGTGTCGGCGACGCCGTACTCGCCGGCGGCCGCGGACGGGTCGAACCCGGGCGGGCTGTCCTTGAGGGCCAGCCCCAGGCCGACGAGCTTCATCTTGACCTCGTCGATGGACTTGGCCCCGAAGTTGCGGATGTCGAGGAGGTCGGCCTCGCTGCGCCCGACCAGCTCGCCCACGGTGTGGATGCCCTCGCGCTTGAGGCAGTTGTAGGACCGCACGGTGAGGTCCAGCTCCTCGATCGGCATCGCGAAGGCGGCGATGGTGTCGGCCTCCTGCGGCGACGGCCCGATCTCGATGGCGTCGGCGTCCACGTTGAGCTCGCGGGCCAGCCCGAAGAGCTCGACGAGGGTCTTGCCCGCCGAGGCCAGCGCGTCGCGCGGGGCCAGCGAAGGCTTGGTCTCCACGTCCAGCACCAGCTTGTCGAAGTCGGTGCGCTGCTCGACGCGGGTGGCCTCGACCTTGTAGGTCACCTTCATGACCGGCGAGTAGATCGAGTCGACCGGGATGCGGCCGATCTCGGCGCCGGTGGCCTTGTTCTGCATGGCCGGCACGTAGCCGCGGCCCCGCTCGACGACCAGCTCGACCTCGAGGCGGCCCTTGTCGTTCAGGGTGGCGATGTGCAGGTCGGGGTTGTGCACCGTGACGCCCGCCGGGGGAACGATGTCGCCCGCGGTGACCGCACCGGGGCCCTGCTTGCGCAGGTACATGGTCACCGGCTCGTCCTCCTCGGAGCTGACGACCAGCTCCTTGAGGTTGAGGATGATGTCGGTGACGTCCTCCTTGACGCCCGGCACGGTGGTGAACTCGTGCAGGACGCCGTCGATGCGGATGCTGGTGACGGCCGCACCGGGGATGGACGAGAGCAGCGTGCGCCGCAGCGAGTTGCCCAGCGTGTAGCCGAAGCCGGGCTCGAGCGGCTCGATGACGAACCGGGAGCGGGTGTCGACCACCGGCTCCTCGGTCAGGGTGGGGCGCTGAGAGATCAGCATGGTGTGGTGCCCTCCTTCAGGCGCCGCGGCAACCGCTATTTGATGCCGCGGGGGTGGCCGGTCCTTGACCGGCCGACCCCCGTCGCCTCCCTACGGCGACGGGGGTGGTGAAGAGCGCTGCTACTTCGAGTAGAGCTCGACGATCAGCTGCTCGGTGACCTGGGTGTCGATCTGCGCACGCTCGGGCAGCTGGTGCACCAGGATCCGCATGGTCGACGGGACGACCTGCAGCCACGCCGGGATCGGTCGGTCGCCCTGGAGCTCCTTGGCGATGACGAACGGGTCCATGTTCCGCGACTTGTCGCGGACGTCGATGATGTCGTAGCGCGAGACCCGGTAGCTGGGGATGTCCACCTTCTGGCCGTTGACCAGGAAGTGCCCGTGGTTCACGAGCTGGCGGGCCATCCGCCGGGTGCGGGCCAGGCCCGCCCGGTACACGACGTTGTCGAGCCGCGACTCGAGGATCTGCAGCAGGTTGTCACCGGTCTTGCCGGCGCGCCGGTTCGCCTCCTCGTAGTACCGGGAGAACTGCTTCTCCAGCACGCCGTAGGCGAACTTGGCCTTCTGCTTCTCCTGCATCTGCAGGAGGTACTCGGTCTCCTTGATCCGGATCCGGCCGTGCTGGCCGGGCGGGTAGGGACGGCGCTCGAACGCCTGGTCGCCGCCGACGAGGTCGACCTTGAGCCGGCGGGACTTGCGGGTCATGGGGCCGGTGTAACGAGCCATGTCTGGTTACTCCCTCTCCCCTAGACCCGGCGCCGCTTGGGCGGGCGGCAGCCGTTGTGCGGCTGCGGGGTGACGTCGGAGATCGTGCCGACCTCGAGACCGGCGGCCTGCAGCGAACGGATCGCGGTCTCCCGGCCGGAGCCGGGGCCCTTGACGAACACGTCGACCTTCTTCATGCCGTGCTCGGCCGCCTTGCGGGCGGCGCTCTCCGCGGCCATCTGGGCGGCGAAGGGCGTGGACTTGCGCGAGCCCTTGAAGCCGACGTGGCCTGCGGAGGCCCAGGCGATCACGGCACCGGTCGGGTCGGTGATCGACACGATCGTGTTGTTGAAGGTGCTCTTGATGTGCGCGTGACCGTGCGCGACGTTCTTCTTCTCGCTGCGGCGGACCTTCTTGGGCCCGGCCGCGGTGCGTCCGCGGGGCGGCACTACTTCTTACCTGCCTTCTTCTTGCCGGCGACGGTCTTCTTGGGACCCTTGCGGCCGCGGGCGTTGGTCTTGGTCCGCTGGCCGCGCACCGGCAGTCCGCGGCGGTGGCGGATGCCCTGGTAGCAGCCGATCTCGATCTTGCGACGGATGTCGGCCTGGACCTCGCGGCGCAGGTCGCCCTCGACGCGCAGGTTCGACTCGATGTACTCGCGGAGCCTGGTGAGGTCCTCGTCGGTCAGGTCCTTGGACCGCAGGTCGCGGTCGATTCCGGTGGCCTCGAGGATCTCCTTGGACCGGGTGCGCCCGATCCCGAAGATGTAGGTGAGCGCGATCTCCATCCGCTTGTCGCGGGGGAGGTCGACGCCGGCAAGACGTGCCATGCGGTCGGTGTTCTCCTTGTTCTGCGTCGTCCCAGGTCTGCCCCGCGCCCGTCCCGGTCCGCTGTCCGGGCCCCGGCCTGGTTCCGGGGGTCACCGGGCCCGTGTGGCCCGGTGGGTGCGCGGGGGTCCGCGGTGTTGCTGGGTCGCTGTGCTGCGAGCCTGCGCGATCAGCCCTGGCGCTGCTTGTGGCGCAGGTTCTCGCAGATCACCATGACGCGACCGTGCCGGCGGATCACCCGGCACTTGTCGCAGATCTTCTTGACGCTCGGCTGGACCTTCACGTCCGTCGCTCTTCTCTTCGCTCGTGGTTACGTCACTTGTAGCGGTAGACGATGCGGCCGCGGGTCAGGTCGTACGGCGACAGCTCGACCACGACCCGGTCCTCGGGCAGGATCCGGATGTAGTGCTGACGCATCTTGCCGCTGATGTGCGCGAGGACCCGGTGTCCGTTCTCCAGTTCCACGCGGAACATCGCGTTCGGCAAGGGCTCCACGACCCGGCCCTCTACCTCGATCGCCCCGTCCTTCTTGGCCATGTCCTCCGCGTTCCCTGACAGGTGTGCGTAGCATCGGTTCCGTACGTCGGGCGCAGCGCAGCTCCGGGACCGGGACCTGCGGGAGGCACGACGGAACCGGCGCCACAGAACGCGCCGAACCACCAGTGTACGTCGCTCGCGCGTGGGCCCGCCGCCGGGGCCTCGTCCAGGACCGTTGCGGCCCGGGCGGCGACGTCAGCGCCCCTGCAGCCGCGTCCCGATCCAGGCCACCAGCAGCACGGTGCCCCACGGGCCGGCCACCCACAGGAACCACGGGAAGACGAACTGGCCCAGGGCGAGGCAGCTGATCGCCCAGATGGCCATGGTGGTCGCGCTGGCCGCGGCCCACGCCGCGACGCCCGAGCGGAAGTCGGCGTTCGGGTCCTCGGCGGGCGCCGCACCGGCTGCGACGGCCGGCACGGCCGACACCGGCGGGAGGTCGCTGGTCAGCGCGTCGAGCTCGCCGTAGGTGCGGGCGGCCAGGGTGGCCTGGATGCGCTCGTCGAACTCCTCGGCGTCCAGCCTGCCCTCGACGTGCGCCGCGCGCAGCCGGTCGAGCACGATGTCGCGGTCGGCGTGGCCGGCGCGCAGGTCCTCCGGTCGCACGGCGGGCCGCTCGGGCTGCTCGGGTCGGCCGTCCACCTTCCCCATGATGCGCCACCGGCGGCCGGAACGCACTGGTCCGACGCGGTGCCCGCACGGGGTGCGGTCACGCCGGAGCGACCCGGATGCCGTCGACCACGACGCCCAGCAACCGCTCGGCCCGCGCCCGCGCGCCCGGACGCCCCTCCGTCGATGCGGCGATCGCCCCGGTCAGCTGGAGCAGCTCGTCGGCGACGAGCCCGGCGCGCACGACCCCCGCGCTCCGCGCGCGGTCGAGCAGCGCCTCCCCCGCCGTCTCGATGCGGTGGTGGAACGCGGCCAGCGACGCCGGGTCGGCCACGTCGGCCAGCAGGGCCGCGGCGAGCCCGCGGTGGGCGACGGCGTGCACGAGCACCGCGCGGAGCCAGGCGACCAGCGCCCCGGCCGGGTCCGGCTCGGCCAGCAGGGCGTCGGCGGTGGCGCAGAGGGCGTCGACGTGGCCGGCGAAGACGGCCTGCAGCAGCGCCTGCCGGGTGGCGAAGTGCCGGTGCAGGGTCGCCGACCCCACCCCGGCCCGCCGGGCGATCTCCTCCAGCGACGCCCCGGCCCCCTGCTCGGCGACGACGGCGGCGGCCACCTCGACGATCCGGTCGCGGTTGCGCCGGGCGTCGGCGCGCTGCGGGCGGGCAGCCGGGGAACCGGTCACGACGTGCTCCTTTGCCGAATCGGGGTGGTCCCCCGTATCGTACGGCCGAGCAACCGGGGGACCACCCCACTTGACGGACGGAGCACCGTGGACATCGGAGTAGCGGTCGGCGACCTGCGCGGACCGACCACCGCCGCCGGGCTGGAGGAGCAGGTGCGCGACGCGGCGACCAGCGGCTTCCGCACCGCGTGGGCGAGCCAGGCGCTCGGTTGGGACGCGCTCACCGCCCTCGCCGTGGCCGGCCGGGTGCCGGGCATCGCGCTGGGCACCGCGGTGCTGCCCGTCCCGCAGCGGCACCCGCTGGTGCTCGCCGGGCAGGCGCTGAGCACGCAGGCCGCCGTCGACGGCCGGCTGGTGCTGGGCGTCGGGGCCGGCATCGGGGCGATGCTGGGCGCGATGTTCGGCGCGCCCCACGACCGCCCGGCCCGGCGCATGCGCGAGTACCTGGCCGTGCTGCGGCCGCTGCTGCGCGGCGAGCCCGTCGACCACCACGGCCCCGCGCTCACCGCCGTCGGGGCCGTCGACGTGCCGGGGGCCACGCCGCCGCCGGTCCTGCTCGCCGCCCTCGGCCCCGCCATGCTCCGGGTGGCCGGAGAGCTCGCCGACGGCACCGTCACCTGGCTGACCGGGCCGCGCACCCTGCACGAGCACGTCGTGCCCCGGCTGGTCCGCGCCGCGGCCGGGCGTGCGGCTCCGCGCGTCGTCGTCGGCCTGCCGGTCTGCGTCACCACGGACGACGCCGCCGTGCGCGCCCGGATCGCGGAGCGGTTCGCGCAGGCCGGCCGGGTGCCGGAGTACCGCGCGGTGCTCGACCGCGAAGGCGTCGCCGACGCCGGCGGGGTCGCCGTCGTCGGGGACGAGGACGCCGTCCTGCGGCAGGTCCACCGGCTCCGGGACGCCGGGGCCACCGAGTTCCTCGCCGCCCCGTTCGGCACCCCCGACGAGCAGCGCCGGACCCTGCGGGTGCTGGCCGGCGGGCGTTCCGGCGGCGAGCCGTCGGGGCGGACCGGATAAACCGGACGCGCACCCGGGCGGGGCGGGTTTAGCGTCCGATCGGTGAAGTCCGACGACGGCGCGGTCCGGCATCGCGCGCTCCCGCGCCCCCTGCGCCCGTTCCGGCACCGGGGATACCGCCTGCTCGTCCTCTCCATGGCCGTCTCGCTGCTGGGCAGCGGCGTGTGGCTGGTGGCGGTCGTCTACCAGGTCATCGCGCTCGGCGGCGGGCCCAGCGAGCTGTCCGCGGTGGCCACCGCGTTCAGCGCCGGGCTGCTCAGCAGCATCCTGGTCGGCGGGGTGGCCGCCGACCGGCTGCCCAAGCGCGCGCTGATGATCGGCGTCGAGGCGGTCAAGACGGTCGGCGCCGGAGCGGTGGCCGTGCTCGGCCTGACCGGCGCCCTGCAGCTGTGGCAGCTGGCGGCGATCTCGTTCGTGCTCGGGGCGGCCGAGGCGTTCTTCTACCCGGCGTACTCGGCGTTGCTGCCCCAGCTGCTCCCGGCCGACGAGCTGCTCGCGGCCAACGGGGTCGAGGGCGCGCTCCGCCCGGTCCTCCAACGGGCCCTCGGGCCCGCCGTGGCGGGCCTGCTGGTGGGGGCGCTGCTGCCGGCCGCCGCCGTGCTCCTCACCACCGGCACCTATCTGCTGGCGATGCTCGCCCTGCTGCGGATGCCCCCGGTCGCCGTCGTGCCCGGCGACGGCTCCTCGCCCCTGCGCGACCTCAAGGAGGGCTTCTCCTACCTGCTGCGCACCGGCTGGCTGTTCGCCACGCTCGCGTTCGCCACCGTGTACGTGCTGCTGGTCATCGGACCGATCGAGGTGCTGCTGCCGTTCGCGGTGCGCGACCAGGCCGGTGGCGGGCCCTCCGAGTTCGCCCTCGTCATCGCCGGGTACGGGGTGGGCGGGGCGGTCGGCTCGATCGCGGTCGCGTCGATGCGCCTGCCCCGGCGCTACCAGACGGTGATGCTGCTCTGCTGGGGCGCGGGGGCGCTGCCGCTGGCCGTCATCGGCGTCACCGACCGGATCTGGCTGATGGTCGCGGCGAGCTTCGTCGTCGGCGTCACCGACGCCGCGGCCATGGTCATCTGGGGCACCCTGCTGCAGCGGCGGGTGCCCACCCGCCTGCTGGGCAGGGTCTCCAGCCTGGACTTCTTCGTCTCGCTGGCCTTCATGCCGGTGTCGATGGCCGTGGCCGGGCCGGTCGGCGAGGCGGTCGGGATCCCGCTGGTCTTCCTGGTGGTCGGGGTGGTCCCGGTGTTCCTGGCGGTGATCGCGCTGCTCGCGTGGCGGTTGCCGCGCGACGAGATCGCCCACCCGCTCGACGCGCCCACCGGGACATGACGGCGGGCACGGACACCGACAGGTCACGTCCTCACCAAGGCTCTGGACCTGAGGGGCCCGTTTGCGGACCATGCCGGGGAACCGAGAGCACTCGGTCAGCGGATGCGCTTGATCCGTGACGGAGGTAGACCCCCGGTTGCGAAGCCGGTGACCACCGGAACCGGAGCACGGGGACCGCGGCGAAGGCGCCGCGGGCGGGAGCGAGGAGAGCCGATGTCGACCAGACCAGCCGACCGACCACGATGCGGCGCCCGACGGGGAGACCCGTCATGAGCACCGAGACCCCCGAGGCCCCGGACAGCCCTCCCCACAGCCCGGCACCGGACCGCGGCTCCCGGTTCACCGTGCGCTCCGCGCTGATCTGGGGCGCCGTCGCGGTCGTCGGCGCGGTGGCGTGGGGCGTCATCGCGCTGTCGCGCGGCGAGAGCATCTCGGCGATCTGGCTGGTCGTCGCGGCCCTCGGCTCGTACGCCATCGCCTACCGGTTCTACGCGCGGTTCATCGCGAAGAAGGTGCTGGAGGTCGACGACACCCGCGCCACCCCGGCCGAGCGGCTCGACAACGGCACCGACTTCCAGCCGATGGACCGCCGGGTGCTGTTCGGCCACCACTTCGCGGCCATCGCCGGCGCGGGTCCGCTGGTCGGGCCGGTGCTGGCGGCCCAGATGGGCTACCTGCCCGGCACGATCTGGATCATCGTCGGGGTCATCTTCGCCGGCGCCGTGCAGGACATGGTGGTCCTGTTCTTCTCCATGCGCCGCGACGGGCGCAGCCTCGGCCAGATGGCCCGCGACGAGATCGGCCCGGTGGGCGGGGTGGCCGCCCTCATCGGCGTGTTCGCCATCATGATCATCCTGCTGGCGGTGCTCGCGCTGGTCGTGGTGAACGCGCTGGCCAAGTCGCCGTGGGGCACGTTCTCCATCGCCATGACCATCCCCATCGCCGTCTTCATGGGCTTCTACCTGCGGATGATCAGACCCGGCCGGGTCATGGAGACCAGCGTCATCGGCGTCGCGCTGCTGCTGCTGGCCATCGTGGCCGGCGGCTGGGTGCAGGAGTCGTCCTGGGCCCCGGCGTTCACCCTGTCGCCGCAGGCGCTGGTCATCGCCCTGGTCATCTACGGGTTCGCGGCCTCGGTGCTGCCGGTGTGGATGCTGCTGGCCCCGCGCGACTACCTGTCGACGTTCATGAAGGTCGGCACGATCGTGCTGCTCGCGCTCGGCGTGATCCTGTCCGCGCCGATGATGCAGGCCCCGGCGGTGACCGAGTTCGCGATCAACGGCAACGGACCGGTGTTCGCCGGCTCACTGTTCCCGTTCGTGTTCATCACGATCGCCTGCGGCGCCCTGTCCGGCTTCCACGCGCTGATCGCCTCGGGCACCACGCCCAAGCTGATCCAGAAGGAGTCGCAGGTCCGGATGATCGGCTACGGCGCCATGCTGACCGAGTCGTTCGTGGCCGTGATGGCGCTGATCGCGGCGTCGATCCTGGACCCCGGGCTCTACTACGCGATGAACGCCCCGGCCGGCCTGCTCGGCACCACCGTGGAGTCGGCGTCGGAGGCGGTGAACAACCTCGGCTTCGCCATCACCCCGGAGGCGCTGGCCGGCGCGGCCGCCGCGGTCCAGGAGAGCACCCTGATCGCCCGCACCGGCGGCGCACCGACACTGGCCGTCGGCATGTCGGAGATCTTCGCCGGGGTCTTCGGCGGGGCCGCGCTCAAGGCGTTCTGGTACCACTTCGCGATCATGTTCGAGGCCCTGTTCATCCTGACCACGGTGGACGCGGGCACCCGGGTCGGGCGCTACATGCTGCAGGACACCCTGGGCAACGTGCACAAGCCCTTCCGGGACGTGAACTGGAAGCCCGGCCTGTGGATCACCAGCGCCGTCGTCGTCGGGGCGTGGGGCTACTTCCTGTGGGCCGGCGTGAACGACCCGCTGGGCGGCATCAACCAGCTGTTCCCGCTGTTCGGCATCGCGAACCAGCTGCTCGCGGCGATCGCGCTGACCGTCTGCACCACGCTGCTGATCAAAACGGGCCGGGCCCGCTACGCCTGGGTGACGGCCGTCCCGCTGGCCTGGGACGTCGCCGTGACCCTGACCGCGAGCTGGCAGAAGGTGTTCTCGTCCGACCCGACCCTGGGCTTCTTCGCCCAGCGGGCCCGCTACTCCGCGGCCCTGGAGCGGGGCGAGGTGCTCGCCCCGGCCAAGGACCTCGACCAGATGGGCACGGTGGTGGTGAACTCGACGGTCGACGGCGTGCTGTCCATCGTGTTCGCGCTGCTGGTGATCATCGTGGTGGTGAACGCGATGTTCGTCTGGTACCGCGCCCTGACCTCGACCGAACCGCTGGGCAGCAGCGAGGCGCCCGCCGTCGAGTCGAAGATCGTGGCCCCGGCCGGGCTCATCGCCACCCCGGCGGAGAAGCGGGCCATGGCCGAGGCCGGGAGCCGCGAGTGATCGCGGCGCTGCGCCGGGCCGGGTCGGGCGTGCTCTGGTACCTGCGCGAGGTGAGCGGGGAGGCGGACTACGACCGCTACCTCGCCCGCCACGAGCGCGAGCACCCCGGCACCCCGCCGCTCACCCGGCGGGAGTTCGAGAAGCGCCGGATGGACCGGGCCCAGGAGCACCCCCAGTCCCGCTGCTGCTGACCCCCTCTCCCGTCGAGAACGAAGTCGTCGTCGTTTTGGACCGGTCCAAACGACAACAGCTTCGTTCTCGACGGGTGGGTTGGGTGAGTACCCGCGGCTAACGGGCGACGGCACTCCGCACGATCCGCAGCGCCTCGTCGTAGGAGTGGACGTGCGAGTGGCGCGGTCGCCCAGGCTGGTTGGCCCAGCGCACCGTTCGCTCGCCCGGGGTGTGTGGTCGGGCGAGCGAGTGGTGCGGCGGGGCGGATCAGAGGGCCTTGAGCTCCTCGGTCACCTCGGCGACCGACTTCTTGGCGTCCCCGAACAGCATCGAGGTGTTCTCGGCGTAGAACAGCGGGTTGTCGATGCCGGCGAAGCCGCTGCTCATCGAGCGCTTGAGCACGATCACCGAGCGGCTCTCGTCGACGTTGAGGATCGGCATGCCGTGGATGGGCGAGCTGGGGTCGTTGCGCGCGGCCGGGTTGGTGACGTCGTTCGCCCCGATCACCAGCGTGACGTCGGTGCGGGCGAACTCGTCGTTGATCTCGTCCATCTCCTTGAGTGCGTCGTAGGAGACGTCGGCCTCGGCCAGCAGCACGTTCATGTGGCCGGGCATCCGGCCGGCGACCGGGTGGATGGCGTACTTGACCTCGACGCCCTTGCTCTCCAGCAGCTTGGCCATGTCCTTGACGGCGTGCTGGGCCTGGGCGACCGCCATGCCGTAGCCGGGGACCACGATGACCTGGGAGGCGTAGGCCATCTGGACCGCGGCGTCGGCGGCGGAGGTGGAGGTGACCGTGCGGTCGACGCCGTCGTCGGCGCCGGGCAGCGTGGTCGTGCCGCCGAAGCCGCCGGCCACGATGGCCGGGATCGAGCGGTTCATGGCCTTGGCCATCAGGTTGGTCAGGATCGAGCCGGACGCACCGACGATCATGCCGGCGACGATCATCGCGGTGTTGTCCAGCGCCAGGCCTGCGGCCGCGGCCGACAGGCCCGTCATGGCGTTGAGCAGCGAGATGACGACCGGCATGTCGGCGCCGCCGATCGGCAGCACGACCAGCACGCCCAGCACCGCGGCGAGCACCAGCAGCAGCACGATCCAGATCTCCGGGGCGCCACCGAGACCCGCGACGACCGCGCAGGCGATCGCGCCCAGCAGCAGCAGGCCGTTGACGAACTGCTGGGCCGCGCCGAGCCCGATGGGGCGCCCGGGCAGGATCTCCTGCAGCTTGCCGAACGCGATCAGCGAGCCCCAGAACGAGATCGAGCCGACGATCGCGGCGAACATCGACGCCACGACGACGTAGCCGGCCTCGGTGGCGAAGCCGTCGCTGGTGCGGAACTCCGACCAGGCGATCAGCGCCACCGCGCCGCCGCCGACGCCGTTGAACAGCGCCACCATCTGCGGCATCGCGGTCATCTTGACCTGCCGGGCGGACGGCACGCCGAGCGCCGCCCCGACGACCAGCCCGACGATGATCAGCACCCAGTTGTGCTCGACCTGCAGCAGCGTGGCGACGACCGCGATCGTCATGCCGACCGCGGCGATCAGGTTGCCGCGCACCGCGGTCTTGGGCCCGGTCAGGCCCATCAGGCCGTAGATGAACAGGGCGAACGAGATGATGTAGAGGATCGGGACGATGATGTCCATGGCCGCGGCGTCCACCGGCTCAGCCCTTCCCGTCGGTGTCGCGCTTGACCGGCTCCGGCCGGGGCTTGAACATCCCCAGCATCCGGTCGGTCACCAGGAACCCGCCGATCACGTTGATCATGCCGAAGACGATCGCCACCACCAGGATGATCGAGTCGACGACCGACGGGTTCTCCAGGTGGCCCAGCACGATCAGCCCGCCGAGCAGCACGATCCCGTGGATCGCGTTGGTGCCCGACATCAGCGGCGTGTGCAGCGTGTTGGGGACCTTCGAGATGACCGTGAACCCGACGAACCCGGCCAGCACCAGGATCGCGATGTTCGCCAGCAGACCGCTCTCCATCAGGCCTCCTCCCCTTCCGACCGGGTCACGCAGGACTTCGCGAGCACCTCGTCGTCCCAGTTCGGCGCGAGCGCGCCGTCCTCGTCCAGCATCAGCTCCAGCAGCGCCGAGACGTTGCGCGCGTACAGCTCCGAGGCGTGCTCGGGCATCGTGGCCGGCAGGTTCAGCGGTGAGGCGATGGTGACGTCGTGCTTGACGACGACCTCGCCGGGCTCGGTGAGCTCGCAGTTGCCGCCGGCCTCACCGGCCAGGTCGACCACGACGCTGCCGGGGCGCATGCCCTCCACGGCCGCGGCGGTGACCAGGGTGGGCGCCTTGCGGCCGGGCACCAGCGCGGTCGTGATGACCACGTCGAACCCGGTGATCGCCTCCTCCAGCCGCTTCTGCTGCTGGCTCCGCTCGTCCTCGGTGAGCTCGCGGGCGTAGCCGCCCTCGCCGGCCGCGTCGATGCCCAGGTCGAGCCACTGCGCGCCGAGCGAGCGGACCTGGTCGGCCACCTCGGGACGGACGTCGTAGCCGGTGGTTCGGGCACCCAGCCGCTTGGCCGTGGCCAGCGCCTGCAGCCCGGCCACGCCCACGCCGAGCACGAGCGCGGTGGCCGGCTTCACGGTGCCCGCGGCGGTGGTGAGCATCGGGAAGAACCGGGTGGACCGGTCGGCGGCGAGCAGGACGGCCTTGTAACCGGCCACGTTGGCCTGCGAGGACAGCGCGTCCATCGACTGGGCCCGGGAGATGCGCGGGATCGCCTCGACGGCGAAGGCCAGCACACCGGCCTCGCGCAGCGCGGTGATGGTCTCCGGGGAGGTGCGCGGGGCCAGGAACCCGATCAGGGTCGCGCCGGAGCGCAGCCTGCCGATCTCCTCGGTGGTGGGCGGGTTCACCTTCACCACGACCTCGGCCGACCACGGGTCGCCGATGGTGGCGCCCGCGGCGGTGTAGAGCTCGTCGGGGATCAACGCACCCAGCCCGGCCCCGGACTCGACGACGACCTCGACGCCCTTCGCCCGGAGTCTCTCGACGACCTTGGGGACCAGAGCCACCCGCCGTTCTCCACTCCCCATCTCACGGGGAACTCCCACGGTAGCGGGTGGTCGAGCCGCGCCTTCGGAACTCATGGGGGGAACCTAGCCCAGCCGTCGAGCCCACCCTGCCGTTCTGTGACCGGGTCCTGACGCGGACCGCAATCTGAACCGATTCAGGCGCAGTCCGCTCACCCGGCCGGGTGGCACCGGGTGCCCACCGGCGGGAGTCGCAGTTCGACAAGGTACCGGTCGGCGTGCTCGATGACGCAGGCGTTCCCGGACTGGTACAGCACGTGGCCCGGCCCCTCGTAGCGGACGACGACCGAGCCCGGGACCTGCCCGGCGGCCGCCTCGGTCAGCACACCGTCGCCCCAGGAGCCGGCCCCGAGCAGTGGCGGCAGGTCGTCGCCGGGCAGCGGGGCGGGCGGGTCGGCGACCGGTCCGGTCCACCCCGAGCACGGCAGGTGCAGCGCGTGACCCAGGCCGGCGAAGTGCGGCGAGAGGGCCACCGCCCGTTCCTCGGCCCGCAGGTACTCGGCGTGGTCGGGGTAGCCGAGCCCGTCCTGGCAGTGCACGGCGCTGCCGAACGGGAACATCGGCTGCTTGGGCAGCGGCAGCAGCGTGGCGAACCCCGAGGCGTCGCCGCGCCGCGCGGCGGCGACGGACTCGGCGAAGCGACCCCACTGACCTGAGTTGAGCATCACGCCGGCGTGCAGCTTGAGGTCGAACCCGCTGAAGGCGGCCTCGGGCCCGGCGCCCGGGACCGGGACCGGGCCGCGGTCGGCCACCTCGACCAGCGCCAGCCACACCCCGGACACGTCCTCCCCGTGCAACGCGCAGGCGCGATCGCCCGCGCACCAGTCCGCGAACCGGTCGAAGTTCTCCTCCACGGTCCGGTAGCCGATGCGGTCCAGCTCAGCCGCTGCGACGTGCGGGATGACGCCGTCCAGGAACGCCGCTCTGACCCGGGCGGGGAACAGGCGGGCGTACGCGGCGGCGGGCACGCCACCGTAGGAGCTGGCCATCAGGCTGAGACGCGACTCGCCGAGGGCGGCCCGGACGGCGTCGACGTCGCGGGCCACCGAGGCGGAGTCGAGGTGGTCGAACAGCTCCGGGTCCGCGTCCCGGCACCGCTGCAGTGCGGCCCGGTTGCCTGCCGCCTGGGCGTCGAACTCGTCCTGGTCCGCGGGTGGGACCTGCACCGGGCCGAACTCCGAGCACACCGGCGCCAGTGCGGTGCGCGCGTTGCGCGGGGCGAAGGTGACCACGTCGAACCGCTCGCGCAGCGCCATCAGGGTCGCCGATGAGCGCTTCATGTCGTCGATCCCCGAGACTCCCGGGCCGCCGGGGACGGCGAACACCACGCCGATCCGCCGGTCCGGGTCGGTGCCGGGCAACCTGGCCAGCGGCAGCGCGATCCTCCGACCGGTCGGCCGGGACCAGTCCACCGGCACCTCGATGGAGGCGCACTGCATCCCGTCCGGCACGTCCGGGCCGGGGCACCGGGTCCAGGCCGGCGCCGGCCGGTCGACGGGGGCCTCCGCCCCACCCACCACCGGCACCACCGCGAGCAGCAGCGCCGCGACCGCTCCGACCGCCGCGACCCATCCGGTTGTCCGCATCCGATGCCTCCGCTCCTCGGGACGTCCGTGGCCGGCCATCGTCGGGCGCGCCGGGCGCCCGGCGCGTCCCGCCCGCGGGCGGATCACGCCCTCCCCCGCCCGGGCGGGGGTGCGGGCCGCGACGTCACCCCCGGGTAGGGGTGGGCGGTTCGCACTCGGGAGGGACGTGCCCGGCGCCGGACGTCCCTAGGCTCATCGCCGATGACGCCCGGGGACGAGGATGCGGTGGCGGGCGCCCGGCACCCGCTGGTGGCGGCCCTGCGCGCGACGCTCTGGTCGGCGCCGGCCCGTCCGCGCGGCGGCCGACCGGGGCTGCCCCGCGGACCGGCGCGGCCGCGGTCGGGCCGGGTGCTGCTCGGGGTGGGTGCCGGGGTGGCCGCGGCGCTGGGTTGGCCGGTGTGGCCGGTCCGGGTCGCGCTCGCCGTCATGCTCACGCCGGCGGGCTACGCCCTGCTGTGGCTGCTGATGCCCGACGCGGACCGCGACGGCGGCCGGGGGGACGACCGGGCCCGGGCCGTGGCCGCCGGGCTCCTGGTGATCGGGACCGGCACCCTCGTCGCCCTGCTGGGTGGGCGTGAACTGCTGCTGGCCGGGCTGCCGGTGCCGGTGGTGGTGGTGCTCGCCGCGGCCGTGGGCGCCGCGGTCCCCGCGCTGGCCTGGTCGGCGCTGCTGGCGTGGCGGGTGCTGGCCGCGTCCGGGCTCCTGACGATGGCCGCTGTCGCCTGCTGGGTGGGCCACCCGGTGCTGCCGGGCTCTCCGCTGCCGCTGGCCGGGCTCCCCGTGCTGGCCGCGACGCTGGTCCTGCTCGCGCTGCGGCACCCGCGCCCGGTCGCCTGCGGAGCCGGAGCGCTCACCGTGCCGCTGCTGGTGGCCGCGGCTCCGCTGTCGGTGCACCCGTGGCCGCTGACGATCGCGCTGGCCGCGGGCGCGGTGGGGCTGCTGCTGATCGGCGGCCTCGCCCGGGCGCGCCGCCTGCTCGCCGGCCGGCTCGACCGGCAGCGGGAGCTGCGAGAGCACGACCTGGCCCGCCGGGCGGTGCTCGAGGAGCGGGCCCGCATCGCCCGGGACCTGCACGACGTCCTGGCCCACCACCTGTCGCTCATCGCCGTGCAGGCCGAGGCCGCCCCGCACCGGGTCGACGAGGTGCCCGAGCCGCTCCGCGCCGGGCTGGCCGCGATCCGGGCCGCCGCCCGCGACGCGCTCGACGGGACGCGGGCGATCGTGGCCGTGCTGCGCGTCGATCCCGACGACGGCCCGGCCGACCGCGGTCCGGCACCCGGGCTGCACGACCTCGACGAGCTGGTCCGGGGCGTCCGGCGGACCGGCACCGAGGTCGCGGTCTCGGTGCGCGGCGTCCCGGTCGCGCTGCCCCTCGACGTCGACCTGGCCGCGTACCGGATCGTCCAGGAGGCGCTGAGCAACGTGACCCGCCACGCCAGGGGCGCCCGGGCGAGCGTCACCGTCACCTACCGGCCGACCGCGCTCGTCCTCGAGGTGGTCGACAGCGGCGGCACCGGTGGCCCGGTCGCCGGGGGCGGGCACGGCCTGGCCGGGATGCGGGAGCGGGCCACCGCCCACGGTGGCCGGCTCGACGCCGGACCGACCGCTGACGGGGGCTTCGCGGTGCTCGCGGAACTGCCGGTGCCCGCCGGACCGGGTCGGTAGGGTTCGCCGCCGTGCCCATCACCGTGGTGGTCGCCGACGACCAGCTCATGGTCCGCGACGGCCTCGTCGCCGTGCTGTCCGGCGCGCCGGGCATCGAGGTCGTCGGTGAAGCGGGCGACGGCGAGGAGGCGGTCGCCGTGGCCCGCGCGCTCGCCCCGGACGTCGTGCTGATGGACGTGCGGATGCCCCGCCTGGACGGCATCGCCGCGACCGCGCGGCTGCTCGGCGACCCGCCCCTCGCGGATGGGCCGCGGGTCGTCGTGCTGACCACGTTCGACCTCGACGAGTACGTCTACGCCGCGCTGGCCGCGGGGGCGAGCGGCTTCCTGCTCAAGGACGCCCCGGCCGCCGACCTGGTGCACGCGCTGCACGTGGTGGCCGGCGGCGAGGCACTGCTGGCCCCGTCGGTCACCCGGCGGCTGATCGCCGAGTTCGCCCGCCGGCAGCGCGCCGGGCTGCGCCCCGGCGCCGTCGCCGCGCTCACCCCGCGCGAACTCGACGTGCTCCGCCAGGTCGCCCGCGGGCTGACCAACGGTGAGATCGCCGGCGAGCTGGTGCTGGCCGAGCAGACCGTGAAGACGCACGTCAGCCGGATCCTGGCCAAGCTCGGGCTGCGCGACCGCACGCAGGCGGTGGTCTACGCCTACGAGAACGGGATCGTCGGCTGACCGGACCTCAGGAACCGGCGGGGAGCGTGAGGATGCGGGGGCCGTCCTCGGTCACCGCGACCGAGTGCTCCCAGTGCACCGCCCGCGCGCCGTCGGCCGTCACGACCGTCCAGCCGTCGTCCAGCTCGCGGGTCTCCGGGTCGCCCGCGGTGAGCATCGGCTCGACCGCCAGCGCCATGCCCGGGCGCAGCCGCGGGCCCTGGCCCGGCTCGCCGTAGTTGGGCAGGAACGGGTCCATGTGCATCGACGTGCCGATGCCGTGCCCGCCGTACTCGGCGACGATCCCGTAGTCGGCGCCGTCGCGGCGGGCCGACTCCTCGCACGAGCGCTGCACGGCGTGCGAGATGTCGGACAGCCGGGCGTCCGGGCCGATCGCGGCGATCCCGGCGTGCAGGGCCGCCTCGCAGGCCGCGGACAGCGCCAGGTCGGCCGCGGACACCTCGCCGAGCGGGAGCGTGACCGCGGCGTCGCCGTGCCACCCGTCGAGGATGGCGCCGCAGTCGACCGAGATGAGGTCGCCGTCGGACAGCACGGTCTGCGCCGACGGGATGCCGTGCACGATCTGCTCGTTCACCGAGGCGCAGATGGAGGCCGGGAAGCCGTGGTAGCCGAGGAAGGAGGGCACCGCGCCGGCGGCGCGGATGACCTCCTCGGCGATCGCGTCCAGCTCCTGGGTGCTGACCCCCGGCTTCGTCGCGGCGGTGACCGCGGCCAGCGCGGCGGCGACGACGGCGCCCGCCGCGCGCATGGCCTCGAGCTCGCCGGGCGACTTGAGCTCGATGTCGCGCCCGCGCCACCGGGCCAGCATGGTGCGCACTCCGCCGCGTCCCATCTCCTCGTCCCTCAGCTGGACCGCAGGGCCGCCAGCACCCGGGCGGTGATCTCGTCGACCGTGCCCACCGCGTCGATGCTGATGAGCCGGTCGGCGTAGAAGGCCAGCAGCGGGCTGGTCTCGTCGCGGTAGATCTGCTGGCGGTTGCGGATGACCGCCTCGGTGTCGTCGGCGCGGCCGCGGCCGAGCAGGCGGGCGACCAGCTCGTCCTCCGGGACGCGGAACTCGACGACCGAGTCGAGGGTCTCGCCGCGGTCGGTGAGGATCTCGGCCAGCGCGCCTGCCTGGCTCACGGTGCGCGGGAAGCCGTCGAGGATGAAGCCCTTGGCGGCGTCGTCGGCGGTGAGCCGGTCGCGCACCATCTCGACGGTGACCGAGTCGGGCACCAGGTCGCCGGCGTCCATGTAGCGCTTGGCCTCGACACCCAGCGGGGTCTGCCGATCCAGGTTCGCCCGGAACAAGTCGCCCGTCGAGATGTGCGGGACGTCGAGCTCCTCGGCGAGCCGAGCGGCTTGCGTCCCCTTACCCGCCCCCGGCGGGCCGACCAGAACCAGACGCACCACAGATCCTCCTGAACCCAGCCACCCCGACGAATGCCACCCCCGTGCGCCTGACGTTAGCGCAGGAAACCGTCGTACTTCCGCTGCATGAGCTGGCTCTCGATCTGCTTGACCGTGTCCAGCCCCACACCGACCATGATCAGCACTGCGGTGCCGCCGAACGGGAAGTTCTGGTTCTGGCCGCTACCGGTGATGCCGAGGAAGAAGTTCGGCAGGACCGCGATCAGGCCCAGGTACAGCGATCCGGGCAGGGTGATGCGGGAGAGCACGAAGTTGAGGTACTCGGCGGTCGGCCTGCCCGGGCGGATGCCCGGGATGAACCCGCCGAACTTCTTCATCTCGTCGGCGCGCTCCTCCGGGTTGAAGGTGATGCCGACGTAGAAGTACGTGAAGAAGATGATCAGCGCGAAGTACAGCGTGATGTGCACCCAGTTCGACTGGTCGACCAGGTAGGTCTGGACGAACTGGCTGAAGCCGCTGTCGGCCGTGCCGGCGAGCCGGGAGATCAGGTCGGGCAGGTACAGCAGCGACGACCCGAAGATGACCGGGATGACGCCGGCCTGGTTGACCTTCAGCGGCAGGTAGGTCGAGGTGCCGCCGTACATGCGGCGCCCGACCATGCGCTTGGCGTACTGCACCGGGATGCGCCGCTGGCCCTGCTCGACGAACACCACGCTGGCGATGATCGCCAGGCCGAACAGGCAGACGCCGCCGAACACCAGCGGGCCGCCGTTGGTCAGGATGTTCTCGCCCTCGATGGGGATCCGGGCCGCGATCGAGGCGAAGATCAGCAGGGACATGCCGTTGCCGATGCCGCGCTCGGTGACCTGCTCGCCCAGCCACATGATCACCGCGGTGCCCGCGGTCATCACGATGATGATGATCAGCAGGTTGTAGACGCTGGAGTCCGGGATGACCGGCAGGCTGCACTCGCCGAACAGCTGACCCCGGTCGGCCAGCGCGATGATGCCCGTGGCCTGGAGGATGGCCAGCGCGATCGTCAGGTAGCGGGTGTACTGGGTCAGCTTGTTCTGACCCGACTGCCCTTCCTTCTTCAGCTGCTCGAACCGCGGGATCACGACCGTGAGCAGCTGGACGATGATGCTCGCCGTGATGTAGGGCATGATGCCCAGCGCGAAGATCGACAGCTGCAGCAGGGCGCCGCCGGAGAACAGGTTGATCAGCGAGTAGACGCTGGAGTTCTCGCCGCCCTCGACCTGCCGGATGCACTGCTGGACGTTGGGGTACGACACCCCGGGCGACGGGATGGCCGCCCCCAGCCGGTAGATCGCCACGATCCCGAGCGTGAAGAGGATCTTCTTGCGGAGATCCGGGGTGGTCAGTGCCGAACGGAAAGCGCTGAGCACTCGGTGATCCTCCTGTACTGGTGGGCTGCACCAGCGCTGTTGGCACAGCGCTGCGGCCCCGAACGACTCTACGCGGTCGCGTCACCCGCACGGCACGGACCGGCGCGATGGCGCCGGCCCGCACCGAACGGGTCCCGACTACAGCTCGGTGATGGTCCCGCCAGCCGCCGTGATCTTGTCACGGGCGGAGCCGGAGAAGGCGTGCGCCGACACCGTCAGCGCGATGCCGTCGAGCTCGCCGTCGCCGAGGACCTTGACCAGCTTGCGGGGGCGGACCGCACCGGCCGCGACGAGCTCGTCGACGCCGACCGTGCCGCCCTCGGGGAACAGCTGGGCCAGGTCGCCGATGTTGACGACCTGGTACTCGACCCGGAACCGGTTCTTGAAGCCCTTGAGCTTGGGCAGCCGCATGTGCAGCGGCATCTGCCCGCCCTCGAAGGCGGCCGACACGGTCTTGCGGGCCTTGGTGCCCTTGGTGCCGCGGCCGGCGGTCTTGCCGCCCTTGCCGCCCTCACCGCGACCGACCCGCGTCTTCGGGGTCTTCGCGCCGGGGGCGGGCCGCAGGTGGTGGATCTTGATCGGGCGGACCTTGGCGCCTGCGCCCGCGGTCCCCTTCTCGGTGTCCTTCTCGGTGCTCACGAGGGCTCGACCTCCTCCACCGCGACGAGGTGCCGCACGGTGTGGATCATGCCGCGAACCTGCGGCGTGTCGGGCCAGTCGCGGGTCTGACGGATCTTGCGCAGACCCAGCGCGAGCAGCGTCTGGCGCTGGTTCTGCTTGCACCCGATGCCGCTGCGCAGCTGGGTGACCCGCAGGACCGTGTCACTGGCCGGGGTGGACTGCGCCGTCGGGCTGACGGACGACGCGGCCTTGGACTTGGTAGCCATCACGACCTCGCACCCTGCGCGGCGGCCGCGCGGTCGCGGAGCATGCGGGCCGGAGCGACGTCCTCCAGCGGCAGCCCGCGTCGGGCCGCCACCTCCTCCGGGCGCTGGATCATCTTCAGCGCCGCGATGGTGGCCTGCACGATGTTGATGGCGTTGTCGCTGCCGAGGCTCTTGGAGAGCACGTCGTGCACGCCGGCGCACTCCAGCACCGCGCGCACCGGACCACCGGCGATGACACCGGTACCGGCGCTCGCCGGGCGCAGCAGCACCACGCCCGCGGCGGCCTCGCCCTGCACCCGGTGCACGATCGTGCCGCCGATGCGGGGGACGCGGAAGAAGTTCTTCTTCGCCTCCTCCACACCCTTGGCGATCGCCGCGGGCACCTCCTTGGCCTTGCCGTAGCCGACGCCGACCAGGCCGTCGCCGTCGCCCACGATCATCAGGGCGGTGAAGCTGAAGCGCCGACCGCCCTTGACGACCTTGGCCACGCGGTTGATCGTGACCAGCCGCTCGATGTACGGGGTCTTGTCCTGGGCCGCCCCGCCACGGCCTCCGTCCCGGCGGTCCCGGCGGTCGCGGTTGTCGCCGCCACCCGGGCCCCCGCCGTCACGCCGTGTACGTCCCGGCATCAGACGATCCCTTCACTGTGCTGAATCAGAAACATGCGCCCGCTCATCAGAACTCCAGGCCGCCCTCACGGGCGGCGTCGGCGAGCGCCGCGATCCGACCGTGGTAGTCGTTCCCGCCGCGGTCGAAGACGACCGCGGTGACGCCGGCCTCGCGGGCGCGGGCGGCGATCAGCTCGCCGACCTTGCTCGCGCGGGCCTTCTTGTCGCCCTCGACGGAGCGGACGTCGGCCTCCAGGCTGGAGGCCGAGGCCAGCGTCTTGCCGACGGCGTCGTCGATGAGCTGGACCACGATGTGGCGCGAGCTGCGCTTGACCGCCAGGCGGGGCCGGAGCTCCGAGCCGGCGACCTTCTTGCGCAGCCGGGCGTGCCGGCGGCCGATCGAGGCCCGGCGCTTGCGCCCGACCTGGGACGCCTGGCGCTTGCGCGCAGCGTTGGAGATCGAAGAAGTCGTGTCTGCCATGATCACTTACCCGTCTTCCCGACCTTGCGGCGGATGACCTCGCCTGCGTACCGCACGCCCTTGCCCTTGTAGGGGTCGGGCTTGCGCAGCTTGCGGATGTTGGCGGCGACCTCGCCGACCAGCTGCTTGTCGATGCCGGAGACCGAGAACCGGGTCGGGGTCTCGACCGTGAAGGTGATGCCCTCCGGCGCCTGGACCACGACGGGGTGGCTGAACCCGAGCGCGAACTCCAGCGAGGAGCCCTTCAGCGCCACGCGGTAGCCGACGCCGTGGATCTCCAGCTTCTTCTCGTAGCCGGCGGTCACGCCGACCAGCAGGTTGTGCAGCAGCGAGCGCGACAGGCCGTGGTAGGCCTTCGTCTTGCGCTCGTCGTCCGGCCGCTTGACCAGGACGGCGCCGGTGTCGTCGCGCTCGACCGTGATCGGCTCGATGACGGTGTGCGAAAGGGTGCCCTTGGGTCCCTTGATTGTCACCGTGCGGCCGTCGATGGCCACGTCGACCCCGGACGGCACGGTGATGGGCAGCTTCCCGATGCGGGACATGTTCCTAACCCCTCACCAGACGTAGGCGAGGACTTCCCCGCCCACGCCGTTCCTGTATGCCTGGCGCTCGGTCTGCAGCCCGCCCGACGTCGAGATGATCGCGATGCCGAGACCGCCGAGGACCCGGGGCAGACCCGTGGACTTCGCGTAGACCCGCAGGCCCGGCTTGGAGATCCGCTTCAGACCGGCGATGCTGCGCTCGCGGTTGCGCCCGTACTTGAGTTCGATGACCAGGGACTTGCCGACCTCGGCGTCCTCGGTGCGGTGGCCTGCGATGTAGCCCTCGCGCTGCAGGATCTCCGCGATGGCGACCTTGAGCTTGGAATGCGGCATGACCACCTGGTCGTGGTACGCCGAGTTGGCGTTGCGCAGACGCGTGAGCATGTCTGCGATGGGATCGGTCATCGTCATGTGACGTCACTGCTTTCCCGCCGTGGTTCCCCGGAGGGCCTTCGGCGAATAGGGGCTTGCTGGTGAGCTACCAGCTGCTCTTGCTGACGCCGGGCAGCTCGCCGGCGTGCGCCATCTCGCGGACGCAGATCCGGCACAGGCCGAACTTGCGCAGGACGGCGCGCGGGCGGCCGCACTTCTGGCACCGGTTGTAGCCGCGGACCTTGAACTTCGGCTTGGCCGCAGCCTTGATGATCAGAGCCTTCTTGGCCATCTCACGCTTCCTTGAAAGGGAAGCCGAGCTTGCGCAGCAGAGCCCGGCCCTCCTCGTCGGTCGTGGCGGTGGTGACGACCGTGATGTCCATGCCGCGCGGACGGTCGATGGAGTCCGGGTCGATCTCGTGGAACATCGACTGCTCGTTGAGCCCGAACGTGTAGTTGCCCCGGCCGTCGAACTGGTTCGGCGACAGGCCGCGGAAGTCGCGGATGCGGGGCAGCGCGATGGTCAGCAGCCGGTCGAGGAACTCCCACATCCGGTCGTTGCGCAGGGTGACCTTCGCGCCGATCGGCATGCCCTCGCGCAGCTTGAACTGCGCGATGGACTTCGTGGCCCGGCGGACCTGCGGCTTCTGGCCGGTGATGGTGGCCAGGTCGCGCACGGCGCCGTCGATGAGCTTGGCGTCGCGGGCGGCGTCGCCGACACCCATGTTGACGACGACCTTGACGACGCCCGGGATCTGCATGACGTTCGCGTAGGAGAACTGCTCGCGCAGCTCGCCCGCGATCTCGTCGCGGTAGCGCTGCTTGAGCCGCGGCGCCACCTTCTCAGCGGTGGTCATGATCAGATCTCCTTCCCGGAACGCTTGGAGACCCGCACGCGCTTGCCGTCCTCGCCGACCTTCTTGCCGACGCGGGTGGGCTTGCCCTCGGAGTCGACCAGCATCACGTTGGAGACGTGGATCGCCGCCTCCTGGGTGACGATGCCGCCGGACTGCGCGCCGCGCTGGTTCTGGCTGACCCGGGTGTGCTTCTTGATCCGGTTCACGCCCTCGACCAGGACCCGGTCGCGGTCGGGGTAGGCGTGGATGACCTTGCCCTTCGCGCCCTTGTCCTTGCCCGCGATCACCTGGACGGTGTCGCCCTTCTTGATCTTCATGTCAGAGCACCTCCGGAGCCAGCGAGATGATCTTCATGAACTTCCGGTCGCGCAGCTCGCGCCCGACCGGGCCGAAGATGCGGGTACCCCGCGGCTCGCCGTTGTCCTTGATCAGCACCGCGGCGTTCTCGTCGAACCTGATGTAGCTGCCGTCGGGCCGGCGCCGCTCCTTGACCGTGCGCACGATGACGGCCTTGACGACGTCACCGCGCTTCACACCGGCCGCCGGGATGGCGTCCTTCACGGTGGCGACGATGGTGTCGCCGATGCCCGCGTACCGACGCGCGGAGCCACCCAGCACCCGGATGCACAGGATCTCCTTGGCACCGGTGTTGTCCGCGACGCGCAGCCGCGACTCCTGCTGGATCACTTCGCCTTCTCCAGGATCTCCACCAGACGCCAGCGCTTGGTGGCCGACAGCGGGCGGGTCTCCATCAGCCGGACGCGGTCGCCGACGCCGGCCGTGTTGGCCTCGTCGTGCGCCTTGACCTTGCTCGTCCGGCGGATGACCTTGCCGTACAGCGGGTGCTTCACCCGGTCCTCGAGCGTCACCACGATGGTCTTGTCCATCTTGTCCGAGACCACCAGGCCCTCGCGGACCTTGCGCTCGCCGCGGACCTCGGCCTGCGGCGGCGTCTTCGCGTCACTCATGCCGCGCCCTCGTCACTCTCGTCGGGGGCGGCCGAGAGGCCCAGCTCGCGCTCGCGCATGATCGTGTAGATCCGCGCGATGTCGTGCCGGACGGTACGCAGCCGCCGGTTGTTGTCGAGCTGCCCGGTCGCCATCTGGAAGCGGAGGTTGAACAGCTCCTCCTTGGCCTCCCGCACGCGGAGCGTGAGCTCCTCGTCGGTGAGCTCGCGCAGCTCGGCAGCGGTCGTCGTGGCCATCAGATGTCACCACCCTCACGGGTCACGATCCGGCACTTCATGGGCAGCTTGTGGATCGCGCGGCGGAGCGCCTCGCGAGCGGTCTGCTCGTTGGGGTAGCTCATCTCGAAGAGCACCCGGCCCGGCTTCACGTTCGCGATCCACTTCTCCGGCGAGCCCTTGCCGGAGCCCATGCGGGTCTCGGCGGGCTTCTTGGTCAGCGGACGGTCCGGGAAGACGTTGATCCACACCTTGCCACCGCGGCGGATGTGCCGGTTGATGGCGATACGGGCGGACTCGATCTGCCGGTTCGTCACGTAGGCCGGCTCCAGCGCCTGGATGCCGAACTCGCCGAAGGTGACGCGCGTGCCACCGGTGGACGCACCGGTGCGGTGCGGCCGGTGCTGCTTGCGGTGCTTGACCTTGCGGGGGATGAACACGGCTCAGCTCTCCCCACCCTGCGCGGCCTGGTCGGCCTCGATGGTGGCGACGCCGCCCTGGTTCGCCCCGGCGTCGCGGTTGTCGCTGCGCTCGGCGGCGGCCCGGCCGGCCTCGGTGCCGCTGCCCGTGGTGCCCGAGGCACCCGAACGGCGGCGCTGCGGGCGCTCGCGCCGCGGCGCGCGGTCCGCGCTCGGGGCCGACGCCGGCGCGCCCTCACGGCGCCCACCGACCACGTCGCCCTTGTAGATCCACACCTTGACGCCGATGCGGCCGAACGACGTGCGGGCCTCGAACAGGCCGTAGTCGATGTCGGCGCGCAGCGTGTGCAGCGGGACGCGACCCTCGCGGTAGAACTCCGAGCGGGACATCTCGGCGCCGCCGAGGCGGCCCGAGCACTGCACCCGGATGCCCTTGACCTGCGGCGAGCGCATGGCCGACTGGATGGCCTTGCGCATCGCGCGGCGGAACGCCACCCGGTTGGACAGCTGCTCGGCCACGCCCTGCGCCACCAGCTGGGCGTCGGACTCGGCGTTCTTGACCTCGAGGATGTTGAGCTGGACCTGCTTCTTGGTCAGCTTCTCGAGGTTGCCGCGGATCCGATCGGCCTCCGCGCCGCGGCGGCCGATGACGATGCCCGGCCGGGCGGTGTGGATGTCGACCCGCACCCGGTCGCGGGTGCGCTCGATCTCGACCTTGGAGATGCCGGCCCGCTCCATGCCCTTGGAGAGCATGCGGCGGATCTCGACGTCCTCCTTGACGTACTCGGCGTACTGCTTGTCGGCGTACCAGCGCGACTTCCAGTCGGTGGTGATGCCGAGCCGGAAACCGTGCGGGTTGATCTTCTGACCCATTAGCGGGCCCTCCCCTTCGCACCGCGGGCACCCCGGCCGCCGGACTTCTCCGGAGCGGACTCGACCTCGGCGGTGATGTGGCTCGTCCGCTTGCGGATCCGGTAGGCGCGCCCCTGGGCGCGCGGACGGATGCGCTTGAGCGTCGGGCCCTCGTCGGCGGTCAGCTCAGCCACCACCAGGGTGTCGCGGTCGATGTCGAGGTTGTTCTCGGCATTCGCCGCGGCGCTGGCGATGACCTTGTAGACCGGCTCGGCGGCGGCCTGCGGCGAGAACCGCAGGATGTCCAGAGCCTCCTGCAGCGGGCGCCCCTTCACCAGGGCGATGACCCGCCGCACCTTCGTCGGCGACATGCGCACGTAACGCGCCACCGCGCGCGCCCGGACGGGCGCGGCGGCAGAGCTCTCGGCTGTGACAGCCATGATCTCTCCTCTGCTCTTCCGACCCGACCTAGCGCCTGCGCGCCTTGCGGTCGTCCTTGATGTGGCCTCGGAAGGTCCGCGTGGGGGCGAACTCCCCCAGCTTGTGGCCGACCATCGAATCCGAGACGAAGACCGGCACGTGCTTGCGGCCGTCGTGCACCGCGATCGTGTGGCCGATCATGTCGGGGATGATGGTGGACCTGCGGGACCAGGTCCGGATGACGGTCTTCTTGCCCGACTCGTTGAGAGCGTCCACCTTCTTGAGCAGGTGGTCGTCCACGAACGGGCCCTTCTTCAGGCTGCGCGGCATTGGTTACCTCCCTGCTCAGCGCTTCTTGCCG
Source organism: Pseudonocardia humida (assembly GCF_023898865.1). Lineage (GTDB taxonomy): Bacteria > Actinomycetota > Actinomycetes > Mycobacteriales > Pseudonocardiaceae > Pseudonocardia > Pseudonocardia humida. The sequence goes on from NZ_JAGSOV010000017.1 coordinate 27,255, forward strand.
GTACGACGCCGGCGGACGATCAGCTTGTCGGACGGCTTGGTGCGGCGGGTGCGGCCCTCGGGCTTGCCCGCGGGGTTGACCGGGTGGCGACCACCGGAGGTCTTGCCCTCACCACCACCGTGGGGGTGGTCGACCGGGTTCATGGCGACACCTCGGACGGTCGGGCGCTTGCCCTTCCACCGCATGCGGCCGGCCTTGCCCCAGTTGATGTTGGAGTGCTCGGCGTTGCCCACCTCGCCGACGGTGGCGCGGCAGCGCACGTCGACGTTGCGGATCTCGCCGGACGGCATGCGCAGCTGGGCGTAGGGACCGTCCTTGGCGACCAGCTGGACGCCGGCGCCCGCCGAACGGGCGATCTTTGCGCCGCCACCCGGGCGGAGCTCGATCGCGTGCACCACGGTGCCGGTCGGGATGTTGCGCAGCGGCAGGTTGTTGCCCACCTTGATGTCCGCGCGCGCCCCGGCCTCGACGCGGTCGCCCTGCTTGAGCTTCGCCGGGGCGATGATGTAGCGCTTCTCACCGTCGGCGTAGTGCAGCAGCGCGATCCGCGAGGTGCGGTTCGGGTCGTACTCGATGTGCGCGACCTTCGCCGGCACGCCGTCCTTGTCGTTGCGCCGGAAGTCGATCAGCCGGTAGGCGCGCTTGTGCCCACCGCCCTGGTGCCGGGTGGTGACCCGCCCGTGCACGTTGCGCCCGCCCTTGCTGTGCAGCGGACGGATCAGCGACTTCTCCGGCGTGGTCCGGGTGATCTCGGCGAAGTCGGCGACGCTCGAACCGCGGCGGCCCGGGGTCGTCGGCTTGTACTTGCGGATGCCCATTGTTCAGCCCCTCAGCTCGCCCGGCCGCCGAACACGTCGATCGTCCGGCTCTCCTCGGAGAGCGTGACGATCGCGCGCTTGGTGTCCTTGCGCTTGCCGTAGCCGGTTCGGGAGCGCTTGCGCTTGCCCGGGCGGTTCAGGGTGTTCACGCTGAGCACCTTGACCCCGAACACCTTCTCCACGGCGATCTTGATCTGGGTCTTGTTCGCGTCGGGGTGCACGACGAAGGTGTACTGCCGCTCCTCGAGCAGGCCGTAGCTCTTCTCCGAGACCACCGGCGCGAGCAGGATGTCCCGCGGGTCGGGGATCATTCCGTCTCCTCCGTCTGCGCCGTGTCGGCCTCAGGGGCCTTCTTCGACGTGTCGGCCCGCTGCGACGGCGGCAGGGAGAAGCCGGCCGCCTCGGCCGCGTCGGCGTCGGTGAACCACACCTCGGCGACCGTGCGGGCGTAGAACGAGCTGCCCGGCACGTGGTAGAGCATCGAGTCCTCGTTGCCCTTGACCGGGAAGCCCTCCGGCTGCGAGCCGTCGGCCAGCGGCGCGTGGCTCTGCGGGCCGTACTTGGCGCCCTGCTCGTCGCCCGGCTGCTCGACCGTCTCGCTCTCGCGGGCGGAGGCCTTGGCGCCGCGCTTCGTCGGGGTCCCGATGGGGCCCTCGAGGAAGTCGGCCAGCGCGTCCTCGGTGAACACGACGACGTCGTTGACGAGCACGTCGTAGGTGTTCAGCTGGCCCGGCTCGATGAGGTGCACGGTCGACAGGTTGCGCAGGCTGAGCCAGCTCACCGCGTCCTCGCGGCCGATGACGACCAGTGCGCGGGTGCCGGCGTCGCCGAGCAGGTCGGCCAGCAGCAGCCGGGCCGACTTGGTGGACGGCGTGTCGCCCTCGACCAGCGAGGGGACGACGTGCACGAGGCCGTGGCGGGCCCGGTCGGAGAGGGCACCGCGCAGCGCGGCGGCCTTCATCTTCTTGGGCGTCTTCTGCGCGTAGTCGCGCGGCTGCGGGCCGTGCACCACGCCACCGCCGGTGAACTGCGGCGCCCGGGTGGAGCCCTGGCGGGCCCGGCCGGTGCCCTTCTGGCGGTAGGGCTTGCGGCCACCGCCGCGGACTTCGCCGCGGGTCTTGGTGGAGTGCGTGCCCTGGCGCGCGGCCGCCAGCTGGGCGGTCACCACCTGGTGCATCAGCGGGATGCTGGCCGGCGCGTCGAAGACGTGCGCGGGCAGCTCGACGGAGCCCTTGGTGAGGTTCGTGCTCATGCCGTGACACCACCCTTCGCGGCGCTCTTGACCAGCAGCAGGCCGCCCTTGGGGCCGGGGACGGCACCCTTGATGAGCAGCAGCCCGTTGTCGGGGTCGACGCGGTGCACCGTGAGGTTCTGCGTGGTCGTGCGGGCGTTGCCCATGCGACCGGCCATGCGCAGGCCCTTGAAGACCCGGCCCGGGGTGGCGCAGCCGCCGATGGAACCCGGCGAGCGGTGCTTGCGCTGGGTGCCGTGGCTGGCGCCGAGGCCCTTGAACCCGTGGCGCTTCATGACACCCGCGGTGCCCTTGCCCTTGCTGGTGCCGACGATGTCGACCAGCGCGCCGGCGGCGAACACGTCGGCACCGATCTCCTGGCCGACCTCGTACTGGCCGGCGTCGGAGGTGCGCAGCTCGACGACGTGGCGGCGCGGCGTGGTGCCGGCCTTCGCGAAGTGGCCGGTGCGCGGCTTGTTCACCTTGCGCGGGTCGATCGCGCCGAAGGCGAGCTGGACGGCGGTGTAGCCGTCCTTCTCGGGGGTGCGGACCTGCGTCACCACGTTCGGCCCGGCCTGGACCACGGTGACCGGGACCACCCGGTTGTTCTCGTCGAAGACCTGGGTCATCCCGAGCTTGGTGCCCAGGATCCCGGTGATCTGCCTCTCGCTCATCAGTCCAAGCCCTACTGGATGTTCACGTCGACCGAGGCCGGCAGATCGATGCGCATGAGCGCGTCGACCGTCTTCGGCGTCGGGTCGAGGATGTCGATCAGCCGCTTGTGGGTGCGCATCTCGAAGTGCTCGCGCGAGTCCTTGTACTTGTGCGGCGAGCGGATGACGCAGTAGACGTTCTTCTCCGTCGGCAGCGGCACGGGCCCGACGACCCGCGCACCCGTGCGGGTGACCGTCTCGACGATCTTGCGCGCGGAGGCGTCGATGGCCTCGTGGTCATAGGCCTTCAGCCTGATGCGGATCTTCTGTCCCGCCATGGTCGTCGGTCGTCCTTCTCTTCCTGCCGCTCGTTGACGGATGTCCCGGGTGACGCGCACGTGCAACCGCCACCGAGCTGCGCTCGGCCGTACCGTCCGTGGTGGCGCCGGTCCACGAGGTCGGGCGTGTCGCACTCGACCCTCAGACCGCTCCCCGGATCACCCGTGCCCCCTGGGGGGTCACTGTGCTCGGGGGCTGGCGCGGGACCGGCGCACACGGGGACATCCGTGTGCGCCGATCTCCAACGCGCAACCCGTCAAGGATGCCACACCGCGGTGGGCAGCCTCGACCCGGGGGGTCTTACTTGTTGATCTTGGTGACCTGGCCGGCGCCGACGGTCCGCCCACCCTCGCGGATGGCGAACTGCAGGCCCTCCTCCATGGCGATCGGCTGGATCAGCTTCACGCTCATCTTGGTGTTGTCGCCCGGCATCACCATCTCGGTGCCGCTGGGCAGGGTCACCACACCGGTCACGTCCGTGGTCCGGAAGTAGAACTGCGGCCGGTAGTTGTTGAAGAACGGCGTGTGACGGCCGCCCTCGTCCTTGGACAGGATGTAGACCTGGCCCTCGAACTCGGTGTGCGGGGTGGTCGTGCCCGGCTTGGTGACGACCATGCCGCGCTCGACCTGCTCGCGCTTGACACCGCGCAGCAGCAGCGCCGCGTTGTCGCCGGCCTGGCCCTGGTCGAGGAACTTCTTGAACATCTCGATGGAGGTCGTGACGGTCTTGAAGGACTGCTCCTTGATGCCGACGATCTCCACCTCCTCGTTCACCTTGACGATGCCGCGCTCGATGCGGCCGGTGACCACGGTGCCGCGGCCGGAGATGGTGAAGACGTCCTCGACGGGCATGAGGAACGGCTTCTCGATGTCGCGCTCCGGCTCCGGGATGGCCTCGTCGACCGCGTCCATCAGGCCGAGCAGCTTCTCGCCCCACTCGGCGTCGCCCTCGAGCGCCTTCAGCGCCGAGACGCGCACGATGGGCAGGTCGTCACCCGGGTAGTTCTGCGACGACAGCAGCTCGCGGACCTCCAGCTCGACGAGCTCGAGGATCTCCTCGTCGTCGACCATGTCGGCCTTGTTCAGCGCGACCACGATGTAGGGCACGCCGACCTGGCGGGCCAGCAGCACGTGCTCGCGGGTCTGCGGCATCGGGCCGTCGGTGGCCGCGACCACCAGGATGGCGCCGTCCATCTGCGCCGCACCGGTGATCATGTTCTTGATGTAGTCGGCGTGCCCGGGGCAGTCGACGTGCGCGTAGTGGCGCTTCTCGGTCTCGTACTCGACGTGCGCGATCGAGATCGTGATGCCGCGCTGGCGCTCCTCGGGAGCCTTGTCGATCTGGTCGAACGCCGACGCCTGGTTCAGGGTCGGGTACTTGTCGTGCAGAACCTTGGTGATTGCCGCCGTCAGCGTGGTCTTGCCGTGGTCGATGTGACCGATCGTGCCGATGTTGACGTGCGGCTTGGTCCGCTCGAACTTCGCCTTCGCCACTGGGGGATCCTCCTGGAACTGTGACTTCTCCGCCGTGCTGACGGCAGGTCTGTGGTGATGGGTACCACCGCGGGCCCGGGTGGCCCGGGCCCGCGGTGAGGCGACTCTTACTCGCCGGTGGCCTTGGCGATGATCTCCTTGGCCACGTTGGTCGGGACCTCCGCGTAGGAGTCGAAGACCATGGTGTAGTTCGCCCGGCCCTGGGTCCGCGACCGGAGGTCGCCGACGTAGCCGAACATCTCGGACAGCGGCACGAGCGCCTTGATGACGCGCGCCCCGGCCCGCTCCTCCATGGCCTGGATCTGACCACGGCGAGAGTTGAGGTCGCCGATCACGTCGCCCATGTAGTCCTCGGGCGTGGTGACCTCGACGGCCATCATCGGCTCCAGCAGGGCCGGGCTGGCCTGGCGGGCGGCCTCCTTGAAGGCGATCGATCCGGCGACCTTGAAGGCCATCTCGGACGAGTCGACCTCGTGGTAGGCGCCGTCGACCAGGGTCAGCTTGACCCCGACGAGCGGGTAGCCGGCGAGCACGCCGTACTGCATGGCGTCCTGCGCCCCGGCGTCGACCGACGGGATGTACTCCCGCGGGATGCGACCACCGGTGACCTTGTTCTCGAACTCGTACAGCGCACCGTCGGCGGTGTCCAGCGGCTCCAGGGTGATGATCACCTTGGCGAACTGGCCGGAGCCACCGGTCTGCTTCTTGTGCGTGTAGCTGTACTTCTCGACGGTCCGACGGATCGTCTCGCGGTAGGCCACCTGCGGCTTACCGATGTTGGCCTCGACCTTGTAGTCGCTCTTCATCCGGTTGACCAGCACCTCGAGGTGCAGCTCGCCCATGCCGGCGAGGATGGTCTGGCCGGAGTCGTCGTCGGTGGAGACCTGGAACGTCGGGTCCTCCTCGGCGAGCTTCTGGATCGCCGTGGAGAGCTTCTCCTGGTCCGCCTTGGTCTTCGGCTCGACCGCGACCTGGATCACCGGCTCCGGGAAGGTCATCGACTCGAGCACGATCGGCGCCTGCGGGTCGCTGAGCGTGTCGCCGGTCGTCGTGTCCTTCAGACCGATGACCGCGTAGATGTGCCCGACCAGGGCCTCGTCGACCGGGTTCTCCTTGTTGGCGTGCATCTGGAAGATCTTCCCGATGCGCTCCTTGCGGTCCTTGGTCGAGTTGATGACCTGGGAACCGGCGGCGACCCGACCCGAGTAGACCCGGATGTAGGTGAGCTTGCCGAAGAACGGGTGCGCGGCGATCTTGAACGCGAGCGCCGAGAACGGCTCGTCCTTGCTGGGCTTGCGGATGGCCGGGGTCTCCCCGTCCGTCAGCGTGCCCTCGACCGGCGGCAGGTCGAACGGCGCCGGCAGGTAGTCGATGACCGCGTCGAGCATGGGCTGGACGCCCTTGTTCTTGAACGCGGACCCGCACAGGACCGGGTACGCCGCGCGGGTGCGGACGATCTCCCGGATGCCGTGCTTGATCTGCTCGACGGAGAGCTCCTCGCCACCGAGGTAGAGCTCCATCAGCTCGTCGTCGGTCTCGGCGACGGCCTCGACCAGCGCCGTGCGGTACTCGTCGGCCCGCTCCCGCAGATCGGCCGGGATCTCCTCGACGGTGTAGTCCTCGCCCTTGGCGACCTCGCCGCGCCAGGTCAGCGCGCGCATCTCGACCAGGTCGATGACACCGATGAAGTCGTTCTCGGAGCCGATCGGCAGCTGGATCGGCAGCGGCTTGGCCGCGAGCCGGTCCTGGATCGTGCGGACGGTGAAGTAGAAGTCCGCGCCCAGCTTGTCCATCTTGTTGACGAAGCAGATGCGGGGGACGTCGTACTTGGTGGCCTGCCGCCAGACCTGCTCGGACTGCGGCTCGACACCTTCCTTGCCGTCGAAGACCGCGACCGCGCCGTCGAGCACCCGCAGGTTGCGCTCCACCTCGACGGTGAAGTCGACGTGCCCGGGGGTGTCGATGATGTTGATCTGGTGGTCTTTCCAGAAGCAGGTCGTCGCGGCGGACGTGATCGTGATGCCGCGCTTCTGCTCCTCCTCCATCCAGTCCATCGTGGCGGCGCCGTCGTGCACCTCACCGATCTTGTAGTTGATCCCGGTGTAGTACAGGATCCGCTCGGTGGTGGTGGTCTTGCCGGCGTCGATGTGGGCCATGATGCCGATGTTGCGAACCTTGGTCAGGTCCGTCAGCACGTCCCGTGCCACTTTCAGCTCCTCAACAAGTTGGCGCGAGCGATCGGCCCGTCACCAGCGGTAATGGGCGAAGGCCTTGTTGGACTCCGCCATCTTGTGCATGTCCTCGCGGCGCTTGACGCTCGCGCCCAGGCCGTTGCTGGCGTCGAGGATCTCGTTCATCAGCCGGTCGACCATGGTCTTCTCGCGGCGCGCGGCCGCGAAGGACACCAGCCAGCGCAGCGCCAGCGTGGTCTGCCGGGTCGCGCGGACCTCGACCGGGACCTGGTAGGTCGCGCCACCGACGCGGCGGCTCTTGACCTCGAGGGCCGGCTTCACGTTGTCCATGGCGCGCTTCAGCGTGACCACCGGGTCGGTGCTGGTCTTGTCCCGGGTGCCCTCGAGCGCGGCGTAGACGATGCGCTCGGCCAGCGAGCGCTTGCCGTCCTTGAGGACCTTGTTCACCAGCTGGGTGACCAGCGGCGAGCTGTACACCGGGTCGCTGACCAGCGGCCGCTTCGGCGCGGGGCCCTTGCGAGGCATTAGCTCTTCTCCTTCTTGGCGCCGTAGCGGCTGCGCGACTGCTTGCGGTTGCGGACACCCTGGGTGTCCAGCGAACCGCGGATGATCTTGTAGCGCACCCCGGGGAGGTCCTTCACCCGGCCACCGCGGACCAGGACGATGGAGTGCTCCTGGAGGTTGTGACCCTCACCGGGGATGTAGGCGGTGACCTCGATGTCGCTGCTGAGCCGGACGCGGGCGACCTTGCGCAGCGCCGAGTTCGGCTTCTTGGGCGTCGTGGTGTACACGCGAGTGCACACGCCGCGGCGCTGCGGGCTCCCCTTCAGCGCTGCTGTCTTGGTCTTGCCGACCTTGTCCTGACGGCCCTTGCGGACCAGCTGCTGGATCGTGGGCATGAACCGTCTACTTCTTCCCGTCGGTGTGGCTCTATCGGAACTGCTGTGGGTCTCGTACTCGGTACCCGAGGTCGGGCGTGTCGCCGCCCGGGGCACCACACGATGGTCGAGACCTCGCGGAGGGCCTGGGGCCCGCGGACCCGGCAGCCGGTGGGCACGCACCGCAGTGCGCGATCCAAAGGCGCGTAGGCACGCGGATCGGCCCGACCGTGGTCGAGCGCAAGACCACAGAGTACCCGCCCCTCCGAATGGGGGTCAAAACGGGTCCAGGTCGGCGCCTCGCCGGTACGGGCAGGGTGCCGCAAGGACGTGCGCTCCGCAAGGGGACCCGCCCGCTCAGCGCTCTGGGGGCCCCACTCGTCGCGCACTCCTCCGCAGTCGATGGGTACAACTCCGGCCCGGCGGCGGGCATTCCCGATCGTGTGACGGCCGCCGCGGGGTCGTCGGTGCTAGCCGCCGGAGCGCGGCGCCGGGCCGATGGCGGCGGCCAGCGCCCGCAGCCCGGAGACGACGTCCGCCCCCGAGGGGGCGCGCTCGGGGTCGATGAGCCACTGCATGGCGACGCCGGAGATCAGCGCCATCTGCACCGACCCGACCGAGCGGACCACGTCGTCGGCGACCTCGGACTCGGGCACGCCCACCAGCCCCGCGGCCGAGCCGCGCCGGCCCTCCTGCTGGGCGTCGGCCAGCCGCTCCCGCAGTTCGGGGGCGTGCTCGGCCTGCACGAACGCGTCGATGGAGGCCAACCACAGGTGGCGCTGCTCGCGGAACGACCGGACCATCTCGACCCAGCCGGCGACGGCCGGGTCGTCGGACTCGTCCGCCGCGGCCGCGGTCATGGCCCGCTCGACCTCGTCGCCCCACTCCTCCATGGCCTGCACGAAGGCCGCGACCAGCAGGGCGTCGCGGGACCCGAAGTGGTAGCCGATGGCGGCGTGGCTGACCCCGGCCGCGGCGGCGATGTCGCGCACGGTCGTGCGCGCCCACCCGCGCTCGCGCAGGCACTGCGCCGCGCCGGCCAGCAGGTCCTCCCGGTTGCCCATGATCCCATCCTATCCCAGCCCTTGTCCGTCCGGTTGAACCAAGCGGATTGACCACATGGATTGACCAAGCGTGCAAATCCATGCCATGGTGCCTCCGCCACCGAGCGAGGGGGAACCCGATGAACGGCACCAAGGTCCTGGTCTCCGGCGCGAGCATCGCCGGCCCGACGCTGGCGTACTGGCTGGCCCGGCGCGGCGCGGACGTCACCGTCGTCGAGCAGGCCCCGCGGCTGCGCGGGGGCGGGCACGGCGTCGACTTCCGCGGCGCGCAGATGGAACTGCTCGACCGCATGGGCATCACCGACGACGTCCGCGCCCACCAGACGGCGATGGGCACCCAGACCATCATCGACGCGACCGGGCGGCCGATCGTCGAGCTGCCCGCGCTGTTCTTCAGCGGCGAGGTCGAGATCACCCGCGGCAACCTGGCCCGGATCCTGTACGAGCGCACGCGCGACCACGTCGAGTACGTCTTCGACGACTCGGTGACCGCGCTGACCGACACCGGCTCCGGTGTGGACGTGGAGTTCCGCCGCTCGTCGGGGCGCACCTTCGACCTGGTGATCGGCGCCGACGGCATGCACTCGAAGGTGCGCGCGCTCGCCTTCGGCCCCGAGTCCCGGTTCGCCGTCTTCCGCGGCTACTACATGGCCGGGTTCGACACCCCCAACTTCCTCGACCTCGACCACGTCGGCCTGGTCTACAACGAACCCGGCCGGGCGGTGATGGTCTCCAGCGACCGCGATCCGGCCGTGCTGGGCGTCGGCCTGCTGTTCGAGTCCGAGCGGCTGCACTACGACCGGCACGACACCGCGGCGCTGCGCCGGATCGTCGCCGAGCGGTTCGCCGGCGTCGGCTGGGAGACCCCGCGGCTGCTCGAGCACCTGCGGGAGGCTCCGGACCCCTACTTCGAGCCGCTGGAGCAGATCGAGCTGGACCGCTGGTCGACGGGCCGGATCGCGCTGCTCGGCGACGCCGCGTGGTGCGCGGGCCCCGGCGGGTCGGGCACCGGTCTGGCCATGATGGGCGCCTACGTACTGGCCGCCGAACTGGCCGCCGCCAGCGACGACCACACCGCCGCGTTCGCCCGCTACCAGCAGGTCCTGGCCAAGGCGGCGGCCAAGGGGCGGTGGCAGGCCAAGGGCGCGGGCGCCTTCCTGGCCCCGCCGACGCCGGCCCGGATCCGCCGCCGCAACCGGACCTACCGGCTGCTCTCCAGCCGGATCATGAGCCGGCCGTTCGCCAGGATCCTCGGCGGCGCCGCCAACGCCGTCACCCTCGACGCCTACCCCCGCACCGCCGAGCCGTCGCCCGCCCGCTGACCCGGGTGGGTGAACGCGGACGCCGACCGGCACGCATGATCACCCCATGGCCCTGGTGACGCTCGACCTGCCCCGCCCCGACGAGATGCGCGGCCGGTGGGCCGCGTTCGCCGCGGTGTGCGCCGCCCGCGGCTGGTCCGACAGCTGCCGCGCCGAGGGCGGGCGCTGGCACTACGACGACGGCGGCGGCAACTTCGCCGACCTCGTCCACGTCGGCGCGGGCCGTGCGGTGCTCATCGGCAACGACCACGAGTACTCCGACACCTACTTCGCGACCGCCGCCGAGTACTTCGGCGAGGAGGAGACCGATCTGCTGGCCGGCGCGCCGGACTGGTGGGCGCCGCCGGCGCGGGCCGCCATGGATCGCGGCGAGTGGATCGGCTTCGTCTACGGCTTCGACGGCACCACGTGGCGGCGGGCTGCCTACGACAAGCAGGACGGCTTCGCCTCGGTCGCCCTGCCCGCCGTCGACGAGCGGCGGTGCCGGGAGCTGATCGAGGAGTTCACCCAGGACGCCCCCGGCCTCGCCGGCCCCCCGAGCCCCGACGCCGTCGCCGCCCTCATCGCCGCCGACGGCGACGTCACCCCGGACCTCCTCGGCCGCGTCGTCGGCACGGGCGGCTGGGACCTCACCGCCGGCGCCGCCGCCGCCCGCGCCTTCCGCTGAGCGTCCTTCCCCTCCACCACACGAGAGTGGCTCTCGTTCGACGAGACGCAACGAGAGCCACTTCTCGTACCGGCCGGCGGCGGGAGCACCGCCCCGGACGAGAGGGACTCCCGTCCCATGCCGCCGCACGAGAGTGACCCTCGTGCGCATAGGCGCGACGAGAGCCACTCTCGTGCCGTGCGCGGTGCGGGTCAGCCGGCTCGACGGCCGTCGGCCGGCTCGGCGTGCAGCGGGGGACGCGGGCGTCGCGCGGCGTGGGCGTAGTTGGCCGCAGGTCGGCGAGCACCTTGGCCGGGTTCCGGAGGATGTCGCTCGGCTGGTGGTGCACGACCACGACTCCGGCCGCCATCAGCCGGTTGCGACGATCGACCGTGGCGGCGTACTCGTCGGGGCCGAGGTGCCACTCCCGGGAGTCGATCTCCCAGGCCATGGCGACCTCGTCGAACCAGGCGTCGGGCGTGGCGATGAAGCGACCGGCGGCATCGTGCAGGCGCGGGTCGAGGCCGGTGAGCACGCACGGCTCGCCGCCGCGGCCGCCGTACCGCAGCGCGGCCCGCCGGCGGTCGTCGCGGGTGGGTGGCCCGCTGTGCAGCAGGACGATCCCGGGCAGCAGCCCCTGCCACGGTCCGCCCGGCCGGCAGCGGCGGGCGATCGTGCTGCGGGAGGCGCCGCACTCCTCCAGCGCTCGCACCCGCACGACCCGGCCGCCACACCGGAACGAGAGCGGTCTCGTCCCGCCTGGCGCAGCGAGAGTGGCTCTCGTACCGCCTGCGGGACGAGAGCCACTCTCGTTCGGAGCGGGAACGCCGACGGGGCCGGCCACCGCCACGGGAGAGCGGTGACCGGCCCCGTCGAGGGACCTCCGGGCGGCTACCTCAGCGGTAGTCGCGACCGAAGTCGTAGTCGTCCAGCGGCACCGCGGCGCCGGTGCCCGTGCCGAACACGTCGGGGCTGTAGTAGCCGTCGTCGTAGCTCGGCAGCGCGTAGGCCGCCGTGCGGGCGTCCTCCGTGGGCTGGACCTGGATGTTGCGGTAGCGGTTGATCCCGGTGCCTGCCGGGATCAGCTTGCCGATGATCACGTTCTCCTTCAGCCCGACGAGCTTGTCGCGCTTTCCGTTGATCGCGGCATCGGTGAGGATCCGGGTGGTCTCCTGGAACGAGGCCGCGGACAGCCACGACTCCGTGGCCAGCGAGGCCTTCGTGATCCCCATCAGCACCGGGCGGCCGGAGGCGGGCTCGCCGCCCTCGGCGACCACGCGGCGGTTCTGCGCCTCGAAGTCGCCCCGCTCGGCCAGTGCGCCCGGCAGGAACTCCGTCGCGCCCGAGTCGATGATCGTGACCCGGCGCAGCATCTGCCGGACGATCACCTCGATGTGCTTGTCGTGGATGTCCACGCTCTGCGTGCGGTACACCTTCTGGACCTCGCGCACCAGGTGCAGCTGCACCTCGCGCGGGCCCATGACGCGCAGCACCTCGTGCGGGTCGGCGGTGCCCTCCAGCAGCAGCTGCCCGACGTGCACGTGGTCGCCGTCGGCGAGCGGTCGCTCCTGGCCGTCGACCACGGTCATCGCCAGCCACTGCCGCTTGGACAGCTTCTCGTAGACGATCTCCTCGGCCCCGTCGTCCGGGGTCAGGGTGATCTTCCAGAAGCGGTCGCCGTCCTCGATCGAGATGCGGCCGTCGACGTCGGCGATGGGCGCCTTGCCCTTCGGGACGCGGGCCTCGAAGAGCTCCGTCACGCGGGGCAGACCGGTCGTGATGTCGTCGCCCGCCACACCACCGGTGTGGAAGGTGCGCATCGTCAGCTGCGTGCCGGGCTCACCGATGGACTGCGCGGCCACGATGCCGACGGCCTCGCCGACGTCCACCAGCTTGCCGGTCGCCATCGAGCGGCCGTAGCACATGCCGCAGATGCCGGTGGCCGACATGCAGGTCAGGGCGCTGCGCACCTTGATCGTGCGGACGCCGGCGGCGACCAGCGCGTCGAGCGCCGGGTCGCCCAGGTCGCCGCCCTTGGCGACGATCACCTCGCCGTCCGGGCCGCGCACCTCCTCCGCGGAGCAGCGCGCGTAGATGCTGGTGCGGATGAAGCGGTGCGGGATGAGCCGGCCGTCGGCCGTCTCCTCCGTGACCTGCATCGTGATGCTGCGCTCGGAGCCGCAGTCCACCTCGCGGACGATGACGTCCTGCGACACGTCGACCAGGCGCCGGGTCAGGTAGCCCGAGTCGGCCGTGCGCAGCGCCGTGTCCGCCAGGCCCTTGCGGGTGCCGTGCGTGGAGATGAAGTACTCCAGCACCGACAGGCCCTCGCGGAAGTTGGACTTGATCGGCCGCGGGATGTACTCGCCCTTCGGGTTGGCCACCAGACCACGCATACCGGCGAGCTGCCGGACCTGGGTCATGTTGCCCGCCGCGCCCGACTTCACGATCGTCGGGATCGGGTTGTCCTCGGGGAAGTTGGCCTCCATGGCCCGGGCGACCTCTTCGGACGCCTGGTTCCAGATCTTGACCATCTCGTCGTTGCGCTCCTGGTGGGACAGGGCGCCCCGCTGGTAGCGCTTGTTGACCTGGTCGGCCTTGGCCTCGTAGCCGTCGAGGATCTGCTGCTTGTTCGGCGGCACCACCACGTCGGAGATCGCCATGGTGACCCCGGACCGGGTGGCCCAGTAGAAACCGGCGTCCTTGAGGCGGTCCAGGACCTGGGCCACCTCGGTCATCGAGTACCGCTCGGCCAGGTCGTTGATGATCGCGGCCTGGCGCTTCTTGGGCAGGATCTCGTTGACGAACGGGTAGTCCGGCGGCAGCAGCTCGTTGAACAGCACCCGGCCCAGGGTGGTCTGGGCCAGCCACGGGTCGCCCTCGCTCCAGCCGATCTCCTCCACGACCGGGGCCGGCGGGGTGACCCCGTGCAGCCGGATCCGGATCGGCGCCTGCAGGTGCAGGGCGCGCCGGTCGTAGGACATGATCGCCTCGGCCAGCGAGGAGAAGACCTGGCCCTCGCCGTTCGCGCCGGGGCGCTCGCGGCTGAGGTGGTAGAGGCCGGTCACCATGTCCAGGCGGGGCATGGCCAGCGGCCGGCCCGACGCCGGGGAGAGGATGTTGTTCGACGACAGCATCAGCACGCGGGCCTCGGACTGCGCCTCGGCCGACAGCGGCAGGTGCACCGCCATCTGGTCGCCGTCGAAGTCGGCGTTGAAGGCCTCGCAGACCAGCGGGTGCAGCTGGATCGCCTTGCCCTCGACCAGCTGCGGCTCGAAGGCCTGGATGCCCAGCCGGTGCAGGGTCGGTGCGCGGTTGAGCAGCACCGGGTGCTCGGAGATGACCTCCTCGAGCACGTCCCACACCTGCGAGCGCCCGCGCTCGACCATCCGCTTGGCGGACTTGATGTTCTGCGCGTGGTTCAGGTCGACCAGCCGCTTCATCACGAACGGCTTGAACAGCTCCAGCGCCATCTGCTTGGGCAGACCGCACTGGTGCAGCTTGAGCTGCGGGCCGACCACGATGACCGAACGGCCGGAGTAGTCGACGCGCTTGCCCAGCAGGTTCTGCCGGAACCGGCCCTGCTTGCCCTTGAGCAGGTCCGACAGCGACTTGAGCGGGCGGTTGCCCGGGCCGGTGACCGGCCGGCCGCGGCGGCCGTTGTCGAACAGCGCGTCGACGGCCTCCTGCAGCATCCGCTTCTCGTTGTTGACGATGATCTCGGGCGCGCCGAGGTCGATCAGCCGCTTGAGCCGGTTGTTCCGGTTGATCACGCGGCGGTACAGGTCGTTCAGGTCGGACGTGGCGAAGCGGCCACCGTCGAGCTGCACCATCGGGCGCAGGTCCGGCGGGATGACCGGGACGCAGTCCAGCACCATGCCCATCGGGCTGTTGCCGGTGACCTGGAACGCCGCCACGACCTTGAGCCGCTTGAGCGCGCGCAGCTTCTTCTGGCCCTTGCCGCTGCGGATGGTCTCGCGGAGGTTCTCCGCCTCGGCCGGGATGTCGAAGTTCTGCAGCAGGGTCTGGATCGCCTCGGCGCCCATCGCCCCGGTGAAGTAGTCGCCGTAGCGGTCGTACAGCTCGCGGTAGAGGGTCTCGTCCGCGATGAGCTGCTGCACGTCGAGCTTGGTGAAGCTGGTCCAGATCTCGTCGAGCTGGTCCAGCTTGCGCTGGGCCCGGTCGCGGAGCTGGCGCATCTCGCGCTCGCCACCCTCCTTGACCTTGCGGCGGACGTCGCTCTTGGCGCCCTCCGCCTCCAGCTCGGCCAGGTCGGCCTCGAGCTTCTGGGCGCGCTTCTCCAGCTCGACGTCGCGCTCCTGCTCGACCCGGCGCCGCTCGACCGTCATCTCGTTCTCGAGATTGGACATGTCCTCGTGGCGCAGGTCCTTGTTCACCGACGTGATGACGTACGCGGCGAAGTAAATGATCTTCTCGAGGTCCTTGGGGGCCAGGTCGAGCAGGTAGCCCAGCCGGCTCGGGACGCCCTTGAAGTACCAGATGTGGGTGACCGGCGCGGCCAGCTCGATGTGGCCCATCCGCTCACGGCGCACCTTGGCCCGAGTGACCTCGACGCCGCAGCGCTCGCAGATGATGCCCTTGAACCGGACGCGCTTGTACTTGCCGCAGTAGCACTCCCAGTCGCGGGTCGGGCCGAAGATCTTCTCGCAGAAGAGTCCGTCCTTCTCCGGCTTGAGGGTGCGGTAGTTGATGGTCTCGGGCTTCTTCACCTCGCCGTGCGACCACTGGCGGATGTCCTCCGCCGTGGCCAGACCGATGCGAAGCTCGTCGAAGAAGTTGACGTCGAGCACGTGTGTCCTCAGTTCCTTCTTGTCGCTCGCTCGGGCGGGATCAGTTGACGACGTCGTCGACGGTCATCGAGTCGGAGCCGGGGCGGCTGGACAGGTTGATGCCCAGGTTCGCCGCGGCGCGCTCGAGGTCCTCGTCGTCGGTGTCGCGCATCTCGATCGCCGCGCCGTCGCTGGAGAGCACCTCGACGTTCAGGCACAGCGACTGGAGCTCCTTCAGGAGCACCTTGAACGACTCCGGGATGCCCGGCTCGGGGATGTTCTCGCCCTTGACGATCGCCTCGTAGACCTTGACCCGGCCCACGACGTCGTCGGACTTGATCGTCAGCAGCTCCTGCAGCGTGTACGCCGCGCCGTAGGCCTGCATCGCCCAGCACTCCATCTCGCCGAACCGCTGGCCACCGAACTGGGCCTTACCGCCCAGCGGCTGCTGCGTGATCATCGAGTACGGACCGGTGGACCGTGCGTGGATCTTGTCGTCCACGAGGTGGGCCAGCTTCAGGATGTACATGTAGCCGACCGCCACCGGGAACGGGAACGGCTCGCCGGAGCGCCCGTCCATCAGGGTGGCCTTGCCGTCCTCGCCGACCATGCGCTCGCCGTCGCGGTTGGGCCGGGTGCTGCCGAGCAGCCCGGTGATCTCGTTCTCCTTGGCCCCGTCGAACACCGGCGTGGCCGTGTTCGTGCCGGGGGGCACGGAGTAGAGGTCCTCGGGCATCTTCGCCGCCCAGTCGGGCCTGCCCTCGATCTCCCAGCCGGACTTGGCGATCCACCCGAGGTGGGTCTCCAGGACCTGGCCGATGTTCATCCGTCGCGGAACACCGTGGGTGTTCAGGATGATGTCGACCGGGGTGCCGTCGGACAGGAAGGGCATGTCCTCGGCGGGCAGGATCTTGCCGATCACGCCCTTGTTGCCGTGCCGGCCGGCGAGCTTGTCGCCGTCCTGGATCTTCCGCTTCTGCGCGACGTAGACCCGCACCAGCTCGTTCACGCCGGGGGCGAGCTCGTCCTCGTCGTCGCGGGAGAACACCCGGATGCCGATGACCTTGCCGTTCTCGCCGTGCGGCACCTTCAGGGAGGTGTCGCGCACCTCGCGCGCCTTCTCGCCGAAGATCGCGCGCAGCAGCCGCTCCTCCGGGGTCAGCTCGGTCTCGCCCTTCGGGGTGACCTTGCCGACCAGGATGTCGCCGGGCTGGACCTCGGCGCCGATCCGGATGATGCCGCGCTCGTCGAGGTCGGCCAGGACCTCCTCGGAGACGTTCGGGATGTCCCGGGTGATCTCCTCGGCGCCCAGCTTGGTGTCGCGGGCGTCGATCTCGTGCTCCTCGATGTGGATCGACGTGAGCACGTCGTCCTGCACCAGGCGCTGCGAGAGGATGATCGCGTCCTCGTAGTTGTGGCCCTCCCACGGCATGATCGCCACGAGCAGGTTCTTGCCCAGCGCCATCTCACCGTTCTCGGTGCACGGCCCGTCGGCGATGACCTGCCCGACCTCGACCCGCTGGCCCTCGTCCACGATGGGCTTCTGGTTGTTGCAGGTGCCCTGGTTGGAGCGGCGGAACTTGTTCAGCCGGTAGGTGGTGCGGGTGCCGTCGTCGGCCATGACGGTGATGTAGTCGGCGCAGAGCTCCTCGACCACACCGGCCTTCTCGGCCACCAGCACGTCGCCGGCGTCGACCGCGGCGCGCAGCTCCATGCCCGTGCCGACCAGCGGCGACTCGCTGCGCAGCAGCGGCACCGACTGGCGCTGCATGTTGGCGCCCATCAGCGCGCGGTTCGCGTCGTCGTGCTCGAGGAACGGGATCAGCGCGGTCGCGACCGACACCATCTGCCGCGGCGAGACGTCGATGTAGTCGACGCCCGTCGGCGGGATGTAGTCGACCTCGCCCGCCTTGCGGCGGACCAGCACGCGCTCCTCGGTGAAGGAGCCGTCCTCCTGCAGCGGCGCGTTGGCCTGCGCGATGACGAAGCGGTCCTCCTCGTCCGCGGTGAGGTAGTCGATCTGCTCGGTGACCCGGCCCTCGACGACCTTGCGGTACGGGGTCTGGATGAAGCCGAACGGGTTGACCTGCGCGAACGTCGACAGCGACCCGATCAGGCCGATGTTCGGGCCTTCCGGGGTCTCGATCGGGCACATCCGGCCGTAGTGGCTGGTGTGCACGTCGCGGACCTCGAAGCCGGCCCGCTCGCGGGACAGACCACCCGGACCCAGCGCCGACAGCCGCCGCTTGTGCGTCAGCCCGGCCAGCGGGTTGTGCTGGTCCATGAACTGCGACAGCTGCGAGGTGCCGAAGAACTCCCGGATCGCGGCCGAGACCGGCCGGATGTTGATCAAGGTCTGCGGGGTGATCGCCTCGACGTCCTGGGTGGTCATCCGCTCGCGGACGACCCGCTCCATGCGGGACAGCCCGACCCGGACCTGGTTCTGGATCAGCTCGCCGACCGTGCGCAGGCGCCGGTTGCCGAAGTGGTCGATGTCGTCGATCTCGACCGGCACCGTGACGCCGCCGTTGCCGTCGGCGTCGGCGCCCACCGTCATCTCGGTCTCGCCGGCGTGCAGCCGGACGAGGTACTCGATGGTGGTGGCGATGTCCTCCTCGGTGAGCATCCCGATTCGGTTCTCGATCTTCAGGCCGAGCTTCTTGTTGGCCTTGTAGCGGCCGACCTTCGCGAGGTCGTAGCGCTTGTCCTTGAAGAACAGGTTCTCCAGGAGGGTCTGCGCGCTCTCGCGGGTCGGCGGCTCGCCCGGGCGCAGCTTGCGGTAGATGTCGAGCAGGGCCTCGTCCTGGCCCGCGGTGTGGTCCTTCTCCAGCGTCGCCATGATCGTCTCGGAGAAGCCGAACCGGGCCTGGATCTGCTCCGCGGACCAGCCCAGCGCCTTGAGCAGCACGGTGACCGGCTGGCGGCGCTTGCGGTCGATGCGGACGCCGACGGTGTCGCGCTTGTCGACGTCGAACTCGAGCCACGCGCCGCGGCTCGGGATGACGCGCACCGAGTAGACGTCCTTCTCGGTCGTCTTGTCGATGTCGTGGGAGAAGTACACGCCCGGGGACCGGACGAGCTGGGACACCACGACGCGCTCGGTGCCGTTGATGATGAACGTGCCCTTGTCGGTCATCACCGGGAAGTCGCCCATGAACACCGTCTGGCTCTTGATCTCGCCGGTGGTGTTGTTGGTGAACTCCGCGGTGACGAACAGCGGGGCGCCGTAGGTCATGTCCTTGTCCCGGCACTCCTCGACGGAGGCCTTGACCTCGTCGAAGCGGGGGTCGGAGAAGGACAGCGACATCGAGCCGGAGAAGTCCTCGATCGGAGAGATCTCCGCGAGGACCTCCTCCAGCCCGCCCATCGGGTTCTCGTCGCCGGCGTCGATGCGTCGCTGGAACCAGGCCTCGTTCCCGACCAGCCACTCGAACGACTGGATCTGGAGGTCGAGCAGGTCGGGCACCTCGAGAGGCTCGCGGATCTTCGCGAAGGTGACCCGAGTGGGCGCTCCCGGGAAGTTCGGGTTGGCCGAAACAGCGGCGAGGGCTGCCGTGGGCGAGGTGGTGGCGCTGGACGAAGCCAAGATGCGTCCTTCCGAGAACTGCGCTCTCGTCTGGCGAGCTCCGGGCCCCACGCGCTACCGTGCGTCCGATCGACCCGGGCGGGAGGTCCGGGCCGGCGGACGCGCGGATGCGGGCTTCCGGTGCGCGCCGTCTGTTGTCATGGCGCAGCCGCCGGCCAGTCTCGCGAGAACGCAGGGACGGGTACTCCCTGCGACAGGAACCCCCCTGCGCGCACGCGAAGCTGGACGTAGGCAGCGCAAAGAGGCAGTCTAGCTGCAAACGCAGCCGCTGTCGAGGCGGGTCGCCGAAGGCGTCCGCCGAGACCTAAGAGTGACCTGACTCCCGCATCGAGTCAAGACGCTACGCGTCGGTAAGTGGTGCTTTTCGCGGGACGACCGGGCCTCCGACGTGCACTTCTGCCGCTCCGGGCGGCTCCGCGCGGGTTTCGACGCGCGTCGACGACCGCCCACCGGACGGTGACCTACTACCACAATCCGCGACCGCACGCACGCGCATCGGTCGACGGTCTTCCGTCACGACTCCCGACCCGTCAGGTCTCCTTGACTCCGACCCCGGCCCCGTCGAACGATCACCCGATCGGCACTGCCGCGACGACGCAGGAGACGACGATGTCCGACGCAACCCTGATGACCGACCTCCTCGGCTCCCCTTCGCCCGGTGGACCCTCGCGCATCGGACGGAGCACGCTAGCCGATCATCAGCCGATCGAGCGGCACGACACGCCGGGGAGCAGGCGGTGACCGACTACAACGCCCGGCCCTGGCTCCCCCGCTACGACGCGGGCCAGCCGCACGACCTCGTCCCGGAGTTCCCCGACGCGCTCAGCATGTTCGCGGCCACCGCCGCCCGCGTGCCGGACGCCGACGCCGTCCGCTACCTGGGTGGGCGCATCACCTACCGCGAGCTCGACGAGCTCACCGACGCCTTCGCCGCCGGCCTGCTCGAGGGCGGCTTCACCGCGGGCGACCGGGTCGCGCTCTACCTGCAGAACGTCCCCCAGTTCGTGATCGGCCTGGTCGGCGCCTGGAAGGCGGGCGGCATCGCGGTCTCGGTCAACCCGATGAACCGCGAGCGCGAGCTGGAGCTGCTGCTGCGCGACTCCGGCGCCACCGTGCTGGTGTGCCTGCAGAGCCTCTACCGCGACGTCGCGGCGGCCGTGCTGCCCGGCACCGACGTGCGCACCGTGCTCACCACCTCCGAGCTGGAGTACGCCACCGAACCCGACGAGCGCCTCCTCGGCGGCACCGAGCGCATCGAGCTGCCCGACACCGTCGACCTCGCCGGCCTGCTGGAGCGCTTCCGCGGGCAGCGGCCCCCCGCGGTGTCCTTCACCGCGGACGACATCGCGTTCCTGACCTACACCTCGGGCACCACCGGCCCGCCCAAGGGCGCCATGAACACCCACGGCAACGTGGTGTTCAACAGCCAGGCCTACCGGCACTGGTGCGAGCTCGACGGCGACGCGGTGGTCCTCGGCGTGGCCCCGCTGTTCCACATCACCGGCCTGATCGGGCACATCACGGTGTCCCTGCTGCTCGGCGCGCCGCTGGTGCTGTTCCACCGGTTCGAGCCCTCCGCGGCCATCGACGTCATCCGCGCCGAGCGCCCCACCTTCACCATCGGCTCCATCACCGTGTTCATCGCGCTGATGAACGCCCCGAACGCCGAGAAGGAGGCGCTGACCTCGCTCACCCGGATCTGGTCGGGCGGCGCCCCGATCCCGCCGTCCACGGTGAAGGCGTTCTCCCAGACGTTCGGCCAGTACGTCCACAACATCTACGGCCTCACCGAGACCACCTCCCCGTCGCACGGGGTCCCGCGCGGCGCCGAGGCCCCCGTCGACGAGGCCTCCGGGGCGCTGTCGGTCGGCGTGCCGATCTACAACACCGTCGTGCGGATCGTCGGCGAGGACGGCCAGGACCTCCCCGCCGGCGAGGTCGGCGAGATCGTCACCACCGGCCCCCAGGTCGTGCCGGGCTACTGGAACAAGCCGGAGGAGACCGCGAAGGCCATCCCCGGCGGCGCCCTGCACACCGGCGACGTCGGCTACATGGACGAGCAGGGCTGGTTCTACATCGTCGACCGCAAGAAGGACCAGATCAACGCGGGCGGCTACAAGGTCTGGCCCCGCGAGGTCGAGGACGTGCTCTACGAGCACGAGGCCGTCCGCGAGGCGGCGGTCGTCGGGGTGCCCGACGAGTACCGGGGCGAGACCGTGAAGGCCTTCGTCAGCCTGCGCCCTGGCCGGTCGGTCGACGAGGCCGAGCTGATCGCGTTCTGCAGGGCGCGGATGGCCGCGTACAAGTACCCCCGGCAGGTCGAGTTCCTCGACGAGATCCCGAAGACGGTGACCGGGAAGCTGCTGCGCCGCGAGCTCCGCGGCCGCTGAGCACCGCGCACACCTCCTGGCCACCGCGCGCATGTCGGGACGTGTGCGCGGTGGCCACGGGGTGCGCGCGGTGGTGGGTGGACGACTCTCGTTGCGCTCAACGGGCGGGAACGCGAGCGGGGCCCCGCGCCCACCGCGGCGGGGCCCCCCGCGGGGGCGGCGACTCAGGTCAGGGAGACCTTGGCGCCGGCGTCCTCGAGCTTGGCCTTGGCGGCGTCGGCGGCGTCCTTGGCCACGCCCTCCAGGATCGGCTTCGGGGCGGACTCGACCAGGTCCTTGGCCTCCTTGAGGCCCAGCCCGGAGACCAGCTCGCGGACGACCTTGATGACCTGGATCTTCTTGTCGCCCGCGGCCTCGAGGACGACGTTGAACTCGTCCTTCTCCTCGGGGGCCTCGGCGGCCGGGCCGGCGGGGCCGGCGGCGGCGACGGCGACGGGGGCGGCCGCGGTGACGTCGAAGGTCTCCTCGAACTTCTTCACGAACTCGGAGAGCTCGATCAGGGTGAGGTCCTTGAAGGCGTCGAGCAGCTCGTCGGTGGACAGCTTCGCCATGGTGGCGTTCCTCTCTGGTTAAGGGGGGTGGGGTCAGCTCTCGACGTCGGCCGGGGCCGCGTCGTCGGAGCTGGAGTCGGAGCTGGTGTCGGCGCTGGTGTCGGCGCTGGTGTCGGCGCTGGAGTCGGCGGGGGCGGCCCCGCCCTCCTCGGCGCGCTTGTCGACGAGCGCCTGGGCCAGGCGGGCCATCTGCGAGGCCGGGGCGGCGAACAGCCCGGCGGCCTTGGCCATCGTGCCCTTCATCGCGCCCGCCAGCTTCGACAGCAGCACCTCGCGGGACTCGAGGTCGGCCAGCTGGTTGACCTCTTCGACGGTCAGGGCGCGGCCGTCCATGTAGCCGCCCTTGATCACCAGGCCCTGGTTGGCCTTGGCGAAGTCGCGCAGCGCCTTGGCGGCGTCGACGGGCTCGCCGGTGATGAACGCGATCGCCGTCGGGCCGACCAGCAGTGCGTCGATGCCCTTGACGCCCGCGTCGTCGGCGGCCCGCTTGACCAGCGTGTTCTTCGCGACGCGGTACGTCGCGGTCTCGCCGAGCGAGCGGCGCAGCGTCGTCAGCTGGGCCATCGTCAGGCCGCGGTACTCGGTGACCACCGCGGCGGTCGAGCCCTGGAACCGGCCGGCGATGTCCTCCACGGCCGTGATCTTGTCGGGTCTGACCATCCTTGCCTCCTCTCCGGATGTCGTGCTCGTGGGGCAGGCCCACCGTGACGACCCCGGAGACGACGAACGCCCCGGCGCAGGAGCGCACGGGGCGTGGCACGGGCGCGCGATGGCACCCTGGCTGACCTCGTCCTCCTGCGCGGGTCGCCCGCCGGCGGCGGGACCTTCGTGCCGCGCCCGGCTCAGCCGGGCGGGCAGACCTGCGGTCTTCGGTGGAACTGGTGACCAGGGTACGCCACCCCCTCGGGTGGTCCCGCACTCGCCCCGGAGCCGGTGCTGCGCCGGTGCGGTTCCGTCCCTCGGGCGCGCCGGCACAACAGCGTGCGGGCGGGCTAGGTAGTCCTACGCAACGGCGCCGCGGCTCGCCCATCCCGTCCCTGCCAACGGCGCAACCTGCCCCCGGGGCCGGCAACGCTCCGCCGCCATCACCCGATCGGTGGACATGGATGGGTTCGGGGACGGGGTCCGGCTCCGCCGGTTGCGGACCGGGCTGACCCAGGAGGAGCTGGCCGAGCGGGCCGGGGTGAGCGTCCGCGGACTGCGCAAGCTCGAGGTCGGCGAGATCACCCGACCGCGGCCGCGGACGGTGCGGGCGCTCGCCGCGGCGCTCGGCGTGGGGCCCGCGGGGTGGGCGGCGTTCCGGGTGGGCGCGCATCCGGGTTCGGCCGACGCGGCGCCGTTCCGCTGGCCGCCCCCGGCAGCTGCGCGCGGAGAGCCCGCGCTCGGTGTTCCGCGAGCGGGACCTGACCGCGCTGGACGACGCGCTGCTGGGCGGATCGCCGTTCGGCGTGCCGGTCGCGGTGGTCACCGGCCCGCTGGACGGGGCGCTGTACCGCTCGCTGCTGTGCGACCGCCGCGCCCTCGTCGTGCTCGACGGTGCGGGGACGCCGGTCAGGTGCGGCCGCTGCTGCCCGGTGCGCCCGGTGCCGCGGTGCTGGTGACCGGCGCCGCCGGGCCGGCCGCCGACATGGGGGCCGCGGCGGTGGCCGCGGGAGCCGCGGTGGGGGTGGGCGGCGAGTGCGGTGGCTGAGACCACGGGCCTCGACGATGGTCGAACGGTCAGCCCCGACCGTATGGTGACGGCGGTCGAACGACGGAGGTGTCGGGTGCAACGAAGCGGACCACTGGCCGGGCTGAAGGTCGTCGAGCTGGCCGGGATCGGCCCCGGGCCGCACGCCGCGATGGTGCTGGGCGACCTGGGCGCCGAGGTCGTGCGGGTCGACCGGCCGTCAGGGGCCGCGCGGCCCGGGCCCGGCGCCGTCGCCGACCCGACGCTGCGCGGGCGCCGCCGGATCGCCGTCGACCTCAAGGACCCGGCGGGCCGGGAGGCCGTGCTGAGCCTGGTCGAGAGGGCCGACGTGCTGATCGAGGGCTACCGGCCCGGGGTCACCGAGCGGCTCGGCGTCGGCCCGGACGACTGCCACGCCCGCAACCCGAAGCTCGTCTACGCCCGGATGACCGGCTGGGGGCAGGACGGGCCGCTGGCCCAGCGGGCCGGCCACGACATCAACTACATCTCGCTCACCGGCCTGCTGCACGCCATCGGCCGGCCCGGCGAGCGGCCCGTCCCGCCGCTGAACCTCGTCGGCGACTTCGGCGGCGGGTCGATGTTCCTGCTGGTCGGGGTGCTCTCGGCGCTGTGGGAGGCGCAGCGCTCGGGGCGCGGCCAGGTCGTCGACGCGGCGATGGTCGACGGCGCCTCCGTGCTCGGCCAGATGTTCTGGGGCTTCCTGGCCCAGAAGGCCTGGGTCGACCAGCCCGGCGTCAACATGCTCGACGGCGGCGCCCCGTTCTACGACACCTACACCTGCGCCGACGGCAGGCACGTGGCGGTGGGCGCGATCGAGCCGCAGTTCTACGCGGCGCTGCTGGCCGGGCTGGGCCTGACCGACGCCGAGCTGCCCGGCCAGCTCGACCGCGACAACTGGCCCGCGCTCAAGGCCCGCCTCGCCGAGGTCTTCGCCACCCGCAGCCGCGACGAGTGGGTCGAGGTGTTCGCCGGCACCGACGCGTGTGTGACACCGGTGCTGGCGTTCGGCGAGGTCGCCGCGCACCCGCACCTGGACGCCCGCGGCACGATCGTCGACCCCGGCGGCGTCCCGCAGGCGGCCCCGGCCCCGCGCTTCTCCCGCACCGCCACGGTCGTGCCGGAGGCGGCGGGCGACGCGGAGCAGGTCGAGGCGATCCTCGCCGACTGGGCCTGAGCCTCAGCCGGCGCGGAACGCGCGCCGGTAGTCGCGCGGGCTGACGCCGACGACCTCGCGGAACCGCTGGCGGAACGCCGTCGGCGAGGCGAACCCCACGTCCTCGCCGATCCGCTCCACCGGCCGGTCGGTGCTCTCCAGCAGCTGCTGGGCCCGGCGCACGCGGTGGCGGCGCAGCCAGTGCGCCGGCGTGCTGCCGGTCTGCTCGCGGAAGCGCCTGCTCAACGAGCGGGTGCTCATGACGGCCCTGGCGGCGATGTCGTCGAGGGTGAGCGGGCGGTGCAGGTTCTCGACCAGCCAGCCCAGCAGCGGCTCCAGCGAGCCGCCCGCCGGCCCCGGCGGCTCGTGGGCGACGAACTGGGCCTGCCCGCCCGCGCGCTCCAGCGGCATGACCGACGCCCTGGCGGCATCGGCGGCCACCGCCGCGCCGTGGTCGCGGCGCACCAGGTGCAGGCACAGGTCGAGGCCCGCGGCCGCGCCCGCCGAGGTCAGCACGTCGCCCTCGTCGACGTAGAGGACGTCCGGGTCGACGCGCACGGCCGGGTGGCGGCGGGCCAGCTCGGCGGCCGCGGCCCAGTGGGTGGTGGCCCGGCGCCCGTCGAGGAGCCCGGCCGCGGCGAGCACGAACGCCCCCGCGCAGATCGACACCTTGCGCCCCGGGGCGGTCCGCAGCGCGTCGAGGACGGCGCCCGGGACCGACCGCTCGGCGTCGGCGACGCCGGGCACGACCACCGTGTCGGCCGCGGCCAGCGCGCCCAGGCCGTGCGGCACCCGGAGCGCGACGAGCCCCGCGGCGACCTGCGGGGTGGCGGCGCACACGAGCACCTCGTAGGCGGGCCGCCCGTCGGCCAGCCGGGCGCGGCCGAAGACCTCGACCGGGAGCGCCAGGTCGAACGGGACGACGCCGTCGAAGGCCAGTACCGCGACGCGATGCACGCCCCCATCCTGGCGCGGATCCGTCGGTGCGCGTCCGTCCGGCCACTGCCGGGGTGGGTCGCGCCGCCCTAGCGTCCGTGATCATGACCGTGCTCGTCCCGCTGCTGATCGGTGTCGTCTACGTCTGCCTGGCCTCGCTGCCGCCCGAACCGCAACGGCGGCGGCTCAACGCGGTGGTGCTCGCGGGCGCGGGGGCGGCGTACCTCAGCGGCGGCGGCCTGGGCGGGTGGGAGTTCGCCTTCACCACCGTGCTCACCTACTGCGCGTACCGCGGGCTGGAGTCGTGGACGTTCATCGGCATCGGCTGGCTGCTGCACACCGGTTGGGACCTGCTGCACCACGTGCACGGCAACCCGATCGTCCCGTTCGCCGAGCACTCCTCGCTGGGCTGCGCGATCTGCGACCCGGTGATCGCGCTGTGGTGCCTGGCCGGCGGCCCGTCGGTGGTCGACCTCGTCCGGCGGGTCCGGACACGACTGCGCCCCGCCACCTGAGCGGTGGCGGGGCGCTGCGGTCGTGCGCTCGGTCAGGCCGAGTTCTCGTCGACCAGGAGGTTGCGGGTGCGGTTCGGGTCGACCGCGATGCCCGGGCCCGTCGTGGTCGAGATGGTGATCTTCTTGATGTACCGGCCCTTGGCCGCCGACGGCTTGGCTCGCAGGATCTCGTCGAGGGCGACGCCGTAGTTCTCCACCAGCTTCTCGGTGGGGAACGAGGCCTTGCCGATGATGAGGTGCAGGTTGGACTGCTTGTCGACGCGGAAGCTGATCTTGCCGCCCTTGATGTCCTGGACGGCCTTGGTGACGTCCGGGGTGACGGTGCCGGTCTTCGGGTTCGGCATCAGCCCGCGCGGGCCCAGGATGCGGGCGATCCGACCGACCTTGGCCATCTGGTCGGGGGTGGCGATGGCGGCGTCGAACTCCAGCCAGCCGCCCTGGATGCGCTCGATCAGGTCCTCGGCGCCCACCGCGTCGGCGCCGGCCGCCTCGGCCTCGGCGGCCTTGTCGCCGGTGGCGAAGACGATCACGCGGACGGTCTTGCCGGTGCCGTGCGGCAGGCTGACCGTGCCGCGGACCATCTGGTCGGCCTTGCGGGGGTCGACGCCCAGGCGCATCGCGACCTCGACGGTCGCGTCCATCTTGCTGCTGGCGGTCTCGCGGGCGAGGTTCGCCGCCTCCAGCGGGGTGTAGAGCCGTCCGGCCTCGATCTTCTCGGCGGCCTGGCGGTAGACCTTGCTGCGCTGTGCCATGGAACTGTCCTCTGCGGGTCAGGTCGTGGTGCGAGCCGCGCTCGGCTCTCCCACGCGTTCAGGTTGTGACAGGGAGGGAACGCGTCAGCCCGAGACCGTGATTCCCATCGACCGCGCGGTACCGGCGATGATCTTCGTCGCCTGGTCGATGTCGGTGGCGTTCAGGTCGGAGAGCTTGGTCTGCGCGATCTGGCGGACCTGCTCCATGGTGACCGTGGCCACCTTCTTGATGTGCGGCTCGCCGCTGCCCTTGTCCACACCGGCCGCCTTCAGCAGCAGGCGCGCCGCCGGAGGGGTCTTGAGGGTGAAGTCGAACGAGCGGTCCTCGTAGACCTTGATCTCGACCGGCACGATGTCGCCGCGCTGGGACTCGGTGGCGGCGTTGTAGGCCTTGCAGAACTCCATGATGTTCACGCCGTGCTGGCCCAGCGCGGGGCCGACCGGCGGTGCCGGGGTCGCGGCCCCGGCCTTGATCTGGAGCTTGATGATCGCGGAGAGCTTCCGCTTCTTGGGGGGCATCGCGTCATTCCCTGTTCGTGGTTGAGCGCCCGCGGCCATGGCGACCGCGGTAGGAATCAGATCTTCGAGACCTGGCTGAACGCCAGCTCGACGGGCGTCTCGCGGCCGAAGATGGACACCAGGACCTTGAGCTTCTGGGCGTCCACGTTGACCTCGTTGATGGTGGCCGGCAGCGTGGCGAACGGCCCGTCCATCACGGTGACCGACTCGCCGACCTCGAAGTCCACCTCGATCGTGGCCTTGCCCGGCGACGCGGCGACGTCGGACTTGCCCGAGCCCGCGGCCTGCTTCTGCTCGACCCGCGGCATCAGGAACTTCAGCACGTCGTCGATGGTCAGCGGCGACGGCTTCGACGTCGCGCCGACGAATCCGGTGACGCCCGGGGTGTTGCGCACGGCGCCCCAGGACTGGTCGTTGAGATCCATCCGGACCAGGATGTAGCCGGGCAGCACCTTGCGCTGCACCTGCTTGCGCTGGCCGTTCTTGATCTCGGTGACCTCCTCGGTGGGCACCTCGACCTGGAAGATGTAGTCCTCGACGTCCAGGGTCTGCACCCGGGTCTCGAGGTTGGTCTTCACCTTGTTCTCGTAGCCGGCGTAGGAGTGGATGACGTACCACTCGCCGGGGGCGCGGCGCAGCGCCGCGCGCATCTCCTCGACCGGGTCGACGTCGACCTCGGGCTCGGGGTCGGCGACCGCCTCGGCCGCGCCCGCGCCGTCGGAGGCCTCGACGACCTCGTCGGGGTCGGCGTCGTCGACGTCGCCCGCGTCCTCGAGGGCGTCGGCGGCCTCGGCGGAACCCGCGGCCTCCGCGTCGACGGCCGCGTCGATGTCGGCCTCAGCGGCGGGCGCGGACTCCGCGGTGGCGTCCTCGTCCTGCACGCCGTCGACACGGTCGACGTCGGTCGGCCACTGGCCGCCGTCCTGGGAGGTCACTGTGGTCTCGCTTCCTTGGATCCGGAGGTGGTGGCCGGTCAGGTGCCGAACAGGTACAGCACACCCTGGGCGAACACGAGGTCCAGCAGCCACACGAGCGCGACCATGAACGACACGAAGACCAGCACGACGATGGTGTAGGTGACCAGTTGCCTGCGGGACGGCCAGATGACCTTCCGCAGCTCGGCGACCACCTCGCGCATGAACCGCGCGAGCCTGGCGGGCGGCGAGACCTTGGCCTGCCTGCCCTCGCGGACCGCCGTGGACCTACCCCTTCCCGCATCGGGTGCCGAACCGGAGCGCCGGCCCCGACGGTCGGCGGCAGAGGTCGGACGCTCGCGCCCGTCCTCGTCCCCCTCGCGTTGCTCAGCCACGCATCCTCCAGCTCGTCACCCGACAGTCATGCATTGAGGGCAGGGGTGACAGGACTTGAACCTGCAACCTGCGGTTTTGGAGACCGCTGCTCTGCCAGTTGAGCTACACCCCTATGCCACACCCGCCGTGGGCCAGCGACCCACCGACGGGAGGTGCGTCGACCAGCGGCGCACCCAGCAGATCGAGTGTACGGCACCGCGATCGGCGACCTCCAACGCGTACCCCTGCGGGCGCGTCAGGACGGGAGCAGCACCTCGGCGGTGGCCCGGCCGAGCACCGTGCGGCCGTCGAACTTCGCGGTCACGGCCACGGTGGCGACCCGACCGGCGTCGCTCTCGTCGACGCCGGAGACGGTGCCGGAGAGCTCGATGGTGGCGCCGGTCCCGTCGTCCGGGACGACGACGGGCCGGGTGAACCGCACGCCCAGCCCCCGCACGGCGGCGGGCCCACCGGCCCACGCGCTCACGAAGCGGCCGGCGAGGGCCATCGTGAGCATCCCGTGCGCGATGACCCCGGGCAGCCCGACCTCACCGGCGACGCGGTCGCTCCAGTGGATCGGGTTGAAGTCGCCGGAGGCCCCGGCGTACCGGACCAGGTCGGCGCGGGAGACCCGGACCGAGGTGGGGGCGAGCTCGTCGCCCTTCGCCGTCTCCGGCCCGGCGCTCGCGCTCATGCCTCGTCCGCCTTGGTGACCAGGACGGCCTTGCAGGTGGCGACCGGGGCGCCGTGCCCGTCGGCCACCTCGCAGCGCAGCGTCAGCATGTGGCTGCCGGCGCGGGTGCGCAGGTCGTCGACGTGGATCGTGGTGGCCAGCTCGTCGCCGGCGTGCACCGGGCGGTGCAGGGTGATGGCCTGCTCGGCGTGGACCATGTGGGCGTAGTCCCAGCCGACCTCGGGGTCGCGCAGGAACGACTCGATCGCCGGCAGCACGAACGCGATGGTGAACGTGGGCGGCGCCACGACGTCGGGGTGACCCGCGGCGCGCGCCGCGTCGACGTCCAGACACACGGAATCGCCCTCGCCGATGGCGAGGGCGAACTCTGTGATCTTCTGCCGTCCGACCTGGTACGGAGCGGTGGCCGGCAGCGTGCGGCCGACCAGGGACCGGTCGACCACCCTCAGCGGGTCTCGCGGTGCTCGCGGTGGGTGCCGCAGTTCGGGCAGAACTTCTTCATCGCGAGCCGGTCGGGGTCGTTGCGCCGGTTCTTCTTGGTGATGTAGTTGCGGTGCTTGCACTGCTCGCACGCCAGCGTGATCTTCGGCCGGACGTCCGTGGCCTTCGCCATCGCGGGAGCCTCCTGTGAACGACTTTCGATGTGGAGCGGGTCTGTCTGGTAGCGGTGGCCGGACTTGAACCGGCGACACAGCGATTATGAGCCGCTTGCTCTACCAGCTGAGCTACACCGCTGCACGGGGTGAGTGGACGAAACCCCGCTGGAGCCCCTTTACGGAATCGAACCGTAGACCTTCTCCTTACCATGGAGACGCTCTGCCGACTGAGCTAAAGGGGCGGCCGGCCGCGCGGTCGGTCTCTCCCGAGCGGCTTCGACAACTCTACACGGCCCTCAGCCGCGCCCCGCGCGGGGGTAGGGCAGCAGGGCCATCTCCCGAGCGTTGCGGATGGCGATGGCCACCTGGCGCTGCTGCTGGGGGGTCAGCCCGGTGACCCGGCGGGCCCGGATCTTGCCCCGGTCGGAGATGAACTGCCGCAGCAGCGTCACGTCCTTCCAGTCCACTTCCTTGATCCGCTTCGCGTGCAGCGGGTTGACCTTCTTACGCGGCGCCCTCACGGGCTTGCCGGCGGGGGGCATCTGCTCTCCTCCTCGTCGCATCGGTGCCGGCAGCCGCCGGACCTGTCCACCGTAACGCCGTCGCGTCGCGGACGTGCAGGCGGCAGGGGGTGCGGGGTTCTCACAGCGCTAGCCGGTCCTCGCAGCACGAACCGGGCCCTCGCAGCGCGCCGGCGGGCTGCGAGGACCACCCCCGCGCTGCGCGACGCCAGAACGACCTCGGCAACCGGGCGAAACGGCCCCCGGGCACCGCGCGCACCTCTTGGTCTCCGTGCACACGCCCTGACATGTGCGCGGAGACCAGGCGCTGTGCGCGGTGGCCTGGAACCAGCGTCCGGCAAGAGCTCAGCCCCCTTACCCCCACCCGACCCGACGCACCGACCCCTTACCCAGCCCTCTCCCTCAGCCCCGGCTCCCGACGCGATCGTCCGATGCCGCACCTCCGGCCTCAGCGCGAGGCTCTCAGCATGTTCAACGACATCACCAGGACCGCGATCGAGACCGACCACCGCCGCCAGGCGCTGCTCGCCGAGGCGCGGGAGCACCGCCTCGCCATGCTCGCCCGGGCCGGGCGCCGGGCGCTGCGCCGCGCCGCCGACGAGGCTGTGGCCCAGATCGCCGCCCGGGAGGAGCACCGCGAGCGGCACTCGCCGCCCACCGAGCCGCAGCGGGAGGGCCCGTCCGAACTGTCCGCTGTGGGCAAAGCCGTCGGAAACCGTCGGTAACCCGTGTCACGATGAGGCCCGTGGGGCGGTTGGGGGTCGGGATCGAGCTGGTCGGGCGGCACGTCGAGGTCAAGGCGCTGGCCGCGGCGCTGGAACGCGCCGCGGTCGGCAGGCCGACGGGGGTGCTGCTGGCCGGCGACGCCGGCGTGGGCAAGTCCCGGCTGGTCGCCGAGGCCAGCGAGCGGGCCGCCGCGGCCGGGTTCACCGTGCTGGTCGGGCGCTGCCTCGACACCGGCGAGTCCGCGCTGCCCTACCTGCCGTTCACCGAGATCGTCGGCGCGCTGGCGGCCGCCCGCCCCGAGCTGGTGGCCGAGCACACCGCGCTGCGCCACCTGCTCCCCGGCGGCTTCCGGCGCACCGAGCAGCGGCCGGGGGAGCACCGCGAGCTGGGCCAGCTGCAGGTGTTCGACGCCGTGCTGTCCGCGCTCGCCGACCTCACCTCCACCGACCCGGCCCTGGTCGTCGTCGAGGACCTGCACTGGGCCGACCGCTCCAGCCGCGACCTGCTGGTCTTCCTGCTGTCCCGGCTGACCGGGCAGCGGCTGGTGGTGCTGGCCACCTACCGCTCCGACGACCTGCACCGCCGCCACCCGCTGCGCGGGGTGCTCTCCGAGCTGGTCCGGCTGCCCGCCGTCGAGCGCCTCGACCTGAGCCCCCTCGACCAGACCGAGGCGCTGCGGCTGGTGCGGCTGCTGGCCGCGGGCACCCTGTCGGAGGCGGCGCTGCACACCGCCGCGCGGCGCAGCGAGGGCAACGCGTTCTTCGCCGAGGAGCTGGTATCCGCCTCCGCCGACGGCATGCCGCACGGGCTCGCCGAGGTGCTGGTCGCCCGGGTGGAGGGCCTGCCCCCGGCCACCCAGCGGGTGCTGCGGATCGCCTCGGTCGCCGGGCGCCGGGTCCGCCACGACCAGCTCGCCGCCGTGTCCGGCCTCGACGTCGACGAGCTGGAGCAGGCCCTGCGCGACGCGGCGACGCACCACGTGCTGGTCGCCGAGGAGAGCTCCCCGACCAGCGGCGACACCTACCTCTTCCGCCACGAGCTGCTGCGCGAGGCGATCTACCACGAGCTGCTGCCCGGCGAGCGCAGCCGGCTGCACGCCGCCTACGCCGCGCTGCTGGCCGAGCTGCCCCCGGGCACCGGCAACCGGGCCGCCGAGCTGGCCCACCACGCGATGGCCGGCCACGACCTCCCGCTGGCGCTGGCGGCGTCGGTGCAGGCCGCGAACGAGGCCAACGAGCGCGAGGCCCCGGCCGAGATGCTCCAGCACGCCGAGCGGGCCATCGAGCTGTGGTCTGCCGTGCCCGACGCGGAGCGCGTCGCCGGCGTCGACGAGGGCACCCTCACCCGGTGGGCGGCGTGGGGCGCCAGCGCCACCGGCGACCCCGACCGCGGCATCGCGCTCGGGCGCCGGGCGCTGGAGCTGGCCGAGGAGCGCGGCGACCCGTTCCTGACGTCCTCGATCGCCCGCCGCTACACGCTGCGGCTGCTGGAGCTGGCCGGGCGCGAGCGCGAGGCGCTGGCCGCCGCGGAGCGGGCGCTGGCCGTGGTCGCCGACAAGCCGCCCGGCGAGCACCTCGCCTGGGCGCACGCGGTGCTGGCGCGCACGCTGCTGCGGCTCGACCGGCTCACCGACGCGGCCCGGGAGGCCCGCGCCGTCCTGGACGTCACCGGCACCATGCCCGACGAGGCCTCGGCGATGGCCTCGGCCAAGGCCTACGCGCTGACCGTGCTGGCCTCCTGCGACGAGTACAACGGCGACGCCGAGTCCGCCCGCGCGCGGCTGCGCAAGGCCAAGCCGCTGGCCCGCAGCTCCGGCAACCTGTCGGTCGAGCTGCGGGTCTACTACATCGGCGGCATCTCGCTGCTCGACGCCGGCCGGCTGGACGAGGCGGTCGACGAGTTCGCCGCGGGCGAGGCGCGCGCGGCGGCCACCGGTCTCACCTGGAGCGCCGACGGCCTCGACCTGCGCGTCGCGCACGTCATCGCCCGGTTCCTCCGCGGCGACTGGGACTCCGCCGAGGCCGCGGCCGAGATCGCGGGCGAGTCGGTGTCGGCGGTGGTGGCCACCCGGCTCTCCGCGGCCGGGATGCTGCCCGCGGTGGCCCGCGGGCGCTTCGAGCCCGCCGAGCGCAGGCTGGCCGAGCTGCGCGAGTTCGAGTCGGTCGACGAGCAGGTGATCCTGTTCGTCGGGCAGGCAGGCGGCGAGGCGGCGCTGTGGCAGGGCAGGCCGGAGCGGGCCGCGGAACTGCTGTCCCAGGCGCTCGACGCGCTGGCGAGCGGCCCGTTCGCCGACTTCGCCCCGCAGCTGGGCCGGATCATGCTCGACTCGCTGGCGATCGGGGCCGAGGCCGATCTCGTCGCCGTCGGGCGCAAGCCCGTGGCCGAGGCCACCCGGGCGGCCCGCGCGCTGCTGGCCGACGCCGAGCGCACCGCCCGCGACGGCATGCCCCGGGCGGGCGAGCTGGGCCCGGAGGGCCTGGCCTGGCTGTGCCGGGCCCGCGCCGAGCTGACCAGGGTCGAGGGCCGGTCGGACCCGCAGGCCTGGAGCGAGGTCGTCGAGGCGTTCGGCTACGAGGCGGGCGCCCCGGGCACCGCGCCCGGCCCGCCCCGCGGCTACCGGCAAGCGCAGGCCCTGCTTCGGCGGGCGGAGGCGCGGCTGGCCGCCGGTGCCGCGCACGCCGCCGCCGGCCCGGTGGAGGCCGACCTGCGCACCGCGCTGGAGATCGCCGAGCGCCTCGGGGCCGGTCCGCTGGAGCGGGCGGTGCTGGCGATGGCCGAGCGCGCCGGGCTGCGGCTGCGCGACGCCGAGCCCGCGCGCCCCACCGGCCCCGACCCGCTCACCCCGCGCGAGCGCTCGGTGCTCGCGCTGGTCGCGGAGGGCGGCACCAACCGCCAGGTCGGGCAGGCCCTGTTCATCAGCGAGAAGACGGTCAGCGTGCACCTGTCCCGGGTGATGGCCAAGCTGGGCGCGGCCAGCCGCACCGAGGCCGTGACGATCGCCTACAGCAGGGGGTTGCTGACCGCGCCGCGGGTCGGTGGTTGACGCGTTCGGACCTTGAGCCGTACCGGCTGGTAATTAGAGTGGTCTGATCTGTCCCGCCACCGAAAGGTCAGTGATGGCCACGCCGACGACAGCGCATCCGCCCACCTGGCCAGGACGTCCGAACCTGTCGGACATGGAGAGCTTCTGGAGGGCGCCCATCGCGGAGCGCGCTGCCGGGTTCGCCGCCCTGCGCGAGCGCGAACCGATCGCCTTCTACGAGGAGCCGCAGTTCTCCATCCTGCCGACCGGCCCGGGCTACTGGGCGCTGACCCGGCTCGACGACGTGGTGGAGGCCAGCCGCACCCCGTCGATCTTCACCTCGGGCAGCGGCTCCACCTCGATCACCGACATGCCCCCGGAGTTCAACGAGTTCTTCGGCTCGATGATCAACATGGACGACCCGCGGCACGCCCGGCTGCGGCGCATCGTCTCGCGCGGGTTCACCCCGCGCCGGCTCAGCCTGCTCACCGAGGACGTGCACCGCGTCGCCACCCAGATCGTCGACGACGTCATCGAGAAGGGCGAGTGCGACGCGGTCACCGAGATCTCGGCGAAGCTCCCGCTGGCCATCGTCTGCGACATGATGGGCGTGCCGGCCAGCCAGTACGACTTCGTCTTCGACCGGTCGAACATCGTGCTCGGCGCGGGCGACCCGGAGTACGTGCCAGAGGGCTCCGACATCATCACCGCGCTGCTCACCGCGGGCGGCGAGCTGGCCGAGCTGATGAAGGACCTGGGCCGCCACCGCGTCGAGAACCCGACAGACGACGTCACCTCGGCGCTGGTCAACGCCCAGATCGACGGCGAGAGGCTCACCCCCGACGAGCTGGCCTCGTTCTTCATCCTGCTGGTGGTGGCCGGCAACGAGACCACTCGCAACGCCACCAGCTGGGGCCTGCACCTGCTCACCGAGAACCCCGAGCAGCGCGCCGCCTGGCTGGCCGACCTCGACAGGGTCACGCCGACCGCCGTCGAGGAGATCGTCCGCTGGGCCTCGCCGGTGATCTTCATGCGGCGCACGCTGGCGTCCGACGCCGTGCTCGGCGGCCAGCCGATGTCCGCCGGCGAGAAGGTGCTCCTCTTCTACTGGGCGGCCAACCGCGACCCGAAGCACTTCACCGACCCCGACCGGTTCGACGTGCTGCGCTCGCCGAACCCGCACGTCGGCTTCGGCGGCCCGGGCCCGCACTTCTGCATGGGCGCGCACCTGGCCCGCCGGGAGATGTCGGTGATGTTCCGCGAGCTGCTGACCCGCGTCCCCGACATCCACGCCACCGGGGAGCCGCAGCGGCTGCAGTCGATGTTCATCAACGGCATCAAGCACCTGCCGGTGTCGTTCACGCCGGGCCGGCGCAGCAGCTGATCCCCCGCCCCACCCCCGATCACCAACGGAGGCGATCCATGACCGAGACCGTGCAGCAGCCCCGACACCGGACCTCCCTGGAGTACCCGGAGGTACCGGTCGGGGCGATCGTCGCCGGGGCGGCCCGCCGCTGGGGCGACCGCGTCGCGCTGCACTTCCTCGGTCGCGAGCTCACCTTCGCCGGCATCTACGAGCGGGCGTGCGCGTTCGCGAACGCGCTGCGCGCGGCCGGGGTGGGTCGCGGCGACGTGGTGGCCCTGCACCTGCCGAACTGCCCGCAGTACCCGATCGCGTACTACGGGACGCTGCTGGCCGGGGCCACCTTCTCGCCGACCAACCCGCTGCTGCCCCCGGCCGACCTGGCCGCCCAGCTGGCCGACTGCGGCGCCGTCGCGGCGGTCGGCTGGGTGCCGGCGGCGCCGGTGCTGGCCGCGGTGCGGGACCGCACCGACGTGCGGCTGGTCGTGCTGACCGACCGCGCGCAGGGCCTCGACCCGGACCACCGCGTCGCGCTCGACGCGGTGCCCGGGGCCGTCGACTTCGAGGAGTTCCACGCCGGCGCCCCGACGACCGACCCGCAGGTCGAGATCGACGTCCACCGCGACCTCGCGCACCTGGCCTACACCGGGGGCACCACGGGCCGCAGCAAGGGCGTGCAGCTGCCGCACCGCAACGTCGTGGTCAACTCGCTGCAGTACGCCTGCTGGGGCAGCGGCGCCGAGCCGCGGGTCGACGAGCACGGCGGGCTGTGGATCGAGCAGGTCGGCGACCCCGAGGAGTTCCCCACGGCCCTGGGCACCGGGGTGGCCATCAACCTGACCCCCTGGTTCCACGCCATGGGCACGATCGGCGGGATGAACGTCCCGCAGCTCACCGGCTCGACGAACGTGCTGCACGAGCGCTTCGACCCGGCCGCCTACCTGGCCGACGCGGAGAGGTTCCGGGTCACCGGGTTCGGCGGGGCCCCGCCGCTGTACGCCGTCCTGGTCCGCCACCCCGACTTCGCCACCCGCGACCTGTCGTCGGTGCGGGCGGTCTCGTCCGGGGCGGCGCCGCTGCCCGTCGAGATCATCCGGGCGCTGCGGGCGCGGCTGGGCGAGGACGTCCCCATCGCCGAGGGTTACGGGCTCACCGAGGTGACGATGGGCGCCACGTCGGCCCCGCCCGGGAGATCGGCGGTCCGCAAGATCGGCACGGTCGGCGTCCCGGTGTTCGACACCGAGATCCGCATCGTCGACCCGGCGGGCACCGACCTCACCCCGCTGCCGGCGGGCGAGGCGGGCGAGGTGGTCATCCGCGGGCCGCAGGTGATGATCGGCTACCGCAACCGGCCGGAGGAGAACGCGAGCACGCTGGTCGAGGGCTGGCTGCGCACCGGCGACGTCGGCGTGCTCGACGAGGACGGGTACCTGTCGATCGTCGACCGCAAGAAGGACATGCTCCTCTACAAGGGTTACAACGTGTACCCGCGCAAGCTCGAGGAGCTGCTGCACCAGCAGCCGGGCGTGGTCGGCGCGGCGGTGGTCGGCCGCCCCGACGTCGAGGCGGGCGAGCTGCCGGTGGCGTTCGTCGTGGCCCCGGCGATGGGCGAGGAGGCCGGGGCCGGGCTGATGGAGGCGGTGAACGCCCAGCTGGTGCCCTACAACCGCATCCGGGAGATCCACTTCGTGGACGAGATCCCGGTGTCGGCGGCGGGCAAGGTGCTCAAGCGGGAGCTGCGCGAGCGGTTGCGAACCCCGGACGAGTGACCCCCGATCCGGTGACGCACCGTTAACGGCCGTCGACCGTCCGGCGATCTACCCGTCGAACGGTCGACGGCTCGCGCGGGCCCGACCGGTCGGCCGGACCGCCGGACGGGCGGTGCGGTGGCCGTTGCCCCCTGCTCACGAACCGGGACCCCGCCATGCCCGACGCCGCGCACCCCGCCGCCCCGCACGCACCGCGCGCCGCCCACGGCGGCCAGCACCGCCGCCCGCCCGGCGCTCGCGCCCGTGCGCGTCGGGGCGTCGAACTGCTGGCCCGCGTCGGTGGTGCGGTGACGCTGGCGTCGCTGCTGGTGCTGGGGCTCGCGGTGGCCGGCGCCGTCGACGGCGTCGGCGCGCTCCGACCCGGCAACCCCACGGTCACCGTGACGATCGCCGACCGGTGACCGGCGGGGCGCCGGACCGTCAGGCGGCTTCGCCCTGCGCGATCGGCGTCTTGAGGACGTGGTCGACCAGGCGCATCACCAGCGCTCCCCCGCCGAGGCGGTAGCCGAACTCCTCCCAGGTGAGCAGCTCCCGGGAGAGCACCTCGCCGACGGGGCCCGGGTACAGGCGGGTCACGCGGAACGCGGCTGCCCGCAACCGCATCTTCTCGTGATGGTCCATCGGAACGGGGATCATCGACAATCACCTCCGCAGGGATGGTGCGGTCCGGTGCGGTCTCGGCGCTGAGTCGCGTGCCGTGGGGTGTCCATCGTGACCCGGTCGGATCACCACCCCGTTTCATGGTAAGCGAGAGTGAGCAAGGTCTCACCTTCTGCCGACCTTCCGTGCTCGAACCACTACGCATCGCTCCCACCGCCGTGCCCCCATAGGGTTCGGGGATGGTGACCGCCGCGACCCGCACCCGCGACCTGCTCTGGTCGGACATCGAGGACGTCTACGCCGCGATCCTCGACCACCCCTTCCTCGCCGGCCTCGCCGACGGCTCGCTGCCCCGCGAGGCGTTCCGGCACTACGTCGTCCAGGACTCGCACTACCTGCGCGGCTACGCCAGGGCGCTGGCGGTGTGCGCGGCCAAGGCCCCGGACGAGCGGGGCACAACCCTGTTCGCCGCGGGCGCGGGCAACGCCGTCGCCGCGGAGCAGGGCATGCACGCCGGGCTGCTCGACGGGCTCGGCACCACGGCGGAGGCGGCGGCCGCCGAGCCGATCGCCCCGACCACCCAGGCCTACCTCAGCTACCTGCTCGCGACCGCCTACGGCGGCTCGTTCCCCGAGGCGCTCGGCGCGGTGCTGCCCTGCTACTGGATCTACGCCAGGGTCGGCGCCGAGCTGGTGACCCGCGGCTCACCCGACCCGCTGTACGCCACCTGGATCGCCGCCTACGGCGGGGAGGCGTTCCAGGCCGTGGTCGACTCGGTGCTGGAGCTGACCGACCGGGTCGGCGCCGGCCTGGCCCCGACCGAGCTCGCCGCCATGCGCAGGCACTTCGCCACGACCGCGCGCTACGAGTGGATGTTCTGGGACGCCGGCTACCGCCGGGAGACCTGGCCGGTGTGAGGTCAGCGCTCGTCGTAGCGGTCGGGGATGACCACGTGCAGCACGAACGAGATGATCCCGACGACGATCGCCCCGAAGAACGCCGCGCCGAACCCGGACACCTCGAACGGCAGCCCGACGCCGTCGGCGATCGCCCCCACCAGCAGGAACAGCAGGGCGTTCACCACCAGCCCGATCAGGCCCAGCGTCAGCACGTAGAACGGGCAGCCGACCACCTTGATCAGCGGCTTGAGCACGGCGTTGACGATGCCGAAGATCAGCGCGACGCCCAGCAGCGTGCCGATGCCGCTGGCCGTGGTGTCGGCGCCGATCCCGATGCCGGGCACGATCAGGGTCGCCACCCACAGCCCGACGGCGATGACGACGACGCGGATGGTCAGGGCGAGAGCGTTGGGCATCAGTCCACCAGGGCCTGTTGGACCAGCGTGCGCAGCTGGGGGCGGATGGGGTAGGTGCTCGAGGGCATCAGCTGGGTGAAGAACAGCGCGGTGACGTCCTCGACCGGGTCGACGTAGAACGCGGTGCTGGCCAGCCCGCCCCAGGCGTACTCGCCGGGGCTGGTGAGCGACTTCGAGCCGGCGGCGTCCAGCACCACCGAGAAGCCCAGGCCGAAGCCGACGCCGGTGGTCTCGGACTCGGCGCTGATCGGGCGCCCGACCGCCTTCAGGTCCTGCCCGCCGGGCAGGTGGTTGCGGGTCATGTAGGCGACCGTGCGCGGGCCCAGCAGCCGCTCGCCGTCGAGCTCGCCGCCGCGGCGCAGCATCTGGGTGAAGCGGTGGTAGTCGGCCGCGGTGCCGACCAGGCCACCGCCCCCGCCGAGGAACACGGGCTTCCTGGTGGCGCCCACGCCCATCCGGTCGTGGCGGCGGATGCGCCCGCCGTCGCCCGGGTCGGGGATGTAGAGGGCGGCGAGGCGGTCGAGGTCGTCCTCGGCGGCCCAGAACGCGGTGTCGGTCATCTGCAGCGGCGCGAAGACCTCGTCGGCGAAGAAGGCGTCGAGCGACCTGCCGGAGACCACCTCGACGATCCGGCCCAGGACGTCGGTGGCGACCGAGTAGTTCCACTCGGTGCCGGGCTGGAAGACCAGCGGCATGGCCGCCCAGGCGTCGCAGGCCGCGGCCAGGTCCATGCCCTGGGGCACGCCGAACTCGTGGCCCGCGCTGCGGTAGATCTCGTCCACCGGGTGGGAGTGGTGGAAGCCGTAGGTGAGCCCGGAGCTGTGGTTGAGCAGGTGCCAGACGCGCACCGGCTCGGTGGCCGGGACCGTGGCCGGGTTGGCGGCCGGACCGGCCACGTAGACCCGCTGCTGGGCGAACGAGGGGATGTAGCGCGAGACCGGGTCGGTGAGCGCGAGCAGGCCGCGCTCGTAGAGCATCATCACCGCCACCGACGTGATCGGCTTGGTCATCGAGTAGTAGCGCCAGATGGTGTCGTCCGCGACGGCGCGACCGGCCTCGACGTCGGCCAGGCCGTGGTGGCTCAGGTGCGCGACCTTGCCGCGCCTGCTCACCGCGATGGTCCAGCCGGCCAGCCGGCCGTCGTCGACGTAGCGGCGGAAGTGCTCGTCCACGCGCGCCAACCGGGCCGCGTCGAAGCCGACCTCGTCCGGTTCGGTCTCCACCTTGAGCTGCGCCACGTCGCCGACATTACCGTCGGTGGATCACCAGGGGCACCGCCGTCGCCGAACGGAGCAGCCGCCCGCTCAGAACTCCTCCAGGCAGACGATGAAGTCGCGCACCTGGTACGGCAGGCCCGCGCCGGTGGAGCAGCGTTCGACGTCGACGCTGCCCCGCAGGGTCTCCGCGACCCGCACGGTCCGGGCGCCGGGGGGCGCGCCGCAGTCGACGCGCACCGGGGTGCCCGACAGCTCGAAGCAGTCGCCCTCGGCCCAGTCGATGTCCAGGCACACCGCGATCGGCGCCGCACCCTCGGCGACCTGGGTGAAGGCGTTGTCGACGTCACCGGGGCACGTCGCGGTGGTCGACCCGGTGCCGACGACCCGGAAGTTGGACTCCGGGCTGCCGCAGCCGGCGGACTCGACCGCCGGTCCGGTCGCCGCGCCGGTCACGGTCACGCTGACGCAGTCGCCGGTGGAGAGATCGGCGGCGTCGGTCCCGCCGCCCGCCCCGAGGATGACCCACAGCCCGAGCCCGGCCACGCCCAGGAACAGCAGGCCCAGCAGCACGCCGACCGCGATCAGCGCCCGGCTGGGCCCGGCGCGGCCGGGGGGCGGGGCGGGCGGCAGCGGGCCGGGCGGGGTGAACCGGGCCCGCGGCAGCCCGAACTCGTCGCGCTCGACCGCGGGCTCCGGCGCCCGCCCGCGCGGGCGCCCCGACGGCGGGCCACCCGCCCGCGGTCCGGCCCCACCCGCCGACGGCGGGGCGAGCCTGCGCAGCGCGCTTCGCCGCAGGTTGCGCGTGGGCTCCTCGGAGCCGCCCCCCGCCCCGCTCCGCCCCGGCTCGCGCAGGTGGCGGGTGACCTCGTCGGAGCCGGTGGGCACCACGCGGGTGGCCTCCTCCTCCGAGCCGGCCGGCTCGTCGCCTCCCCCGGACGACCCCGCAGCCGGTCCCGTCATGCGCATCCCCCTCCTCGGTCAGGCCACCCCCGGCCGGACCACCACACCCGTCACGATCACACCCGCCCGCTCAGACCGCCTCGATGCACACGACGAACTGGCGCTCGTCGTAGGCGAAGCTCTCATCGGGGCACGCCGTGAGCGACGTCGTGCCCTCGACGGTCTCCCCCACCCGCACCGTGTCCAGGCCCGGTGTCGAGCAATCGATCCGCTCCGGGACCCCGCCGGACAGCTCGAAGCAGTCGCCCTCGACCCAGTCGATGTCCAGGCACAACGCGCCCTGCTCGCTGCCGCCCAGGGTCTCGTAGTAGGTCTGGTCGGCGTCGGTCGGGCACCCGTCGGAGTTCTCGGTCTTGGCGATCACCTTGAAGTTGGACTCCGGGCTGCCGCAGGTGGCCTCGTCGGCGGTGGCGGCGAACTGGCTGCCGCCCAGGGTGATGCACTCGCCCACCTCCACGTCGACGCTGTCCACGTCGCCGCCGGAGTCGGCTCCCGGGAGGATGCCCGGCGAACTGGTGGGGGCCGTCGCGTTCGTTGCCGCCGGCGACGACGGGGCCTGCCCGGAGGCCGTCGGCGTGGCGCTCCCGTCCCCCGAGCCCGGACCGGCCAGGAAGTACCAGGCCGCACCGCCCCCGCCGAGCAGCACGACGACCGCCACCACGATCCCGATGACCAGCCCGCTGCTCGACGACGGGCGCCCGGGCGGCGGCTGGAAGGGCGGCGGGAACTGGCCGGGGCCGGGTGGGGGCCAGCCGCCGCCCGGCTGGGGCCACCCACCGCCCTGACCGCCGTACTGGCCGGGCGGCGGGTAACCACCGCCACCCGGACCGGGATACCCGCCGCCGGCGGGCGGCCCGTACTGGGTGCCGCCCGGGCCCTGCTGCGGGTGGCCGCCGGGCGGGTTCACCGGCCGGGTGGGCCCGTCGGTCCCAACCGGGCCGCCGTACTGGCCGGGTGTCGTCATGCCGTTCCCCTCACGTGTCGTCGCGACCGCCCCGGCTCCTGCTCCGGGTGCGACGCCGGTGCCCCCGCCGCGCGGACCGCGGTCGCGCCCGGGCCTGGTCCCCCCCGCCCGCGCGCGCCGACCGGTGTCGCCGCCGGCCGGCCGGCCGGGTGGTGTCGTGCTGTGCGCTCCGGTCCCCACCGGGGCGTCGGGTCGTCGGGTCGTCGACGGGCCCGCGGCTGTCGCCGTCGGGGCGGGCGCCGTCACCGTCGTGCGCGGACCCGGCGCGCCAGTAGGGATACCAACTCGGCCGAGCCGGTGACCAGCGCATTCGGTCGGTTGGCGATTCCCGCCACCACCGACCGGGCGGGCGCACGGCGCACCGTCGAGGGGGTCGGGGGTGTTGCGGGTGCTCGTCCGGCTGCCGATACTCGTGGGGCCGCTACCAGCCCGTCCTCGATCCGGCCCGCCCCCGGGAGGGGTCCTGTCATGGGCGTCCTTCTGGTGATCCCGCCGGGCGCGCCTCGGCCGGGAGAGGGGACGGTATGTCCGCGGAAAGGGTCATGACAGCTCCGAATCCGGATCGTTACCGCCCCGCACCGGCCGACCCACCGAACCCGCACCCCAGCGCCCCGCCGGGACGTGGCGGGTTCCCGCCGCGGTGACGTCGGACACGCCCCCCGCCCTGCCCGGCGACGACGAGGTCCTGCGCGTCCTCGTGCGCAGGCGCGACCGCGGCCGCCGCGACGACGGCCACCGCGTCGTCCTCGTCGTCGGCGGCGGGGGCATGCGCGGCGCCTACTCCGGCGGCATGGCCCACGCCCTGGAGGACGCCGGCCTCGCCGGCTGGT
Source organism: Pseudonocardia humida (assembly GCF_023898865.1). Classification (GTDB taxonomy): domain Bacteria; phylum Actinomycetota; class Actinomycetes; order Mycobacteriales; family Pseudonocardiaceae; genus Pseudonocardia; species Pseudonocardia humida. The sequence goes on from NZ_JAGSOV010000017.1 coordinate 70,640, forward strand.
TCGACGCCGTCTACGGCAGCTCGGCCGGGGCATACGTCGGCTCGGCCACCCTGCTCGGCAGCGGCCGCGGCTCGGCGCACATCTTCTTCGAGGACATGGCCTGCCGCGCCTTCATCGACCCGCGCCGGCTGGGCACCCGCCACCCGATGGTCTCCCTCGACCACCTGCTCGACCACGTCCTCGTGCACTCCAAGCCGCTGGCGTGGGACCGGCTGCGCGACTCCCCCGTCCCGCTGCGCGTGCTGGCCACCGCCGTCGACGACCTGAGCGCGCACGTGCTGGAACCGCGCACCTCCGCGGAGTGGAAGCTCGCCCTGCGCGCCACCGCGTCCATCCCGCTGCTGGCCGGACCGGCCGTCGAGCTGGGCGGGCGGCACTGGATCGACGGGTCGGTGGCCGAACCGCTGCCCGTGCTGCCCGCGCTGCGCGAGGGCGCCACCCACGTCCTGGCCCTGGTCAACCGCACCGGCCCGGAGCTGCGCCGGGCCGCCCCGCCCGGCCCGGCCCGCTGGGCCAGGCTGCTCGACCGCCTCACCCCCGGCCTCGGCTCGATCGCCCAGCAGCAGCACCGCCACGCCGCCGCGGTGGCGCTGATCGACGACGCCGCGCACCCGTCGCGGCGGGGGGCGCACCTGCTGCCGGTCGTGCCCGGGAGCGACGCCGGGGTGCGCGGGCTGACCACCGACCGGGCCCGCGTCGAGCACGCCGCCCGCATCGGCTACCGCTCCCTCACCGCCGCCGTCGCCCGCGCCACCGCCGCCTGAACCCTTCCGCCCCCCGCCCCGCCCTCCCTTCCGACGTTCAGGAAGGCCACCTTCAGGTCCCGTGGGGGCAGGAAGGCCACCTTCCTGAACCGCCGGGGTCAGGAAGGTGGCCTTCCTGACCTTGCGGCCCGGAGGAGGAGGCCGGGTGCGGGTGGGGAGGCGCCGGGCTCGACGCGCGGGAGCGGCAGCGGGCGGGCGGGATACTCGGGCGGTGGGAGCCCGCACGCGAACGCCGCGCAGCCGATGGATCGAGCAGGGGCTGGCGGTGCTGGCCACCGGTGGTCCCGACGCCGTGCGCGTGGAGGTGCTGGCCGCCGGGCTCGGCGTGACCAAGGGCGGCTTCTACGGCCAGTTCGCCGACCGGGGCGAGCTGCTGGAGGCGATGCTGGACACCTGGGAGCGGGAGAGCGTCGACGACGTCGACGCCGCACTCGCCGGCCTGGACGGCGACGCCAGGACCCGGATCCTGCGCGCCGGCCTGCTCACCTTCCACGAGCGGCTGCGCGCCGTCGACCTGGCCGTGCGCGACTGGGCCCGGCGGGACCCGGCCGTGGCCGCCCGCCTGCGCCGGGTGGACAACCGGCGGATGGCGTTCCTGCGCGAGCAGTTCGCCGCGCTCGGCGCCGACGAGGTCGAGGCGGAGGCGCGCGGTGTGCTCGCCTTCTGCCTGGCCGTCGGCCACGAGCTGCTGGCCGCCGATCTGGTCAGCGCGCCGCGCGCGGAGGTGCTCCGGGCGGCGATGCGGGTGGTCTCGGGCTAGGCCGCGGGGGTGTGCGCGCCGAGGGCGCCGAGCGCGATGCCGGGGGCGATGAACAGCCGGTAGAGCGGGCGGACCAGCGCGGCGGGCAGGTGCGGGTGGCGCTCCTCGCGCCACACCCTGGCCCGCCGGTGCCCGTGCACGAGCCCGCCGGCCACCGTGGTCGACCGGGTGCGCCGGTGGCCCGCAGGCGGGGTGGACCGCGCTTCGATGCCGCGCAGGTGCTTGACGCTCACGAACCCGTACTGCGACGGGCTGACCAGCCGCAGCGGTGCCCCGTGCGCGGGGGTCAGCGGCGCCCCGTCCAGGCCGGTGGCCAGCAGGACGTCGGGTTCGCGGAGGTCGGCCAGCGCGACGCGGACCCGGTACCCGTCGTGCGCGGTCAGCACGACGTGCGTGACGTCGGGACCCGGCCGCAGTCGCGGCGCGACGACGTGGTCGTAGAACGCGCCGAACCCGACGCCCGTCCAGCGCAGGCCGACCGCCGACCAGCCGGAGACGCAGTGCAGGTCGCTGACCTGCTCGGTCGTCGGGAGGTCGAGGTCGGTGAGGTCGACCGGGAACGGCTCGTCGAACTCCCCGCCGACGAGCAGCACCGGGCGGTCGGGGACCGGCGGGGGCGGGCGGTGCAGGTGGCTGCCGAACCGGGGGAAGCCGGCGACGGCCCGCTGCCCCGGCGGCAGGAGCGGTGTCGACATCGGTGGGACGTGGACGTCCGGGTGCGCCATGACCCCGATAATATACGGCACCGTATAGATGGCAAGGGACGCTCTCCTTGACCCCCGTCCCCGGTCGCCACCAGGGTGGCGGCATGGATGCCGACGCGATCGTCGTGGGAGCCGGGCTGGCCGGGCTGGCCGCCGCCGCCGAGCTCGCCGACGCGGGCAAGAAGGTGCTGCTGCTCGACCAGGAACCCGAGACCAGCCTGGGCGGGCAGGCCTTCTGGTCGTTCGGCGGGCTGTTCCTGGTCGACTCGCCCGAGCAGCGCCGGATGGGCATCCGCGACTCCCACGACCTCGCCATGCAGGACTGGCTGGGCAGCGCGGGCTTCGACCGCGGCGTCGACGACCCGGTCGGGCAGGACTACTGGGCGCGCCAGTGGGCCACCGCCTACCTGGACTTCGCCAACACCGAGAAGCGCACCTGGCTGCACGGGATGGGCATGCGCTGGTTCCCGGTCGTCGGCTGGGCCGAGCGCGGCGGCGGGGCCGCCGACGGGCACGGCAACTCGGTCCCCCGCTTCCACATCACGTGGGGCACCGGCCCCGGCGTCGTCGCGCCGTTCGAGAGGCGGGTGCGCGCGGCCGCGACGAAGGGGCTGGTGGAGTTCCGGTTCCGGCACCGGGTCGACGGGCTCACCAGCACCGACGGCGTCGTCGACGGCGTGCGCGGTGCCGTCCTGGAACCCTCCGCCGCCGCCCGCGGCACCGCGAGCTCCCGCACCGAGGTCGGCGAGTTCACGCTGTCCGCCCCCGCGGTGATCATCACCGCCGGCGGCATCGGGGCCAACCACGACATGGTCCGGGCCGCGTGGCCCGAGCGGCTCGGCGAGCCGCCGCGACACCTGATCTCCGGCGTCCCCGAGCACGTCGACGGCCGCATGCTGGGCATCGCCGAGGAGGCGGGCGGCCGCGTGGTCAACCGCGACCGCATGTGGCACTACACCGAGGGCATCGCCAACTGGGACCCGATCTGGGCCCGGCACGGCATCCGGATCCTGCCCGGGCCCTCGTCGCTGTGGTTCGACGCCACGGGCCGGCGGTTCGCCGCCCCGAACTACCCCGGCTTCGACACGTTGAGCACGCTCGGCGCGATCACCGCCAGCGGCTACGACCACTCCTGGTTCGTGCTGACCCGCACGATCGTGGAGAAGGAGTTCGCGCTGTCGGGCTCCGAGCAGAACCCCGACCTGACCGGCAAGAGCGTCGTGGGCACGCTCAGCCGGGTCCGCCCCGGCGCCCCGGCCCCGGTGCAGGCGTTCCTGGACAAGGGCGAGGACTTCGTCGTCGCCGACACGGTCGCCGAGCTGGTGGCGGGCATGAACAAGCTGGCCCGCCCCGGCCGCGACGGCACCGAGCCGGTGATCGACGCGGCCGACCTGGAGCGCCAGATCGCCGCCCGCGACCGCGAGATCGAGAACCCCTTCGCCAAGGACCTCCAGGTCACCGCGATCCACGGCGCCCGCCGCTACCGCGGCGACCGCCTGGTGCGCACCGCGGCCCCGCACCGGATCCTGGACCCCAAGCACGGCCCGCTGATCGCCGTCCGGCTCAACGTCCTCACCCGCAAGACCCTCGGCGGCCTGCAGACCGACCTGTCCGGCCGCGTCCTGCGCGCCGACGGCACCCCGCTGCCCGGGCTGTACGCGGCGGGCGAGGTGGCCGGCTTCGGCGGTGGCGGCGTGCACGGGTACCGGGCCCTGGAGGGCACGTTCCTGGGCGGCTGCATCTTCTCCGGCCGCCAGGCCGGCCGGGCCGTCGGCCTGCTCTGACCGGTCGCCCGGGCACGCGAACGGCGCCCCCGCGGGTGCGGGGGCGCCGTCGTGTCGCGGCGGGTCAGCGCCTGCGGCGGCCGCCGGACTCCACGTAACCCGGGCCGGGCGTGTCCAGGGTGTGGCGGCGGGTGCGCGAGTTCCAGGACCAGCGGCCGATGCTCAACCCCCAGGACGAGAACCCGTTCTCGGTGAAGTTGAAGCGGAACGGGCCGATGTTGCGCGACTTGCGGTACCGGAACCTCATGGCCTCTCTCCTCAGGAAGGGGGCACGCTGCGTTGTCCGGCTAGTACCCGATCGCGTGAACCGCTACACGCCGTGAACCTCCGGGTGCGTCAGCGGCGGCGGCGCCGCCCCCTGCCCAGCTCGACGTAGCCCAGGCCAGGGGTGTCGACGTAGTGGCGGCGCGAGCGCGAGTTCCACGACCAGCGCCACAGCGACACCCCCCAGGACACCCCTCGGTCGTCGACGTACAACCGGAACGGGCCGAAGCGGCGGGACCGGTGGAACCGGAACCTCATCTGTCTCCTCGGGTCGGCGGGTCTGCACCCCGACAACGCGCGGGGACGCCGGGAGGTGCCCGGCCGCGGGTCGGACCGGCCGGTTCGGCCGGGTCAGATCGGCTGCGTCAGGTTGACCGGGTTGCCGTCCGGGTCCTGAACGTGGGCGACGCGCTGCCCCCACGCCATGTCGTTGGGCGGCCCCAGCACCTTCCCGCCGAGCTCGCCGACCCGGTCGAGCAGGGCGTCGACGTCCGGGACGTCGATGCTGATCAGGACGCGCGGGGTGACGGTGGTGTCGACGGAGGCGTCGGCGACGACGCCGACCTCGGCGTCGTCGACCGTGAGCCCGATGAAGAACACCGGGCCGTCGGCGGGCACCCGGCGGGTCTCGGTGGCCCCGAGCAGGCCGGCGTAGAAGGCGGCGAGGCGCTCGGCGTCGGTGGTCAGGATGATCGGCTGGATCGTCGTGGGCATGGGGTGCTGACCTCCCCGCGGTCCCGTACTCATCGGTGGCGCCGGAACTGTCGGTGTCCCGTCCTAGGGTCGCGCGCATGACGGTTGCGGCGGCGGGGGCACTCTCGGGGCGGGTGGCGTTGGTGGCGGGGGCGACCAGGGGCGCGGGTCGCGGCATCGCGATCGGCCTCGGCGAGGCGGGGGCCACGGTCTACGTCACCGGCCGCAGCGGCGGCGGGGTGACCTCGGAGATGGACCGCCCGGAGACCATCGAGGAGACGGCCGAGCTGGTCGACCGGGCGGGCGGGCGGGGCATCCCGGTCCGGGTCGACCACCTCGTCCCCGAGGAGGTGCGCGCGCTCGTCGAGCGCGTCGAGCGCGAGCAGGGCGCGTTGCACGTGCTGGTCAACGACATCTTCGGGGCCACGAAGGTGGAGTGGGACGCCACCGTCTGGGAGTCCGACCTCGACTACGGCCTGCGGATGCTGCGGCTCTCGATCGACACCCACGCCATCACCAGCCACTTCGCGATCCCGCTGCTGATCAGGACGCCGGGCGGGCTCGTCGTGGAGGTCGGCGACGGCACCACCGCGTACAACGACAGCACCTACCGGGTGTCGTTCTTCTACGACCTGGCCAAGGTCGCGGTCAACCGGATGGGCTTCGCCCTGGGCCACGAGCTGGCCGGCCACGAGGCCACCGCCGTCGCGCTGACGCCCGGCTGGCTGCGCTCGGAGGCGATGCTGGAGGCGTTCGGCGTCACCGAGGAGAACTGGCGCGACGCGATCGAGGGCCGCCCCGGCTTCGAGGTGTCCGAGACGCCGCTCTACGTGGGCCGCGCGGTGGCGGCCCTGGCCGCCGATCCGGAGGTCGCCCGGTGGAACGGGCAGTCGCTGTCCAGCGGCCAGCTGGCGAAGGTCTACGGCTTCACCGACGCCGACGGCAGCGCCCCGGACGTCTGGCGCTACATCACCGAGGTGCGCGAGGGCGGCCAGGAGGCCGACCCGGCCGACTACCGCTGAGCGCCGGGCCGCGCGCCCCGATCGTGCGGTGGAGGTTCGCCGCGTGCCGCTCGACGGTGTGCACCGCGAGCGCGAGCCCGCGCGATCTCGGCGTTGGAGCCGGGCAGCACCCACGGCGTCACGTCCGGGAGGGCGTCGGCGAGCCGTCGGGAGAACCTCCACCGGGATCTGCCGCTCGCCCTGCCACTGCAGCACGAGCGTCGGGGCGAGCACCCGCGGCAGGCGGTCGGCCACGTCGACGGCGGCGGCCGCACGTGCGCGATCGTGCCGCCGCGCCGGTCGGGGCCACTAGCGTCGTCGGCGTGGGCGAGGTGGGGGTGCGGGTGTCCCGTCCGGCGGCGGTGCGGCTGGCCCCGGTGCTGCTCGGCCAGGGGGTGCGGGTGCGCAGGCGCATCCCGGTGCTGCCCGAGGCCGCCGGTCCGCGCGCGGGCTCGGTGGGGGCGGGTGGGCCGCTGGCGCCGGCGGTGCTGGGCGAGTCGACGGCCGCCGGGGTCGGGGTCGAGCGCATCGAGGACGGCCTGGCCACCCGGCTCGCCCACGAGCTCGCCGACCGGGGCGGGCGGCGGGTGGGCTGGCGGGTGTCGGCCCGCACCGGCGCCACGGCCCGCGAGGCCCGCTCCGAGCTGCTGGCGGCGGCCGCGGCCGAGCCGTCCGACGTCGCCGTGGTCGTGCTGGGCGTCAACGACACCCTCCGGCTGACCGGGCGCGCCGGGTGGCGGCGGGACGTCGCGGCGATGGTGGCCGCGCTGCGCGCGGTGCAGCCGCCCGACGGGCGGGTGGTCCTGGCCGGGGTGCCCGACCTGGGCGCCTTCCCCGCGCTGCCGCGGCCGCTGCGCACGGTGCTGGGCCGGCACTCCCGCGCCCTCGACCGCGAGCTGCGCGCCCTGGCCCGCGCCCCCGGCGTGCTGCACGCCCCCGTGCCCACGCTGACCGGCGCCGACGCCCTGGCCACCGACGGGTTCCACCCCGGCGCCACGTCCTACCGGGACTGGGCCGCCGCCCTCGCCGACCGGCTCACCCCGTGACCGGTCAGGGGCCGCCGCCGGTGGAGTTGATTACCTCCCCGGTCACCCAGCCCGCGTCCGGCCCCACCAGCCAGCCGATCAGCCGGGCGGCGTCCTCCGGCGTGCCCCACCGCCCCATCGGCTCCACGTCCAGCACCGCCCGGTGGACAGCCGGGTCGGCCCACCCGGTGTCGGTCGCTCCCGGGTTGACCGTGTTCACGGTGATCCCGCGGGGGGCGAGGTGCGCGGCCAGGCTCGCGGTGAGCTGGTGCAGCGCGCCCTTCGAGGCGATGTAGGGCAGCTCGCCCGGCATGGGCCCGCGGTGCTGGCCGGAGGTCATCATGACCACCCGGCCGGGGTGGGTGCCGCCGTGCCTAGCGGCGAACTCCTTGACCAGCAGCAGGGTCGCCCTGGTGTTGACCGCGAAGCTGAGGTCGATCTCGGCCGCGGTGAGCTGTTCGAGGTCCTGGTCGCTGCTGCGGGCGTGGTTGGCGACCAGCACGTCCACGCCGCCGAACCGCTCGACGGCCGCCGCGACCACCCGCCGCGGGGCGTCCGGGTCGGCGAAGTCGGCCTCCACGTGCACGACCGACCGTCCGCCCGCCCTCAGCTCCTCGAACAGCGGCGCGGGCCAGCCGGGATCGGCGCCCCACGGTTGGCCGGCGTCGTGCGCGGGCCAGGACTGGATGAGCAGGTCGACGCCGTCGGCGGCGAGCCTGCGGGCGATCGCGGTGCCGATGCCGACGCGACGGCCCACTCCGGTGACGATGGCGACGGGGGCACGCACGGCCCGCACCCTGCCCCACGGGCCGACGGGACGGCCACCGAGTTCGGCTTGACCTTGCCCGAGGGGAAGGCCCGACGGTCGTGGGGCCGGGGCACGAGCACCCGGCGACGAGGAGGGACGTCGATGGAGCTGCTGACCATCGGGGCGTTCGCCCGCGCGTGCGGGCTCTCGCCCAAGGCGCTGCGGCTCTACGCGGAGCTGGGGCTGCTCACGCCCGCGGTCGTCGACGAGCGCACCGGCTACCGGCACTACCGGCGCGACCAGCTGGAGCACGCGCTGCTGGTGGCCTGGCTGCGCCGGATCGGCATGCCGCTGGCCCGCATCCGGCTGGTCACCGGCCAGTCGCGGGCCGACGCGGCCCGCGAGGTGGCCGCCTTCTGGCGGGAGGTCGAGGCGGACGTCGCCGCGCGCCGACCGCTGGCGTCCTTCCTCGTCGACCACCTGACCGGGAAGGGACCCGAGATGACCGACACCCCACGACCCCTGGTGCTGCGCTGCGCCGCCCGCACCGACCGCGGGCTGGTGCGCGAGCAGAACCAGGACGCCGCGCACGCCGATGCCCGGATCGTCGCCGTCGCCGACGGCTTCGGCCCGTCCGGGGAGCGGGCCAGCAGCCTGGCCGTCGACACGCTGGTGGACGGGCCGCCGGCCACCGGCGACGTGCTGGGCGCGCTGCGGCTGGCCGCCGAGCGCGCCGAGCGGTCCGTGCGCCTGCTCACCGCCGACGAGCCGGACCCCGGCTCGGGCACGACGCTGACCGCGCTGGCCTGGTCGGGCTCGGAGCTGGCGCTCGTGCACATCGGCGACTCCCGCGCCTACTTGCTGCGCGACGGGGAGCTGACCCGGCTCACCCACGACCACACGCTGGTGCAGACCCTGATCGACGAGGGCAGGCTCAGCGCGGCCGAGGCCGAGTCGCACCCGCAGCGCACGCGGTTGGTGCGGGCGCTGCACGGCGGCGCCGACGCGGCCCCGTCCCGGCCGGACTCGCTGCTGCAGCAGGCCCGGGCCGGCGACCGCTACCTGCTGAGCTCGGACGGCCTGCACCGGGTGCTGCCCGACGACGTGCTGCGCTCGGTGCTCCTGGAGCCGGCCGATCCGGAGGCCGTGCTGGACGAGCTGGTGCGCCGGGTGCACGCGGCCGGCGCCCCGGACAACGTCTGCTGCGCGCTGGCCGACGTCGTCGCCGCGTAGCGGTCAGCGGTTCGCGCCCCGGGCGGCCACCGCCCACCGGTCGACGGGCAGGCCGGCGCGCAGCACGACCAGGTCGTCGGCGAGGTTGACCGCGGCGCAGACGTGGTTGGGCGCCACGCGCACGACGTCGCCGCGCCGGACCGGCGGCTCGCCGTCGAACAGCACGGTGGCGTGGTGCTCGGACAGCGCCACCACCCGGGCGCCGGGGTGCTCGGGCAGCCGGCCGCCGCCGCTGGCCCAGGCCGGCTGGTCGGCGCCGAGTACCTTGCTGCCGGTGTCCAGCACCACCTGCCGGCCCGTGGGGGGGCGCCCCCCGCCCCCCCGGGGGGGGGGGGGCGGGGGGGGCGGGGCGGGGGGCCCCCCCCCCCCGCGCCGGCCGCGCCCCCACCCCCCGCGCCCCCCGGGGGGGGCCCCCCACGTCGGCGAAGTCGCAGGTGCCCAGCTCGACCTGCTGGGCGTCGTTGAGCGCGGAGACGCCGGGGCGCACCTCGGTGAGCACGGCGGCGTCGGCGGCGTCCAGGGTCGGGGTGGAGCCGCCGCTGCGCAGCGGGCCGGGCAGGTCGACGGCGCCCAGCGCGCGGGCCTCGTCGGCCGCGGCGGCGTGGCGCCTGCCGGGGCCGTAGCCGTGCCCGGGGAAGGTGAACGCGCCGGCCACGGCCAGCCCGGCCCGCTCGGCCGCCTGCGCCACCCCGCCGGTCCGGCCGGGCTCGACGCCGCTGCGGTGGTGCCCGCTGTCGACCTCGACGACGACCTCGGCCGGGGTGCCGCGCAGCGCGGCCGCCAGCACCTCGACGGCGTCGGCGGAGTCGACGCCGACGCGCAGCGAGGCCCGCCCGGCCAGCGCGCGCAGCCGGTCGGCCCGGCGCCCGGCGGCCCAGACGGGGTAGGCGATGAACAGGTCGGTGCAACCGGCGTCGGCGAACACCTCGGCCTCCCCCACGGTGGCCACGGTCAGCCCGACGGCCCCCGAGTCGAGCTGGCGGCGGGCGATCTCCACGCACTTGTGCGTCTTGGCGTGCGGGCGCAGCGCCAGCCCCCGCTCCCGCGCCGACGCCGCGGTCCGGCGCAGGTTGCGGTCCAGCACGTCGAGGTCGAGGGCCAGGTAGGGGGTGTCGTCGAGATCCACCGGGCCATCCTCGCTCACGACCTCCGGGCGGCGCGGACGATCGCGACGGTGCCGACGCGCAGCTCGAAGGGCGCCGGCTCGTCGGGGACGAGCCCGGCGGCGGCGATCCGGTCCGCGATCCCGGCGTTCTCCCGCAGCCGCTGGCTGACCTCCATCCGCCGCCCGAACGGCAGCCGCCGGTGGCCGTGCCCCCGCCCGTGGCCCTGCCCGTGGCCGTCGAAGTCGGCCAGCACGAGCGCGCCGCCCGGGCGCAGCACCCGGCGCACCTCGGCCAGCGTCGCGTCCTTCACCGGCGGGTCGAGGTGGTGCAGCATCAGGCTGGAGAACACCCGGTCGACGCTGCCGTCCGGGTAGGGCAGCGTGTCGGCGAAGCCGCGGTCGAAGCGCACCGCCACACCGGCGCGGCGGGCCTTGCGCGTGGCCCGGGCCAGAGCCTTGGGGTCGGGGTCGATGCCGGCCAGGTCGAGGTCGGGGCGGCGGGCGCCGAGTGCGAGCAGCAGGTTGCCGGTGCCGCAGCCGATGTCGAGCACCCGCTGGCCGGGTTCCAGCTCGGCGCGCCGGACCATCTCGGCGTGCAGCCGCCCGACCCGAAACACCCGGTGCACGACGTCGTAGAAGGGGATCAGGATGTCCTTGCCCATCCCGGGGAGGTAGGGCCGGTCGGTGTCCGAATGCGCTGTTGTGGCGTCCATCCCTCGAGTCTGGACCCGCCATGAGCAGCGATGCTGTACCTATCATCGGCCCGGGTGGGACGATCCGACGATGCGCACCGTACGGGTCGACACCGTCCCCGGCCACCCGCCGACCTACGCCATGGCGCCGCGGCCCGGCGAGCTGCCGGTGGCCGTCTGGGGCATGGGCGGCGACACCGGCGCCGGCATGCGCGACGTCCAGCACGCCCACGACTTCGCGGTCATCTCCTACCTCACGGCGGGCGGCAGGCTGACGACCGGCGGGCGCACCCTGACCGTCGCGCCCGGCGACGTGCTCGTGGTCGCCCCGGGGGAGGTCATGGGCCCGTTCGAGATGCCGATGCGGCTGAACGGCTGGGGCGTGTCGTTCACCCCGGACGCGCTGGGCCCCGACGTCCCCGGCGCCTACCTGGCCTGGCGGGCGCACCCCCTGCTGTTCCCGTTCGTGCGCGGCGGCGCCACGGGCGCGCTGCGGCTGTCGGTGCCGGTCGAGGCCCGCCCGGAGTGGGAGGCGCGCATCCGGACGCTGCGCCGCGAGCTGGCCGAGCGGGCCGACGGCCACCGCGAGGCCGCGCTGGCGCACCTGGTGCTGCTGCTGGTCGAGGTGTCCCGGTTGGCCGCCGACGTCGTCGACGACCTGCGGGTCAACGCCGAGCCGCTGCTGGCCGAGGTGTTCGCGGTGATCGAGGAGCGCTACCCGCAGCCGCTGTCGCTGCGCGACGTGGCCAGGGCGGTGAGCATCACGCCGGGCCACCTGACGTCGACCGTGCGCAGGCGCACCGGGCGCACCGTCCAGGAGTGGATCACCGAGCGACGGATGGTGCAGGCCAGGCGGCTGCTGGCCGCCACCGCGCTGCCCGTCGGCGAGGTCGGTCGGCTGGTCGGCTACCCCGACCCCGGCTACTTCGCGCGCGTCTTCGGCCGGGCGAACGGGGTGAGTCCGGCCCGCTGGCGCGGCGGGCGCTGACCCCGGCTGGACGCCGCGACGATCACCGGCGAGGCTGCTGCGGTGAGGTACGTGGTGATCGGGGCCGGGGCCATCGGCGGGGTGGTCGCCGCCCGCCTGCACGAGGCGGGCCGGGAGGTGCTGGCGGTGGCCCGCGGGGCGCACCTGGCGGCGATCCGCGAGCACGGGCTGCGCCTCGACGAGCCGGACGGCTCCCGGACGGTGGCGCTGGCGGTGGCCGGGACGGTCGCCGAGGTCGACTGGCGGGCCGACGACGTCGTGCTGCTGTGCACGAAGTCCCAGGACAGCGAGGCCCTGCTCGACGAGCTGCGCGCCGCGGCCCCGGACGTGGCGGTGGCCTGCGTGCAGAACGGGGTGGCGAACGAGCGGACGGCAGCGCGCCGGTTCGAGCGGGTGCAGGGCGTGTACGTGATGGTGCCCGCCGAGCACCTGGAGCCGGGCCGGGTGGCCGGATTCTCCGCACCCGTCGCCGGGGTGCTCGACGTCGGCCGCTACCCGTCCGGCGCCGACGAGCTGAGCACCCGCATCGCCGACGACCTGACCGCGGCCGGGTACTCGTCCCGCGCGGTCGAGGCGGTCATGCCGTGGAAGTACGCCAAGCTGCTGGTCAACCTGGGCAACGCCGCCGACGCCGCCTGCGGGCCCGACGATCCCGACCTGCCGGAGCTGACCGAGCGGGCCCGCGTCGAGGGTGAGCGCTGCCTGGACGCCGCCGGGATCGGGTTCGCCGGACCGGCCGAGGTGCGCGAGCGGCGCTCGGGCAACGTGTCGGTGCGGCCGGTGGGCGGCCGCGACCGCCCGGGTGGTTCGTCGACCTGGCAGAGCCTGCGCCGCGGCTCCGGCTCGGTGGAGGCCGAGCACCTCAACGGCGAGATCGTGGCGCTGGGCCGCGCGCACGGCGTGCGGACGCCGGTGAACGAGGTGCTGCTGCGAACCGTGGTCGCGATGGCCCGTGACGGGGTGCCACCGGGCAGTCGCACGGCGCGGGAGCTGCTGGTCGAGGCCGGGGGCTGACTCAGCCGAACGCGGCCGCGGCGCAGGCCAGCCTGGCCTGCTCGACGTCGGGGTGGACCGACCAGCGCGCGCTCATCCCGGCCGCGCGCAGCACCCGCAGGACGGCGCCGTCGGCCGCGCAGACCAGGTGCATCGGCCGGGCCGCGGCGGCCGCCTGCTCGGCGGCCTGGTCGAGGCAGTGCAGCCCGGCCGCGGAGAAGTAGTCGACGCGGGCCAGGTCGACGATCACCGCGCCCGTGCCGCGGGCGACGGCCTGCCCGAGCGTCTCGGCCAGCAGGCCGCAGTTGAACGCGTCCAGCTCACCACCGACCTCGACGACGACGGAGTCGTCGGCGGGGCGGCAGAGTGCGACGATCAGCATGGGAACCGTTTCGCCGGGTCGACCGCGGCCAGGCCGACGTGGTTTGCAGGTGATCGCTGCGCACGGTCCTCGTCCCGATACTCTCCGCGCAACCGCCGTCGCAGTGAATGCCCCGGATCAGCCATCCTTCGATCGGCCGAACTGCGGCACGGGCGTCCTCCCGACCCGGGCACCACCCGGCTCGACGCAACGTCTGATCAGTCTAGGAGCTGAGACTGTTCAGTTCACAGTGCGTACCGACGTCGATCACCCGATCGGTCTAGTTGCGCCTACGACAGGGCCCGTTGCGCCCTCTGTGGTGAGCTGTCGGTATGGAACCTCCCGCGTCCGGCCGGGTGCCCGCCGCAGCGGCCTGGGGACTGCTGGTCGCCTGGGCCGTGCACGACGCCGAGGAGATCGCCACCACCCCGGGCTGGGTCGAGCGGGCCCGGCCGCGACTGCGTCGCCGGCTGCCCCGGGTGCCCGACGCCGTGTGGGACCGCATCGGCGCCGGCGGCGAGCGGATGACCGTCGCCGTCGCGCTGATGGGCGTGCTGGTGGCCGCGGCCGCCGCCGACGGCGCGCGCACCGGCGGGCGCAGCCGCCTCTACCAGGGCGCCCTGGCCGCGTTCGGCGCGCACGCGGCCGGGCACGTCGGGTCGGCCCTGCTGACCGGCGGGTACACCCCCGGTGTCATCACGGCGCCGACCGTCGTGGTCCCGTTCACCTGGTGGGCGCGGCGCGCGCTGCGGGGCGCCGGGGTGGAGCCCGCGCGGTTCTCCCCCGCCACGCTCGCGCTGGTCCCGCTCTCCATCGGGGCCGCGCACGCCGGCGCCGCCGGGCTGCTATGGCTGCGGGACCGGGCGCGGAGACCGCACCGGCGTTCCCGCTCGGCCTGGTCGGTGGTCGGACGCGCCTGCGATGATCACCCGATGCTGGACCGGGAGTTCGCCTGGAAGGGCGACCGCATCCGCTGGACCCGCCTGGGCGCCGGCCCACCGCTGGTGCTCTGCCACGGCACCCCGTGGTCGTCGGCGCTGTGGGGCCCCATCGCCCGGGTGCTGGCCGAGCGGTTCACCGTGCACCTGTGGGACATGCGCGGCTTCGGCGCCTCGACGATGGCCGCCGACCAGGACGTCTCGCTGGGCGAGCAGGGCCAGCTGTTCGCCGAGCTCGTCCGGCACTGGCGGCTGCCCGAGCCGCCGCGGGTGGTCGCGCACGACGTCGGCGGGGCGGTGGCGCTGCGCGCGCACCTGCTGCACGGGCTGGAGTACCGGTCGCTGGCGCTGGTCGACGTGGTCGCGCTGGCCCCGTGGGGCTCGGAGTTCTTCCGGCTCGTGCACGACAACGCCGAGGTCTTCACCCGCCTCCCGGCCCCGCTGCACGAGGCGCTGGTGCGCGCCTACATCGCCGGCGCCGCCCACCGGCCATTGCCGCCCGCCGCGCACGACGCGCTCACCGCGCCCTGGCTGGGCCCCGCCGGGCAGCCCGCCTTCTACCGCCAGATCGCCCAGGCCGACCAGCGCCACACCGACGCCGTCGAGCCGCTGTACCCCTCGATCGCGCTGCCGGTGCTCGTCGTGTGGGGAACCGAGGACGCGTGGATCCCGGTCGCCCGCGCCCACCAGCTGGCCGGGCTCATCCCCGGGGCCGCGCTGCGGCTGGTGCCCGGGGCCGGGCACCTGATCCAGATCGACGCCCACGACGCCCTGCTGGAGATCCTGCGGGACTGGCTCGCCGCCCCGTGAACCGCGGGACCTCGACTGCAGGGCCGTGACTACAGGGCCGCGAAGTACCGGACGACCGGCATCGCGGTGAAGCCCGCCCGCTCGTAGGTGCGCCGCGCCGGTCCGTGCCCCGGGTCGCCGCCGGTCTCCACCATGGCGACCGACATGCCGGCCTCGCGGATCCGGTCGAGGGCGAACGCGGTCAGCGCCGAGCCGACGCCACGGCGCTGGTGGTCGGGGTCGACGGCGACCATGTGGATCTCCCCCAGCCCCTCGGCCCGGTCGAGCCGCACGGCCACGAACCCCGCGACGGCCCCACCGACCTCCGCCACCCACACCAGGGTCGCCGCGTCGGTGCAGGCGGCGAGCACCGCGGCGCGCTGGGCGACGCGCCAGTCGGGGTAGAAGCGCTCGAACACCCCGGACGGGCCGAGCACGGCCTCCATCGAGGCGAACACCGGCGCCCACGCCCGCAGCGACAGCGCGACGACGGGCTCGTGGTCGCCCCCGGCCAGCTCGCGGATCGGCACGTCCATACCGGGATGCTCCCGCAGCCCCGGCCCACCGCGCACACCTTTTGGCCACCGCGCACACGTCCCGCGGTCTGCGCGGTGGCCACTGGGTGCGCGCGGTGGTGGCGGACCACGCGGCGTTGCGGCGGGGCGCGCTCCTGGCGGGCGGCGTCGGCGAGCGTCCGGAGCGAGCACGGCCAGGCCAGGTGCGGGCGCGTAGCCTCCTGGCGTGGCGGTGCGGAGAGCGGGAGTGGCCACGTGCGGATCGTGACCTGGAACCTGTGGTGGCGCTTCGGCCCGTGGGAGGCCCGTCAGCACGCGATCCTGGCCTCCCTGCGCCACCTCGCCCCCGACGTCGTCACCCTCCAGGAGGTCTGGGCCGACGACCGCGACAACCAGGCCGCACTGCTCGCCGCCGAGCTGGGCCTGCACTGGACGTGGGCCGAGTCCCCGACGCCCGAGCGCTCCCAGCGCCGCATCGGCGACTTCTCGGTGCGGATCGGCAACGCCGTGCTGAGCCGCTGGCCGGTCCTCGACCAGCAGGTCCACCACCTCCCCGGCGACGACGGCCGGCTCGCCCTGCACGCCCGCCTCGACGCCCCCGGCCACCCGGTGCCGGTCTTCACCACGCACCTGTCGTCCGCGCCCGCGGCGTCGGGGCAGCGCCAGCAGCAGGTCCGCGCGCTCGTCGGGTTCGTCGCCGAGCACCGCGGCGGCACCGCGCACCCGGCCGTCGTCACCGGCGACCTCAACGCCTGGCCCGACTCCGACGAGGTCCGCCTGCTCGGCGGCTACAAGACCGCGCCCGCCGTCGCGGACGAGACGCTGCTGGACGCCTGGGAGTACGCCGACCCGGCGCAGCCCGCCGCCACCTGGGACCCGGCCAACCCGTTCGTCGCCGAATGGAACCCCGCGGTCCGGATCGACTACGTGTTCGTCGGCCCGCCCGCCCCGGACGGCACCGGCCGCGTGCGGTCGGTGCGGCGCGCCACCGGCCACGCGGTCGAGGGCGTGTGGCCGTCCGACCACTACGCCGTCGTCGCCGACCTGGCCTGAACCGCCGTGCGGCCCCGCCCACCCGACGAGCGCGAGCTCGCCTTCGCCGACGCGCTGCTGCCCGGCACCGCGCTCGGCGGGGCCACGGTCGTCAGCGGCGGCTCGCACGACGTCGTCCGCGTCCCGGGGTCGCGGCCGTGTGCATCGCCCGCAGCGCCCCGGCCGTCGAGGCGCTGCCCCGGCGCACCGCCCTGCTGGGCGCGCTGGCCGGGGCCGGGCTGCCCCGCTCGACGGCCTGCTCGACGTCCCGCTGGATGGACGTCGACGGCCACGGGTGAGCCCTTTCTGGTCCTCGGGCGCGTGTGCCAGAATCCCGGCACGGCGTCGGCCACGCCGGACCTCCTGATCGGGCCCCCACGCGACCCGGCGGTGCGGAGGCGGAGGGGACCACGAGAGCCTCGGCCCGAGCCCACGACCGGTGCACGACCAGCTCAACCGGCCGGGGGCGGTGCGCGGGGCGTGGGTGTCCGCGCCCGCCGCCCGGCCGTGGGAGCGGTCATGACCCGTCAGAAGCAGCTCAAGCTCCGCATCCGCGCGCGGATGGCCCGCACCGGCGAGAGCTACAGCACCGCGCGCCGGCACGTGGCCGGCGCGCCCGCACCCGTCGCGCACGGGGGCTACCGGCTCCGCGGCGGGACGCACCCGGTCTCGGCGGCGCTGGCCGGCGTCCTGGCCCACCACGGCGTCCGCGCCGCGGGGGCGGAGCTGTCCGAGGCGGTGCTCTTCGGGCTGGCCGGCGGGCCCGGGGCCGGCTACATCCTGTGGGAGTTCGAGCGCGACGGCAGCCGGCCGGTGGTGCTCGGGTTCTCCGCGCAGTGGCAGTACATCGACCGGGCGCCGCTGGCCGCGCTGCAGCGGCTGGGCGTCCCGGCCGCCGTCGAGCGCACGGGCGGGGCGGTGACCGCGGCGCGCACGCTGGGCGCCGCCCTCGACGCGGGCACACCCGCCCTGGTGTGGCCGGACCGGTACGTCGCCGGGTACTGGCACCTGCCGGCGATCCTCGACGGGATGGGCGGGCACCCGGTCGTCGTGCACGGGCGCGACGGCGACCGCTACCGCCTCGACGACCGCACCCTGGCCCCGCTGACCGTGCCCGTCGGCCGGTTCGACGCGGCCCGCGCCCGCGTCGGCTCGTACCGGAACCTGATGGTGGTGCCCCGCCCGGAGGGCGATGTGCCGGAGGAGGTGCTGCGCGGCGCGGTGCTGGAGGCGATCGCGGACTGCGCCACCCGCCTCGGCGGCACGTCGACGTCGTTCGCGCTGCCCGCGTGGGCGAAGTGGGCCCGCACGGTGACCGACGCCCGGGCCGCGAAGGGCTGGCCGCGCGTGTTCGCCGACGGCCACGGCCTGGCCTGGGCACTGACCTCGGTGTGGGAGGGCGCCTCACCCGCCGGCATGACCGGCGGTCACCTGCGCGACCTCACCGCCGCGTTCCTGGAGGAGGTCGAACCCCTGGTCGGCGCCACGGCCCCGGCCGCACGCGCGTGGCGAGCCGCCGCGGCGGCGTGGCACGAGGTCGCGGAGACCGCACTGCCGGTGGACGTCCCCGAGTTCGCGCGGCTGCGGGAGCTGACCGCGGCCGTCCAGCAGGCCGTCGTGGCCGAGGGCGACGCCGGGGCAGGTGATGCCGAGGCGGCCGCCGCCGAGCTGTGGGCGCTGCGCGCCGAGGTGGACGCCGCCCCGCCGCTGACCACGCCCGAGCGCGACGACCTGTTCGCCGGGCTGGCCGACCGGCTGCGGGCCGCGCACGCCGCGGAGAAGGCGGCGGTCGGCGAGCTGGCCGCGATCGGCTGAGCCCGGACGTGGAACGGCCCCCGGCCGCGGGGGGTGCGGTCGGGGGCCGTTGTCTCGGGGTGCCGCGGGCGTCAGCGCCGGCGCAGGCGGGCGAGCATGCCGCGGGCGCGCTCGCGGTTGCGCGGGTTCGCGGCGGCGCGGCGGCCCTGGTCGGTGACCCGGCGACCCTGCGGGCTGGAGAGGAATCCTCGGATGCGGTTCATGATGGGCATGGACCGGGAGTACCCGCGGATCCCGAACCGGACACATCGTCGCGGCGATCAGCCGCTGACCAGGCAGAACTCGTCGCCCTCCGGGTCGCGCAGCACCTGGAACGAGCCCTGCGCGTCGGTCGTGGCGCCGCCGACGGCGACCGCCCCGAGGCCGATCGCGACCCGCGTGGCGTCCGGGATCGCGTCGACCTCGACGTCGAGGTGCAGCCGGTTCTTGACCGCCTTCGCCTCGGGCACCGGCTGGAATGCCATCCGCGGGAACCCGGGGGCGTCCAGGTGCGACCAGCCCCGGGCGCGGTCGACGGCCTCGCCGCCGAGCAGGGCGGCCCAGAAGCGGACGAGCGCCGCCGGGTCGGTGGAGTCGACGACGATCTGGCTCAGCCGGGTCCGCACCGCGGCACCGTATCCACGGCGGTCGGCGGCCCGGGTCGATTTCCACGCCACCGCGGGTGGGCGTGCCGACCCGAAACCGGCTGCCCGTCCCGGGCGGCGGCTGGCACGATCCGCCGGTGCCCGGCTCGCGCTCCGACCTGCTGCGCCGGCAGCTCGACCTGACCTGGTCGCTGCTGGAGTACCACCTCGACCGCCTCGACCCCGACGACCTGCTGTGGGAGCCCGCCCCGCTGTGCTGGACCGTCCGCCCCGGCCCGGACGGCGCGTGGGTGCCCGACTGGTCCGACCAGGAGCTCGACCCCGTCCCGGTCCCGACCGGGGCCTGGCTGACCTGGCACATCGGCTGGTGGTGGGGCACCGCCCTCGACCACGCCCGCGGCCGGCCTCCCCGCGAGCGCACCGCCGTCACGTGGCCGGGCAGCACGTCGGGCACCGTCACGTGGCTGCGCGAGCTGCACGCCGACTGGGTGGTCGTGCTCGACGAGCTGACCGACGACGCCCTCGACGCCCCCGCCCCGTTCCCGTGGCCGCCCGGGTCCGACCGGACGGTCGCCGACATGGCCGCGTGGGTGACCGCGGAGCTGATGAAGAACGCCGCCGAGCTGGGGCAGCTGCGGCTGCTGCGCCGGGTGTCGGTGGCGGACCCGGTGACCGGGCCCCGGTAGCCGGGCGCCCTGCCGCGGGGCTGTGGATCGGTGCGGTCGCGGGCTCCTGGTGAGGTGGCCCGCGCCCGGGTTCACCGGGGCGAGGGAGCGCCGCCGACCGGCGCGGCCGCCGCCGCGGTGACGACGGCGGCGATCCGCCGGGTCCGGGTATCGGGCCGCTTGGCGCGGGCCAGCGACTCCAGGGCCGCGCGGCGGGCCGAGGGCGACCACGCCAGCCAGCCCCGGGCCGCGCCCGGCACCTCGTCGAGCGCCGCGCGCAGCTCCGGCGGGACGATCCCGGCCTGGGCGTCGGCGAGCAGCTCCCACATGCCGGTGCGCTGGGCCGTCGCCACCGCGGCCAGCCCCGCCGGAGCCATCCGGCCCTCCCGCGTGAGCTCCGCGACGAGCTCCCGGTTGATGCTGCTCCAGGCGCTGCGCGGCGAGCGCGGGCTGAACCGCTGTCGCCACGAGGTGGCGTCGTGCCGGCGGGCCAGGCCGTCGATCCAGCCGAAGCACAGCGCCTCCTCGATCGCCTGGCGGTGGGAGACCCCGGCCCGCCCGGAGCGGGCGTGCGGGATCACCAGCCAGGCCTGCGGCCGCGAGGCCGACCGCTGCTCCAGCCAGGCGCGCCACTCGGCGGGGCAGCTCGCGTGCACGACGTCCACCGCCCCGCCGTCGGCGATGCTCACGACACGGTCTCCACGGCGGGCTCGCGCGACTGCGCGATCTCCAGGAAGTGCGGGTTGTGCATGACGCCCAGCACGTTGCCGAACGGGTCGACGACCGAGGCGGTGGCGAACCCGGAGCCGTCGCCGTGCTCGACGATCGGCTGGTACTCGGTGGCGCCCAGCTCGAGCAGCCGGGCCAGCGCGCCGGGCAGGTCGTCGACGTGCCAGTGCATGACGGCGCCGCCGGGCGAGCCGGTGCGGGCGCCGGGCGGGGCGTAGCGGCGGTCGATGAAGCCGATCTCGTCGGCGTCGTCGCCGATGCGGAACTCGACGTAGGCCGGCGCGGCCGGGGCCGCCGGGTAGGCGTAGTAGGCCTCGACGCCGAACAGCTGCGAGTACCAGTCGCGGGCGGCGACGAGGTCGTCGGCGTAGAGGTTGAGGGTCGCGAAGCCACGGAACACGTCGGCCACTCCTTCGGTCTTCCGGCGCGGCGCTGGTGTGACCGCCCAATTAACGTATCCGGTCACACTGTGACCCGTCAACAGCTTTAGCTGGTCACAAGTGACCGGGTGATCTGCGGGATGAGGACCAGCACGGCCTTGACCGGACTGGTGGCCCGGTGCGGGCAGCAGCGGATCTTGCGGAGGATCTTCCAGCGCGTTGCGGGCGGCGAACCCCGCGCCGCGTCAGCCGTTGTCGTGGCGGCATCACTCATCTCGAGGACACCGCACCGCGTCGGCCCGAGCCCGCCCAGCACGCTGGAGAGGCTCAGTGGGCGGGCACCGACACACAGACCATCGTGGTGTCCTCGAGGGCCTCGACGATCCCGGGCGCCTGCTCCGGGACGTGCACGAAGTCGCCTGCTCGCACTGTCACGGCGTCACCCCCGGCGCCCACCCGTAGCGCCCCACTGAGCACCACCCAGACCTCCTCGTACGGGGCCGGCAGGTCGGCACGCGCCCCCGCGTGGAAGAACGACGTGTAGGCGCTCATCGACCTGCTGTCCTCTCTGCCGAGGGCGGGGGCGATGAGGATCCGGTCTCCGAAGTGGACGGCGTCGTCGCCGATCGCCGAGCTGAACCTGCGAGCCTGCGAGGGCGTGACAGCCATGGGGAAGCTCCCGGTGTGGCGGTCAGGCGTCGAGCTCGGTAGCGGCGACGGCGTGCACCGGGGGCGCCTGGAGCCCGAGCTCTCGTGCGATGGCCGGGATGTCAGGGTCTGCGAGGAACCCTTCGTAGTCCTTCGCGTCCCAGTCGAAGACGGACCACACCCGGTGCGCGTCGTCGGGGTCGAAGTAGGCCCGGGCGCCCCGGCAGCCGTGTTGCCGCCGCTTCTCCACGCCGACGGTCTCGAAGACCTTCAGGAATCGATCGGGGTCGGAGACCCTGGCGATGGTGACGATCATTGCCTGCTCCTCGAACGTCGTGTGCACGACTTCGCGCCAGTCGATCAGGACCGTAGAACTTCAACTCCGGTTGAGGTCAAGTGCCGGCGGGGGCGAGGTGATGCCCGCGGAACCCGTCCTGGCCGCAGCGGGGTGCGCACGGTGCGGGCCGCCGCCCTGGCCGCCGCGGTCACCGCCGGCCCGACGCAGTGGCGACGGGCGCGGATCTGCCGCGACGCGAGGTGCCGCACCGCGTTCTACGACCGGTCGCGCCACGGGTCCGGGGTGTGGTGCTCGATGGCGGGCCGCGGCACGGCGAGCAAGCACCGTAGCTTGGTCGAGCGCCGCCGCGAGCGCGCGGGCGCCCGACCGCGACGGGACCCGTCCGGCGCCGCCGGATGAGAGGTGGACGGGTGCCTGGTCGGCTCCGCTACGCCCCCCGCGCGGCGCGCGCCGCGATGGTGCGGTCGCGACGGCGCTCGACGAAGGCCTTCTGCTTGTTCGCGGCCCCGCAGGCCGCCATCGAGCACCACACCCCGGACCCGTTGCGGGAGTAGTCGTAGAACGCCGTGCGGCAGCGGCAGTCCCGGCACACCTTCAGGCGCCGCCAGGTCTGGTCGCCCGCGACGACGGGACCGGCCAGCACCCGGGCCAGCATCGCCCGCACCCCGGACCCGACCGGCACCAGCGCCGGCTGCGCCGCGGCCAACGACACCGCCAGGGTCAGCTCGCCGGCGACGTCCCGCAGCCGGGCCAGCGCCTGCGCGTCCTGGGGCTGCACCGAGTCGTTGTGCGGAGCGAGCGCGGCCCGCACGCCCTCCCGGACCACCAGGGCCAGGTCGAGGTCGGCGTCGGTGACCCCGTCGTCGGCGACGTCGACGCCGTGGGCGCGGCACCACCGGGCGAGGTCGACCGGGGTCGCCAAGCCCTCCTCCGCGTCGCCTGCGAGCCGGCCGAACCAGGTGTTGACCAGGTCCTGGGCCGGGACCAGCGGTTCCGGGGCGGGGTCGAGCGGCCGGTTCTCGCGCACGAACCCATGTTACCTCTGATCAGACTTCACTGGTAACCGATCGGTTCCGACCACCCGGTTCGGCCGCTCCCGGATCGGGCGAACTCCCCGTGCCGGCACGGCCGCGCCCACGACGCTACGGGTGTGCCGTTGAGGTTCGCCGCCGCCGTCCTGGCCTCGATCGTCCGGGGAGTTCCCGCTCCACCCGTGAGCACCGCCAGCCACCCGCCCTGCCGGGGCTCGAGGCGCCGCCGTGCCGTGCAGGGACTACGGACACCGTGCTCGGCCGTTGACGGCCACGCGTCCCGGAGCCGACGAGAACGGCCCCCGACCGGCGTCTCCGCTGGTCAGGGGCCGTCGACCCTGGGGTGTGGCAGGTGAAGGATTCGAACCTTCGCGGGCTGAGCCGACGGACGTGCAGTCGGGAGATCAGCCGTCCGGAGTAGCAGCCGTCGACAGAAGGCGGGGCTGTGTCAGGTCGACAGCACTTCGTCCACCCGCTTGCCCGCTCCATGGCCGAACCCCCGGCAAGTCCGTCGGCTCAATCCAGGAAGGTCGGATCCTTCACCGCCACACGCGGGCGAACGGCCCCTGACCAACGCAGGCGCGGGTCAGGAGCCGTTCGTGTGTTGTCCGACGCGGCGGCGATCAGCCCATGTCGCCGGTTTGCTGCGGCTCTGGAGCCGCGGTCAGCCGCTGTGGTGGTGCGCTGGCCCTACGAGGTCTTGTGGTGCTGCTGGTTGTCCTGGTGGCCCTCGTCCTGGTGGCCTTCGTCCTGGTGGCCCTTGTCCTGGTGGCCCTTGTCGTCCTGGTCCTTGCCGTCGTGGCCCTTGCCCTCCTGGCCCTTGCCCTCGTGGCCCTTGCCATCGCCATCACCAGGGGCGCCGTCATCGTCACCGCCACCAGGCGTGCCGTCATCGTCACCATCACCAGGGGTGCCGTCATCGTCACCGCCACCAGGGGTGCCGTCATCGTCACCGCCACCAGGGGTGCCGTCATCGTCACCATCACCAGGGGTGCCGTCATCGTCACCATCACCAGGGGTGCCGTCATCGTCACCATCACCAGGGGTGCCGTCATCGTCACCATCACCAGGGGTGCCGTCATCGTCACCGCCACCAGGGGTGCCGTCATCGTCACCATCACCAGGGATGACGTCGTCATCACAGGTCGCCCTCGTGATGACGTTCGAGTCCAGCGTGACGGCGCCGGTCAAGGCCAGCAGCCTGCCGGACACGGTCGTGCCGGTCGTCGCCGTGATGGATGCCTCGGCGATGACGTTTCCGACGAACGTGGTGTCGGTCCCGAGGGTCGCGGAGCTGCCGATCTGCCAGAAGACGTTGCACGCCTGGGCGCCGTTGATCAGAACGACGTCACTGCCCGAAGCCGTGGTGAGCGTGGACCCGGTCTTGAAGATGAATACGGCGTCGGGATCCCCTTCGGCGTCGAGGGTGAGGGTGCCGGTCAACTGGGCCGACGACGAGAAGCAGTAGACACCAGACGTGAGCGTGAGGCCGCCCAGATCCTGACCCGTGAGGTCGGCATCGCAGGGCTGTGCCGCGAGAGCGATGAACGCGGCCCTCGCGCCACCCTGGGCCATGGCCGCGACGGCATCGCCCGCGTGGATCGTCCCGTTCACGATCCCGGGCGGAAACCCGGTGATCGCGGAACCGGGGGACACCCCGAGGTCGCCGTTCACCACCGTGGGGCCGGTGTTGGTGACCTCCTCCGCGCCGAGAACCGCGAAGCTTTCGGCGGTGCCCAGCGACACCGCCGTCTGCGCCTGAGCGCTCCCCGCGACCGCCAGCAGTGCCGCTGAGGACAGCGCCACCAAGCCGGTCAGCATGGCGGCGGCCCGCGTTCCACGCCTACCCGGTAGGTACCTGGACAATGACGACATTCGACTCTTCCCTCAATTCTGTACGCCAGCGCGGCGACCACGGAACAACGACCGGGTTGCGCAGCGGTTTCGTCACCAACGGGCGACACTGCGCCACGAAGGGGTGGCTGTTGCCGAACCGAGGTGTGCCAGGCGGCCAACCCACGCCTGGACTCGCTACCTACCACACCCGACGGACCGACGCCCTCGCCTCGGCTACACCTCCCGTCGACCCTCGATCACCCCGCAACCGGAGGACCGGTCATGACCGAACTGACCGAGGACCCAACTCGAACGGCGATCTCCGCATCCACCATTCGGAACTCGAAAGTCGTCTCGATTCCTGCGAGGATTCCGCACGGCGAACGAGTCCCGATTCGCCGTTCAGCCAGTCGGGACCAGGAGCGTGTTGAGATGGGTCAGCCGCGCGCCGGGAACGTCCGGCGCCGCCGGCGGATGGCTGGTCGTCCGCCGCGGCCGAGACGGCGGGCATGGTGTTGATCGCGGCCCAGCAGATCATCGCATCGAACACCGCGGGGTCGCGTTCGTAGTCACAGGCCAGGCGGCGGCGCGCGGTCAGCCAGGCCAACGTGCGCTCGACTGCCCAGCGGCGCGGGATGGGGACTGCTGCACCGATAGGTGACAGGTCAGTCAGGCCGCCTGTGCGGCAGGTCTGGTGATCATTGCTTCGTACTCAACCGGGGTCAACCGGCCCAGCGTGAGCTGGCGGCGGCGCCGGTGGTAGGT
>NZ_JAGSOV010000097.1 GCF_023898865.1 Pseudonocardia humida
CTGCCGACCTACCGGTCCTGGCTGAACTGGATCGAGAGCGAGTTCGCCGCGCTGCGCTACTTCGCCCTCAACGGCACCGATCACCGCAGCCACGCCGAGCAGAACGCGGCGATCGCCGGCTACGTCCGCTGGCACAACATCCACGCCGAGCCCAAGGTCAACTTCGCGGTCGGGTCACCGATCCGGACCTGGACCCATTACCCGGCCAAGGCTGCGTGACGGGCCACTAGTACTGCTACGCG
Source organism: Pseudonocardia humida (assembly GCF_023898865.1). GTDB lineage: Bacteria > Actinomycetota > Actinomycetes > Mycobacteriales > Pseudonocardiaceae > Pseudonocardia > Pseudonocardia humida. Next base: position 243 of record NZ_JAGSOV010000097.1, read on the forward strand.
TTCACGGCCGCCAGCCGGGCCGCGAGTGCGCGCAGCGCGTCCTCGATCATCGTGATCTGCAGCGACTCGGCGTCGTCGAACTGCGCCACCCGCACCGACCGGGGTCCCTCGCGTTTCACCAGGCGATCCTGCTCGAGGCGTCGAAGCGCCTCGCGCACCGGCGTGGGGCTGATCTTGAGCGACTCGGCCAGACCGCGCTCGGTCACCTTGCCGCCCCGAGGCAGAACCCCCGTCATGATCGCCTCGCGGACCGCGGCATACGCCTGATCGCCCGACGACGTAGGGCTTGGGATGTGGGGTAGGCGCCCCTGCCACGAGTGATCTGCTGAGTCGGACCGTCACGCGAATCGACCGGATCGCGGCCCCGCTCGATCCGCGGGCATCGGGTGCAGCAGCCGCGGACGCCGACCGTCGACCGGCGCCGCAGCGCCGATTCAGCGCGGCGCTCCTACCGCGGAGCGCAGGTCCCAGGCGGTCTCCTGCTCCGGTGCGTAGCAGCACCGGGTGCCGGTGCGGACGCTCGCACGCAGGTGCCGGCCGAGCGCCGGGTGCGCCTCCTCGACACGGCGCATGGCGGCGTGGATCCGCCAGGTCACGGCGCTGCGGGCGCGCTCGGTGGACCCTCCGCCGCGGCGCGGCCGCCCGGCGAGCCCGGTGGCGGCGGCCAACTGGTCGACGAGCAGGTCCAGCTCGGTGCGGGCGGCCCCGGCCCGCCCGAGGTCCGCCGCGTCCTCGGCCTCGGTGAGTACGTCCTGCAGCTCGATGATCCGGGCCTCGTAGCTGCGCCGGGCCTGCGGGTCGAGCAGTTCGCCGGTGTCGGGCTGCTCGACCCGCGCGCCGATCAGCTCCGTGCAGTGCACCTCCGCATTTGGCCTGCCGAGCAGCGTCGCGAGGTCGTGCAGGCCCTTGGCGTCGGGCAGCCGGGCGGTGTGCCCGGCGAAGGAGACCGTCCACACCGCCCCGTCGAGCACGAACCGGTTGTCAGCGGATGCGGACCCGGCGATCGTCGCGAGTTCCCGGCGGGCGAGGGCGACGGCGTGGCGGACGGGCACCGTCGACGGCCCGGCGGGGGCGGCGACGTCGGCGAGCCGGTCGCGCCACTCCCACTCGTAGAGCGTCAAGGTCCGGGCGCTGCCTGCGGCCTCCCGCAGGACCGCACTCGCCTGGCCGTGCCCGACGGCCCCGGCGAGCTCGGCGATCAACCGCAGCGTGACCTGCAGCGGCACGGCGTGCCCGATCCGGACGAACACCTCCAGCGCCGCGACGAGCCGGTCCGCGGCGGCGGCCGCGCGGCCCTCGCGCAGCGCGATGCCGGCCAGGGTCCAGTGGCACGGGCCCTCGACCAGCGGGTAGCCCGCTGCGCGGGTCCGCTCGGCCAGGGCGGTCAGGGTGGCCCGGCCGCGGTCGACATCGTCGATCGTCAGGATGGTGGCGCAGGCCAGCGCGGCGAGGGCCTCCGGGAAACCGCCGCCGGCCGCGACGGCCTTGGTGTGCGCGTCACCGGCCTGGCGGGCGGCCTCGTCGAGCCGGCCGAGGGCGGCAAGGGCGCTGGCCCGGAACGTGCGCATCTCGCTGGCCCAGCCCGGCTCGTCCCCCGCGTCGGCGCGCGCCACGGCCTGGTCGGCCCAGCGCAGCGCCCGGGCGGGCCGACCGGCGAGCAGGTCGTGGAAGTACAGGGTGCGCAGGGCCAGCACGGCGGCGAACGGGCTGGGATCGGCGTCGAGGGCTCGGCGGGCCAGCTCGGCGGCGCGGTCGGTCGACCGGACGACCATGTGCGCGAACGCGGCGACGGCCGCGAACTCCGGCCACGCCCGGGACCGCGGGTCGGGCCAGCGGCGCAGCAGGTCCTCGCCCACCTCGATGACCGGCTCCGGGCGCGCGCCGTGCACGACCACGACGGCCTGCCTGACGAGCGAGCCCGCCCGTTCGGGCGTGTCGTCGTGGGCGAGGCACCAGTGCAGGGCATCGAGGAGGTCGGTCTGCGCGGCCCGGGTGACGGACCGGACCTCGGGGCCCTCCGACGGCTCCGTGCCCCACCGGGTGCCGGCGGCCCGCGCGACCAGCCGGTCCACCCAGCGATCGTGGGCCTCGTCGAACTCACCGCGCTCGACCAGGCGGGCGCGGGCGAACGCCCGCAGCGTCTCCAGCAGCCCGTACCAGCTCCGCCCGTCCTGCTGCCGGACGGTGAGCAGCGACTGCCCGACGAGGTGGTCGAGGCGGTCGGCGATGGTGAGCCGGTCGGCATCCGGCGCACCGGCGACCACGCGCGCCTCGTCGGCGGTGAACCGGCCGGCGAACACGCCCAGCCGGTCGAAGAAGCGGGCGGTCGGCTCCGGCAACCGGTCGTAGGACCAGCTGATCGCCGCCTCCAGGCTGCGGTGCCGGCGCGGGCCCCGGTGGTCCGCGCGGCTGAGCAGGTCGAGCCGGTCGTCGAGATGGGCGAGGATCTCGCTGGGGGTGAGGCTGCGGGTGCGCGCCGCGGCCAGCTCCAGCGCCAGCGGCAGGCCGTCGAGCCGCCGGCACAGCGCGGCGACGGCGGCCGCGCCGGCGACGTCGAGGACGAGTTCGTGCCCCGCGGCCCGGGCGTGGGCCAGCAGGAGCGCAGCGGCGGGGGAATCGGCCAGCCGGTCCGGGTCGTCCACGGCCGGCAGCGCCAGCGGGGCCAGCGGCAGGATCCGCTCGTCGGCCAGTCCCAGCGGTTCGCGGCTGGTGGCGAGCACCGTGAGCTCGGGGCGCCCGTCGAGCAGTCGGGCAGCGGTGTCGGCGGCGGCGTCGAGGACGTGCTCGCAGTTGTCGAGCACGAGCAGCAGCCCGTCGCGCCGCGGCGCGAGCAGCGCGGCGGCCAGCGACGGGAACCCCAGCGCGGCGGCGACCGCGTCGGGCACCTCCTGGGGCCTGCTCACCTCGGCCAGCTCGCTCGTCACCGACGACGGCGAGGCCGACGCGCCCGCCCGGGCCAGCGCCGTCTTGCCGACACCACCCGCGCCGGTCACGGTGACGAGCCGGTGGTGCGCCAGCAGGCCGCGCAGGGCCGCGACCTCGCCGTCCCGGCCCAGTAGCACCGGGTCAGTGTCGCGTGCCGCGCACCGCGGCGACAGAGCGGTCAGACCAGGCCGATCGGGTCCCCGGGTCGGGAGGGACGGAGGGGCATGGCCATCTCGGCGCAGTCCAGGACCACCCCGTCGGGCAGGGCGACGGCGACCCGCTCGACCTCGGCGAAGCCGTAGGCGGCGTAGAGCGGCACGCCGGGCAGCGTCGCCATCAGGGTGAGAGCGGCGAAGCCCCGCCGGCGGGCCGCCTGCTCGCTCGCGGCGAGCACCGCGCGGCCCAGGCCGCGGCGCGTCCAGTCGCCGCGCACGAACATCGCCCTGACCCGGGCCGGTTCGGTGGCCGGGTCCAGCAGGCGGTCGTCGTCGGCCCCTGCCCCGGTTCCGGCGTGCAGCCGCCCGCGCCGGCTCCAGCCCCCGCACGCGACGATCTCGCCGTCCGCCTCGTGCACGAAGTAGGTGCCGTCCTCGATCAGCGCGGGGTCGGGCTCGGTGAGGTAGCGGGCGGCGCTGGCCGTCTGGTCGGCCGAGTAGGACCGCGGGAACAGCGTGCGGACCGATGTCCGCATCAGCGCGGCGATCCGGGGGATGTCGGCGGGTACCGCGAGCCGTTGTGCGGTGGTCATCGGGATCCTCCTTCGGTGGGAGCGGGCACGGCGGCGGCCCGGGGGTGGGTGGATGCTTCGCGGAGAGCCGACCAGCCGACCAGCGCGGCCCCCGCCGCCACGACGATCGCCGCTCCCGGGCTTCCGGTCCACGCGGTCATCGCCGCGGCCGACGTCGGACCGACGAGCGCGGCGACGGCGGACGCGGTGTGCAGCAGTCCGAGCCGGGCCCCCAGGCCGGCCGGCCCGTGCAGCTCGACGAGCAGTTCCGGGAGCAGCGCGACGTAGGCGCCGTTGGCCACGCCGAACACCACCGCGAACGCGACGAGCAGCAGCGGGTCGGCGCCGGCGACCAGCCACAGGCCCAGCGCCACGACCAGTCCGAGCGCGGCGGCCCGCAGGCCGGTCCGGGCGCCGAACCGCGCGGCGGCCGCGCCGCAGAGCAACCGCCCGGCCACCCCGGACACGCTCAGGGTGGAGAGCATCGCCGCGGCGAACGGCAGGCCGAGCCCGTGGGCGGCCGCGTAGGTGGGCAGGTGCGCCAGCGGCACGAACACCGCGCCGGACAGCGCGACAGCGGCCAGGTAGAGCCGGCCGAACCCGGGCGTCCGGACCGGGCCCGGCCGGGCGCTCGCCGCGCCGGGACCGGAGTGGACCGTCGCCGCGCAGCCGGCCAGCAGCACCGCCGACACGACGGCGAGGCCGAGCAGGGCCCCCCGCGGCCCGTCCCGCTCGGCCAGCCAGACCGCGGCCGGCGGCAGGACCGCGGTCCCGAGCGGCCCACCTGCGGCTGCGACGCCCAACGCGGTCGCCCGATGCCGGCCGACCCCGGTCCCGACCGCGGTCAGCACCGGCACGAGGACGCAGCCCGCGCCACCGCCCACCCCGAGCCCGGCCGCGAGCAGGGCGAGCGGGAAGGAGCTGGTGACCGCCACGACGGCCGATCCGGCCGGCAGCAGGACCGCACCGGCCGCGAGCAGCGGACGGGCGCCGCGGCGCTGCGCGATCGGCCCGGTCGCGGCCCCGGCGAGCAGCGCCACGCACAGCGCCGTGGAGAACGGCGCGGCCGCCGCGGCGGGCCCGACGTCGAACTCCCCGGCCAGCTCGGTGCTCAGAGCGCTGAGGGAGATCGTCGTCCCGACGGCGACCGCGCCCGCGGTGACCGCGGCGGCGACCAGCGCCCGCGGCCCGCGGATCACCGCGCCGCCCCGGCCCGCCGGCCCGCCAGGTCCAGCCCCAACGTCAGCACGCCCGGCACGCCCAGGTCGTGGAACGGCTCGGCGGGCCGGAAGCCGTACCCGCGGTAGAGGTGGTGCGCGGCCGGCATCGCGCCGGGATGGGTCTGCAGCAGCAGCTCGTCGAACCCGAGGTCGTCCGCGGCGGCCACGGCCTCGGCGAGCAGGGCCCGGCCCAGGCCCCGCCCGCGGGCCCAGGGCCGCAGGTACATCCGCTTGAGCTCGGCGGCCGACCGGGTCAGCCGGTGCACCCCGACCATCCCGGCCGGCCGCTCGCCCACCTGGGCGAGGACCAGCGCGGCGTCGGGGGGTCGGTAGAACCGGGCCGGGTCGGCGAACTCGTCCCTCGCGGCCGGCTGCGCCGCGGTGACGTCGGCGCCAACGGCCGCGGCCACCCACCGCCGGTGCTCGTCGAGCAGCAGCGCGGCCGCCGCCCAGTGCGCAGTGGTCCGAGCCCGGTGCACGGCCCCTGCCGACACCGCTCAGCCCTCCAGCCGGTGGACGGGGCGGACCATGAGGAATTCGAGGGCGGGCATGGCGACTCCCTGGCGGGTGAGGTGGTGTCACCCGGCAAGGCGTGAGGATGCCCGGGAGGTTCGGCCTCACGGGACGCGGACGGACCTCCCGAGCAGCAGATCTCATTCTCGGCTGCAGCGCTGGTCGATGTAGGCCTCGGCCTTCTCGACCTCGGACTCGATGCTCTTCGGCAGCTCGCGGCGTAGGACGGGATCGAGCAGCCACCGCAGCGCCGGGGTGAGTTCAACCGACATCGTCCTGGTCACCAGGGTCCCGTTCTCGACGGGCTCGCACACGAAACTCGCGCTGAACGTCATCAGCCGGTGCCAGAGCTTGCTCCTCGGCCACGGCGAGAGCCCGACGTCGACGCGCTCACCCGGAGTGAGGACGCCCTGTGCGACCATCTTCGGCGCGGGGATCGGTATCCCGGGCATCCTGGGACGGAACTTGAATTCGACGTGATCTCCCCGGCGGTGCACCCAGTCGAACCGCCCGAGCTTGTCGTCCACGTCGGCGTATCGTTCGACATCGAGCGCGAACTCGAGGAATTCGTCCGGCGAGCATGCCATGATTCGTCGGGTCCGTGCTTCCGCCATGAGGCATCCCGTCGTCGACATCGCGTGCGGCCGCTACTGCCCACTTGACCATCTGGGTTCTTCGTCCCTCCGCGCGCCGAGGTGCACGCTCCGCTCGCGCCATGCGCGTTCCCATTTCCGGGTCAGCGCCGGGTAGACGATGAGGTGTCGAAACGGCTTGATCACGGCCATGTACAGCCGTCCGAACAGGCCGTTGGGTTTGACCAGGGCCGCCATCCGCAGTTCGTACTCGCCGCCGTCGGACGGCACCCAACCCAGGTGGCAGACGTCGTGGACGGTCTTGTTGGCCATCTCGATCGCGCACTCGTCACGCAGCTCGTAGACCATGGTGAATGGCGTGTTCGGTACCGCCGCCCCGGTCGCGTCCTGGCGCAAGTCGGCCGGCAGCCGGTCGCGCAGCGACTCGACCCGCCCCCGGAGGCCCTGATCGGGTGTGTCCCAGCCGAACAGGGCGCCGAGCTTCCACCGCACGACGAACAGGAGCCGGACCACCGGGGGGTTCTCGTTGAGCCCCCCGACGGCCCGCAGCGCGGCCAGCATCGCGGGGAAGTCGTCCGGCCCGGCGCGGGGCGTGCGGTAGGCCCACACGTCCTCGACCCGGAAGTCGGGCGCGATCTCATGGATGCGCCACGGACGGGCCGTGTGCTCGGTGACAGGGAGCCTCATCGACATCATGCCCTTCGCAGTGTCATGCGCTGCCGCATGCGTTAGGAGCGCGAGAGTGTCGCGACCGGGTCGAGGCGGAGTCGACAATCCGTGGCTGCTCTGAGGACAGCATACCATACGGTCTGGTCTGGGGCGTTCGTCTGGCGGCCCGGCCGGCGGGAGGGCCCTGATCGCCACAGCGAGCGGCCGTTCCGCGACCTTCTCCCCGCGACATACCCAGTGGTACGTTCCGGTCGTGCGACGGCTCCTCCGCGCCGGCGGGTCCGGTCGTCCGGCGAACTCGCCCCGTGCGGACCTGCGGAAGGACCCGCACGACGTCGCCGCCATGTTCGACGGGGTCGCCCGGCGCTACGACCTCACGAACTCCGTCTTCACCGCCGGGCAGGACCGGCGCTGGCGCCGGTTGACGCGCCGGGCGCTGGCGGTGCGGCCGGGGGAGCGGGTGCTGGACCTGGCTGCAGGCACCGCGGTGTCCACCGACGAGCTGCGGCGCTCTGGCGGGTACTGCGTGGCCGCCGACTTCTCCCTCGGCATGCTCCGCGCCGGCGCGGCCCGGGACGTGCCGAAGGTCGCCGCCGACGCGCTGCACCTGCCGTTCCGCGACGGCGCCTTCGACGCGGTGACGATGACGTTCGGGCTGCGGAACGTCGCGGACCCCGATGAGGCCCTGCGCGAGCTCGCCCGGGTGACCCGGCCCGGCGGGCGCCTCGTGGTGTGCGAGACCGGCGTCCCGCCCAGTGCGCTGGTCCGCGCGGCGCGCGACGTCGCGATCGACCACGTCGTGCCGGCGATCACGAGGCGCGTGTCGAGCAACCCCGTCGCCTACCGCTACCTGGCCGAGTCGGTCCGCGCCTGGTACCCGCAGGCCGAGCTCGCCCGGCGCATCGCCGCCGCCGGCTGGGAGCAGGTCGGCTGGCGCGACCTGGGTCTCGGTGTCGTCGCACTGCACCGCGCTCGCCGACGCCCGTGACCGCACGCCCACCGTGACGATCGCGCACGGCCGGCATCGCGTCGGTCGTCGTCGAAGTCGGCAATGCGGTCGGCTCCCTGGGCAGGGGCTCGAGTGGTCACGATGCGTGGCTGCGGGCGTCCATGGGTCCGTCGTCCGCCGGGCCGAGCCGCAACACCCGGTCGTAGAGCCGCGCCACCTGGGCCAGCGGCACCGGCGGGCGAACGCTCTCGGCGCCGACGGCCAGCAGGTAGAGCATCAGTCCCAGGTCGTCCGCATCGTCGTCGTCGCTGATCTCCCGGCAGAGCCGGCGCAGGTAGCTGATCCGCGTGGCGTCGACGCGCGACTGCGCCGCGTCGACCTCCGGGTTCTCCAGCGCCCATGATCGGATCGCGACCTCCAGCGCCGGTCCCTCGTCCTGGTTCACCGCCAGTTCGATCAGCCGCTGGAGCCGCACCCGGGCGCCGGCCCCCGCGTCCTGCTCGACGCGCTGGATGTAGCGGGAGGTGTGCTCGGCCTCGAAGTGCGCCATCAGCGCGGTGACGTAGCCCGCCGTGCCGCCGAAGTGGTGGTAGAAGGAGCCCTTGGTCAGGCCCATCCGCGTGGTCAGCTGCTCGATGGTCAGCGCCCGCGCCCCGAGTTCGGCCAACACCTCCAGGCCCGTGTCCAGCCAGTCCCGCCTGCTCGCCATGGTCCAGACCATACCGTCTTGTCTGCCGCCACCGGCCTCCATACAGTGCCGTATGGTATGGCCAAGTTCGGGCGGCGCACGCACCCGCTCGACCGACCGCGGGCCTCGGGAGGGAGTGCCATGTCGCTCCGCTCACCGACCACGTCCCCGTCGCGCACTACCAACGCCGGACGTCGCGCCCACTGCCCCTCGTCGTCCTCACCCCGTCGCAGCCTCCAGGGAGATCCGATGCCCACCGTCGTCGAGCCACGCAGCCCGCACATCCTGATCGTGGGTGGGGGGTACGTCGGCATGTACTGCGCCCTGCGGCTGCAGAAGCGGCTACGCCGGGGCGAGGCCACGGTCACCGTGGTGGATCCGCAGCCGAACATGACCCAGCAGCCGTTCCTGGCCGAGGCCGCGGCCGGGTCCATCGAGGCCCCCGAAGCCACACTGTGGTCCACGCGGTGGCGAAGCCGAGAAGGAACTGGCGCCGTGCGTCGGTGCGCCGTCAGGCCTCCTGCGGGCGGGGCCGGGAGAACCCGCGCGCCCCGGGCGCCAGTGCGGCGGCGGCCGGGCCGAGCGCGCACACGACGGCGCAGGCCAGCAGGGTGGCAGCGGTGCCGAAGGCGTCGAGGGCCGGGGCGATGAGGGCGAGCCCGAGCGGGGCCAGGCCGTAGGACAGCAGGAAGTCCACCGAGGAGACCCGGGCCAGCAGCCGGGGCTCGACCTCGCGCTGCAGCGCGGTGAACCAGGGCACGTTGAACAGCTCGATGCCCACCCCCACGAGCACGTACGCGGCGACCAGGACGGCGGCGGGGACGGGCAGCAGCAGCGCCAGCGGGGCCAGTGCGTACAGGCCGAGCCCGGCCATGGCGACCCAGCCGGGGGCGCGCGGGCGCCAGCGGGCGATCAGCAGGGCGCCGAGCAGGGCTCCTGCCGGGTACGCGGTGGTGGCTGCAGCGAGGACGGCTTCGCTGCCGTAGCGGTCGCGCGCCACGAGGGGCAGCACGACGGCGGTCGCGGAGTAGCCGGTGGCGATGACCGCGGTGAGGGCGCCGAGCCCGGCGGTGAACCAGCGGTGGCGGCGGGCCTCGGCCAGGCCCTCCCCGAGTTCGCGCGGGAACGACGCGCCGGCTCGTCCGGTCCGTGACCGGGCAGCGCCGCGCGGCGGCAGGGCGGCGGCCAGCACCCACAGCGCGCCGGTCGCGTCGACCAGCGCGCGCAGGTCGACGGCCAGCGCGAGCAGCGCCGTGGCGCCGGGGGCGACCAGCACGCTGACCCGGACCGCGAGGGTGATCGCGGCGTTCGCCTGCTGGCGCCGGTCGGCGTGGACGATCTCAGCGGTCAGGGCCTGGAAGGCGGGTCGGCAGGCGCCCTGGCCGGTGCCGACGACGGCGGCGGCGACCGCGACGAGCGCCATCGAACCGCACAGGCCGGCGGCGATGGCCGGGCTGGCCACCGCGGCCGCACCGGCCGACCAGCCGACGACGGCGCGCCGGGAGTGGCGGTCGGCCAGTACGCCGGCGACCGGGACCGCGACCAGGAAGCCGGCGGTGCGAGCGGCGAGCGCGACGCCGAGGTCGAGCGCGGACAGCCCGCCGTCGAGCACGGCCAGGGCGAGCAGGAACGGCAGCGCCCAGGTGGCCAGGCCGGAGGCCGTCGTGCCGGCCCACAGCCGCAGGAACGCCGGGTCGCGCAGCAGCGCAGGCGGGGTGGTCACGGCGCGCCGGGGAAGCGGCTGAGGAACGTCGGGTCCGTGTGCCGGACGTACTCCGACCCGACCCGGGCGCGCTTGGGGCCTCTCGTGGCGGTCAGCCGCACGGCGTGGGTGGTCGGCGTGCGCAGGGCGCCTCCTCACGGCATCGGTCCGGGTCGGAGCGTCGGCGAACTCCGGATGCTGTTGCACATTACTGGCGACTGCGAAGATCAGGCAGGTGACCGCTGTGAGCAACACTACTAGGAATGATTATCGTTTGCAGTTACGCTCCGCAGGCGGTTCTGGTTGCGGCACGTGAGGAACGGAGCGTCGGGTGCGTCGAGTGGTGGTCCTCGTCGGAGTGGTCCTGCTGGTCCTGCTGGGCGCCTGCGGCACCGGACCGGCAGCACCGGACAGCGGCGGCGAGGGAGGGTTGGCCCTGGCGGTCAGCAAGATCAACGCTGCGCTGGACCCGGCGGAGAGCCTGACCACCAGCTACCTGCGCTCCTTCGGGGCGGGGGAGTCGCTGGCCAAGATCCGGCCCGACGGCACGGTCGCCCCCGAGCTGGCCGAGTCGCTGACCGCCACCGCACCGGGCACCTGGACGGTCGTGCTGCGCGAGGGCGCCACCTTCCACAGCGGTGCCCCGGTCGACGCGGAGGCGGTGCGGGCGTCGCTGGAGCGCTCCCGGGTGCTCAACGAGCTGGCCGCGGACCTCGTCGAGGAGGTGACGTTCGACGTCGTCGACCCGCGCACCCTCACCGCGACCACCGCAGGCCCCAGCCCGTACCTGGACGCCACGCTCGCCCACTACGAGCTGCAGATCCACAACGTGGCGAGCTACGCCGGGCTCACCGCCCCGGCCACGACCGCGGACCTCACCGGGCCGTTCCGGGTCACCGCGTTCGCTCCGGAGCAGGAACTGACCCTCGAGCGCAACCCGACCTGGTGGGGGCAGGCGCCTGCGGTCGACACGATCACGGTGCAGCAGGTGACCGACCCCGAGGCCCGGGCCCAGATCGCGCTGGCCGGGCAGGCCGACGTCGTGGACCTGCTGCCGCCCTCGGCGGTGGCCGAGCTGCGCACCGCCGAAGGGACTCGGCTGCAGGGCGCGCCGGCGGCCAACACCGTGGCGGTCTACCTCAACCCGTCCTCGCCGGCCGCGCCCGCGCTGGCCGACCAGCGGGTGCGCCAGGCGCTGGCCTGGGCGGTCGACCGGGCCGCCGTCGCCGAGATCGCCGGGGAGGGGTTGACCGGGGCCGCACCGAGCTGGCTGGCCTCCAACCCGGCCTACCCGCAGGCCGACGAGCAGGGCTTCACCCGGCACGACCCGGCGCTGGCCGCCCGGTTGCTGGACGAGGCGGGCTGGGTGCTCGGTCCGGACGGGCGCCGCGCCAAGGACGGCGCCCCGTTGGTGCTGCGGCTGCAGACCTGGGGCACCGAAGGCCCGACCGGTGAGGTGCTGCAGGCCCAGTGGGACTCGCTCGGCGTCACCGTGGAGCTGTCGTACGTGGACAACGCCCTGGTCCAGCAGGCCCGCGAGCGCGGCGACTGGGACGCCCAGACCGCGGCCTTCACCACCCTGGGGAACGTGGCGAACCTGTTCGCGGTGCAGATGGGCGCCGACGGGTCGGGCAACTACGGCCGCTACGACCTGCCGCAGGTTCCCGCGCTGATCGAGCGGGCGAGCGCGGCGGCGACCGCGGAGGAGCGCACCGCGGCGGTCCTGGAGCTCAACGCCCTGCACACCGAGGTCGTGCCGGCGATCCCGGTGCACCCGCGCCCGCAGGCGACCGCGGTGTCCGCCCGAGTCGGCGGGTTCGTCGCGCACCCGCTGCAGTACGAGAACCTCGTGCAGCCCGGCTACACCCTCGACGGCTGAGCGGTGATCGTGCTGCGGCCCGCGGCGGTCGTCGGGGCCAGGGCGCTCGCCGGCACGCTGGCCGTGCTGCTGGTCGCCTCCGTGCTGGTCTTCGGGCTGGTGCGCAGCGCGCCGGGCGACCCGGTCGACGTCCAGCTGGGCGAGGCGGGCGGGGTCGGGCTGAGCCGGTCCGACATCGACCGCATCCGCACCGAGCGGCGCGTCGAGCTGGGCCTGGACCGGCCGCTGCCCGAGCAGTACGTGCGCTGGCTCGGCCGGATGGTGACCGGGGACTGGGGCACCTCCTACGTCAGCGGCCGGTCGGTGCGCGCGGAGGTGCTCGACCGGGTGCCGGCCAGCCTGGTGCTGGCCGTGAGCGGGTTCGCGGTCGCCGTCGTGCTCGCCGTGGGGTTGGCCCTGCTGGCCAGCCGGCGCCCCGGCGGCCCGACCGACCAGGTGGTGCGGCTGGCGACGCTGGCGACGGTGGCCGTGCCGTCGTTCCTGCTCGGCACCCTCGCGCTGCAGGTCGCGACGGCCGCGACCGGGTACCGCATCGCCGGACCGGCCACCGCGGGGCGGATCTGGCTGCCCGCGCTGGTGCTCGGCGTCGCGGTCACCCCGACGCTGTCGCGGGTGCTGCGGGCGTCGCTGATCGCCGAGCGCGGACGGCTCTACGCGGTGGCCGCCCAGGCCCGCGGGGCGTCGGCGGGGCGCACGCTGCTCAGGCACGTGCTGCGCCCGGCCCTGGCCCCGGCGCTCACCCTGGGCGGGCTGGCCTTCGCCTCGCTGGTCACCGGCTCGGTCATCACCGAGGCCGTGTTCAGCTGGCCGGGCGTGGGCCGCTACGCCGTCGACGCGATCTCCGCCCAGGACTACCCCGTGGTCCAGGCCTACGTCGTGCTGGCCACCGCGCTGGTGGTCCTGGTCAACCGCGGCGTCGACCTCGTCCAGCGGCTGGTCGACCCGCGCGGTGACGCCCGAGCGGAGGCCGTGGCGTGAGGCTGCTCGACAGCGCCCGCGCCGGGGCCGGGACCCGGCTTCGGGAGCGGCTGCGGGACAGGGCGCGCCCGCCCGGGCGCGCCCTGGTGGTGGCAGGCTCGGTGCTGCTGGCCCTGGTGGTGCTGGTCGTGCTGGTCGCGCCCTGGATCGCCCCCTTCGACCCGGCCGCGCAGCGGGTCGGTCCCCGGCTGGCCCCGCCGGAGGGAGAGCACTGGTCGGGCACCGACCGGTTCGGCCGCGACACCGCGTCCCGGGTGCTGCACGGCGGTCGGCAGACCCTGCTGGTCACCGCGGCCACGATGGCCGCCGTGGTCGCCGTCGGGGTCGTGGTCGGCACCGTGATCGGGCTGGCCGGCCCGCGCGGCGACGACCTCGGACGCCGCGTCGTCGACACCGTCGTCGCGTTCCCCGCGGTGATCGTCATCCTGGCCTTCGTCGGCCTGCGCGGCCCGTCGCTGCCCGCGGTGCTGGGCGGGGCGCTGCTGGTGTGGTGGGCGCCGTTCGCCCGGCTGACCCGGGCGCTGGTCCGCGCCGCGCTGGCCGAGCCCTCCGCGGTCACCGCCCGCGCGCTCGGCGCGTCCCGGCTGCACCTGCTGCGCACCGAGGTCCGGCCGCGGCTGGTGGGCCCGGTGGGGGTGCTGGTCGCCGTGGAGACCGGGCAGCTGATCGCCACCGTGGCCGGGCTGTCGTTCCTGGGCATGGGTGCCCAGCCGCCGGACCCGGAGTGGGGCGCGATGCTCGCCGACGCGCGCGGCGCGGCGCTGTCGAGCCCGCACCTGGTGCTCGGCCCCGGGCTCGCGGTGCTGGTCACGGTGCTCGCGCTCACCTGCGTCGGGGAGGGCCTGCGCGACCTGCTCGACCGCTCCACCCAGGTGGTGCGCCCGTGACCCCGGCGCTGACCGTGCGCGGTCTCACCGTCGACTACCGCGGCGCCGCCGTGCTCGACGACGTCGACCTCGACGTGGCCGCCGGAGAGGTGCTGGTGGTGCTGGGCGGCAGCGGCTCGGGCAAGTCGACGGTGCTGCGCGCCGTGCTCGGGCTGGTGCCGGCGCCCGGGCGGGTGCGGGCCGCGCGGCTCGCGCTGGCCGGTGGCCGCGGCCCGATCGACCTCGCCGACCCCCGGGCCCGCCGCCGGGCCCGCGGCGACCGCATCGGCCTGGTGTTCCAGGACCCGGTGCTCGCGCTCACCCCGCTGCGCCGGGTCGGCTCGCTGGTCCGCGAGGCCGGCGCCGACCGCTCGGGTGTCGAGCCGCTGCTGGCCGCCAGCGGGTTCGGCCGGCCCGCGGCGGTGGTCGACCGGCGGGCGTTCACGCTGTCCGGCGGGATGGCCCAGCGGGTCGGGTTCGTCCTCGCCGTGGCCGGCGGGCCGGACGTGCTGCTGGCCGACGAGCCCACCACGGCGCTGGACGGCCCGGCGCGGGTGGAGCTGGTCGACCGGCTGCGGGAGCGGGCCGCGGCCGGTACCGCGGTCGTGCTGGTGACCCACGACGTCGGCGTGGCCGCCGCGTTGGCCGACCGGGTGCTCGTGCTCGACGGCGGGCGGGTGGTCGAGAGCGGGCCGACCGCGCGGGTGCTCGGCGCGCCGGCCCACCCGACGACCCGGGCGCTGGTCCGCGACGTGCCGTGGGCGCTGCCCCCGCGCCGGCGGGCGCCGGCGAAGGGCCCGGCCGTCGTCCGGGTGCGCGGGCTGACCAAGGCCCACCCGGGCGCGGGCGCCGTGCTCGACGGGCTCGACCTGGACGTGGCCGAGGGCGAGGTGGTGGGCGTGGCCGGGCGCAGCGGCGACGGCAAGACCACGCTGCTGCGCTGCCTGCTCGGCCTGGAGCGGCCCGACGCCGGCGAGCTGCGCCTGGGTGGCGTCGATCCGGCCGCGGAGGGCTGGGCCGCGGTCCGCCGGGTGGTGCAGCTCGTCCCGCAGGACCCGCGGGGCTCGCTCAACCCCTGGCGCACCGCCGCGCAACAGGTCGCCGACCCGCTGGACTTCCACCGGATCGGCGACCGCGCCGCTCGGCGCGTCCGGGCCATGGAACTGCTCGACGCGTTCGGTCTGGGCGGGCTGGCCGGGCGCCGGCCCACCGAGCTGTCCACCGGGCAGTGCCAGCGCGTCGCCATCGCCCGCGCGCTGGCCGTGCGCCCGCGGGTGCTGCTCGCCGACGAACCGGCGTCCGCCCTCGACGTCACCCGGCAGGCCGAGC
The DNA here is from genome assembly GCF_023898865.1 of Pseudonocardia humida. GTDB lineage: Bacteria > Actinomycetota > Actinomycetes > Mycobacteriales > Pseudonocardiaceae > Pseudonocardia > Pseudonocardia humida. The sequence goes on from NZ_JAGSOV010000097.1 coordinate 15,281, forward strand.
TCATCGAGCTGCTGACCGCGGTCGTGGCCGAGCACGGCACCAGCGCGTTGGTCGTCTCCCACGATCTGCACGTGCTCGAACGGCTCTGCGACCGCGTCGCCGTGCTCGCCGAGGGCCGGATCGTCGAGGACCTGCCGGTGGGCCGGCTGCGCGCCGACGCCGCCCACGAGCGGACCCGCGCCCTGCTGGCCGCTCACCCGACCGACCCGCTGGCCGCCGCCACCGCATGAGACCCCGATCGCAAGGAGCCCGCCGCGTGGGACAGGACCCGCCCGCCGAGTACACCGTCCGCCGCGCCGTCACCGCCGAGGACCTGGCCGGCGCCCGCGCCGTCGTGCTGCACACCGCCGAGGCCGACCTCGGCTACGGCTACCAGCCGCAGTGGCACTGGGACCTCGACCGGCTCGTCGAGACCTACGTCGACAACCCCCGCCAGGCCATGTTCGTCGCGGTGGACCCGGACGGCGAGGTCGTCTCCACCGCGGCGATCCGGGTGGGCGGCCCGAACGTGCCGCCGCACCCGGCAGAGCTGGACCGCCGCTACGCCGACCGGCCCGCCGTGGCCCAGCTGCTGCGGGTGGCCACGCTGCCCCGCCACCGCCGGGCCGGGCTGGGGCGTCGACTGGTGGCTGCCTGCCAGCGGTTCGTCCGCGCCGACGGCGGCTTCCGGGTGATCTACCTGCACACCAACACCCGGGTCCCGGCGGCCGAGCCGTTCTGGCGCTCGCTGCCGGTCGTGGAGGTCCGCGACGATCGCGGGGACCGGGGCGATCCCCGCTTCGCCACGGTGCACTTCGAGCTGCCCCTCGACGCCCGCATCGGGTGAACGGACGCCGGCCGGACGGTGCAACGGCTGAGCTGTCGCGGACGAGGCCAGGTCACCCTTCCGAGCAAGTACCTGCCACCTGTCGAGTTTCGGGACCTGCCGGAGCCCGTGCCGCTGCGGCGCGTGACCGGGGCCAGCGTCATCATCCTGGCCACCGCCATCGGGTCCGGCGAGATGATCCTCTGGCCCTACATCACCTCCCAGATCGGCTTCATCTTCATGTGGGCCGCCGTGGTGGGGTTCGCGATCCAGTTCTTCCTCAACATGGAGATCGAGCGCTACACGCTGGCGACCGGGGAGTCCGCGATCACCGGCTTCACCCGGTTCTGAAGCCGTGGTGGTGGCTGTTCATCGTCTTCGCGCTCCTGCAGAACTTCTGGCCCGGCTGGGCGACCGGCGCGGCCACCACCGCGTCGTTCGCACTCGGGTTGGGCGAAGACGCACCGGTCGTTCCGATCACGACCGCCGCGCTGGTGGCCATCGGGATCACCCTCACCCTGTCCCCGGTCGTCTACCAGGCGGTCGAGAAGATCCAGTTCGTGCTCGTGGCACTGATCATGCTCTTCGTCGTGGTCGCCATCCCGGCCGCCACCACGAGCGCGGCGTGGGGAGCGCTGTTCTCCGAGGGCGTGGGCCAGGTCGGCTTCCCGGTCGGGCAGGGCGGACTCGGGATCGCGCTGCTCCTCGGCGCGCTGGCCTTCGCCGGAGCCGGCGGCGCGAACAACCTGGTGCAGAGCAACTACATCCGGGACAAGGGCATGGGCATGGGCATGCACATGCCCCGGATCGTCTCCCCGATCACCGGGCACGAAGAGGCGCGGCCCTCGCTGGGGTACGTCTTCCCGACCGACGACGAGAACATGCGGCGCTGGCGCGGCTGGTGGCGGGTGGCCAACTGGGAGCAGTTCCTCGCCTTCTTCCTCGTCGGCGTCCTGTCCTTGATCATCCTGTCGGTGCTGGCCTACTCGACGCTGGGCGTCGGCCGGGTGCAGGAACAGGACCTCGCTTTCCTGCGGTTGGAGGGGCAGGTCCTCCAGGATGTCGTGGCGCCGTGGTTCGGCACCGCCTTCTGGGTCGCCGCGACCGTCGCGCTGTTCTCGACCAACCTCGGGATCATCGACTACACCTGCCGCCTGATCGCCGACCAGTTCAAGATCAACGCGTTGCGGGACAGCCGGGTCTGGACCGAGAGCCGGATCTACGTCGCGTTCGTCTGGCTCATGATCGCCGTGGGCTCGCTGATCCTGCTCGCGGGACTCGACCAACCGTTCGCGCTCGTCGTGATCGCGTCCTCCATCGCCGGCGTGCAGATGTTCATCTACTCCGGGCTGCTGATCATGCTCAACCGGAGGGCCCTGCCCGCGCAGCTGAGGATCAGCGGGGTGCGGCTCGCGGTGCTCGCTCTGTCCTTCGCCTTCTTCGGCTTCCTGTCCGTCCTGCTCGTCCTCGACAACCTCGGCGGCGGGTAACCCGTTTGCTCAAGCGGTTGTGGTTGCGGCTGCTCGTGGCGCTGGTGATCTGGATGGCACTGGTCACGGCCATGTGGCTGTTCGGAGTGCTCGGCTGAACGCCCCCCGCGCGGTTCGATCGCGATTCGGATCGGCGCGTCGAGCGTTGATCCGGAGTCCCCCGATCCCTCGCGCGGGACCCGGTGGCCGGGACCGGGCTGGGAGTCGTCCTGCTCGCCGCGGCGCTGCGCCTGCTGGTCCCGGCGGCGGCCGCGCGGGGCAAGCTGATGGCCGCGGCGGTGATGGCGACCCCGGCGGCGCGCTCCGCCGTCACCGGGATCGCCGAGATCACCGGGTCCGCAAGCAGCTCTGACGCCGTCCTGCGGCGCCTCGCCGGGGTGCACCGGGAGCGAGTCCACGGCCGTTCGCAAGGTGCCCGCCAGGTAACCCGCCGAGGTGTGGGAACCCCGACCGGGTGACGGCCTGGGCGCGGGAGAGGTTCTGGCTCGTCCCCACGGTCTGCGCCGCGAGCGCGGTCGCGCTCGGGCTCGTGCTCACCGAGCTCGACGTGGTGCTGCTGCGGTCCGCCGACCTGCCGTTCCTCTTCGGCGGTGGCCCGGAGGGGGCCCGGGCGCTGCTGTCGGCGGTCATCACCTCGATGATCTCGTTCACCGCGCTCACGTTCTCGATCACGATCGTGGTGCTGCAGCTGACCAGCGGCCAGTTCTCGCCGCGGGTGCTGCGGACGTTCCTGCGGGACCGTTTCAACCAGGTCACGCTCGGGGTGTTCGTGGCGACCTTCAGCTACGCGATGACGGTGCTGCGCAGCGTCCGCGGAACGGCGGCCGTGTCGCCGTTCGTCCCGCAGATCGCCGTCACCACGGCCTTCGGGTTCGTGCTGACGAGCGTGCTGGTCTTCCTGGGCTACCTGCACCACACCGCGCAGGCGATCCGGGTCGCCACCATCATCGACTCGATCGGCGCGGAGACCCGCGCCGTGCTCGAACGGCGCCACCCCCCGCAGCACGACGACACCGGGGCGCCCGTGTCGAGGAGCGACGACGACGGGCGGTCGGTCCCGGCCACCCGGCCCGGTGTGCTCCAGTCCGTCGACGACGCTGCGCTCGCGCGGCTGGCCGGGGCCGCGGGCGGTGAGGTGGAGGTGCTCAGGGCCGTCGGGGAGTTCGTCCCGGCCGGCGCGGCCCTGCTCCACGTGCGCGACGGCGGCCGGGCGGACGACGACCGGCTGCGCGCCGCCGTCGTGCTGGGCAAGGAGCGGTCGATGGACCAGGACGTCGGTTTCGGCCTGCGCCAGCTCGTGGACATCGCCGCCCGGGCGCTCTCCCCGGGCGTCAACGACGCCACGACCGCCGTGCAGGTCGTCGACCAGTTGCACGACCTGCTGCGGCGGCTGGCGACGCGGCCGCTCCCCGGGCGCCGTACGGTCGCCGTGGACGGCCGCACCGTCGTCACGGTGCCGGAGCCGGACTTCGAGCAGTACCTCGACCTGGCCGTCGAGGAGATCCAGCGCTGGGGGGCGGACGACCCGCGGATCCAGAAGCGGCTGGAGGGCATGGTGCGGGACCTGGTCACCGTCGCCCGGCCCGAGAACACGGCCGTCCTGGCTCGCCGGCTCGCCCGGTGGGACGAGCACGTGGTCCTCAGCGGAGGGATCGACTTGACACCGTCCGACGTCGGCCTGCGCCGCCCGGAGCACCCGAGCGGTGGGCGGCCCCCAGGCCGCGCAGACGCCCGCCCGCCAGCTGAGTGAGCAGCGGAGCGGCGGCGACCCGTCCCACCACCGGAAGGAGCCGCGGCGGTCGCGCCGAACAGCGCAAGTCCTCCGGGTGGACCTGGCCGTTGGTGAGACGGTCGGCAGGTGCGCGTCGGGGCCGGATCCGCAAGGTGTTGGACAGGTAGTCCGACCGCGGGCCGGGGCAGCCCGCTGGTGCGGGGTGGCGACCGCACCGCCGCACCGACCACGATCGAGGAGCAGACGTGCAGCCACCGACCACACCTGACGGGACGTCCCCGGCACCGGGCCCGACGCCCTACGCCTACCCGGCCGCCGGTGCCGGTGCCTCCGGTCCCCGCCCGGGCAGGCCTCAGCGGGCCGTGGACCCACCGCCGTCGGGTGGTGGTGCGCGTCCGACCTGGATGAACGCCCTCGTGCTCCTGCCCGGGGCGTGGCTGGTGGCCGCACCGTTCCTGCTCGGGTACGACCGGGCCGGGGCCGAGCTCAGCGCGACCGTGAACGATGTGGCCACCGGGGTGGCCGTGGTCCTCATCGCGTTCCTGGGCACGGCCGCCCGGTTCCGAGGTGCGGTGCTGTGGGCGGTCGAGGTGGCGCTGGGCGCGTGGTTGCTCGCGGCGCCCTTCGTGCTGTTCTACTCCGCGGACTCACCGGCGACCGCGGCCACGTGGAACGACATCGGGACCGGGACCGTCATCGTCGTCGTGGCCGTCACCGCCGCCACGCTCACCCGGCAGGAACGCCGCCGGGACGCCGCAGCTCCGGGGGGCGACCGGGCCGGGACCGTTCGCAAGGCGCGCGACAGGTAGCTGTGCGCGACCCCGGGGAACTCCGGGAGGGCGAAGGCGGAGGCGTCGTCACCTCGACGTCCCGGACGAGCACGGCGAGCGGAGCCCCCGCGGCGGGTGCGCGACGACCGCGTACCCCGTGCGCGGCGGCCCATGAGGGAGGCCGTTGACGTGAACGGGCATCTGGACGAAGGCGATCCGCGGGGAACGGGGCCGGTGGGTGACCGGCCCGATGAGCAGCAGCGCGATGCCGCAGCGCGTTCCGAGGCGCTGCGGATGCTGCACCGGCTGGGGACGACGCCGGTACCGAAGTGGGGTGGGGCCCTGCTGCTCGCGGCGGTCCTCGGGTGGATCAGCCCGGTGCTGCTCCTGCTGGCCGCGCTGGTCACCGCGATCGGCTGGTTGTGCTACACCGGGTCCGACCCCGTCCACTGGGGACCGGTCCCGCCGCCCCCCTCCGCGGGGCCACGGGCGCCGCGAGGCGCCGAGCTCCACCGATCTCGCGGCCGGCCCGCGGACGAGGGAGCACCTGTGGTGGGAGAGCACCGTCCGGCGGTCGGGACGGCACCGGCCCCGCCCCCGGGCCGCGTCACCGCCGCGCGGCGTTCACGACCCCGGCCCCCGTCCCGGGCGGTGGGCCGGGTCCGGCAGCGTCACCCGTCGACGCCGTAGGCGATCTCCACGGCCACGGTGAGCTCCCCGGCTCCCCGGCTCCCCGGCTCCCCGGCTCCCCGGCTCGACGGGGGTGGCGGCACGGGCGGTGTCCGGCCCGAACGGGTCCACCGAGCCGGGGCACCTCGAGGATCGTGCGCACCCCACCCAGGCCCACCCCGGCCGCCGCAGGGCGTCCCCGACGGCCCGACTCGCCGCGTCGACCAGCGCGCCGACCGCGCTCGGGTCCCGCACCGTCGCGGTGACCTCGTTGGTCACCTCGTAGCCGGTGACCCGCCCGTCCTGGTCGAGGACGGTGCCGACGCAGAGCCCGGTCTCCGGGGGTGTCACCCGCCGTCCTCGGCGCGGGGCGGCGGGATGTCGGGGGTCTTCACGGGTACGTCGACGACGACGTCTCCGGCCCGCTCGAAACCGAACACCACCGGGTAGCTGATGCCGGACCGGATGGGCTCCTTCAACCCGATCAGCGCGATCAGGCCGCCGTCGTCCTCGTAGGGCACCTCGATCGAGGCCACGGGGCCGATCTGGCCGGCGGTCAGGGTCTGGTCGCCGGGGATGACGAGGCCGTCGTCGACGACCACGAGCCCGGCCTCGGCGATCGGGCTGCTGATGCGCACCAGGCGGTCCGGGGCGTCGCCGGTGTTGACGAGGGTCACCGCCAGCGGCGCGATGCCCCCGACCCCGTAGACCTCGTCCCCGGCGACCGGCCGGTCGAACAGGAACTCGACCTCGAGCACCGCCATCTCCCCGACCCGGGCGACCGCTCCCGAGGCGTTGCCGACGTACTCGCTGGTCTGCGCCACCTGACCGGCACCGCAGCCCGCCACGACCGGAGCCACGCACAGGGCGGCCACCGCTGCGGCGGCGGGCCACCGTGGAGGCCGTCGGTCGGTTCGGGCGCTGCGGCCCACCGGGACCGGCGTGGGATCGGTACCGTCCATGCCGCATGGCTACCCGCCGCGGACCGGGCCGCGCGCGGCCGCGCCTTACGAGCTCCTGCCGACCGGGCCGCGCCCGTCATCCCCACCGCCACCCCGACCGATCGTCAGGCACCCGTCAGGCGAGGGCGTGCTGATCCGCCCCCGTGTGGGTAGGCCGGTCCGGGACGACCGCGCCTGGTCGTCGTGACACCGATCTCGGAGGGACTGGGCGTGCCGGAGCGGGACCGCGTCGCCCACCCGTCGGAGGTGCGGACGCACGACGACCCGGACGGCGGGCTCGCCCGCGCGGAACGGATCGCCCGGCGGCTGGACAGGCCGATGGGCGTGCTCGGCGTGCTGTTCCTGCTGGTGGTGCTCGGCCAGGTACTGGCAGGCGAGGCCGGCACGGCCACCGCGTTCACCGTCGCGGGGTGGGTGCTGTGGGCGGTGTTCGTCGGCGAGTTCGCGCTGCGCGCGGTGGTGGCCCGGGACCGGCGGCGGTTCTGGGCCCGCAACTGGTGGCAGCTGGTGTTCCTGGTCGTGCCGTTCCTGCGGTTCGCCCGGGTGCTGAGGCTGCTTCGGGTGGCTCGGGTCGGCAGCGTCGTGTCGGCGGCGGTGCGGGGGTCCCGCTCGGCCGGCCGGCTGCTGTCGGGGCGGATCGGCTGGCTGCTGGCCGTCACCGCGGTCGTGGTCCTGGCGTCGAGCCAGCTGCTCTACGTGCTGGGGGCCTACGACAGCTACGCCGAGGCCCTGCACGACGCGGCGCTGGCCACGATCACCGGGGAGCCGCTGGCCGCCGCGAGCGGTTTCGCCCGCGTCCTGGAGGTGCTGCTCGCGGTGTACTCGGTCGCGGTGTTCGCCACCCTCGCCGGTGCCCTCGGCGCGTTCTTCCTCGCCGGGCGCGACACCGGTGCCCTCCCGGGCCGGGACGCGGATCAGCCCGAGCCGTAGCCGTGGTCGGCGGCGCACGGCCAGGCCGTCGAGCAGGGGCAGCGGATGGCCGGCGCCCGGGCGTCAGGACGTCGCGCTCCGACGCCGGTCGTCCCCGCGCCCCCCGGTCCTCCCCGGTCGGGCGCCCGACCGACGACCACCGACAGCACCACGTGCAGGACCGCGGCCAGCGGCACGGCGAGCGCAGCTCCCGCGAAGCCGTACAGCGGCGCCGCCGTGAGCGCCGGTGGGCGTCGACGTGACGGCGGATGTCAGCCGACCGTCAGGGGCGACTCGGTTACCGGCGCCGCGGGCGCGGGCACGCCGACGGGGACCGTCGCACGTCACGGAACGGAGGACGACATGGTTGCCACCGCCCACCGAGGATCCGGCCCGGAACCGGCCCGGACGCCCGACCTGATCCGCTGGGGTCCGGTGGTCGCCGGCGCGACCATCGGGCTGGCGGTGTTCGCCCTGTTCAGCACCCTGTGGCTGGCGGTGGCCACGGGAGCGGGTGACGACCCGGTCGAGGCGTACCTGCCCTGGTTCATGGGCGCCACCGCCGCGTTCGCGCTGCTGCTGGCCGGCGTGGTCGCCGGCCTGTTCGCCGGCGCCCGCGGCTCGCTGGCGGGGCTGGCGAACGGCGTCACCGCCTGGGGACTGCTCTTCGTGCTGTCGCTGACCGCGATCGTGCCGGGGGCGGCGAACCTGACCGCCGGGCTCGGCTCCGGCCTGGGTCGGGCCGATGCGCGGGCCGGGGGAGCGCTGGGCGGGGTGACCGCCGAGTCCGCCCTGTGGGCCGGGTTCTGGTCGCTGCTGGTCGGACTGCTGCTCGCCGCGCTCGGCGGGCTCATCGGCGGGCGCGTGCGGCGCCCGGTGGAGCCGGCCGAGGAGCTGGACCGGACCGCGCGTCCCGGCCGGGCCGTCGCCCCGGACCGCGACCACGCCGCCGACACCGATCCGTCCGGCACGGCGGCCACCCCCCTCGCGTCCGTGCCCGAGCAGCGGGACCGACCCGTCGTCGACGTGCCGCGCAACGGCCGGGACCACCACGACGTGGCGCCCGGCCCGACCGATCCGCGCTGACGGCCGGGCGCGCCCCGGGTCCACCGCACGCCGGACGGCCCGGTGACCGAGGCGGTGCTGCAGCCCATCGCCCCGTTGGGCGGCTGACCCGGTCGAGGCGGGCGCGCAGCGGGGAGCGCACAGCCGTCGGCTCCGACGCCGAGCGCGCGGGAGGCCGCGGCGCCACCTCACCCGATCCGGTGCCGCGACCTGACGATGCCCTGACGAACGGCGCCGCCCACTGCCCGGGCACCGCGACCGGCGGGTACAACGTGCGGGGTGGCCGACGGCGCGCCCGGCGCGGGTCCGGACCGGGGGGAGCCCGGAGACCGCAGGCCACCCACCGGGGTGGGGGGGGGGGGGGGGGGCCCCCCCCCCCCCCCCCCCCGACCGGCCGCAGAGCGGCGAGGAGAAGTCGCGCGCACGCCGCCCGTCGCGCAGCCGTAGCCGCGCCGGTCGGTGGGTGGGACGCGGCGGCTCAGCACGGTGAGCACGGCGACGACGACGCTGAAGACCCGCGGGCGCCGTTCCGCCGCTGACGGTCTCCCGACGACGACGCGCGCCCACCGGACCCGACCGGACGTGCTCGGGGGAGCGGGGCGCCGACGACGGGCGCGGCCCGGCCCGGGCGCAGCACCGCGCGGACCAGCAGCAGCCAGGGCAGCGCCAGGACCAGGCTGCCCAGCAGGTCGAGCGGGTGGTGCACGCCCAGGTGCAGGCGCGACACCCCGACCGCGAACGGCACGACCACCGCGGCGGCGACGGCGAGCACCCGCGGCAGCCGCGCACGGGCGTGGGCCAGCACGAGCACCGCGACGGCGCCGTAGAGCGACAGCGCCGCCGACAGGTGCCCCGACGGGAAGCTGGACGTCGGCGGCAGGGCCGGGTCGAGGCCCGGCAGCTGCGGCCGGGTCCGGTCGATGATCGTCGCGGTGGTCAGGAACAGGGCCAGCTCCCCGACCAGCACCAGGGCCAGGAAGAGCACGGGCCGCCACCGGCGCAGCAGCGCCAGCGCCACCGCCGCGGCGAGCAGGCCCTGGCCGATGACGGCGGGCGTACCCCCGGGAAGGCTCGCGGCGTGGGCGAGGTCGACCGTCAGCGGTGTCCGGTTGAGCGCCACCCACCTCGTCACGTCCGAGCTGAAGTCGATCACCGCCGTACCCGCCAGCACGTCGGTGACCAGCCGTCCCAGCGCCAGCAGCACGCCCAGCAGCAGCACCCAGCCGACGACGAGCACCGCGGCGGCCTGCCAGGCGTGCCGGTCGTGAGTCGGACGCGACCCCGGCGCGGGCTCCAGGTCCGCGGCGGACTCCGGCTCCAGGCCGGCGCCGAGCGCGCCGGAGCGGGGCAGCCCGCCCGCGCGCCGCCACCCCGCGAACGCGACGGCGGTGGCGGCGAGCCACAGCCCGCCCAGCATCCACCCGCCGACGACGTCGGACAGGTAGTGCACGCCGAGGGCGAGGCGGGTGGCGCCCACCGCGACCAGCAGCGCGACCGTCGCGGCGGCCGCGCCGATCCGCGCCCGCCGGCCGAGCAGCGGCCACGCCACCATGAGCACGACGCCGTAGGCCACCGTCGAACCGAGGGCGTGGCCGCTGGGGAAGCTCGGGTCGCCGACCGCGGCGAGCGGCACGTCGACCACCGGCCGCAGCCGCCCGACCAGGTCCTTGGCCGCCGGGGTGAGAACCAGCCCGCCGAGGCCGGTGACGACCGCGTAGCCCGCCAACCGGGCTCGGCCGCGCAGCACCAGGTAGGCGGCCAGGGCGGTCACCACCAACCCCAGCACCGGCGTGTCGCCGAGCATGGTCACCACGCGCAGCGCCTGCACCAGCACCGGGTGCGGGGAGACGAGGGCGTTGAGCCGGTCGGCCAGCCACCCGTCCGCGCCGACCACGCGACCCGGTCGACCGGTCACCGCCGCGGTGAGCAGCACGAACCCGACCGCGGCGGCCACCAGGGCCATGGCGGCAGCGCTGCTGCGCCCGAGGAAGCGGCCCAGGCCCGGCCGGGCCGGGACGCCCGTCATCGGTCCGCCTCGGGCAGCTCGGGCACTGCGGTCAGCACGCTCAGCGTCCCGTCGGTCTCCAGCACCACGGCCTCCACCTCGGCCAGGCCGGCGTGCCCCGACGACCGCGCGGCCTGGCGGACCTCGTCCTCGGTCACCCGCGCCCGCCGCATCGGCCCGGCCAGGAACCCGCCCCGGTAGAGCAGCACCGGCTCGGACTTCACCGCCCGTTCCACCGCCCGCCAGCGCAGCGACGAGCGGCTGACCACGTACTGCAGCAGAACCAGCACCCCCAGCCCGAGCACGCCCTCGGCGAAGCTGACGTCGGCGTCGAGCAGCACCGTGGCCAGGGTCGAGCCGAGGGCGACCGTGACGACCAGGTCGAACGCGTTCAGCTTGGACAGCGTGCGCGCGCCGGACACGCGCAGCACGGCGACCAGAGCGAGGTAGGCCAGCGGGCCCACGACCAGGATGCGGCCCAGGTCGGACCAGGAGTCGAACCACACGCTCCAGGCCTACCCGCCACGCCCGCCGACAGGCACCGCGAGCCTGACGAGGAGCTGACGGTGCGCCATACCGGACCGTCGCAAGCCGTCCGCCAGGTAACCGCCGCAGGGACGGGGGAACGCCGATGCCGTCCGGACGTCGGCCGGGACGGGCCCGGCCGACCCGGCACCGGAAGGAGCGATCATGACTGACACCCTGCGCCGCCGCGGACGGTCGGCGACGAGCCCGCTGGTGGCGCTGGCCGCCGCCGCGGGGCTCGCCCTGGCCGGCTGCGCGACCGACGCACCGGTCGCCCCGGACGCCCCCGAACCGGTCCCCGCCCCCGGTGGGGAGGCCGTCGAGGGCACCGCCGGCCCCGAGGCGGTGGCCTGGACGGGCTCGGTGTGCGAGGCGCTGGTCCCGGTCGCGCAGACGCTGCGCACCCCACCGGAGATCGACGTCACCGCCCCGCAGGCCGCCCGACAGGCCTACCGCGACTTCCTCGTCGAGGCCCGGACGCAGGCCGACCAGGCCCAGCAGCAGCTGTCCACGCTCGGGGCGCCGCCGGTCGAGGAGGGCGAGGAACTGGCCCAGGAGGTCCAGGAGCAGGTGACCGACCTGCGCGAGGACGTGACCGAGGCGCTGAACCGGGTCGAGGCGGCGGACCCGAACAACCCGCTGGCGATCGGCGAGGCCGTGGTGGCCGGGGGCAACGTGCTGGGCGCGGTGGGCAACAACGTGCAGGCGGTCGGCGCCCTGACCGACGAGCCGGAGCTGCGCAACGCGTTCGAGCAGGCCCCGGCGTGCGAGGAGCTGCGTGACGCCGGCGACTCCGAATGACGCGGGCGTCGACCTCACGACCGAGCCCGACGATCGACTGTCGATCGCTGCCGGCCGTTTTCCGACTCCGGTCACGGGGAAGCGCTGGCCCGTGAAGGCACTCACCGTCGTCCCGGCCACCGCCCGTTCCGCCCGGCTCACCGACCTGCCCGACTTGGCCGTCGGGGTGAAGGTCGTCATCGAGATGGGGGGTTGAGCGTGCCCGGTCGGATCGAGGACTACGCCCTGCTCGGCGACCTGCAGACCGCCGCGCTCGTCGGCCGGGACGGCTCGGTCGACTGGCTGTGCGTGCCCCGCTTCGACTCCGCGGCCTGCTTCGCCGCCCTGCTGGACGACGACTCCGCCGGGCACTGGCGGATCGCGCCGGCCGCCGGGGGGCCGGCCACCCGCCGGTCCTACCGCGGCGACACCCTCGTGCTCGACAGCGAGTGGGACACCCCGGAGGGCACCGTCCGGATCACCGACTGCATGCCGCCGCGCGGTGAGGCGGCCGACGTGGTCCGCGTCGTGCACGGGGTGTCCGGTGCCGTCCCCATGCGGATGGAGCTGCGGCTGCGGTTCGACTACGGCCACGTCGTGCCCTGGGTCCGCCGGGACGGTCCGGATCTGTCGGCGGTGGCCGGGCCGGACGCGGTGTGGCTGCGCACGCCGGTCGAGCTGCACGGGCAGGACCGCACGACCACCGCGGAGTTCACGGTGCGGGCGGGGGAGTCGGTGCCGTTCGTGCTGACCCACGCGCCATCGCACCACCCCCGCCCGACACCGGTCGAGCCGGTGGCGGCGATCGTCCGGACCGAGGCCTTCTGGGCGGACTGGATGGCCCGCTGCACCTACCGCGGCGAGCACGGCGCGGCGGTCCGCCGCTCGCTGCTGACGCTCAAGGCGCTCACCTACGCCCCGACCGGCGGCATCGTCGCCGCGGCGACCACCTCGCTACCCGAGCAGCTCGGCGGACCGCGCAACTGGGACTACCGCTACTGCTGGCTGCGCGACGCCACGCTGACCCTGCAGTCCCTGCTGGCCACCGGTTACACCGCCGAGGCCACGGCCTGGCGGGACTGGTTGCTGCGCGCGGTCGCCGGGGACCCGGCCGACCTGCAGATCATGTACGGGCTGCACGGCGGGCGCAGGCTGCCCGAGTTCGAGGTCGACTGGCTGGCCGGGTACGAGGGGGCGTCGCCGGTGCGGGTCGGCAACGCCGCGGCCGGGCAGTTCCAGCTCGACGTCTGGGGCGAGGTGCTCGACGGCCTGCACCACGCCCGGGCTGCCGGCGTGCAGCGCCTCGACGAGGCCTGGGACCTGCAGCGGGCCCTGCTCGAGTTCCTGGAGGGCAGCTGGCGCGAGCCGGACGAGAGCCTGTGGGAGATGCGCGGCGGGCGACGGCACTTCGTGCACTCGAAGGTGTTGGCCTGGGCCGGGCTCGACCGGGGGGTGCGCGCGGTCGAGGAGTTCGGCCTGCCCGGACCGGCCGCGCGGTGGAAGGCGTTGCGCGCCGAGATCGCGGCGGAGGTGCTCGACCGCGGCTTCGACGCCGGGCGCGGCACGTTCACCCAGTTCTACGGCAGCCGCGGGCTCGACGCGGCGCTGCTGCTGATCCCGCACGTCGGGTTCCTGCCCTGGGACGACCCGCGGGTGGTCGGCACGGTCGACGCGGTGGCCCGCGAACTGGACGAGGACGGGCTGCTGCTGCGCTACCGCCCGGAGACCGACGGCGTCGACGGGCTGCCCGGCGGCGAGGGCGCCTTCCTGGCCTGCTCGTTCTGGCTGGTCGACGCCCTGACCGGGACCGGGCGGGTGGCCGCGGCGCGCCGGCTGTTCGAGCGCCTGCTGGACCTGCGCTCCGACCTCGGCCTGCTGGCCGAGGAGTACGACACCCGGGCGCGCCGCCAGGTCGGGAACACCCCGCAGGCGTTCAGCCACGTCGGACTGGTGAACAGCGCCCTGCGGCTGGACGCGCACCGGCCCGCGACGGGGGAGGGGGAGCGGGCGTGATCCTGGTGCTGGCCTCCGGGGTGGTGCTGCCGCTGCTGGTGTGGCCGGCGCTGCGGATCCCGCTCGCAGCCGGGGTCACCGCGCCGGCCCGCCTGACCCGCGCTCACCGTGAGTGCCGCGGCGAGCCCGGCTGACCAGCACCGCGTTCAGCTCGCCGCCGAGCAGCAGCCCCAGGCTCAGCAGGTACACCCAGATCATCACGATCACGCCGCCGCCGAACGCCCCGATCACCGGGTTGGCGCCGGCGGCCACGGCGAGGTAGCCGTGGAAGCCTGCGCTGGCCGCGGCCCACCAGGCCGTGGCCAGCAGCGCCCCCGGCACCGTGTCGCGCCACCGGCTGCGCCGGTTCGGGGCCAGCCGGTACATGGTCGCCGTCCACGCCAGCAGGAGCAGCGCCACCACGGGCCCCCTGAGCACGTCCCATGTCACGGCGAACGCGGGACCGAGGCCGACCGCGTCCGCCACCGCGCTGCCCGCTCCCAGCAGCGGCCCGACGACCAGCGCGGCCAGCGCCAGCACCCCGGCGACCAGCGTGCCGACTCCCAGCGCCGACCCGAGCAGCCGGCGGCGCAGCCAGCTGCGCCGTTCCTCGACGTCGTAGGCCAGGTTGAGCGCCCCGATCACGGTCGCGAACGCGCCGGACACGGTGACCAGCGCACCCACCGCCGCCGCGGTGAGCAGCCCGCCGCGGCTGGTGGCGAACAACGCCCGCACGGAGTCGATCACCGGACCGGCCTGCTCGGTCAGCACCGCGTCCAGCGCCGAGACCACCTCGCGCTGCGCCGCCGCGGCCAGGTCCGCGCCGACCACCAGGTCGAGCACGCCGAGCAGGCCCGTGCCCAGCAGCAGGGCGGGGAAGATGCCGAGCACGGCGAAGAACGCCGTCTCGGCGGCCAGGCCCGGCAGCCGGTCGGCGAGGGCGGCACCGGCCACCTCCCGGGCCAGGGCCCACCCGGCGCGGGTGCGGCTCGCGGTGCGCGCCCGCCAGCGCGCCCGCCGGGAGCGGGACGGGGGGCCGGCCGCGGGGGCGGCCGTCGTCGACGGCATGGCGGTCGCTCCAGGGGGTCCGGTCTGGTACCGGGCGCACCCGGTGGGGACGTCGGGGTGCCCGGCACCGCATCGAGGGCCCCCCGCCGGCGTTCCGCAAGACGGTCGTCGGGCGGTGGGAGCGGGCCGGGGCTGCGCCGACAGGTCGTCGCCGCGCAGACGCGCGCCGGGTCAGAACCAGCCGAGCGGGCCGCCGAACGGCGGACGCGGTTCGTGGGGCGGCGGTCGGCCGGGCGCGGACCGGTCGCGGCCGGAGCGGTCGGCGTCCCCGCCCGTGCTGGGCAGCCAGGCGAGCACCACGATCGTGATCGCCACGCCGAGCGCGACGACCGATCCGGTGAGCCCGACCAGCCCGATCAGCAGCGCGGCCGCCGTTCCGGCCGACACCGTCGTGTCGCCGGGCATGGCGCCGGGGCCGGCGTCCTGGGCGAAGGTGATGGGATCGGGTTGTCGGTCCTCGGGACCGCCGTGCTCGGGCATCGGGTCCACCTCCCGTCAGCGGGCTACCCGACGCGCCCGGCGCCGACGCCGGCCCGGGCCCGTCGTCAGGGGATCGTCATGTGGCCGCATCGGCGTGGCGCTCAGCGCGGGCACGTGCGGGGTCCGGACAGGACCGGGTGGCCGTGCGTGGCGATCCGCGCCGGGAGCAGGCAGCCGCGCACGGCGCCGTCCGGCTCGACCACCACCCGGGCGACCGCGGTGCGCGCCCCGGACTGGGACAGCACGGGCCAGACGAAGTTGCCCAGCCCCCAGGCGATGGGCCGGTCGCGGTAGGTCGTCATCGGTTGGAGCCGGTGCGAGTGGTGGCCGAAGACGGCGTCGGCGCCGGCGTCGACCATCGCCCGGGCGCGGGCGACGTCCTCGGGGCGGGGCTCGGTGTCGAGTTCGGCGCCCCAGTGGATGGTGACGAACACCAGGTCGGCCCGTGCCCCCGCGGCCCGCACGGCGGCGGTCATGGTCGGGATGTCGTCGCCGCTCGCCATGCCGGGTCGGGCGGGACCGGCCAGCCACTCGGCTGCGGGCACTACGCCGCCGAAGCCGAGCACCGCGATCCGCCAGCCGCCGCGCTCGACGATCGCCGGCTCGGCCGCGGCGGTGGCGTCGGCGCCGACCCCGACCGGTGCGATGCCGGCCGAGGTGGCGTGCTCGATCGAGTCGAGCAACGCGGTGGCCCCGTAGTCGCGGCCGTGGTTGTTGGCGAGGTTGGCGACGTCGACCCCGGCGTCGCGGGCGACGGGCAGCGCGTCGGGGTCGCACCGGAAGGTGAACCGCTTGTCGGCGGGGGTGCCCCGGGTCGAGACGGGGCATTCGAGGTTGACGACCGTGAGGCCGTCGGTGGTGAACAGGCCGTCGAGGCCGGTCCAGGCGTGCTCGTGGCCGCGGGTGCGCAGCGCCGGGATGTAGTCGGGGTCGAGGTTGACGTCGCCGGTGGCGTGCACGACGAGGCGCTGCCGGGCGGGCGGCTGCGCGGCGGGCGCCGAGGTGGGCGCCGCGAACGTCGGCAGCGGCGCGCCGGTGGTTCCGCCCGACCGGTCGCCCGCGCAGGCCGCGACGGTCAGGGCGAGCGCGGCCGCCACGGCTCCGGCCGCCACGTGGCGGGCGCGTGCCGAGCTCGACCCGGTCACCGGTTCGCGGTCCGCGGATCGACGCGGGCCAGCACCGCGCGGGCCACCCGGCGCCCGCCGCGCAGCGCGAAGGCGTGCCCGCGGGCCTGCAGCTGCGTGGGTCCGGATGACCGGTCAGCGCGGGTCGGAGGCACGTAGGTCGCTCACCTCGCCGCTGCGCAGCTTGTCGCGGTAGGCGGCGACCTCGCGCTTCACCACCGGGGCGAGCAGGTAGAGGCCGACGATGTTGAACAGGGCGAGCAGGAAGAGCACCGCGTCGGCGAAGGACAGCACGCTGCCCAGCGTCAGCACCGAGCCGACGACGATGAACAGGCAGTACAGGACCTGGTAGGTCCGCTCGCTGGCGCGGCTGCGGCCGAACAGGTACGTCCACGCCTTCTGCCCGTAGTAGCCCCAGGTCAGCATCGTGGACAGGGCGAAGAGGACGATGGCGACGGTGAGCACGTAGGGGAACCAGGGCAGCACGGTCTCGAAGGCGTTCGAGGTGACCAGGACCCCGTCCGGGGTCTCGCCGCCGGCCGCCGCGCTGGCCCGGGCCTCGTTCCAGAACGGGGTGCCGGCGATGACGATCGTCAGCGCGGTCATGGTGCACACGATCACGGTGTCGATGAACGGCTCGAGGAGCGCGACGTAGCCCTCGGTGACCGGGTGGCGGGTGCGGACCGCCGAGTGCGCGATCGGTGCCGAGCCGAGGCCGGCCTCGTTGGAGAACGCGGCCCGCTGGAAGCCGACGATCAGCGCGCCGATCGCACCGCCGGCCACTCCGGCCCCGGTGAACGCCCCGGCGAAGATCGCGCCGATCGCCGCGGGCACCTGCGGCAGGTTGACCCCGATCACGATCAGGCAGGCCGCGACGTACACGACCGCCATCGACGGCACCAACCGGCTGGTGACCCGGCCGATCGCGGTGATGCCGCCGATGATGACCGCCCCGACCAGCGCGGCGACCACCAGCCCGAAGATGAGCGCAGCCCCCGCGCCGCCGAGCGGGCCGCCGTCGCCCCCGGTGACGTCACGCAGCTGCGCGAAGGTCTGGTTGGCCTGGAACATGTTGCCGCCGGCGACGCCGAAGAACAGGATCATCACCGCCGCACCGCCGGCCAGGATGCGGCCCACGACGCGCCCGGTGCCGCCGGGGAGGCGCTCGGCGACGCCCTTGCGCAGGTAGTGCATGGGTCCACCGGACACCGTGCCGTCCGGGTGCTCCTCGCGGTACTTGACCCCCAGGGTGCACTCGACGAACTTGGTGCACATCCCCAACAGCCCGGCGACGATCATCCAGAACGTCGCGCCCGGCCCGCCGATGGTCACCGCGACGCCGACGCCTGCGATGTTGCCCAGGCCGACCGTCCCGGACACCGCCGAGCTCAGCGCCTGGAAGTGGCTGATCTCGCCGGGCTCGTCGTCGCGGGTGAACCGGCCGCCGACGATCTTCAGGGCCAACCGGAACTGGCGGAACTGCACGAACCGGAAGTAGACCGTGAAGATCGTCGCGGCGATCACGAGCCAGGCCACGATCCACGGGAACGTGACGCCGAGGACGGTGATCTCGGCGAAGACGAACGAGGACAGGGCGTTCGAGATCGGGTCGAACACGGCGTTGATGGCGTTCTCGACGTCCGCGAGCGGCCCGATCGGGGGCGCGGTCGCGGACGCGAGGAGGGGCTCCGACGGCGTCATCCTCATAGGAGAGAGCCGCCGGGACCGGTCTGCAACCGGGGGTGGTCTCCTGCAAGCAGAACGTTAGATCGGCCGAGGCCCGGCCGGCGTGAGGGCACCAACCCCTCCGCGGAGACCGCGTCCTCGACGGCCGGCTTCCGAGCGGCGACGGCTGAGCGGGCGCCCCGGCCGTCCGGGGACGCCGCCGTTCGGCTCGCGGATTCCCGTCGAGCCACCCCGGTTCACCGCCCGGCGACCGCCGGGTCCGGGCGCAGCCGGCGCCCGGGCCAGCCGCTGGCCCGCCCCACCAACGACACCAGCGCGGGCACCAGCAGCGACCGCACCACGAACGCGTCGATCAGCACGCCGACGGCCACCGCGAAGGCCAGCTCCTGGAAGGGCGCCACCGGGATCAGCGCGACGAGGGCGAAGCTCGCGGCCAGCGTGATCCCGGCGGCGTTGATGGCCCGGGTGGAGCGGGGCACGGCCACGGCGAGCGCCTCGGGCAGCGGCCGGCGCCGACCCTCCTCCCAGATGTAGCCGACGCTGAAGATGTTGTAGTCCGAGCCCAGCGAGATGAGCAGCACCGCGGCGGCGAACGGGATGTAGAACACCACGCCGTCGCGGCCCAGCACGTCCTGGAAGAACCAGGTGGTCAGGCCGAGGGCGGCGCCGACCGCGAGCACGCTGGTGGCCAGCAGGTACAACGGGGCCACCAGGGCGCGCAGGAACACCACCAGCAGGACCAGGTCGACCAGCAGCACCGCGATCGCGATGCGCCCGAGGTCGGACGCGGCGGTGTCGACCAGGGAGACCCCGAGGGCGGTGTCGCCGGCCCAGCCGACCTCCGCGCCGGGTAGGCCGGCCTCGGCGAGCAGCCCGGGCATCCGGTCGCGCAGGGCGCGCAGGTCGTCGATGGCCTGAGCGCCGAGCGGGTCGCTGTCGAGCACCACCAGGAACCGCGCGGCGCCGCCGTCCGGGGCCAGGAACAGCCCCAGCTCGATCGGCAGCGGCTGGTCGCGGGGGCCCAGCACACCGGCCACCCCGGGCTGGGCGTCGAGCAGCCGCTCCAGCTCGGCCAGCCGCTCCCGGTCGCCGGTGATCCCCGGCCGGGACACCACCAGCGCAGTCGGCGCGATGATGCCCGGGGCGAAGCCGGCGGCGGCGGCCTCGGCGGCCTGCCGCACCGGTTCGTCGGGGGGCAGCGCGTCGACCGGCGACACGGCGGTGCGCAGGCCGAACAGCGGCAGCGATGCGGCGACCAGCAGCGCCAGCACCCCGCCGACGACGGCCGCGGCGATCGGCCGGCGGCCGAGCAGGCGCAGGAAGCGGGACGGCACCACGTTCCGCGCCGCGCCGCGCTCGGGCAGGTCGACAGGGTCGGTGGGGTCGGTGGGGGTCGCATCGGGGCGCACCGACGGCCAGAACGCCCACCGCCCGAGGATCGCCATGAGCGCGGGGACCAGTGTCGTCGAGACCACCAGCCCGACCAGCACGGTGATCGCCAGTCCCGGGCCGAACGCCTGGAACAGCGGCGACTCGGCGACGGCCAGGGTGGCCACCCCGGCCGCGACGGTGATCCCGGCCACCACGACGATGGGCAGGTACTCCGCGACCCCGGCGCGCACGGCGTCGGGGCCGGGAACGCCCTTGCGCAGCCGGCGCTGCACGCCGGACATGAAGAAGATGGCGTAGTCGGTGGTGATGCCCAGCATCAGCGCCACGATCACCGGCTGCATCTGGCTGGGGGCGGCCAGCCCGGTGAGCTGGCCGACCAAGCCGAGCAGGCGGTCGGCGAGCAGGTAGCCGGTGCCCGCGGTGACCAGTGTGATCAGCGGTGCGGCCACCGAGCGGAAGGTGAAGCCGACGATCAGGGCGATGGCCGCCAGCGTGGCCGCCTCCACCAGCGGCAGCGTCTCGACGATGGCGTGCCACTGGGCGCCCTGCACCGGGATGGTGCCGGTCCCGCCGAGCAGACCGCCCTCCGGGTGCTCGAGGCCGGCCACGTAGTCGCGGGTGATCGCGTCCTGGGGGCCGAGCCCGGCGGTGGGGCTGATGAACAGGTAGGTGATCAGGGTGGTGTTCTGCTCGGCCGCCCCGGGGAACAGCACGGGGTTGTTGGTGAGCGGGTAGGCCAGCAGCAGGTCGCCGCTGGGCCGGCCGCCCGCGGCGAGCGTTCGCTCGACGACCTCCAGGGCCGCCAGGACGGAGTCCGCCTGCACGAACGGGTCCAGCCCGGCCGGGTCGCGCTGGACGACGGCGGTGCGGCTGAGCAGCGGCAGTCCGAACCGGGCCAGCGCGTCGACCTGCGCTTGGATCGCCGGGTTGCGCTCGCCCACCAATCCCGACAACCCGGCGCCCGCGCTGCCCAGTGCGGGCAGCAGCGCGACGGCGGCGACGGTCGCCAGGGCCAGCGCGGCGACGACGATCCAGCGGAACCGCACGACCGCGGCGGCGTAGGCGTCGACGACGGCATGCCGGCGCGGTGGCCGCTGCGCGTCCGACCCGCTCGCGGGGACCGCGTCCGCGGTCGTGCCGCCGTCCGGCTCCTCAGCCATCGAGGTGATCCGGGACGGTCCACTCGGGCGGGGGTACGACGCCGAGGCGGCACAGCTCGGCGGCCGCCAGGGGCAGGCACCGGCCCCGGTCGGCGTCGAGCCAGGGCTGCGGGCTGACCCGGCGCAGTTCGCGGAACGGGACCCGGCGCAGGGCCGCCCGGGCGAGGTGCTCGACCAGCATCGGGTCGGCGGGGCCGCGCAGCATGCGGCGCAGCCCGCGCAGCTCGCGGCGCCGGGCCAGCCGCAGTGGCAGGTACACCAGCAGCAGTGGCACCACGGGCAGCGCCACCACGGCGCCCGCCAGCACGAGGGCGAGCGCGCGCAGGTCTTCGCGGGCCCCCGCGACGCTGCCGCGGATGTCCGCGGCCGTGTCGCGGACGCTGCCGGCGAGCTGCCCGGCGCCCTCCCCGACGACCGGCACCTGGTCGATCAGGCCGATGGCCCGCGCGGTGTCGTCGAGGGCGTCGGCGGCGCGGAGCAGACCGGTGTCCAGCTCGGCGAGCTGCCACACGTGCCGGGCCGTCAGCACGCCGAGCACGCAGAACACGGCGAGCGCCGTCACCGCCGCGAGGTCCCAGCGGCGGACGGTGCGACGGCTGGGCAGCAGGGCGAGTTCGGTCATCATCGGCGCGCTCCGCCCGTCATGGTGGCCCCTCCCAGGACCCTGCGTCGACCGCCGCGCGCGCCTACGCTGCCGGCCATCCGACGACCGGGAGCAGGGGGAGGCCATGGGCGACTACGACGAACCCGCGACGGCCGGGTCCGCGTCCGGGCGGTGGCGCACGGCGCTCGTGGTGGTCGCGGCGCTGGCCGTGGGGCTCGTGGCGGGGTACCTGCTGCGCGGCGGCACCGAGCCGGCGCAACCGGTGGCCGCGCCGTCGAGCACCGCACCGGCTCCGTCACCCACCACCGCCGCGGCGCCGTCGCCGTGCGTGGAGATCGCCGAGGGCGGGAGCGACCTGGTCGCGCAGCTCGAGCAGGCGGCGCAGGCGATCGGGGCGCTCGATCCGACCGCCCTGCGGGCCGTGCTCGACGAGGTCCAGCGGCTGCGCACCGAGCTGGAGGCCGACGCCGCGAGCTGCCGCGCCCAAGCGGAGGGCTCGGTGGCGGCGCCGACCCCGTCGGGCTGAGCAGCGGCGGCGCGGGCACGCCGGTCCGGTCCACGGGCGCTCGGTCCATGGGCGGGAACTTCCCGCGGGAGAGGACCGGGTACCTGCCGATCAGCTTGCGGAACCGCGCTGCGCGGCATTCGTCAGCTCTTCGTCAGCTCGGCGCGGTCCCGCCGGCGGGCGGGGCGGGCATCCTGGGTTGGCCGGCTGCGGGGTCGGTCGAGGACGGCGTCCCCGGTGGGTGGTGGGGAGGAGGTGGGGATGCGGGTGCCGACGACCACGGCGAGGGAGCTCATCGAGCA
>NZ_JAGSOV010000098.1 GCF_023898865.1 Pseudonocardia humida
GAACGCGGCGATCGCCGGCTACGTCCGCTGGCACAACATCCACGCCGAGCCCAAGGTCAACTTCGCGGTCGGGTCACCGATCCGGACCTGGACCCATTACCCGGCCAAGGCTGCGTGACGGGCCACTCTACAGTCAGCAGGGGTGAGCACGGTATTCCGGGCCGCCGATGAACCGGTCGGGACGCGGCTCGACTACTGGCGGCAGGTCGTTGGCGGCCTGCTCGGCCCGTTGGACCTGCAGGCGCCCGACCAGCCCGACTTCCGCGACCGGCTGTATGTCGGCCAGCTCGGCCTGATCGGGGTCGCCGACGTGTGGGTCGACCAGCCAGGCAGGGGCGACCGCACGGCCCGCCACATCCGCGAGTCGACCCGCGACGAGTACCAGATCGGCGTGCAGATCAGCGGACGCACGATCGTCGAGCAGGGCAACCGGCAGGCTGCCCGTCGGCCGGGCGACATCACCGTCGTCGACCTGTCCCGGCCGGCCCGGTGGGTCACCGGACCCGCCCGGAGCACCACCGTCACCATCCCCCGCGAGCTGCTCCCGCTCCGCCCCGACGACCTCACCGGACTGACCGCCACCCGCATCTCGGGAGACCGGGGTCTCGGGTCGCTGGTCTCCTCGCTGGCCCGGCAGCTTCCGCGGCATCTCGGCACCCTCGACGGGCCCGGCGGGGCGCGTCTCGGTTCGGCCGTCCTTGACGTGATCAGTACCGCGCTGGGGAACCGCATCGACCAGCCTGCCCATGTGCCGTGGCAGACGCGGCAACGCGCCCTGCTGGTGCAGGTCCACGCCTTCATCGAGCGGCATCTCGGCGAGCCGGGGCTGACCCCGCGGACGGTGGCGGCCGCCCACCACATCTCGGTCCGCTACCTGCACAAGCTGTTCGAGACCGAGCAGACCACGGTGGCGGACTGGATCCGCCGCCGCAGGCTGGAGCGGTGTCAGCGGGACCTCCTCGACCCGAGGCTGCGCACCCGAACCGTCAGCGTCATCGCCGCCCGGTGGGGCTTCACGGACCCGGCACACTTCAGCCGCCTGTTCCGGGCCACCTTCGGCGCTTCCCCCGCAGGGTTCCGTTCCGAAGCCCTCGCCCGGGGCGAAATGATCCACATCCACGGCTACCGCAGCCGGTAGACGATCTCGACGCGGCGGTTCTCGGCGCGGTTCTCCTCGTCCGGCACGCCGTCGACCACGTTCGGCCGTCGCGGTTCGCGCTCACCGTGCCCGGTTGCGTCGACGGTCAGTCCGGTGCCGGCCAGACGTTGTTCCAGGGCCGCCTCGACCGCCTCGGCGCGGCGCTGTGAGAGGTCGTCGTTGTAGGCGTCGCTGCCCTGGTCGTCGGCGTGGCCGTGCACCTGGAGACCGCCACGGGCGGACTCACCCGCGATCTTCGCCGCGACCCCGTCGAGCCGGGTGTGCGCGTCGGTGGTCAGTTCGGCGGAGTCGAACGCGAACAGGACGTCCCCGGCGAGCGCGACGGTGACGGTGTCGCCCTCCCGGGACTGCTGCTCCGTGCCGTCCAGCGACTCGACCGCGCCCACGATGTCCTGTACCGCCCCGACGGCGTCGGGCGGTGGCGGATCCGGCTGCTGGGCCAGGGCGGAAGGTGCGGCCACGGCCAGTCCCACGAGGAGCGCGATCAGCGGCCCGGCTCGGGACACGGGATCAGGAAATCGGCACACCGGAGAACGCCCCCAGCGACTTGAGCTCGACGTCGACCTGGGTGACCTCCGGTGGCGGCGCGGTGAAGGTCGCGAAGAACGACGAGGCGTCCCCGGGTGCGAGCGGGTCGGAGGAGGTCTTGCTGCATACGCACTCGCCGTCCTCGCCGCCGCTGCGCGCCACCAGGTAGCGCTTGGCGTTCACCGGGTCGACCAGCGACACCGCGGACACGTCGTAGCCGGTGATGTTGTCGTCCGACATCCGGGTGCCCACGTACCAGGCGCCCGCCGCGTTCTGCTCCACCATGGTGATGTCCCAGGTCAAGGTGATGAGCTCGCCCTGGCGGGTGAGGCCGGTGAGGTCCACCTGCAGGCTCGCGCCGTCGCTGTGCACCTGCACCCGCTGGCCGGCGATCGGCCCGCCCGGCGGAGCGGGCAGCGGAGCGGGCTCGGCGGTAGCACTCAGGTCGGCTGTCGCCGGCGCCTGTGCGGAGGCAGGCGGGTTGACGACGACCGGCTTGCCCGAGCCACAGCCGGCGACGGCGGCCACTGCGGTGACCGCGGAGACTACGCACACCAGCGTTCTCTGCATGGCCCCAGCCTCGTGTGCGGGCCCGCGGACGTCCTTCCGTCGGCGCGCACAGCGGTTGCCGATGCGCGCACAGCCGGCTCGGGTCCACCCGTGCGGCTGTACTCAGGTGGTCCGGGGCGCGAACCTCGCACGGAACTCAGCCGGTGGCATGCCGTAAACCTCCCGGAACAGGCGGTTGAAGTGGGCCGCGCTGCCGAGCCCCCAACGCGCGGCGATCGCATAGACGGGTCGGTGCGCCTGGCCAGGGTCCAGGAGATCGCGGCGGATGCGCTCGAGCCGCCGCTGCCGGATGCGACCGGCCACGCCGTCGCCGGTGGACTCGAACAACCGGTGCAGGTAGCGCAACGAGATGTGGTGGGACTCGGCGATCCTGGCCGGCGACAGATCCGGATCCTCCAGATGGGACTCGATGAAGGCGCCGATCCGCAGCCGCAGATCACCCGCCTGGGTGGCCGGTGGCAGCGCCACCTTGTCGCCGGTCTGCTCGGCCAGGGCGACGGTGAGTAGGTCGAGCACTGCGGTGCCGAGCCGCGCCGTCGACGCACCCACGGTCGCGTCCGCGTGCCGGGGTAGTTGCCGGACCAGACCGGACAACAGCGCGCCGCTGCCCTGGTTCCCGGGAATGCGGATGCCGGCCGGCGGGGCCAGCTCGGGAAGCGGCAGCAACGCCCGCGGGAAGGTCACGAACACCGCCCGCCGGGTGCGATGCAGGCACCGCAACGGGCGCGACAGGTCGATCAGGACGAGGTCGCCCGGCGGCAGTTCGGTACTGCGACCGCCGTGCTCCCCCACCACGGTCCCGCTCACCGCGACGATCATCCGGACCAGCTCCGGATCCGAGTCCACGACGTGTCTGGCCGTGCGCCGGGCCTCCCCCGGGCCCGTGCTCGACTCGCTCACCCGGATGCCGCCGACGGTCAGGCTGAGGATCTCGTCGCGGACGTCGAGTCCCCCGTCGCGCCGGATGTCGTACGGGCCGAGATTGTCCAGGACCACCTGTCGCCAGCGAACCTCGCGGACGTCCACCGGCTGGTCGATGGTCCGGAAGACGGCCCGGGTCGGCGCGCGCCCGTCGAGCCCGGCGTTCACGTTCCACCACCCCTCTGCTCGCTCATCTGCGCCTTGTTCCGTCTCGCTGCAGCCGTTCTGGATCGAGCCGACCCCCGCTCCGCGGCAAGGGCACGGTGCGCTGTCACCTGCACCGTGGTGTCGAGCAACGGCGACGACGCCCGCTCCGAGGATCCGCAGGCTCCCGCCCCTGGCCTGCACCCGGCTCCGTCGTGGTTCCGAGACCTACCACCTCCCGGAGGTTCCCTCAACCAGGAAGGATGACCCGACCGCCGCCCAGGTTCGGGCGGAGTGACAGCGACCTGTCGGAGTCGGTGGCACATCACCCAGGACCGACCCATGGGCACGTGCTGGGCGCCAGCCAGGCCCCACTGCGAGGCGAAGCGGTCGAGGCCAACATGGACGTCGTCAGGGGACCAGCGGAGGACCGACGATGTCGATGCCGTGCGCGCCGGCGATCTCGGTCAGCCGCGACGGGTCGGGAATGTCGTCGCCCTCGCCGGAGGCGGCCGCCGCGAACTGCTCGAACGCGGGCCCATGATGCACGGTCAAATAGCGGGCCGCCTCGCTGGTGACGACGAAGCCATGGGGGCGACCAGCAGGCAACACCGCGGCGCTGCCGGCGCCGGCCTCGTGTTCCTGCCCGTCCACGACGACCCGCAGTGTGCCCTCGAGGACGAGGAAGACCTCGCAGTCGCGGCGGTGCAGGTGCATCGGACTGCCGTGGCCCCGCGCGGCCTCGGTGTCCATCAGCGCGAAGGTTCCAGCGGTGTCCTGACCGGAGACCCGGACGCGGTACCACTGGCCCAGGAAGGGAATCACACGCTGGGTCTCCCGGGTGGTGATCACCGGCGTCACGATCTGGGACGCGGGGCTCGGCTGCGTACCGGTCATGGCCGCGAGTCTGCGCCGAGCGGCGATAACGCGCAAAGCCACTCTGAACAGAGAACGATAACGTCCGTGGTATGGATGCTGGTCCGTATGCTGATCCGGACGACCTGGGCACTCTCAGCGTCGCCCAGCTGCGGGCGGTGTGCGCGGTGGCCGATCGGCTCTCGTTCACTGCCGCCGCTGCCGACCTGGGCCTGACCCAGCCAGCGGTGAGCCGCCTGGTCACCGGGGCGGAGCGGCGACTGGGACTGTTCCTGTTCCACCGGGCGCACCGCTCGGTGGCCCCGCGCGCGGACACCGCCGCAGTCCTCCAGGCCATCCGGTCCGCCCTCGCTGCGCACCAGACTGTGCTGCACCAGGCCCGGGCGGTTCGCCGGGGCGAGTCCGGCGTGCTCCGCGTGGGAGTGCTGCGCGGCGGCTCACCTGCGGTGCTGACGGACACACTGATCCGATTCCGGGTCCGATGGCCCGAAGTACGGCTGAACCTGGCCGAGTATCGCGACGACCAGCTCATCGAGGCGGTGCGCGACGGCCAGGTCGATGTGGCGCTGGCCCGCCTGGCCACAACGATCCCCAGCACGCTGAGCCGCCGTCGGATGCTGCGCGAGCAGCTGCATGCCCTGGTCCCGACCGGGCATCCGCTGGCTGCCCGCGGCGAGATCACGATGTCCGATCTGGCCACCGAGGCGGTCGCCTTCTGGTCGTCGGACGCCCAGCCACGGGGTCGGGCCTGGCTGGCCCACGCACTCGTCACCGCGGGGCACAGCGGCGAGTTGGTGGACGTCACACCCAGCACGGTCGCGGCAACGGTCGCCGCCGGAGCGGCGGTCACCGTGCTGGCCCCGTCGTTCTCCCGGATCCTCGACCTGCGCGGCATCGCGCTGGTGCCAGTGGCCGAGCTGTTCCTGGAGCTGGTGGTGGTGTGGCGGCGCGATGACCCTTCCCCCGCCCTGCACCGCTTCCTGGCCAGTGCTGATCATGCGGCCTCGGCCGGCCCCGGCCAGGCCCGACCCGCTGGTAGCGTCAGCGGCCGGGTGGCCGAAGCGGACCGGTACTTGTGAGGATCGCAGCGATGGCGATGAGTATCCTGGCCGGCGACGAGCCGGCGATCTCCCGTCGGGAGTACTGGCAGCATGTCGCGAGTGCGGCGCTCGGTGCGTTGGATCTCCGGGTGGTCGGGGACATCACCGCCACCGATCGGATCGTTGCCGGTCAGCTCGGTGCGGTGCGGGTGGGGGCGGTGTCGTCGCGCTGGCCTGGTGGGGCCGTGCGCACCGCTCGGCACGTCCGGCGCTCCGCCTCCGACCTCTGCAAGATCGACATTCCGGTCGACGGATCGGGCGTGGTAGCGCAGGACGGCCGCGAGGCGGTGCTGCGGCCGGGGGACTTCGCTCTGGTCGACCTGTCCCGTCCGGCGCGGTGGGCGATGTCGACGCGGCGCGTCATCGCAGTGGTGTTCCCCCGCACGTTGCTGCCGCTGCCCTCGGACCAGCTCCGCCAGGTGACCGCGGTGGCCGTCGGGGGGGATCGCGGGGGTGCGGCGCTGGTGTCCTCGGTGGCCGCGCAGCTGGTCCAGCGGATGGGCGAGTACGAGCCAGCGGAGGCAGTCCGGCTCGGGACGGTTGCCGTCGACCTGCTCGCCTGCGCATTGAGCCCGCTGGTCGACGTCGACATCACTGCGGACGTCCGGGCTAGGGCGCTGGCGGTTCGGGTCGAGGCATTCATCGACGAGCACCTCGCTGATCCGCGGCTGTCGCCGGGCGTTGTTGCGGCTGCGAACCACCTCTCGGTGCGCGCATTGCACCGGATGTTCGAGCAGCGGCACACGAGCGTGTCGGGGTGGATCCGACAGCGGCGGCTGGAGCGATGCCGGCGAGACCTGCTCGACCCGACGCTGAGGGATCGGCCGGTGAGCGCAACGGGAGCGCGGTGGGGATGGACCAACGCGGCGCACTTCAGCCGGGTGTTCCGGGACGCGTACGGTCTCCCGCCGGCCGAGTACCGACAGCGGTTCGTCGGCCGGGTCAGCCCCGGGCCGGCGCCGCCCGGGCCGGGGTGAGCTGGCGGGTGCCGCGCAGGAGGTCGGCGGCGCGCTCGGCGACGGCGATGGTGGGTGCGTTGGTGTTGCCGCGCGGAGCGGCCGGCATCACCGACGCGTCGACCACTCGCAGCCGGTCGACTCCGCGCACCCGCAGGTCGGGGGCGCACACCGCCTCCGAGACCGCGCCCATGGCGCAGCTGCCGGTGAGGTGGAACATCGTGCCCAGGTTGCCGCGGATCCATTCGCGCAGCCCGGCGTCGTCGAGGTGCCTGCTGGGCGCGTGCTCGCCGGTGATGATGCCGGCCAGCGGCGGGTGGTCGGCGATCTGGTGGGCCAGGCGTACGCCTGCGACGAGGGTGTCCAGGTCGGCTTCCTCGGCGAGGTAGCCGGGGTCGATCAGCGGCCGGACGGCCGGGTCGGCGCGCCGCAGGGTGACCGATCCGCGGCTGCGTGCGGCGACCGCGCCGACCAGCAGCGAGACCCCGCGGCGCTGCGGTGGGGACATGTCGGGAGTGGGCGCGGGGCCGGGCAGCAGGCCGAGTTGCAGGTCCGGTGCGGGCAGGTCGTCACGGGTGCGGACGAAGCCGCCGGTCTCGGCGCCGAGGGAGGCCATCGGCCCGGTCCCATCGGCCTCCCACCGGGCCAGGTGCGCGGCCATGCGTTCGGGGGTGGCCTCCTCCCACAAATTCCGGGTGTCGGGGGTGGACCACTCGGGTGTGCAGCGGGGGTGGTCCTGCAGCCCGTGGCCAACCCGTGGACTGTCGACGACGACCGGGATCCCGTGGGCGCGCAGCTGGTCGGCCGGGCCGACGCCGGACAGCAGCAGCAGGTGCGGACTGGCGACGGCGCCGCCGCACAGCAGCACCTCCCGCCCGGCGCGGGCGTCGTGGACGGCGCCGCGGTGGTGATACCGGACGCCGGTGGCCCGGCCGCGGTACAGCAGCACCTTCGTCGCGGCGGCACCGGTGAGCACGGTGAGGTTGGGCCGATTAATCGCCGGGCGCAGGTAGGCGTCCGCGGTGGACCACCGCCGGCCGTCGCGCTGGGTGGCCTGGTAGCGGCCGACGCCGTCCTGGGCGGCGCCGTTGAAGTCTGGGTTGGCCGTCAGCCCGTGGGCGGTCGCGGCGGCCAGCCACGCGTCGGACAGCGGATGGGTGTAGCGCACCTCCTCCACCCGCAGCGGACCGCCGACGCCGTGGAACGTGGAGCCGCCCCGCTGCTGGTCCTCGGCGCGGCGGAAGTACGGCAGCAGGTCGGCATAGCCCCAGCCGGCGCAGCCGTACGTGTCCCGCCAGATGTCGTAGTCCAGCGCGTTGCCGCGGATGTAGACCATCCCGTTGATGGACGAGCCACCGCCGAGGACCCGCCCGCCGGCCAGGAAGACCGGCCGGCCGTCCAGGCACCGCTGCGGGGTGGTGGTGTCGTCGAAGGCGTAGCGGCCGCGCCACAGCGACATGGCTGCCGCCGGGACACGGATCTGCGGGTCGTCGTCAGGCGGGCCGGCCTCCAGCACCAGCACCCGGACCGCGGGACGCTCGCTGAGCCGCGCGGCCAGCACGCAGCCGGCGCTGCCCGCCCCGACGATCACATAGTCGTACTCGTTGGCACGGTCACCCATCTCGATCTCCAGCCTCGTGGTATCCGACGGGGCCTAGCGTCGCGCCGGGAACCGGACAGGGCTGTGCGTTGCGTGCCGGACCCTTGCCGCTGCGCGCCCGGCCAGGTCCGGACGGCGAACCAGGCACGGTGCGGCAACACCGATGCGCGCAGTGGCAAGACCGGGCGGTGGCCGACGAACCAGGCTCGGCGTCTGGCGGCGGTCGTTGCCCACAAGGTCGTCAACAGCTCGCCCTGCCAGGGCACGAAGCTCCCCAAACGGCTCCCCGTCGAGGTGACTCCGCTCGCCACAGCCACCGTCCACGCTCTCGCCGACGCCGTCCCCGAGCGCTACCGCGCGCTGGTCGTCCTGGCCGCCGGCACCGGAATGCGCCAAGGCGAATGCTTCGGCCTCGACATCGACCACCTCGATCTCGACAACCACAGCCTCCGCGTCGAGCAGCAGCTCGTCCTCCTCCCCTACCGCGATCCGTTCCTGGGACCGCCGAAGACTCCGGCCTCGCACCGGACAATCCCACTGCCGCAGGTCGTCGTCGACACCCTGACCCGCCACCTGATCAGTTCCCCATCCGGCACCCGGACCGGCTCCTCTTCACCGACAACCACGGCAACGCTCTACGCCGGACCCGGTTCTCCCGCGAGATCTGGCGCCCAACCGTCACAGCCGTAGGAGCCCGTCACGGAACCGGGTTCCACGACCTGCGCCACTACTACGCCTCGCTGCTCATTCGGCACGGCGAATCCGTGAAGACCGTCCAACGCCGACTCGGCCACGCCACCGCCGCCGAGACCCTGGACACCTACGCGCGCCTCTGGCCGGACTCCGACGAGCGCACCCGCGAGGCGATCGACTCCGTCCTGCGGTCATCGCGACACGAGCGGTCCGCAGCCCAGCCGTCCCGGGCGAGTCAACCCGGTCCGGCACAGAGCGGCCCGGCCCGCTGACCCACCGCGGCCGCACCTCGCGACACGCGAGAAACATCACGCAACGTGACTACGAGCTACTCCCAAGTTGATCGTCCACACAGGACGATCAACTCATCGCGTCGGTCCCGTGTGCCATGGATGTGCCATGAAAACGATCACTGAGCGCATTTCCCCGGTTCACAGGCTTGAGGCGGACGAGCTGGCCTGTAAGCCGGATCCTGTTCCCGGGGGCCTTGCGGCCCGCCGTTCGGCGACCATCCATCTAGGCCCACCGTCGCCGGTGGGCTCGTGCGACCTACCCGCAGGCTCGGACGGGCCGCCCTCGAACGCCTGCGCAGCCGCCCCGGGAGGCGGCCTCTTGGTCTTGCTCCGGGTGGGGTTTACCGAGCCACCCCGGTCACCCGGGGTGCTGGTGGTCTCTTACACCACCGTTTCACCCTTACCGCGGGGTCCTGGGACCCCGTGGCGGTCTGTTCTCTGTGGCACTTTCCCGCGGGTCGCCCCGGGTTGCCGTTGACAACCACCCTGCCCTGCGGAGTCCGGACTTTCCTCGGCGGCGGGTCGCCCCGCCGACGCGGCCGCCCGGCCAACTCGTCCGCACGTCAACCCTACCGCTGGGCGCTGACCACCCGGACAGGAGCACCGGGTCGCGTCCGGCACATGGCGGGGCGGGGGCGTGCCGGGCGGGATAGCGTTCGCGGCGTGATCGACGCGTCGCCGGGAGCACTGGTGTTCCTGCTGGTTGCAGGGCTGCTGGCGGGTGGGATCAACGGGGTGGCCGGTGGGGGGTCGCTGCTGGTGTTCCCGGCGCTGCTCGCCGTGGGGTTCAGCCCGCTCG
Source organism: Pseudonocardia humida (assembly GCF_023898865.1). Taxonomy (GTDB): domain Bacteria; phylum Actinomycetota; class Actinomycetes; order Mycobacteriales; family Pseudonocardiaceae; genus Pseudonocardia; species Pseudonocardia humida. The sequence continues at coordinate 9,640 of NZ_JAGSOV010000098.1, forward strand.
CCGCCAACGTCACCAACTCGGTGGCCCAGTGGCCGGGCTACGTGGGCATCGTGGCCGGTACCCGTAAGGACCTGGTCGGGCAGCGCAGGCGGGTGCTGCACACCGTGCCCGTCGCGGCGGTCGGGTCGGCGGTGGGGTGCGTGCTGCTGCTCGTGCTGCCGGACGCGGTGTTCGACGCCGTCGTGCCCGCGCTGGTGCTGGCGGCCAGCGCGTTGACCGCGCTCGGGCCGCGGATCCGCACGTGGATCGGGACGCCGGAGCCGGGGGCGCCCGACCGGCTCGTCACGCTGCTGCCCGCCGTCTTCTTCGCCGGTGTGTACGGCGGCTACTTCGGGGGCGCGCTGGGGGTCATCCTGATCGCCACCCTGCAGCTGTGCACGAACGACACCCTGCGCCGGCTCAACGCGCTCAAGGCGCTGCTGACGCTGCTGGTGGCCACGGTGACGGTGGTCATCTTCGCGGTGGGGGCGCCGGTGGACTGGCTGGCCGTGGCCCTCCTGGCGCCCACGACGCTGGTCGGCGGGTACCTCGGGGGCGCGCTCGCGCGGCGGCTGCCCGAGACCGTGCTGCGCTGGTCGGTGGTGGTGGTCGGCACGGCGGTCGGCGTCTACCTCATCGTCACCTGAGTGCTGCCTCTCGCCTTCGCGGCGCGCTGCTGGCCGCGGTGCTCGTGGCGGCCGTCGACCGGCCGGGCGGGCTGCCGGAGGCGGTCGTGGCGGTGCCGGCGGCCGGGCCGGCCGTCGTCGCCGGGCTGGTCGGGGCCGACGTCGCGCTGGCCGAGATCGTGGAGCTCGCGCCGACCGTGGGGTTCCTGGCCGCCGTACCTCGCCCTGGGCCGACCTGGACGGCCTGTTCGGGCGGCTCGGCGGCGCGTTGACCAGGGCGTCGGCCGGGAAGCCTGGCCGGCTGTCGTGCTGGTCGTGCCGGCCACGGCGGGCACGATGGCGGTGCTGGGCCTGGGCCGGCGGGGGTGCTGCTGACGCCGGTCGTGCTGGCCACCGTCGACCACGGCCGCGACGTGCGCCCGCACCTGTACGCCTGCGGGCACCTGGCACTCGGCGTCCCGCTGCTGCCGGTCTCCACCCTCACCAACCTGCTCGCCCTGGGCGCCGGCGGGTTGACGTTCCTCGGGTTCGCCGCGCTGATGGCGCTGCCGTGGGTGGGCGGTGGTTCCGCGGGAGCCTCCGGACGTCCGAGGAGCGCGAGCCGCCGCAACGCACGGCCGTGCCCCGGTTCGCGCTGCTCGTCGTGGGGTCGACGCCCGGCGGGTTCGGGGCGGCGTCGCTGGTGCGCCGCCGGATCGCCCCGCTGCGGCTGGTCGCCTCGGCGTCACCGCAGTTCTGCCTGTTCGTGCTGGCCGTCGGGGCGCTGGACACCGTGTGGCCGACCGAGCCGACGCTGCTCGGGATGGCGGCGCTGGCCGGCGTGGTCGACAACCTGCCGGCCGCGCTGCTGCTCGGGTGATCGGGCGGGCGCGCCCGGGCTGCTGCTCGGGGTGGACATCGGCCCGAACCTGACCTACGCCGGGTCCCTGGCCACCCCTGCTGTGGCGGGTGCACCGCCGTCGGCGCGCTGACCACGCCACTCACCCCCGCGGCCGCGGTCGTCGCGCTGTGGGCCGTGCGCTGACCGATGAGCGGGACCGGTCCGGCCGGTCCTACCCCCATGACGAACCTGCCGGAGATTGTCTCGCGCGAGGAGTGGTTGGCGGCCCGCATCGAGCTGCTGGCCCGCGAGAAGGAGCTCACCAGGGCCCGCGACGAGCTCAACGCCGCCCGCCGCGAGCTGCCGATGGTCAGGGTGGACGAGCCCTACGTGTTCGAGGGGCCCGCCGGCCCCGTCACGCTGCTGGAGATGTTCGAGGGCAGGCGCCAGCTGCTGGTGCACCACTTCATGTGGAACTACGACCTCGCCGCCGACGGCACCGAGACCCCCAAGGACGTCGGCTGCCCGAGCTGCTCGGCCACGGCCGACGACATCGGGGACCTGACCCACCTGCACGTCCGCGACACGACGCTGGCCGCGGTGTCCCGCGCGCCGCAGGACAAGATCGGGCCGTTCCGGGCCAGGATGGGCTGGAGCTTCCCCTGGTACTCCTCGGCGGGCACCGCGTTCAACCACGACTTCCACGCCACCGTCGACGAGCGGGTGGCGCCGGTGCTGCTCAACTACCGCACAGAGCGGCAGCTGGCCGAGGTCGGTGTCGAGTGGGGTCCGGCGCGACGGGGCGACTACCCGGGGCTGAGCGCGTTCGTCCGCGACGGCGACGAGGTCTTCCACACCTACTCGACGTTCGCCCGCGGTCTGGAGCAGCCCGGCGGCACCAGCGCCTACCTCGACCTGACCGCGCTCGGCCGGCAGGAGGCCTGGGAGCGCCCGCCGGGGCGGGCGAGCGGCACGGGGGCCGGGGCCGGGAGCGTCGACCTGCGCTTCCACGACGAGTACGACCCCCGCGACGTCGACCCGCGCCACCCCTGAGCCCCATCGAGAACGAACTTGGCGTCGTTTTGGACCGGTCCAACTGACGACAACTTCGTTCTCGACGGGGGCGGGTCAGTGGGTGAGGGCTTCCAGGGTCGGGACGAGGGAGGCGGGCTCGGGGAGGGCCGCGATCTCGGCCGCGACGTCCTGGCCGGCCCGGCGCAACGCGGCGTCCTCGACGAGCCGGGTGAGGTCGTCGGCGGTGATCCGCTTCGCCGGCGCAGCCAGCCCGACCCCCCGCCGGACGACGAGCTCGGCGTTGTAGCGGCGGTCGCCCGCCCCCGGCACGACGAGCTGCGGGACTCCGCGGGCCAGCGCCTGCACGAGGCTGCCCGCGCCGCCGTGGTGCACCAGCGCGGCAGCGTGCCGCAACGCCCGGTCGAGCGGGATCCAGCCGGTGGCCCGAACGTTCGACGGCAGGGTCTTGACCCTGCCCCGGACCAGCACGAACTCGGCGTCGACCCGGTCGGCGGCGGCGACGACGGCCGCGGTCGGGTCGCCACCGGACGGGCCGATCGTGGAGTGGCTGACCAGCACGCGGGGCCGCGCGCCGGGCTCGGCCAGCCACCCGGGCAGCTCACCGGCGCCCGAGGACGGGACCGCCCGCATCCGGGGGCCGGGGCGCTCCCCCACCATGCTCGGCGGGCCGGTGCGGATGGTGACGGCGGGTCGGAGCGCGTCGACGCGGTAGTGGTCGAGCACGCGGCGCAGCCGCGCGTCGGCCGCGGTGACCGCCAGCAGGTCCGCGCCGTCCCACAGGTTGCTCTCCTGCAGCACCGCGGGCACCCCGACGACCGCCGCGGCCAGCGCGCCCGAGGCCGCCAGCGACTCCTGCAGCACGAGGTCCGGACGCCACTGGCGGGCCAGCGCGACCACCCCGTCGGCCATCCGGGCGTTGATCGCGCCGAACAACCTGCCGACCATCCGGGTGCCCGCACGGCCGCTCATCTCCAGCGCGGCGAGCCGGGGGCGGGCGAGCGCGATCGGTGCCGCGATGCGGCCCATCGACAGCGCGCCGAGGACGTCCCGCACGGGGATGTCGCCGGTGTCGACGGAGGCGGCGTCGCCGCCGGTGACGATCAGGACGTCGTGCCCGGCGGCGCGCAGGGCCCCGGCCAGCGGCAGCAGCGGAGTCAGGTGCCCCACCAGTGGCGCGGCGACCGCGAGGACCTTCATGCCCGCCGAGCCTACCTCTACAGGTGTAGAGCGGCTCTCAGCCGACGGGGTGGTGGCTCGTGTCGTTGACCAGCCGCACGCTCGCCCCGCCGTCGGGGTAGAAGGTGGCCTCGCTCAGCGAGGCCAGGTCGAGGTGCAGCCGGTAGAGGATCCCGGGCCCGCCGTCCAGCGCGGTGCGCAGCAGCAGCTTGATCGGGGTCACGTGGCTGACCAGGACGACCGTCGCCCCGGGGAACTCCTCGATCACGGCGAGGCGCTCGGCGTCGACCCGGCGCCCGACGTCGGTGAAGCTCTCCCCACCCGGCGCCGCGACCTCCTCCGAGCCCAGCCAGCGCGCGTGCAGCTCCGGGTTGCGGGCGCGGGCCTCGCTGAAGGTGAGCCCCTCCCAGCCGCCGAAGTCGGTCTCGATCAGCCGCTCGCGCACGAGCAGCGGGGCGCCGGTGGCCTCCGCGACCGCCGATGCGGTCTGCCGGGCCCGCCGCAGGGGCGAGGTCAGCACGGCCGCGACGTCCGGCACGGCGGCCAGCCGGGCCGCGGCCGCCGCGGCCTGCTGGTGGCCCAGCTCGGTGAGCTCGGGGTCGCCGTGGCCTGAGTAGCGCCGCTCCACCGACAGCGCGGTCTGGCCGTGGCGCAGCAGCAGCATCCGCGTCGGGACGCCCTTCTGCCCGGTCCAGGACGCCGACGCCTGGGCGGTGCCCGCGGCCGAGCTGCGCAGCTCCGTCATCGCGCGCCCCGCCGTCGGTACGACACCTGATAGAGCAGCTGCGAGTCCATCCGAACCTCCACCTTCACCCGCTCGTCCTCACAGACCGGAATCGGCCGACCGGACGAGGATGGTCCCGCACTCCTCGCAGTAGACGACCTCGTCGGCGGGCGCGCCCCGCAGGTCGGCGAGCGCGGTGCGGTCCAGCTCCAACCGGCAGGCCTGGCAGCGCCGCGCCACCAGCTTCGCCGCGCCGACGCCGCGCTGCGCGCGGCGCTTCTCGTAGGCGGCCAGCAGGTCGGCGGGCACGTCGGCGACGACCTTCTCCCGGTCGCGGAGCCGCCCGGCCTCGGCGGAGTCGATGTCCTGCAGCGCGGTGTCGCGGCGGCGGGTGATCTCGGTCAGCCGCTGCTCGGCCGCGGAGACCTCGCCGCGGACGTGGTCGACGTCGATGCCGATTGCCTCGCGCTGCTCCATGACCTCGAGCTGCTCGTCCTCGAGCACGCTCTGGCGCCGGGCCAGGGTCTCCAGCTCGTGCTGCAGGTCGGCGGCTTGCTTGGCGCCGATCCCGGCACCGGCCAGCATCGCGTTGTCGCGGTCGGTGCGCGCCCGCACGCCCTCGACGTCGCGCTCGAGCCTGCGGATGTCGCGGTCGAGGTCGCCTGCGGCGGTCTCCACCTCGACGAGCTTGTCGCGCCCCGAGCGCAGCGCCGCCTCCGCCTCGGAGAGCTCGGCGTGCTCGGGCAGCGTGCGCCGTCGGTGGGCGAGCCGGTTGAGCTCGGCGTCGACCTCGGCCAGGTCGAGCAACCGGCGCTGGACGGCGGGTTCGGCTTTCACTGCGGAGCTCCTCCTTGCTGGGAGCCGGTCCCCAGGCTCCACGGATCCGTCCGCCGGTGCGAGACGCGGACCTCGACGCTACCGCCCAGTGCCCGGCGCAGGACGTCGGCGGCCTGGGCGCACCACGGCCATTCCGACGCCCAGTGCGCCACGTCGACCAGCGCCGGTGTCCCCCGCCCGGCCAGGGAGCCGGCGAGCAGGTGCTCGGCGGCCGGGTGGTGGCGCAGGTCGGCGGTGACGTAGGCGTCGACGCCGGCGCGCACGGCGTCGGACAGGGCCGAGTCGCCCGCGCCGCCGCACACCGCGACGCGCCGGACCGGCCGGTCGGGGTCGCCCGCGGCGCGCACGCCCCACGCGGTGGCGGGCAGGGCCGCGGCCACCCGCTCGGTGAAGGCCGAGAGCGGCTCGGCGACCGGCAGCACCCCGATCCGGCCGAGCCCGCGCGTCGAGGGGATGTCGGCCAGCTCCAGCAGGTCGAACGCCGGCTCCTCGTAGGGGTGCGCGGCCCGCAACGCGGCGACGACGGCGGCGCGCCGGTGGCGGGGCAGCACCATCTCCAGCTTCGTCTCGGCCACCCGCTCCAGCCGGCCGACCTCGCCGATCGTCGGGTTCGCCCCGGCCAGCGGCTTGAACTGGCCGGTCCCCGCGGTGGCGAACGAGCAGTGGCTGTAGTCGCCGATGCGGCCGGCCCCGGCGTCGGACAGGGCGTCGTGCACGGCGGTGATGGCGGGCCCGACCGGGATGAAGGTGATGATCTTGTCGAGCGGTTCGGTCGGGGCCGGGACCAGCGGTCCGTCGACCCGCAGGCCGATCGCCTGGGCCAGCGCGTCGGAGACGCCGGGGTCGGCGGAGTCGGCGTTGGTGTGCGCCGTGAACAGGGCGGTGCCGCCGCGGATGAGCCGGTGCAGCAGGGCGCCCTTCGGCGTGTCGGCGCCGACGCCGTGCACGCCGCGCAGCAGCAGGGGGTGGTGGGTGACCAGCAGCTGGGCCTGTCCGACGGCCTCGTCCACCGTCTCGACGACGGGGTCGACCGCGACGAGGACGCGCGAGACCGGCTCGTCGGGGTCGCCGCAGGCCAGCCCGACGGCGTCCCAGTCGGCGGCCAGCGCCGGCGGGTAGGCGGCCTCCAGCGCGGCGATCGCGTCGCCCACGGTCGCGCTCACGCGGGCACCGCCGTCAGCGCCTCGGCGAGCGCGGCGACCAGGCGGGCCACCTGGTCGGCCGGGCGCACGGCCACCCGGAGGTGGTCGGGGCCCAGACCGGGGAAGGTGTCGGCGCGGCGCACGGCGATGCCGGCCGCGCGCAGCGCCGTGCGGACGGGCTCGCCGCGGCCGTCGGGCAGGCGCAGGAGCAGGTAGGGCGCCCGACCGGGCAGCACGGTGACCCCGTCGACGGCGGTGAGCGCGGCCGCCTGCTCGGCGCGCATGGCGACCAGCCGCTCGGCCGCCCGCTCGGACTCGGCGACGGCGGGCGGCTCGGCGCAGGCCAGGACGGCCTCCAGCGCGAGCGTGGACACCGGCCACGGCGGGCGCGGCGCGGCCAGCCGGGCCAGCAGCGCGGGCTCGCCGACGGCGTAGCCGGCGCGCAGCCCGGCCAGCGCCCAGGTCTTGGTCAGGCTGCGGAACACCAGCAGCCCGGGCAGCCGCCGCCCGGCCAGCGACTCCGGCTCGCCCGGGACGGCGTCGGCGAAGGCCTCGTCGACCAGCAGCACCCGGCCGGGCGCGGCCAGCGCCGCCACGTCGTCGGCGGGGTGCAGGACGCCGGTCGGGTTCGTGGGGTTGCCGACCACGACGAGGTCGGCGGCCGCGGGGACCGCGTCGGGACGCAGGCGGTGGCCGTCGGACTCGTCGGTGAGCACGCGGACGACGTCGACACCGGCGTCGCGCAGCGCGGCCTCCGGCTCGGTGAAGCCCGGGTGCACGACCGCGGCCAGCCGCGGGCGCAGCGCGGGCAGCAGCGCGAACCCCTCCGCGCTCCCGGCCAGGACCAGTACCTCGTCGGCCCGACGACCGTGGCGGGTGGCGACCGCCTCCCGGGCCGCGGCGTCGTGCGCGGCCACGGGGTAGCGGCCCAGGCCGTCCAGGCAGCCGGCGAGGCGGTCGCGCAGCCACCGCGGCGGGCCGTCGCCCTGGACGTTGACCGCGAAGTCGAGCAGGCCCGGTTCCGCGTCGACGTCGCCGTGGTGGCGCAGGGCCTCCCGGTGATCCATGCGGCAACCCTACGGTGAGCGGACCGGCCCGGATCGGCGACACTGATCGCATGTGGAGCCACCCGACGAGCACCGTCCGCTGACCGTGCTCTCGATCGTCTTCGTCTGCACCGGCAACATCTGCCGCTCCCCCATCGCCGAGAAGGTCTTCGTGCACGAGCTGGAGCGCGCCGGGCTCGCCGACCGCGTCAAGGTCAGCAGCGCGGGCACCACGGGCTGGCACGTGGGCTCCCCGGCCGACGAGCGCGCCTCCGCCCTGCTGCGGGCCGAGGGGTACGTCGTCACGCACGCCGCGCGCCTGATCGACGCCGAGCAGCTGGGCGCCGACCTGCTGGTGGCCCTCGACCACGAGCACCGCCGCTCGTTGCAGGCGCTGGTGCCCGAGCCCGCGCGGGTCCGGCTGCTGCGCTCGTTCGACCCGGACGCCCCTCCCGGCGCCGAGGTCCCCGACCCGTACTACGCCGACGACGCCGCGTTCGGCGCGGTGCTGGCGATGGTCCGGGCCGCGGTGCCGGGCCTGGTCGACTGGGTCCGCGAGAACTCGTGACCCCGCCCGATCCCCGTCGAGAACGAAAGCGGCGGGCGTGGGTGGGGGGACCAAAGACCGCCGGGGTGGTGCGCGCG
>NZ_JAGSOV010000099.1 GCF_023898865.1 Pseudonocardia humida
CCCCCCCACCCCCCGTGGGTGTGTGTGCCCCCCCAACCCCCCCCCGGCGTGTGCCCCCCCCCACGAGGGTGGGGTGAGCGGCGTGGAGCGGACCCGGTGGCGCGACGGGCGGCCGGGGCCGTCGTCGCCGAGGCCGCGGGGCACGCGGTGCTGTTCGGGGCGGGGTACGGGGAGCAGGTCGGGGCGGCGGCGCGACGGGCAAGCTCGCTTTGATCCGCGCACACCTGGTCGTAGTCACGCACATGGTGTGGCATGTGCGTCGCAGCCACCAGGTGTGCGTGACGACGACGGGTATGCGTGACGGCGGCCTCCGGGGGGCCACCGCGCACACCTCCCGGCGCCGCCCACCGTCCGGCCACCGATTGGGGACATCAGCCGCACCAGCGCGGCGAATGCCCCCGAACTCCCCAGTGATGGGGCCGAACCGCCTCCAAGCCCCTCACCGCCAGTCGTCGAGGACGTAGAGGTCCTCGCGGTCGTAGCCCGGGTCGTTCGGCCGGTGCATCGTCACCGCGGCCACGTCGGTCCGCAGCCCCGCCGCCACCAACCGCCGGTAGGCCTGGTGCCGCGCCGTCGAGACGCCGAGCGTCAGCCGGTGCGCACCCACCTGCGCCGCGTACCCCCGGCACGCGTCGAGCAGCGCGGTGAAGGTGGCGGCGGCCCCCGGGCCCGGCCGCGCGGCCGCGAACTTGACGTAGGCGATGCCGCTGCCGGCCTCGGACCCCGGCCCGTGGTGCAGGACGGCGAAGCCGTCGGGGCGAGTGCCTCCCACCACAACGACGTCCCCGAGTCCCTGCTCCAGCACGCTGTCGATCTCGCCGCGCACGTCCAGCCCGGCGCGCACCGCGGTCGTCACGGCGTGGCACTCCTCGACCAGCCGCTCCCGCGCCGCGGGGTCGGCGGTGGTCAGCCGCCGGCCCATGCGCTGCTCGCTGCCGGTCACCGCGGCCGACATGACCGCGGTCAGGAACCGCGGCCAGAACCCGAACCGCTGGTAGAGGCCGTGGTGGCGGGTGCTGTCGGCGAAGGTGAACAGGCCCTGGTGGGTGGTGCCCCAGCTGTCCAGGAGCGCGACGCCTGCCTCGGTGAGCCGGGTGCCGACCCCGCGCCCCCACATCGGCGGGCTCACCGACAGCGGTCCCAGCAGCCCGACGTCGCCCCACTGCGTGGCGACGATCGTGCCCACCGGCCACCCGCTGGTGTAGGCGGCCAGGACCGTGGTGTGGCGGGCGTGGAAGCGGCTGCGCAGCAGGTCGGTGTCGGCCATGAGGTCGGCGCCGAGGTAGGTGCGGAAGGCGTCGCGCAGGACCTGGTCGGCCCGATCGAGGTCGGCGGCGGCCAGCGGCCGCACCTCCAGGTCCATGCCGAGAGGATCCCGACCGCACTACGCCGTGCGGCGCAACGAATCGCGGCATTCGCCCGGTCGGGACGGCGGGACGCCCGACCCGGGGTCACCCGGCCGCGACCAGCTCCTCCAGCGCCCCGGCCAGTGCGGCGGCCAGGTCGTCGACGTCGGGTGCGGCGTCGCGGTCGGCGGTGAGGCCGTAGTGCACGCCGCCGTCGTAGGTGGTGATCCCGATCGCGACGGCCTGCCCCCCGGCCAGCGGCACCACCGGGTACATGTCGCGCATCCGCGCGCCGAGCGCGTAGAGCGGGCGCGGCGGGCCGGGCACGTTGGTGACCAGGACGTTGTAGAACCGGCTGGAGTACTGGCTGGCCAGCCGCGCCCCCAGGCTGTGCACGAGCGGCGGGGCCAGCCCCACCAGCCCCACCAGCGCCGATGCGCCCACGGCGTGCCCGCCGCGCTTCTGCTCCTGCATCTGCCTGCGCACGGCGGCCAGCCGGGACACCGGGTCGGGCTCGCCGACCGGGAGGTCGACCAGGCAGGCCGAGATCGAGTTGCCCGCTGACGCGCGCTCGCCGCGTGCCCTGGCCCGGACGCTGACCGGCACCAGCGCCCGGACGACCGCCTCGGGCGGCGGTGGCTCGCCGCGCCCGGTGAGCCAGCTGCGCAGCCCGCCCGCCACGACGGCGAGCATGACGTCGTTGACGGTGCCGCCGTGCCCGCGGCGCACGGCCCGGTGCTCGACGAGCGGGGTGCGGGCCATCCCGTAGCGGCGCTGCTCGCCGGTGGCCGCGGTGAGCGCGGGGACGGGCCGGGTGGAGACCGCGCTGCGCCCGGCCGACACGACCCCCTGCATGGCGCGCGAGACCCGGTCGACCGTCTCCCGGACGTCCACGGCGGCCCGCTGGGCCCGGTCGAGCACCAGCCCCGGGCGCAGCAGCGCCTCCCCCGCCGCCGACGCCGCCAGCTCCAGCCCGGACGGCTCGGGCGCCGGGCACCAGTCGTCGGGTTCGGTGCGGCGCGGCTGCGGGGTCGGGTCGAGCAGCGCGGCGCCGATGTCCATCGAGGCCAGGCCGTCGACCATGGCGTGGTGGGTCTTGGTGACGACCGCGAACCCGCCGTCGGCCATGCCCTCGACCAGGTAGACCTCCCACAGCGGCCGGGAGCGGTCGAGCCGGCGGGCCAGCAGCCTGCCGACCAGCTCGCGGAGCTGGTCGGGGGTGCCCGGTGCGGGCAGTGCGGAGCGCCGCACGTGGTAGTCCAGGTCGAAGGACGGGTCGTCGACCCAGACGGGCAGCCCGAGCCCGGCCGGCACCTCGCGCAGCTTGCGCCGGTAGCCCGGCACCAGCGACAGCCGGTCGCCGATGAGCGCGGTGAACGCGTCCGGGTCGAACGGGCGATCCGGCGGCGGCGCGAACGTCATCACCGCGCCGACGTGCATCGCCGCGGTCCGGTGCTCGGCGAACAGGAACGAGGCGTCCAGCGCGGACAGCCGATCGGGCACGGGCGGCCTCCTCCATCAGATCATGCGGGACGCCACGGACACGCGCGCTGCGAACTCAACGCTGCCGTGGCGACGCCGTCACGACCTACCACCCGCGCAGGGGAAACCCCGATTCTCCGCGCGCGCCCAGCTTGACACCCAGGACCTGGTGCAGCTGGATGTTGTTGCGCTCGAACCCGAGCCGGCACGCGGCCATGTAGAGCCGCCACACCCTGGCCCGGCCCACGCCGACCTCGGCGACGGCGGCGTCCCAGTTGTCCTCGAGGTTGGCACCCCACGCGGCCAGGGTCAACGCGTAGTGCTCGCGCAGGTTCTCCTCGTGACGAACCTCGAAGCCGGCGTCGTTCATCTCGCTGATCAGCAGCCCGATCGGCTCCAGCTGGCCGTCGGGGAAGACGTAGCGGCGGATGAACGGGTCGAGCCTGCGGCGCGGGGGCGTGTGCGGCTGGGTGATGCAGTGGTTGAGCAGCCTGCCCTCCGGGCGCAGCCGGGCCACCAGGCGGCGGAAGTAGCCGCTCAGCTCGGACTTGCCGATGTGCTCGGTGAGCCCGATCGAGCTGATGGCGTCGAACTGCTCCTGCGGGGCGTCGCGGTAGTCGAGGTGGCGCACCTCGGCCAGCGCGCCGAGGCCGCGGCGCTGGATCTCGGCCTGCGCCCACTCGGCCTGGTTGCGCGACAGCGTCACGCCCAGCGCCTTGACGCCGTGCTCGGCGGCGGCGTGCATGACCATGCCGCCCCAGCCGCACCCGACGTCGAGCAGCCGCATGCCCGGCTCCAGCGCCAGCTTCTGCGCCACGAGCTCGTGCTTGGCCGCCTGCGCCTCCTCCAGCGTGGCGTCGGCGCTCGGGTAGGCGGCGCAGGTGTAGGCCATCGACGGGCCCAGGACCCACTCGTAGAACCGGTTGGAGACGTCGTAGTGGTGCGAGATGACCTTGCGGTCGCGCCGCTTGGAGTGCAGCTTGCCGCGCGGGCGCGCCTCCAGCGGCGGCGGCGGCTGGCGGTGGCGGACCCACAGCGGCGCCAGCTTGGCCGCCAGCCGCACCTGGTCGGCGCGTGTGATGTCGTGGAAGGTCAGGTCGGCGATCGCGTCGAGCAACGCGTAGAGGTCGCCCTCGACCTCTATCTCGCCCTCCACGTACGCCCTGGCCAGCCCGAGCGTCCCGGGCGCGGTGGCCAGCCTGGCCAACGCGCGCGGGGAGGAGATCCGTAAGGCGACCTCGGAGCTGTCCGGGCCCGCCTTGCTGCCGTCGTAGCCGATGACGCGGACGGGAATGTCCGGCCCCACCATCGTGGAGATCAAGTCAGCGACCTGCATCCCGACTCACCTGCCTGTTATCCGGTGACCTTCGTGTGGAGATCACCCAGCCGGCCGCGCGGGTCGTAGCGACCCTTCAACGCGCGGTAGACCGGGCCGTTGTAGCGCTCCCAGAACTCGTCGGCGCCGTAGTGCACCGTCGAGTACAGGGACTTGTGACCGTCGAGATCGGCGACGAGGCGCTCGATCCGGCGGTTGTGCGCGTCGGGGCGACCGGGCACCTCCGGCACCGCCGACCAGAACCCGACGTTGACGTAGAGCTCGCCGGGGGTCATGGGGTAGAGCGGCCAGGTGCGCTCGCCGCGCAGGCGCACCGGGCAGAGCCAGACCGGGGATATCCCGATCTCGGTGTGGAAAACGTCGAGGAACTCGGCCAAGCGCTCGACCGGGATCTCCACGTCCTGGATGACCAGCTCCTCCTGCGGCTTGCCCGCCAGCCTGCGCAGCCGGGAGGTGAACCGGGTGCGCCGGTCGAGGGCGACGAGCCTGCGGTAGACGTCGGAGCGCCGGTAGCGCCGCGGCCAGAGCCTGCGCACGTACGGGTTCTGCACGCCGAACGCGCGCGAGCACCAGAACCAGTCGGTGTCCCAGCGCCAGATGTAGTCGCGCGCGGTCAGCAGGTCGGTGGAGCGCTCTCCGACCGACCGGTAGAAGACCTGCTGTCCGGTGTAGTCGCTGGGGCGCCGGCCCGCGGCGTCGTCGGTGAAGGTGCCCAGGGTCAGGTACTGGTCGTCGCGGCCGAACACGGTGCCGTCGACGAAGTCGAGGTCGCCCCCGGGGTCGCAGGTCTCGGCGATGGTCGCCGCCAGCTCGTCGGTGGGCACGCGGCGGTGCTCCAGGCGCACGAACCGCGACACCGGCTGCAGCTCGACCGTGAGCCGCAGGGCGTAACCGAGGGTGCCGTAGGAGTTCGGGAACCCCGCGTAGAGGTCGGCGTGCTCGCCGTCGGGCGTCGCGGTGACGACCTCGCCGTCGGCGGTGAGGACGTCGAGCTCCAGCACCGACTCGTGCGGCAGGCCGTGGCGGAACGACGACGACTCGATGCCCAGCCCGGTGACCGCCCCGCCGAGGGTGATCGTCTTGAGCTGCGGGACGACCAGCGGCATCAGCCCGTGGGCCAGTGTGGCGTCCACGATGGTCTCGTAGGTGGCCATGCCCTGGACCTGGGCGGTCCGCGCCACGGGGTCCACATCGACCACCCCGGTGAGCGCCGAGGCGTCGAGCAGCTCGGCCGGGGGCGCGCCGAAGCGGAACAGGTTGGACGTGGGCTTGGCCAGCCGGACCCGCCTGCCGTCCGGGACCGCCCGGTACCGGCGGACGATGTCGGCCACGGCGGCGTCGTGCACCGCGCGCGGGACCATCCGTACTGCGGGCTCCCCCGATCCCACCTGCTCCACGCAGCGTGACGCTAGTCCGCGGACCGCTGTCCTGCACAGATGTTTAACAGAGGTCCGTTCGTCACACCCGGTCGCGTGCCACGGACGGATGCACCGACCGCGGGAGGGGCGACACGGCGTGGGGCGCAACGGGCGTGCGGGACGCGATGGTGGTCTGATGTCTCACCGTGGCTGAGAACCCCGTCCAGAACGTCACCTTCCCCAGCAACGGCGGCACCGCCCACGGCTACCTGGCGGTGCCCGAGTCCGGCAGCGGGCCGGGCGTGGTCGTCATCCAGGAGTGGTGGGGCCTGACGACCCACATCAAGGACGTCACCGACCGGCTGGCCGCGGCCGGCTTCGTCGCGCTCGCCCCGGACCTCTACGGCGGCAGCACCACCCACGACTCCGACGAGGCCGGCAAGCTGATGGGCGAGCTGCCCGTCGGGAAGGCCGCCCAGGACCTCGGCGGGGCGACCGACTTCCTGCTCCAGCACGCCGCGGTCACCTCGTCGAAGGTGGGCGCGGTCGGGTTCTGCATGGGTGGCGGCTTCGTCCTGGTGCTGGCCGCCCAGCAGGGCGACAAGATCGGTGCCGCGGTGCCGTTCTACGGCGTGCTCAAGGAGGAGTACCCCGACCTGTCCGGGCTGAGCGCCCCGGTGCTCGGGCACTTCGGCGAGCAGGACTCGTTCACCACCCCCGATGCCGCGCGCGAGCTGGCCGACCGGATCAAGCGCGAGTCCGGTGTGGAGCCCGACTTCCGCTTCTACCCGGCCGGGCACGCGTTCTACAACGACGAGAACCTGATGGGCACCTACGACAAGGAGCAGGGCGACAAGGCCTGGGCCGCCACCCTGGACTTCCTGCGCACCCACCTGTCCTGACCCCGTCCCCGTCGAGAACGGAGCCGTGTCGTTTGGACGGGTCCAAAACGACGACGACTCGTTCTCGACGGGGAGGGGTGGTTGTGACGGTCACGAGAGACTGTTTCTGCGGGGCGGGGTCTGTGAGACTCCGGGCATGCAGCGGGACCTGTTCCAGTCCGAGCACGACGCCTTCCGCGAGCTCGCCCGGACCTTCATCGCCAAGGAGATCACCCCGTCCCACGACCGGTGGGAGCGCGAGGGGCAGGTCGACCGGGAGCTCTGGCGGACCGCGGGCGCCGCGGGGCTGCTGGGCACCGACGTGCCCGAGGAGTTCGGCGGGGGCGGCCAGCCCGACTTCCGCTACAACGTCGTTCTCACCGAGGAGCTGACCGCGGCCGGGGCCAGCGGCGTGGGCTTCCCGCTGCACAACGACGTCATCGCGCCCTACCTGCTGCGCCTGGCCTCCGACGAGCAGAGGCGGCGCTGGCTGCCCGGCTTCTGCTCCGGCGAGCTGGTCACCGCGATCGCGATGACCGAGCCGGGCACCGGCAGCGACCTGCAGGGCATCCGGACGTCGGCCCGGCGCGACGGCGACGGGTGGGTGCTCAACGGGTCGAAGACGTTCATCACCAACGGCATCACGGCCGATCTGGTGATCGTCGTGGCGCGCACCGACCCCAACGCGGGCAGCCGCGGCTTCAGCCTGCTGGTCGTCGAGCGGGGCATGGCCGGGTTCGAGCGCGGGCGGCGCCTGGAGAAGGTGGGGCTCAAGGCCCAGGACACCGCCGAGCTGTCGTTCACCGACGTCCGGGTGCCCGCGGCGAACGTGCTCGGCGACCCGGGGACCGGGCTCGTCTCGCTGATGCAGAACCTGCCCCGGGAGCGGATGAGCATCGCGGTGTCCTCCATCGCCGGCGCCGAGCGCGCCCTGGAGCTGACGCTGGCCTACACCAGGGAGCGCACCGCGTTCGGCAAGCCGGTCAGCTCCTTCCAGAACACCCGCTTCGAGCTGGCCGAGATGTCCACCGAGGTCGACGTGACCCGGGTGTACGTCGACCGGTGCGTCGGCGAGCTGGTGGCCGGGCGGCTCAGCGCCGTGGACGCGGCCAAGGCCAAGTGGTGGGCCAGCGACGTGCTCAAGCGCGTGGTCGACCGCTGCGTGCAGCTGCACGGCGGCTACGGCTACATGCTGGAGTACCCGATCGCGAAGGCGTTCCTGGACTCCCGCGTGCAGGCGATCTACGGCGGCACGAACGAGATCATGAAGGAGATCATCGGTCGCGACCTGGCCGGGTGACGCCCACCCGGTCAGCCCGCGGCGTGCGTCTCCTCGGGTGCCCCGGTGATCGTCCGGAGGTCGAGCTCGAGCCGGAACGGCTCCTCCAGCCGCAGCGGCTCGTCGCCCTGGGCGCGGGCGTACTCGTGGTAGCGGCCGCTGATGATCATGTCGGCGATCGCGAACGGGCCGTGGTGGTCGACCAGCAGCAGGTACGGGATGCGGACGCCGGCGTAGAGCTGCGGCTTGAACGTCCGGTCGACGGCGCCGTGCTCGCGCCCGATCACCTCGACGACCATCAGCGCGGCGCTCGCGTCGAGCACCTCGTCGCCGCCGACGGTGCCGACCGGCTTGTCGCCGCCGGTGTCGCGTTCGGACTCCGCGGCCGCCTGCTCCTGCTCGGCCTCCGCCTCGTCGCCCGCGGTGGTCACGATCAGGTCGGGCACCAGGACGCAGTCGGGCCCGAGCCGCAACGCGACCGGGCCGCGCACCTGCAGGCCCTCGGGCAGGGCGGCGGCGATGGCCTCGCGCACCGCGGCGACCGCGGTGGACCGCTCGGGGCTCGTACCCGCTCCGACCAGCAGCGTCCCCTCGACGACCTCGACCCGGTCGGTGCGGGGCAGGGCGAGGTAGGCGTCCTCGGTCCAGGGACCTTCGTGGTCGAACACCGGGTTGTCCACAGCTGCCCCCGCCCCGTCTTCCCCGTCGCCGCGCGCGGACGCGCTCGGCCAGCGGTCATCGTGCCACGGGTGACCCCGGCGCGGGTCGCCCCGACGCCGAGTGGACCCCGATCGGCACCACCATCGGCGAACCGGTGACCGGATCGGGGATCACGCGCGCGTCGAGCCCGAAGACGTCGGCGAGCAGCGCCTCGGTCATCACCTCGGACGGCTCGCCCGCGGCGACGATCCGACCGGCCCGCATGGCGACGAGCCGGTCGCAGTAGCGGGCGGCCAGGTTGAGGTCGTGCAGGACCATGACGACGGTCCGCCCGGCCTCGCGGTGCAGCCTGCGCACCAGTTCCAGCACCTCCACCTGGTGGGCCAGGTCGAGGAAGGTGGTGGGCTCGTCGAGCAGCAGCAGGTCGGTGCCCTGGGCCAGGGCCATCGAGATCCAGGCGCGCTGGCGCTGCCCGCCGGAGAGCTCGTCGACCGGGCGCTCGGCGAGGTCGGCGATGCCGGTCCACTCCAGCGCGGTGGCCACGGCATCCTCGTCGTCGCCGGACCACTGCCGGTACCAGGCCTGGTGCGGGTGCCGGCCGCGGGCGACCAGGTCGGCGACGGTGAGCCCCTCGGGGGCCAGCGGCGACTGCGGCAGCATCCCGAGGATCTTGGCGACCTCCTTGGTCGGCGTGCGGTCGATCCGCTTGCCGTCCAGGAGGACCTGCCCGCCGGTGGGCTTGAGCAGCCGGCCCAGCGCCCGCAGCAGCGTCGACTTGCCGCAGCCGTTCGGGCCGATCACCGCGGTCACCGTGCCGTCGACGACGTCGAGGTCGAGCCCGTCGACGACGACGTGCTCGCCGTAGGCGAGGCGGACGTCCTCGGCCCGCAGGCGCACGGCGCCGTCGGCGCGCTCGGCCGTGCTCCCGTTGCCGCTCGCGGAGGTGGTGGTCGTCCAGGTGGTCATCCGCGGGACCTCCGGCGGTGTCGAACGAGCAGGAAGAGCAGGTACGGGGCGCCGACCACGGCGGTGACGATGCCGACGGGCAGTTCGGTGCCGCCCAGCGCCGTGCGGGCGACGATGTCGGCGACGACGGTCAGCGCCGCGCCGACGACGAGCGAGCCGGTGATGGGCGGTCGGGCGATGCCGGTGAGCCGCTGCGCGATCTGCGGGGCGACCAGCGCCACGAACGCGATGGGGCCGGCCGCGGCGGAGGCCACCGAGGCCAGGCCGACCGCCACCAGCAGCAGCGCGCTGCGCGAGCGGTCGACGCGGATGCCGAGGCCGCGGGCGGTGTCGTCGCCGTACTGCAGCGCGCCCAGCACGTGCGCGAGGCCGAGCGCGGCAGGCACCAGCAGCGCCAGCGCGATCGCCACCGGCCACACGTGCTCCCAGCCGCGCCCGTTGAGGCTGCCGTTGAGCCAGACGAAGGCGCGCGCGGCCTGGTAGACGCCGGTGACCACGAGCATCCACTGGATGAGGGCCACCAGCATCGCGTTGACCCCGACGCCGACCAGCACCAGCCGGAAGCCCTGCAGCCCGCGCCGCCAGGCCAGCGCGTAGATCAGGATGGCGGTGAGCAGCCCGCCCAGCAGCGCGGCCAGCGGCACCCCGACCGCGGCCGCCGCGCCGCCGACGGCGCCCGACGACCCGGCGAACACGATCACCAGCACCGCGCCGACGGTGGCGCCCGCGGTCAGCCCGATGATGTCCGGGCTGGCCAGCGGGTTGCGCGCGATCGACTGGGTGATCGCCCCGGAGACCGCCAGCGCGCCGCCGACCAGCGCTCCGGTCAGCGAGCGGGGCAGCCGCAGGTCGAAGATCACGAACCGCTGGCCGGTGTTCCCGCCCCCGAGCAGCACGGCCAGCACGTCGGGGATCGGGATCGGGTACTCGCCAAGGCCCAGGTTGACCGCCAGCGCGAGCAGCAGCACGCCCAGCCCGACCGCCACCACCGCCGCGGCCCGCAGCCGCACCACGGTGGACAGCGGGCCGACCCGCAGCGGCCTGCGGCCGGGCACCTTGGCCCGGCCGGGCCCGTGGACCATCGTGACCGCGGCCATCACACGGCCGCCAGTGCGCGACGGCGGACGAGCGCGATGAAGAACGGTCCGCCGAACAGCGCCAGCACGATGCCGACCTGCAGCTCGCCGGGGCGCACGACGATCCGGCCGACGACGTCGGCGAGGATGAGCAGGACCGAGCCGGCCACCGCGGAGCAGGGCAGCAGCCAGCGGTAGTCCGGGCCGGTGAGGCTGCGCACCACGTGCGGCACGACCAGCCCGAGGAAGGCGATGGGCCCGCACATGGCGGTGGCCGTGCCGGCCAGCAGGGTGATGGCCACGATGCCGAGCAGCCGGGTGCGCCCGACCGAGTAGCCCAGGGAGCGCGCAACGTCCTCGCCGAGCGACAGCGCGTTCAGCGCGGGCGCCGTGGACAGGGCGAGCGCCGCGCCGGTGGCCAGCAGCCACCACACCTGGGCGACGATCTCCAGGTCGCGCCCGGCCAGCGAGCCGACCACCCAGAACCGGTAGGCGTCGAGGGTGTCGACGTCGAGCAGGATCACCGTCGAGGTCAGTGCGGTGAGCAGGGCGGTCACCGCGGCCCCGGCCAGCGCCAGGGTCACCGGGGTGGGCCCGCCCCGGCCCGCCGACCCGGCCACGAACACGAACACGCCCGCGGCCAGTGCGCCCAGCAGCGCGAACCAGACGTAGCCCAGCGGGTCGGTCACCGCCAGCAGGTAGATGGCGACGACCACCAGGAACCCGGCGCCCGCGTTGACGCCGAGCAGCCCGGGGTCGGCCAGGGGGTTGCGGGTGTGGCCCTGGATGAGGGCCCCGGCCATCCCCAGCGCCGCCCCGACGAGCAGCCCGAACAGGGTGCGCGGCAGCCGTAGCTCGAGCACGATGACGTCGTCCTCGCTGCCGCTCGCGGCGGTCAGCGCGTGCCAGACGGCGTCCGGTGCGATGGCCTTGGCCCCCACCGCCACGCTCAGCAGGCAGCCGACGACCACGGCGAGGAGCAGGCCGAGCAGGGTGAGCCTGCGCCGCCGGCGCAGACCACCGCCGGGGGCGGGTCGTCGCGGCTTCAGCGCGATCAGCGCCATGCCGGCCGCCCCGGCGCCCGCACCCTGCGCGGCGGGAGGTCGCGCGCCATGTCTCTCCGTCCGGGGTGGTCCGACGATATCGCCGCAGCATAGGTGAGGCTGACCTTCGCCCCAACCGCAAGCGCCGCTCGGCACACCCCGCCCGGGCCCGCGTGCTGGGATGGTCGGGTGCATCTCCTGGCGCCCGGCCCCGCCCACCTCGACGACGCGGAACTCGCCGCCCACTACGCGTATCCCGACGGGCTCGCCGCCCCCTACGTGCGGGTCAACTTCGTCTCCAGCGCCGACGGCGCGGTGACCCTCGACGGGCACTCCAGCGGGCTCGGCGGCCCGGCCGACCGGCGGGTGTTCGGCCGGCTGCGCGAGCTCGCCGAGGTGATCCTGGTGGGCGCGGGCACCGTGCGCGCCGAGGACTACCGCGGCGCGCGGCGCCCCACGGTCGGGCGGGAGCTGCCCCCACCGATCGCCGTGGTGACCGGCTCCGCCGACATCGACCCGCGGTCGCGGCTGTTCACCGACACCAAGGTGGCCCCGATCGTGCTCACCCTCGACTCGGCGCCCGCCGAGCGGCGCGCGCGGCTGGCCGAGGCGGGCGCCGACGTCGTCGTGCTCGAGCGGCTGACCCCGGACGCGCTGCTGGGCGAGCTCGGCGCGCGGGGGCTGCACCGCGTGCTCTGCGAGGGCGGCCCCGGCCTGTTCGGCGACCTGCTGGCCGCCGACGCCGTCGACGAGCTGTGCCTGACCCTCTCGCCGCTGCTGGCCGGCGGCGACGCCGGGCGGATCGCCCGGGGTCCCGCGGGCACCCCGGCGCGCCCGCTGTCGTTGGTCGGGGTGGCGCACGAGGACGACACCCTCTTCCTGCGCTACCGCCGGGATGCTCCCATCGGGTGAGCCACCGGACCCGCCGGCCGCCGCGGGACCGGTGGGGAGGACGAAGATGGGGGCCGTCGAGCAGAGAGGCGCACAACCGTGACCGAGAGCATCCCCAGAGCCGGTGGCGCGTCCACCAGGACGACCACCACCTCCACCACGATCACGCCGACCACCACGGTGTCCTCCCCCGCCCGGCTCGCCGACGAGACGGCCCAGGGCAAGACCACGATCGCGGCCTCGGTGGTGCAGAAGATCGCCGGCATCGCCGCGCGCGAGATCTCCGGCGTGCACTCGTTGGGCGGCGGCGTCTCGCGGGCGTTCGGCGCGCTGCGCGAGCGGATCCCCGGCGGCGGCGCGGGCACGACGAACATCGCCGGGGTGCAGGTCGAGGTGGGCGAGAAGCAGGCCGCGATCGACCTGGACATCGTCGTGGAGTACGGGGCGTCGATCGTCGAGCTGGCCAGGGCGGTGCGCCGCAACGTGATCACCGCCGTGGAGCGGATGACCGGCCTGGAGGTCATCGAGGTCAACATCGCGGTCAACGACATCCACCTGCCCGAGATCGAGGCCGCCGAGGCCATCCCCGCCCCGGTGACCCCGCGGGTCGAGTGAGCGCCCGGTGAGCGCGAGCGGACCGCTGCCGGACGCCGTGCAGGAGCGGGAGGCGCTGGCCGAGCGGGTGTCGGCGACGGTGCTGGCCTTCCCCGGGGTCGCCGGGCCGCACGGCGGCCGCTACAACGACATCGCCACGTTCCGCCCGGGCGGGCGCCTCATCGGGGTGCGCATCGGCGAGGGCGACGAGCCCGTCGAGGTCGGCGTGGTGCTGGGCCTCGACCGCCCGATCCCCGACGTGGTGGCCGACCTGCGCGACGCCGTCTCGCGGCTGTGCGGCGGGGCCGCCGTCGACATCACGGTCGGCGACCTGGCGGTGGACCCCGCCGTCGAGGGCGCCGCGACCGACGGTGGGGGTGCCGCCGCCGAAGGTGCTGCCGCGGTCGGGGTCGATCCCGGCAGGATGGTGCGGTGACCGCCGACCCCGCACCCGACGACGGCACCGGCGCCGCGGAGCGCGCGGCGTTCCGCGCGTTCGTCCGCGAGCACCACCCCGACCGCGGCGGCGACCCCGCGGTCTTCGCCGCCGGGATGGCCCGCTTCGGCCGCGGCGCCCACCCGGCCGGGGAACCCGATGGTGTCGCGGAGCGTCACGACCGACCGGTCGAGGTCGTTCCGGTACTGCCGTTCCCGGTCCGGGTGGGGGTCGCGCTGATCCGCACCTGGCATCGACGCCGCAACCCGAGGGTGCGGTGAGCGCGGTGCCCGCCCGGCCGTCACCGCCCACCGCCGGCCCACGACACCCGAGGAGTACGCGATGAACGCAACCCAGACCGGTCTGCTGGCGGGGCTCGCCCTGGGCGCCGCCGGGGCCTTCGGCGGTTTCACCGTCTTCCTGACCGTGCTGGTGTCCGGTGTGATCGGGCTGCTGATCGGGCGCGTGCTCGACGGCCACCTCGACCTCGGCGCCGTGCTGGGCCGCGGCCGCGACCGGTGAGCGCGCCCGCCGCGGCGGGCCTCGTCGACCCCGCCGACCGCGGCCACCTCGACGTCCAGCCGATCGTGCTGCGGCGCATCGTCGAGTACGCCGCCGACCAGGTCCCCGGCACGCTGCGCCACGAGCGCAGGCTGGCCGGCATCGACGTCGGCGAGGCAGGCGCCAGCGCCCGGGTGAGCGTCGGGTCGGGCGACCCGCTCGCCGTCGACGTGCGCCTGGAGCTGACCCTGCGCTACCCGGCCCGGGTCCGCGCGGTGGTCGAGGCGGTGCGCGCGAAGGTGGGCGAGGAGCTGACCCGGATCGCCGGCTTCCACGTCCGCACGATGACGGTGACCGTCGCCGGGCTGCGCGAGTCCCCCACGCCGGGCGCGAGCCCCCGCATCCCGCTCTGACGCCGAACCCCCGACCGCGACCCGACCACCTCCCCGGGAAGGACTCCCCCGATGCGCGCCGTGCTCCGCGTGCTCGCCCCGCTGATCGCCCTGGCCCTGGCCGCGGCCGGGGTGCTGCTGGTCATCGAGGTCGTGGCGGCCTGGCTGCGGCCGTCGCTGCCCGAGGCCGTCGACGACGGGGTGGTCGTCCCGTGGCCGGCGTGGCAGGCCGAGCTGGCCCGGCTCACCTGGCGCAGCGAGCCGGTGCCCGCGGTGGCGATCGTGGTCGCGGTGGTCGGGCTGCTGCTGGTGCTGGTCGGGTTGCTGGCCCGCCGCTCCCACCTCGGCCTGGACGGCCCCGACCCGGCCATCACGGTGACCACCTCGCCGCGCGTGCTCGCCCAGCTCGTCGGACGCCGGGTGCGCGCCACCGAGGACGTCACGAGCGCCTCGGTCACCGCGTCGGGCCGGCGGGTGTCGGTGACCGCCCAGGGCTGGTCGGACGACCAGCAGCTGCGCGCGAGCATCACCGCCCGGGTCGAGGAGCTGCTCGACCAGCTGCCGCTGCACCGCCGACCGGTGGTCTCGGTGACGGTCCACGAGCGCAAGGGCCCCCGATGAGCGCCGCGTCGGCCACGAGCGGGCTGCGCAAGCGGGCCCGCGCGGCCGTGGCCCGTTCCGCGGCGGGCGACCGGTCGCTGGCCGTGCTGGTCGGCGGGTTGCTGCTGGTCGCGGGCACGCTCGTGGCGCTGCTGTCCTACGGGGTGTTCGGCGCCGGGCGCTCCGCGCGCCCGCTGCTCGACCCGCTGATCATCGAGGCGCTGCGCGCGCAGGCGCTGGCGGCCCGGCTCGTCGCGATCGGCGCGGGGCTGGCGCTGGCCGTGCTCGGCGTCGTCTGGGCGGCCCGTTCGGTGCGCCCCGAACCCCGCCCGGACCTGCACCTGACCGGGCTGCCCGACACCCGCATCGTGATCGACTCGACGGCCGCGGCGGACGCGATCGGCCACCAGGCCGCCGCCCTGCCCGGGGTCGGGCGGGCCAGGGCCCGGCTGGTCGGCCCGGAGCAGCGGCCCGCGCTGCGCATCACCCTCTGGCTCGCCGACGACGCCGACGTGCGCGCGGTGCTGGCCGCCCTGGAGCGCGAGGTACTGGCCCAGGCCCGCGAGTCGCTCGAGCTCGACGCGCTGCCGGTCGCGGTGCGCCTGGAGCTGGACGCCGTCACGCCCCCGCCGCGGGTCGCCTGACCGGGCGACCCTCCTCACCGCGGCCACACCGCGGCTGGGCGACCCTGGACGCAGCACGCGAGGGACGGAGGGCACGTGGGTCGATCACCGCGCCGCGCGGTGGCGATCGCGCTGCTCGCCCTCGCGCTCACCGGGGCCGGCTGCACCGTGGGCCCGTCGGAGCGCCCGCCGGTGGCCGTGCGCGGCGAGAACGTGCCCGCCGCCCCGACCGACGCCGCCACCGGCCCCGTCCTGGAGGAGCTGCCCGAGCCCGAGGCCGGGCTGGTCAGCGTCCCCTTCGTCGACTGCACCCAGGACGCGCTGCTCACCGGGCCCGTCGTGCCGCCCGACCGGACGCTGCAGGTGGAGTGCGGCGAGATCATCGTGCCCGCCGACCCGGACCACCCCGGGCTGGGCGGCATCTCGCTGGGCGTGCAGCGGGTGGCGCCGGCCTCCGCGCGCCCCGACGACCTGCCGCCGCTGCTCACCCTGGGCGACGCGGGCGTCGACCCGTCGGCCGCGCACGCGCTGACCCTCGCCACCCAGGTCTCCCCCGCGGTGCTGCAGGGCTTCGCGATCGTCGGGCTCGACCGCCGCGGCTCCGGCGTCGACCTGCTCGACTGCGCCCCGGACGCGGCCAGGTCCGCGCTGGTGGACGCCACGGTCACCAGCGAGGAGGCGCTGGCCGACCTGCTGGAGGACGCCCGCGACGTCGTCCAGGAGTGCAACCTCGCCCTCGACGGCGGCCTGGCCAGCTACCGCACCGCGCTGGCCGCCTCCGACGTCGAGCAGCTGCGCCTCGGTCTCGGGGTGCGGACCCTGTCGGCGATCGGGGTGGGCGACGGCGCCGCCGCGCTCGCCGAGTGGGCCCGCTCGGCCCCGACCTCGGTCGGCAGGCTGGTGCTCGACGGGCCGCCCTACCCCGAGCTCGACGAGCCCGACCTCAGCGAGTCGCGGGCCGGGGCGGCCGAGGCCGCGTTCGAGGCGTTCGCCGTGGCCTGCCGGGCCACGGCGGCCTGCCCGCTGGGCACCGACCCGCGGGCCGCGGTCACCACCCTGGTCGACCGGCTGCGCGTGCAGCCGCTGGCCGCGGCCGACGGCAACCGGCTCACCGCGGGCGCCGCGCTGACCGTGCTCCTCGACCAGCTGGGCGACCCGACGGCCTGGCCGGCGCTGGCGGCCGCGCTGGCCGCGGCGAGCAACGGCGACCCCACCCCGCTGCTGGCCGCCATCGCCCCGGTCACCGGCCCCCGCGGGCGCTTCGACGGGACGCTGGCCACCACCTGCAACGACACCCGCCGCCGGCTGTCGCCCGGCGAGATCGCCGAGCTCACCGCCAGCTGGCGCACCGCCTACCCGCTGTTCGGCACGGCGCTGGCCATGCGGTTGGTGGCGTGCGCGCCGTGGCCGACGTCCCCGGCCCCCGACCCGGTCGGCCACGCGGAGGGGGCGCCGCCGATCCTGGTGCTGGGTACCGCGGCCGACCCGCAGGGCGCGCTGGAGGGGTCGCGGCGCACCGCGGAGGGCCTGGTCTCGGCGCGGTTCCTGAGCTGGCAGGGCGCCGGCACCGGGGCCTACCCGCGGACGCCGTGCGTCACCGGGTTCGTCGACTCGATGCTGGTCGTCGGCGCGGTGCCGCCGTCGGGCATCCTCTGCCCGCCCTGACCCCGGCCCTCAGCAGTAGTGGTCGCGAGCGGCGTCGACCACGAACGGGGCCTGCTGCGGGGTGATCGAGGTCAGCACCGCGGGCAGCACCCGCAGCAGCGCCGAGTCCTCGGTGCCGCGCTCGATCTGCTGGCAGACGACCACGGCGGCCTCGGTCTCGGCCGTCCCGCTGCGGCTGGTCGGGATGCCGGCCTCACGCAGCGCCTTGAGGAACGCGGTGCCCTGCTGCGACGTCGGATCGGCCGCTGCGCGCAGGGCCGCGTCGGGCACGATGCCCGGGGTCGCGCTGGGGGCGGGTGCCGGCCGGGACGGCGGCGGGGACGGCACGAGCGCCTGCGCCACCACCGGCGGGGCCGGGCGCGGCTCCGGGCTGGGCTGCGAGCCGAGGGTGGTGACCAGCCCGGCCACCCCGAGCAGCGCGACCGCGGCGGCCACGGCGATCGGGCCGCGCAGCGGGCGGCGGCGCGCCGAGCGACGGGCCCGCACCTCCCGCCGCGACAGCGCGGGCATCGACGCGTCCGCGGCGTCGTCCCCGCCGTCGTCCGCGGTCCCGTCGCGCGGGGCGGGCACGTCGTCGAGGCCGGCCGGGACGGCGCCGGGGTCCACGCCGTCGGCGGCGGGCGGGGCGTCCTCGGGTCGGGCCCCGGCGACGACCTTGGTACCCGGCGGCAGCACGGCCTCCGGGTCGGTGCGGTCCCGCGCGTCCGGCCCCAGCGGCCGGACCATGGTGAGGTCGAGGGGCGCGTCCGGGCCGCCCGCGGCCTCCGCCGCGACCGGGCGCACCGGGGGGCGCTCGGCGGGGACGGGCCGCACCGGCGGCCCGGCGGGGCGCTGCGCCGGTGGGCGCTGCGGCGGCACCCCGGGCC
>NZ_JAGSOV010000100.1 GCF_023898865.1 Pseudonocardia humida
CCCGGCTCGCGGCGCTGCGCGCCGCCTCGCCCGGGGTGCGAGCGCGACTCTCGTTGCGCCTGGCGGGGCGAGCGCGACTTTCGTTGCGCCCGGTGGAGCGAACGCGACTCTCGTCCCACCCAGCGGGGCGAACACCACTCTCGTCCACCCCGCGGAGCGAACGCGACTCTCGTCCCACCCGGCGAGCGAGTGGCGCGGTGGCCCAGCCTCGTTGAGCGAGAGCGCCGTTCGCTCAACCCGGGTGCGTGGGGCACGGCGAGCGAGTGGCGCGGTCGCCCAGCCTGGTTGGCCCAGTGCGCCATTCGCTCGACCGGGTGGGGTCGGGCGAGCGAGTGGCGCGGTGGGCCGGCCCCGTGGGGCGGGAGCGCCGTTCGCTCACGTGGGGCGTGGTGCGGGGCGGGACGGAGCCCGCGAGGGCGCTCCCCGGTTCCACCGAGCGCCGATCAACGTGGCGGCAGCTGCGGGACGGGCTCGCCGGCCAGTGCCGCGGCCGCCCGGTCAAGGTCGACGGGGGTGGGCCCGCGGTTCCACGGCATGCGGGCCAGCAGGTCGGCCATGGGGCAGATCCCGATGGACGCGGTGACCACGAGGGCGGCGCCGATCACCGCCGAGAACCACTGCAGGCCGGGGACGAGGAGGCTGCCGAGCAGGCCCAGCAGCACCAGTGCGCCCGCGGTGAAGCGGACCTGCCGGTCGAGGGCCCAGGTGGGGCGGCCGCGGGCGACGTCGCCGCCGGCGGCTTCCCAGCCGGCCACGCCGCGGGTGAGGACGCGGGCGTCGGGGAACAGCCGGGCGGCCTGTTCGGCGCGGGAGCCGGTGGCGCACACCAGTACGGGGGTCGGGCCGATCGGGGGGCCGAGTTCGGCGGCGTGCGCGCGCAGGAGGTCGAGCGGGACGTTGACGGAGCCGGGGATGTGGGCGGTCTCGAACTCGGCGGGG
Organism: Pseudonocardia humida; assembly: GCF_023898865.1. Taxonomy (GTDB): domain Bacteria; phylum Actinomycetota; class Actinomycetes; order Mycobacteriales; family Pseudonocardiaceae; genus Pseudonocardia; species Pseudonocardia humida. Next base: position 940 of record NZ_JAGSOV010000100.1, read on the forward strand.
GTGCGGACGTCGACCAGGCGGGGACGGTCGGGGGACGCGAGACGGTCGCGCAGCTCCGCGGGGTCCACGTGCGTGGCGGTCATCCGGGCTGCTCCTCCGTCGTGGGGCCGTGCGCCCCCAGTGTCGGCCGCGACGCCCCGGTGCGACGTTGGTCCGATCCGGTGCATTCGCTGGCCCATGCAATACCATAGGGGGGTATCGTGTTCCCAGCGGCGACGACGAGAGGAGGCCACCATGGCCGACCACAGCGCAAGCCCCGGGACCGCCAGCGGGCGCGAGCTCACCCGGATGGCGATCAGCGCGACCCTGCACTGCCTCACCGGCTGCGCGATCGGTGAGGTGCTCGGCGTGGTCATCGGCACCGCGCTCGGCTGGGAGACCGCCCCGACGATCGCGCTGGCCATCGCACTGGCGTTCGTCTTCGGCTACTCGTTCACGATCGCGCCGGTGATGCGCGCCGGGCTCGGCCTGGGCGCGGCGCTGGGCGTGGCGCTGGCCGCGGACACGATCTCCATCACCGTGATGGAGATCGTGGACAACGCCATCCTGCTGCTGATCCCGGGCGCGATGGACGCCGGCCTGGACTCGGTGCTGTTCTGGGCCTCGCTGGCGATCGCGCTGGCCGTGGCGTTCGTGGTGACGGTGCCGGTCAACCGGGCGCTGATCCGGCGGGGCAAGGGCCACGCCGTCGTGCACCGCTACCACCACTGACGGAGCCGCGGTGGGGCTGATCGGCTTACGCTCTCGGGCGTGCCGAACCCCACCGCCGCGTTCCTCGTCATCGGTGACGAGATCCTCTCCGGCCGCACCCGCGAGGCCAACGTCCAGGTGCTGGCCACCGCCCTCGCCGCGGCGGGCATCGACCTGGTGGAGGTGCGGGTGATCCGCGACGGGCTGGAGCCCATCGTCACCGCGGTGAACGCCCTGCGCTCGACCCACGACCAGGTCTTCACCTCCGGCGGCATCGGCCCCACCCACGACGACGTCACCGCCGACAGCGTCGCCGCGGCCTTCGGGGTGCCGATCGACGTCCGCGACGACGCCCGCGCGATGCTCGAGGAGCTGGTGCGCAGGCGGGGCGTCCCGATGGCCGAGGGCATCCTGCGGATGGCCCGCATCCCCGACGGCGCCGCGCTGATCGGCAACAAGCTGTCCGGCGCGCCGGGGTTCAGCCTGGGGAACGTGCACGTCATGGCCGGTGTGCCGACCATATTCGCGGCGATGGTCGAGGAACTGGTCCCGACGCTGCCCGGTGGCGCGCCGACGGTGTCGGGCAGCCTCGTGGTCGAACGGGGCGAGGCCTACTTCGCCGCGGCGCTGGCCGAGTTCGCCCGCACCCACGACGACCTGACGATCGGCAGCTACCCCTTCCGCGACGACGACCGGTTCGCCGTGGAGGTCGTGGTGCGCGGGCGCGACCGGGTCCGCGTCGACGAGGCGGTGGCCCGGTTGGCCGTGGTGCTGAACGAGGCGTGACCACCTTCCGGGATTTGTCCGGACAATGCCGGGGACGCGTCCCTGCCGCTGGGACGCGTTGGCGCCGCGCCGATCCCGTGTGATTGCATCGTCGCCGTGACGCCCACGTGGTTCCTCGGAGACATCTGGGGACCGCGGCGCGCGCACCACTTCGACCAGTGCTGTCCGACGAGCTGAAGCACCCGCCTCCGCTCGTCCGTCCGATCCGCACTGGAGCAGTCCCGTGTCCCCGCACGCCCTCGCGGCTCCGCCCGCCTCCCCCGCCCTGCCCGAGCTCACCGCGCTGACCCGCCGCTACGCCGACGAGGTGCGCGCCGGGCGCCACCGCGTCGTCGTCGACCCGGCGCAGCGCTGGTACAGCCTGCTCCGCAGCGACGACACCGTCGACGTCTGGCTGATCACCTGGGCCACCGAGCAGTTCGCCGAGCTGCACGACCACGGCCGCTCGCTGGGCGCGCTGTCGATCGTGCGCGGCGCCCTCACCGAGGACCGGTGGGTCCCCGGCAGCCACGCGCTGGCCGGGCGCCGGATCACCGCCGGGCGTTCGGTCGGCTTCGGCCGGGGGTACGTGCACGAGGTGAGCAACCCGGAGGCGCAGGCCGCGGTCAGCGTGCACGCGTACTCGCCGCCGCTGACGGAGATGTCGTACTACGCCCTGGAGCCGCGGTCCGACGGCGCCGGCTCGGCCCTGCGCCGCACCCGCACCGCGACGACGGCGCCGGGCAGCTCGGAGGGTGTCGGATGACGACGATCGCGGACGTGCTGGCCGCCGCGCGGGCCCGCCTGGACCGGGTCGGCCCGCGGGAGGCGGCCGAGCGCGCCGAGCGGGGCGCCCACCTGGTGGACACCCGCCCGCAGTGGCAGCGCGAGCAGGAGGGCGAGCTGCCCGGCGCGCTCGTCATCGAGCGCAACCACCTGGAGTGGCGGCTCGACCCGAGCAGCGAGGCACGCATCCCCGAGGCCGTGGACCACGACGTCGAGTGGATCCTGTTCTGCTCGGAGGGCTACAGCTCCAGCCTCGCCGCGGCGTCCCTGCAGGACCTCGGCCTGCACCGGGCCACCGACGTCGACGGCGGCTTCCGGGCCTGGACCGCGGCGGGCCTGCCCACCGCCTGACCCCCCCGTCACCGGCGCGTCGGCGCGCTGGTCAGGGCGTCGCGGGAGAGCAGCGCGACGAGCAGCGCGCTCGCCACGAGCACTGCGCTCGCCACGAGCGGACCGCGGGGGCCCGCGGCGCTGTCGAGGGTGGTGGCGGCGACGAGCGGCCCGACGGCGGCCCCGACGTTGAGCGCGGCGGTCGCGTAGGAGCCGGCCATCGTCGGGGCCCCGTCGGCTTCGTAGAGGACCCGCGTGATCAGCGTGCCGCCCAGCGCGAACGACAGCGCGCCCAGCACGAGCACGAGCGCCAGCAGCGCGGCGGGCCGCGCCGCCAGCGCGGCCGCGGCCACCCAGCAGGCGAGCAGCAACGGACCACCGACCGCGACGACCGCGCCCGGGTGCCGGTCCGACAGCCGCCCGGCCGCGGTGACACCGGCGAACGACCCCGCGCCGAAGAGCACCAGCGCGACGGGGACCCAGAGCCGGTCCAGCCCGGCGGGCCCGGTGAGGACGGGGGCCAGGAAGGTGGACCCGCCGAAGGTGGCCGCGTTGACCAGGGCACCGAGCAGCATCACCAGGAGCAGCCGCGGGCGGCGCAGCCGCCCGAGCTCCGAGCGCAGCGCGGGCCCGGCGGACGCGCCCGCGGGACGCGCCGGGACGCCGGCGAGGACGCCGAGGGCCGCGGGCAGGCAGACCGCGGCGACGGCCCAGAAGGTGGCCCGCCAGCCGAGGAGGGCGCCCAGCAGCGAGCCCCCCGGCACGCCGGCGACCATGGCCATCGTCGTGCCCGCCAGCAGCACCGCGAGCGCGCGACCCCTCCGGTCGGGGGCCACCAGCGCGACGGCGGCGGTCAGCGCGACGGCGAGGAACCCCGCGTTGGCCAGCGCGGCGACGAACCGCGTGCCCAGCAGGACGGTGAAGCTCGTGCTGCAGGCCCCCACGACGTGCGCGGCGAGGAACACGAGCAGGAACCCGAGCAGGCCGGACCGGGCGGGCCAGGTGCGGGAGAGCGCGGCCATCAGCGGGGCGCCGACGACCATCCCGACGGCGAAGGCCGAGGTGAGGGCGCCGGCGGTGCCGACGGCCACGTCGAGGTCCGCGGCGATGTCGGGCAGCAGACCGGCGAGCATGAACTCCGAGGTGCCCATGGCGAACACGGCCAGGGCGAGCAGGTGCAGCGGGAGGGGCATCGAGCGGGCTCCGGGGTGGGGAGGAGATACGTGGGCATCTCGTCACCACGCCGGTACCCCGGGCGCGCTCGTCCGGCCGCGTGCGGCGGTCGGACGGCAGCGGCTACGGACTCAGTGGTCCCGGGGGCCGGCGGCGTGACCGACGGCCCCCACCCTGGACGCTTCGGGGCTCGACACGGCCCGCACGCTACCGCGCCCGCGCGCCGCCCACCTCCGGATTACCCCGGGTCGCGCAGCCCGGCCACCACCTGCAGGTCCTGGACCATGGCGGTCAGCGCGTCCTCGCGGGCCTCCGGCGGCCCGCGCAGGATCGACGACGGGTGCACCGTGGCCACCAGCGGGCGGCCCTCGAACTCCAGCACCTTCCCGCGCTCGGCGGTGATCCGGAACTGCGGGCCCAGCAGCGCCTTCGCCGCGGTGGCGCCGAGCGTGCCGACCACCGCGGGCCGCACGGCCGCCAGCTCGCCGTCGAGCCAGGGGCGGCAGGCCCGGATGTGCGTGACGCCAGGCGTCTTGTGGATGCGGCGCTTGCCGTCGCGGTCGAAGCGGAAGTGCTTGACCGCGTTCGTCACGTACACCTCCTCGCGGGCGATGCCTGCCCGCTCCAGCGCGTCGTCGAGGACCCGGCCCGCGGGCCCGACGAACGGGGCGCCCTTGCGGTCCTCCTGGTCGCCCGGCTGCTCCCCGACCAGCATCAGCCAGGCCCCCGCCCGCCCCTCGCCGAACACCGTCTGGGTGGCCGGCTCGTAGAGCGGGCAGCGGGTGCAGGTGCGGGCCTGCTCGCGCAACTCCTCCAGCGTCTCCACCGGTTCGGGTTACCCGGGTCGGACCAGCACAACCGCCGTGCCGGCCCGGGCGCCCGTCGTCGGCGGCCGGGTCAGGCCCCCGGCGGCAGCGGGAACCGCAGGCCGCGCAGCAGCGGGTGACCGCCCCGATCGCGGATGCGGATCGGGCGTGGATCCCCGGCCCAGCGGGTAGTCGGAGATCATGGTGAGCAGAGCAGAAGGCATCCCGCCCCGTGACCTCGCCGACGACGACCTGCGCCGCGAGCTGCAGCACCTGCACGACACGCGCCACGACGTGGTGACCGGTGGTTCGGAGTCGGCGCTGGAGACGCACACCGCGCGCATGCTGGCCATGGAGCAGGAGTTCCTGCGCCGGTTCCCGGCCGAGGGCGCCCCCGACCCGGGGCGCACCCGCCAGGGCGCCAGGGCCAGGACGTCCGACGGGCCGTGACCCCCCGACCCCCGGTGGCTGGGTGACGATCCCGCACGCCTCCCCGGCCGCCGGTGTTCATCCTCCCCGACAGGAGTGCCGGCCACCCCCATCGGGTACGAACCGGACATGCCGCCCTCCGTCGTCGTGTTCAACCCCTCCCCCCTGGTCACGGTCACCATCGAGGACCGTGGCGGGACCCCCGACATCCACGTCCACGCCGGCGGTCAGGGCGTGTGGCAGGCCCGGATGATCTCCACGCTCGGCGTGCAGGTGATCATGTGCGCCGCGCTGGGCGGGGAGACCGGCGATCTGCTGGGGCACCTGCTGCCCGGCGACGGCGTCGAGCTGCGGCGGGTCACCACGTCCACGCGCAACGGCGGGTACGTCCACGACCGCCGCGACGACGAGCGCGACGAGATCGTCGAGGCCCCCGGCGGCCCGCTCGACCGCCACGAGCAGGACGAGCTCTACGAGCTGGTGCTGCACGAGGGCATCACGCACGGCACGGCGGTGCTGGCCGGGCCCAACTCCGACCAGGTCGTGCCGCACCACCTCTACGGCAGGCTGGCCACCGACCTGTCCGCCAACGGCTGCCGGGTGGCCGCCGACCTCGCGGGTGAGCGGTTGAACGCGGTGCTCGAGGGCAAGCCGTTCCTGATCAAGGTCAGCCACGAGGAGCTGCTCGCCGACGGCCGGGCCGAGAGCGAGAGCCCGGCCGACCTGGTGGCGGCCATGCGCAAGCTGCGCGAGGAGGGGGCGGGCACCGTCGTCGTGTCCCGGGCGGCGGACCCGGCGCTCGCGCTCGTCGAGGACGACGTGCTGGAGATCCACCTGCCGCCGCTGCAGCCGGCCGAGAGCAGCGGGGCGGGCGACTCGATGACCGCGGGCGCGGTCGCCTCGCTGGTCAAGGGCCTGGAGATCCGCGAGGCGCTGCGCATCGGCGCGGCCTGCGGGGCGTTGAACGTGGTGCGCCGCGGCCTGGGCACCGGCGGCGACCACGCCATCGACACCCTCGCCGAGCGCGTCGAGCTGGTCGACTGGAAGGGCTGACCCGGCTCCGGACCTGCGGGGCGCGGCGGGACGGGCCAGGATTGCGCGGTGGCCGACGCAGCGCGGGAGTTCGACATCGTCGTGTACGGCGCCTCCGGGTTCGTCGGCCGGTTGGTGGCCGAGTACCTGGCCTGCGCCGCCCCGGCGGGCACGCGGATCGCGCTGGCCGGGCGGTCGGCCGAGAGGCTGCGCCGGGTCCGCGCCGAGCTGCCCGCGGCCGCGCACGACTGGCCGGTCGTCGAGGCCGACTCGACCGACTCCGCCGCGCTCGCCGCGCTGGCCGCGTCGACGCGCGTGCTGGCCACCACCGTCGGGCCCTACATGCGGCACGGCCTGCCGGTCGTGGCCGCCTGCGCCGCGGCCGGCACCCACTACGCCGACCTGACCGGCGAGATCGTGTTCGTCCGCCGGGCGATCGACGAGTTCGACGCGCTGGCCCGCACGACGGGCGCGCGGATCGTGCACTCCTGCGGCTACGACTCGATCCCCTCCGACCTGGCGACCCTGCTGCTGCACGAGCGGGCCGCGGCCGACGGCGCAGGCGCCCTGCGCGACGTCCGGCTGGAGGCGACGATGAGCGGCGGCATGAGCGGCGGCACGATCGCGTCGATCCTCGGCCAGGTCGAGGCGATGCGCTCCGACCCGGCGCTGCGCCGGCTGGCCGCCGACCCGTTCGCGCTCAGCCCCGACCGCGACGCCGAGCCCACGGTCGCCAGCCCCCCGACGCCGTCCCGCCCGGGCGCACCGAGGACGGGCGGTGGACCGCGCCGTTCATCATGGCCGCGTACAACACCCGGATCGTGCGGCGCAGCAACGCGCTGCAGGGCTGGGCCTACGGCCGTTCCCTGCGCTACGGCGAGGTGATGGGCGCCGGTCGCGGGCTGGGCGGGGCCGCGGCCTCCGTCGCGATCACCGGCGGCCTCGTCGGCATGCTCGGGGCGCTGGCGTTCCCCCCGACGCGGGGGCTGCTCGACCGGGTGCTCCCCGCGCCGGGCACCGGCCCGTCCGGCCGGGTCCGCGAGCGGGGCTGGTTCCGGATGGTCGTCGACGCGGTCACCGAGGACAAGCGCCGCTACCGGGCGGTCGTCTCCGGGCGGGGCGACCCGGGGTACGCGGCCACCGCGGTCATGTTCTCCGAGAGCGCCATGGCCCTGGCCCTGGACGGCGACCGGCTGCCCGACCGAGCCGGCTCGCTGACCCCGGCCACGGCGCTGGGCGGGGTGCTGGTCGAGCGCCTGCGCGCGGCCGGGCACACGTACGAGGCGGCGGTGCACGCCCGCACCGATCGCTGACGGGCGCTGACGGGCGCTGACGGGCGCTGACGTCGGGCGCGGGGTGTGCCGATCCGCTGGGCGGGCACTCCACCGCCATGACCGACGCACCCTCCGACCGCCCGGTCGCCCTGGTCACCGGGGCCAGCCGGGGCCTGGGCTTCCTGATCGCCCGCGAGTTCGCCGACCGCGGCCACGACCTGGTGGTCTGCGCCCGCTCCGCCGAGGGCCTGCGCCCGGCCGCGGAGGAGCTGCGCGGGCGCGGCGCCACCGTGCTCGAGGTGGCCGCGGACGTCGGCGTGGAGGCCGAGGCGCAGCAGCTCGTCGAGCGGGCGCAGGAGCGGTTCGGCCGGCTGGACGTGCTGGCCGTCAACGCCGGCATCATCCAGGTCGGGCCGATGCGGGAGCTGACCGCCAAGGAGTTCGCGGCGGCCATGGACACCATGTTCTGGGGTCAGGTGCACCCGGTGCTGGCCGCGCTGCCGCTGCTGCGCCGCAGCCGGGGCAGGGTGCTGGCGATCACCTCGATCGGCGGCAAGCTGCCCGCGCCGCACCTGCTGCCCTACACCGCCGCCAAGCACGCCGCCGTCGGCTTCGCCGAGGGGCTGCGCGTGGAGGCCGCCCGCGACGGCGTGTCGGTGACCGTCGCGGTGCCCGGGTTGATGCGCACCGGTTCCACCCGCAACGCGCTGTTCTCCGGCCAGCGCACCGCCGAGCGGAGCTGGTTCACGATCGCCGACAGCCTGCCCGGCCTGTCGATGTCGGCGGAGAAGGCGGCGCGGCGGCTGGTGGGCGCCACGCTGCGGGGCCGACCGGAGATCACCCTGACGCTGCCGGCGAAGGTGGGCGCCCGCGTGCACGCGCTGGCCCCGTCGACGACGCTGCGCGTCCTGACACTGGTCAACCGGCTGCTGCCGGGTCCGGTCGGGTCGGGAGGGCCGCGGCCCGGGCACACCGCGACGCCGCCGTCGCGCTGGTTCGCCCGGCTGACCCGCACCGACCGGGCCGCCGCCGCCCGCCTGCACCAGCACGACGACGAGGTGGCGCCGAGCGGGGGCCCGTCCGGCGAACCCGCCTGACGGGCCGGGCGGGCCCGGCCGGACTGGCCCGATGATCGTGCTGTTCCCCGCCGACGGGCTGCGCCCCCGTCGGCCCGACGAGCACTTCGCCGCGGAGCCGCCGCGGCCCACGACCTCGGCCTGACCGTGGCGCTGGTCGACCACGACGCCTTGGCCGCGGGCGGTGGGGCGGAGCGGCCCGTGGCCCGGGTCGGGGCTGTGGTTCGTGACCGTCCGCCACGAGGACGGCCGCTGGCGGGTCGTCGAGCTGGGCGACGGGCAGGTCAGCGACCGGCCCGCCGCCCTCGACCCGACGGCCCTGCTCAGCGCGCTGTCCCGGTGAGCACCTCGGTGCCCGCCGACGCCGTGCGCAGCTGGGCCAGCGACTCCCGCCACGACCGGATCAGCCCCGTCTCGTGGTAGGGCACGCCGATCTCGGCGCAGTAGCCGCGCACGACGTCGCGGGCGGCGCGCAGGTTCGCCGTGGGCATGCTCGGGAACAGGTGGTGCTCGATCTGGTGGTTCAGCCCGCCCATCAGCACGTGCAGCGGCCGGTCGGTCAGCCGCCCACCGCGGACGTTGCGCGAGGTCAGGACCTGCTTGCGGAGGAAGTCCATGCGGGTCGGCTCCGTCGATTGCAGCAGCGGCATGCCCTTGTGGTTGGGCGCGAACACCGAGCCCAGGTAGAGCCCGAACAGGGCCTGGTGCACCACCAGGAACGCCACCGCGAGCCCGGGCGGCAGCACCAGGAACAGCGCGGCGACGTAGCCGAGCAGGTGCGCGGCGATCAGCCCCAGCTCCAGCCCGCGCACCGGCACGCGCCGACCGCCCCGGGTGAGCAGGGCCTGCAGGCTGGCCCGGCGCAGGTCCACCGCGGCCAGGGTGATGAGCGGGAAGAACAGCGTGGCCTGGTGGCGGTTCAGGAACCGCAGCACCCCCCGCGACCCCCGCGCCTGCTCCTCGGTCCAGACGAGCGCGCCCGGCTCGACGTCCGGGTCGAGGCCCTCGTGGTTGGGGTTGGCGTGGTGGCGGGTGTGCTTGTCGGTCCACCAGCCGTAGGACATCCCGACGCCGACGTTGCCCAGCAGCCGCCCGACCACCGCCGACGGCCGGCGCGTGCGGAAGACCTGCCGGTGCGCCACGTCGTGGGCCAGCAGCGCGGTCTGCCCGGAGCCGAACGCCGCCGCGACCGCCACCAGCAGCTGCCACCAGGAGTCGCCCAGCAGCAGGAACGCCGCGATCGTGGCCGCGTGCCACCCGGCGAGCAGGGCGAACCGCAGGACGTAGTAGCCGGGCCTGCGGTCCATCAGGCCTGCCTCGGCGACGCGGCGCGAGAGCCGGGCGAAGTCGCTGCCGGTGGCCGGGTCGTGGGTCTGTGTCGTCACGCCCCCGAGCCTGCGACCGGCCGCCGCCCGGCGTGATCCCCCCAGCCCCCGGACCGGGGTGGGGCCCTCCCCCGGCCCGGCCCTCAGGCCTGCTTGAGCTTGCGCCAGCCACCCGCCCGGTTGTCGGCGATGATCCGCCGGAACATCTCGGCCAGCGGGGCGGCGGGCACGGCCTCGCCCCGGCGCACCGCGACCGTGCGGGCGGTCTTGTTGTCGTGCCCGCCGGTGATGATGCCGTCGGGGTCGGGGACGATGGCCCCGTCGTAGAGGAAGACGTTGACGTGCGTCTTCGCCGCCAGCAGGGCGCAGACGTTGCCCTGCAGCACGAAGTACGGCTGCCCCCGGCGCTTGACCGTCTCGACGACCTCGGGATCGACGGAGTGCACGAGGTCGCGCACCTCTCGGCAGATCTCCTGCTGCCAGGGCGCCAGTGCGTCGATGTACTCGTCGACGCGCGGGTCGACCTCGTAGGCCATGCGGGCCAGCATGGCAGCTCGCGCCGGGCCCGTGGCGGTCCGGCGCCTGAGCTACCGGCGCCCGGTCACAGGCCGAGCTTCTCCGCGGCCAGCCGGGAGCCCTGCACCCGCGCGGTGATCTTCTGGAACGCGACGTCGCGGGCGTAGTCGGGCGATCCGTGGTTGGGCTTCTCGTCGATCGAGAACGGCGAGAAGCCGCAGTCGTCGGTCGAACCGAGCTGCTCGCGCGGGATGAAGTCGGCCGCCCGGATCAACCGGTCGGCGATCTCCTGCGGCGATTCCACCCGCGGGTTGAGCGGATTGGTCACCCCGAGGTACGCCATCTGCGCCACGCCGTTCGCGTCCGAGCGCAGGTGCCGACCGATCGACTCCAGGACGGGGTCGCGGTCGCGCTCGGAGGAGAACTGGATCAGGAAGTAGCCGGCGTCGATGTCGAACATCGTGGCGAGCAGGTTGTTGTAGGGCACGTCGGCGGAGTGCACGGAGTCGCGGTCGCCGCCGGGGCAGGTGTGCACCCCGATGCCGCGGCGCTCGTCGGCGGAGAACCGGGCCATCACGCGGTTGATCAGCTCGATGAAGTGCGGCAGCAGCCCGGCGCCCGTCCACGGGTTGCGCGGGTCCTCGCGGGTGGCCAGCCTGCCCTCGGTGAAGTCGACCGACACCCGCGCGGCCCCGGCCGCGAACGCCTCGCGGATGTCCTTCTCGCACTCGTCGACGAGGGTGGCCTCGAACTCCTCGCGGGTGTAGCCGGGCACGGGCTCGTCCAGCGGGTAGAGCAGCGCGAGCATCGATGGCGCGATGACCGCCTGCTTCATCGGCCGGTGCGCGTGGGGCAGCGACTTGCGCAGCGCGTCGGCGGCGTACTGGTTGTACCGGAACGGGCCCCTCTCCAGCCGCGGCAGCTGCCGGCCGTGCCCGTCGGCGAAGATCGCGAAGAACTGCCCGCCCACCGGGGCCAGCCCGGGCGCCAGCCCGGTGCCGCCGAGCGTGTCGGTGATCGGGTAGGTGGCGAATGAGGACCAGCGCTGCTCGCCGTCGGAGATGATCGGCGAGCCGGTGGCCTCGAAGCGCTCGATCGAGTCGCGGACGGCGGCCTCCTGCTGCTCGGCCAGCTCCTCGCGGCTGATCTCGCCCGCGTCGTAGCGGGCGTAGGCCGCCTGCAGCGCGGACGGGCGCGGCAGCGATCCGACCGGCTCGGTCGGCAGGCCGGTGGCCGTGCGCGGGTCGTAGGAAGCCATGGACGACACCTTCCGCCGGGATCCCGCGACGGGCAGCACTCGGCACCGGCCGCGAACGCTTTCGCGACCGGTCGTCGTGGCTGACCGGGGATCGGATCGGCGAGAGTAGTCGCGCCGCTACGGAAAGGTCAACGAACGCATTCCGCCGCCGATCACGGGACGATCACTGCGGAATGTCGCGCAGCAGGCCCCGGGGTTCAGCCGCCGAAGGCTGCGGCGTGGTCGCGGGCGAACGTCGCCACGTCGCGCGCCGGGGTGCCGGTGACCTCGGCGACGCTCGGGAAGACCCGCGCCGCCTCGCCGCGGGCGTAGTGGGCGTAGTCCTCCAGCAGGCCGTCGACCTGCCAGTCGGGCAGCACCCCGCGCAGCGCGGCGGCGAACGCCTCCGGCGGCACGTCGAGGAACTCCACCGGCCGGCCGGTGGCCGCGCCGATCGCCGTGGCGATCTCCTCGTGGGTGACCGCGGTCGGGCCGGTGATCTCGTAGGAGCGCCCGACGTGGCCGGGCTCGGTCAGCACGACGGCGGCCACCGCGGCGATGTCGCGCACGTCCACCGCGCTGACCCGGGCGTCGCCGATGGGGGCCATGAACCGGCCCTGCTCGCGGATCATGTCGGCGAAGGCCAGCAGGCCCTGGAAGTACAGGTTGGGCCGCAGGAACGTGTGCCCGACGCCCAGCTCGCGGACCCGGCGCTCGACGGCGGCGTGGTAGCGCAGGAAGCGCACCGGCGAGTCCTCGACCGAGGCGTACTGCGAGAGCACCACCAGGTGCTCGACGCCCTGCGCGGCCGCCACCTCGACGAACCGCTCCTGCTGCTCCTGGGCCCGCTCCGAGGAGGGCGTGACCAGGTAGGCCGCGCGGACCCCGCGCAGGGCCGCGGCCAGCGACGCCGCGTCGTCGAAGTCGGCCACCACCGTCGCGGCGCCCTGCGGGGCCGTCGAGGAGGTGCCGCGCACCATCGCCGTCACCGGGGCGCCGCGCGCCACCAGCTCCCGCACCAGCGCGGAGCCGGTGCTGCCGGTGGCCCCGGTGACCAGGATCGTGCCGTCCCGCTCGCTCATGACGTCTCCGTTCGGATCGGTGTTCATAGTCGAGAGCAGTGCTCTCTCGACGACTATGCCACCCTGTCCGCACACATTCAAGAGCGATGCTCTCCGTCAGTCGAGCGCGAGCCGGCCCAGCAGGTCGAGCAGCGTGGCCCGCTCCCCCGCGTCGAGGTCGCCCAGCAGCGCGGCGTCGACCTCGCCGACCGAACCGGCGATCTCGACCAGCCGCGCCCGGCCCGCGTCGGTGGCGACGACCAGCCGGGTGCGCCGGTCGACCGGGTGCGCCTCGCGGCGCACGAGGCCGTCGCGCTCCAGGTCGTCGACGATGGCCACCACGGCGCTCGGGTCCACCCCGAGCAGCTCGCCCAGCCCGCGCTGCGAGCGCCCCGGCGTCTCCGCGGCCGCGACGAGCACCGTGTACTGCCGGCTGCGCAGGCCGTGGCGGGCCAGCGCGCGGTTGAGGTTGCGGATCGCCGCGCCGCCCGCCCGCGCCAGCCGGAACCCGACGTCCCCGGCCAGGGTGTCGGGCACCCCGGCGGCGGACGCGCGTCGCGTCGCGCTGATGTCGCCTCCCGCTGTCGGTCTCGACCGCCACGGTAGCCGACAACCACAATCATTGACATCCACAATCGATGCCGCGTACAACGACCGCATGGAGCAGAACGGCCGCCTCGACGTCGCGGCACTGCAGGCGATCGACGTCCACGTGCACATCGAGGTCGACCTCCACGGCCACCTCGCGCTGCCCGACGAGCAGGCGCAGGCCGCGGCCCGGTACTTCGGCGCCGACCACAGGCGTCCGACGCTGCCCGAGATCGCCGCCCACTACCGCGAGCGCAGGATCGGCGCGGTGGTGTTCACCGTGGACACCGAGGCCTACACGGGCCACCCCGCCCTGTCCAACGAGGAGATCGCGCAGGGCGCCGCCGAGCACTCCGACGTGCTGATCCCCTTCGCCAGCATCGACCCGGCCAAGGGCCGCGCCGGCGCCAGGGCGTTCCGCAGGCTGGTCGAGGAGCACGGCGTGCGCGGGATCAAGTTCCACCCCAGCGTGCAGGACTTCGCGCCGAACGACCGCAGCGCCTACCCGCTGCTGGAGGTCGCCCAGGAGTTCGGGCTGCCCGCGCTGTTCCACACCGGCCAGACCGGCATCGGCGCCGGCCTGCCCGGCGGCGGCGGGATCCGGCTCGAGCTGTCCAACCCGATGCTGCTCGACCACGTCGCGGTCGACTTCCCGCACCTGACGATCATCATGGCGCACCCCTCGTTCCCCTGGCAGGACGAGGCGCTGGCGGTGGCCACGCACAAGCCGAACGTCTACATCGACCTGTCGGGCTGGTCGCCGAAGTACTTCCCGCCGCAGCTGGTCCGCTACGCCAACTCGCTGCTGCAGGACAAGGTCCTGTTCGGCTCGGACTACCCGCTGATCACCCCGGACCGCTGGCTGGCCGACTTCGCGAAGCTGGAGATCAAGCCGACCGTGCGCCCGAAGATCCTCAAGGACAACGCCGTGCGGGTGCTCGGCCTGGGAGCGACGCAGGCATGATCCACCGGGGCCGACCGGCCACCATCGACGTCCCGGACCTCACGCTCACCGAGTACGTCCTGGGCCGCGAGCCCACCGACGGCGACGACCGGGTCGCCCTCGTCGACGCCGACCGGACCGAGCGCATCACCTACGCGGAGCTGGGCGCGGACGTGGCCGCGGTGGCCGGCGGGCTGGCCGCGCTCGGCGTGCGGCCCGGCGACGTCGTCGCCCTGATCAGCCACAACCAGCCGGTCTACGCGGTCGCCGTGCACGGCATCGTGGCCGCGGGGGCCGCGGTCACCCCGATCAACCCGGCGTTCACCGCGGCCGAGATCGCCAAGGTCCTGCGGGCCTCCGGCGCGTCGGTGGTCATCGCGGCCGTCCCCGCCGCGGCCGCGGTCGCCGAGGCCGCCGACGCCGCCGGCGTCGCGCACCGGTTCGCGCTCGGCGAGCACCCCGGCTTCCGGCCGTTCGCCGAGCTGCGCGGCTGCGGCCTGGCGGCGCCGCGGATCGAGGTCGACCCGGCCACCGCGGTGGCCGCGCTGCCGTTCTCCAGCGGCACCACCGGCCTGCCGAAGGGAGTGCGGCTCACCCACCGCAACCTGGTGGCCAACCTGGAGCAGAACCGGGTCGGCTGGCCGGTCGGCGCGGACGAGGTGCTGCCCGCGTCGCTGCCGTTCTTCCACATCTACGGGTTCACGATCATCCTCAACACCGGGCTGGCCGCCCGGGCCACCGTGGTCACGCTGGCCCGCTTCGCGCTCGACGACTACCTGCGGATGCTGCAGGAGCACCGGGCCACGCGGGCGTTCCTGGCCCCGCCGGTGGTGCTGCAGCTGGCCACCGCACCCGCCGTCGACGACTACGACCTCTCCTCCGTGCGGCTCGCGGTGTGCGGGGCGGCGCCGCTGGACGTCGCGGTGGCCGAGCGCGCCGAGCAGCGGGTGGGCTGGCCGATCCGGCAGGGCTACGGGATGACCGAGGCGAGCCCGGGCACCCACCAGGTGGCCGAGGACGAGTTCGCCACCACCCCGGCGGGGTCGGTCGGCAGGCTGCTGGCCGGCACCGACGGCCGGCTGGTCGACCCGGCCACCGGGGAGGACGCCGCTCCGGGCGAGCCCGGCGAGCTCTGGGTGCGCGGGCCGCAGGTGATGCCCGGCTACCTGGACGACCCCGGGGCCACCGCGGCGACCCTGGTGGACGGCTGGCTGCGCACCGGCGACATCGCCCGGGTCGACGACGACGGGGTCTTCTGGATCGTCGACCGGCTCAAGGAGCTGATCAAGTACAAGGGCTACCAGGTGCCGCCGGCCGAGCTGGAGGCACTGCTGCTCACCCACCCCGACGTTCTCGACGCGGCCGTGGTCGGCGTCCCGCACGCCGAGGGCGGGGAGGCCCCCAAGGCGTTCGTGGTGGCGGCCCGGCCGGTCGGGGCCGAGGCGCTGATGGACTGGGTCGCCGAGCGGGTCGCGCCGTACAAGAAGGTCCGGGCGGTGGAGTTCGTCGAGCGGATCCCGAAGTCGCCGACCGGGAAGATCCTGCGCCGCGAGCTGCGCTGAGCCGGACGGCCCAGTCGCCGGCGATCGATCGGTCCGCACGCTGCGTAGCGACGCGCATACCCGAGACAGAGCAACCCGAACAATCTCTTGACTGCTACGGCAACGGGGTGAACACATAGGCGCCCGGAAGCTCCCCCTTTCGTGCGTCCGCAGGCGGCGGGCGCGCGGCCGGAAGGATCACGCATGCCTCCCACCCCAGCCACCGCCATCGGCAGCCCCGTGCTCAACATCGCCATCTTCGGGGTGTTCGTCCTGGTCACCCTGGTGATCGTGTTCCAGGCCGCGCGCAGCAACCGCACCGCCGCCGACTACTACACCGGCAACCACCAGATCAACGGCACGCAGAACGGGATCGCACTGGCCGGCGACTACCTGTCCGCGGCGGCGTTCCTGGGGATCTCCGGCGCCGTGGCCGTCTACGGCTACGACGGCGCCAGCTACGCGTTCGGCAACGTCATCGGCTGGGTGATCGCGCTGCTGCTGATCGCCGAGGCCAGCCGCAACACCGGCCGCTTCACGATGGGCGACATCCTCGGGTTCCGCTCGCCCAAGCGCCGGGTGCGCGTCGCCGCCGCCACCTCGACGCTGACGATCTCCATCCTCTACATGATCGCCCAGGTGGCCGGGGCCGGTGCGCTGATCGCGCTGCTGCTCGGCATCCCCAACACCAACCGGCTGGGGCAGGGCGCGGCGATCGCCGCGGTCGGCATCCTGATGATCCTCTACGTGCTGATCGGCGGCATGAAGGGCACCACCTGGGTGCAGATCATCAAGGCCGGCCTGCTCATGGTGGTCGCGGTGGTGCTCTCGGCCTGGGTGCTGGGCCGCTTCGGCTACAACTTCTCGGCCATCCTCGGGGCGGCGGCGCAGGCCAGCCCGGCGGGCGAGCGGCTGCTGGCGCCCGGGCTGACCTTCGCCGGCAACCCGCTGGGCGGCCTGGACCAGTTCTCCTCGGCGTTCGCCGGGCTGGCCGGGCCGGCGAGCCTGCCGCACATCCTGATGCGCTTCAACACCGTGTCCGACGGCCGGCAGGTGCGCCGGTCGGTGGTCTGGGCGATCTGGCTGGTCGGCACGTTCTTCATCATGATCATCGTGATCGGGTTCGGCGCCGGGGCGCTGCTGGGCCCGCAGGCGATCATGGCCGCGCCCGGCGCGACCAACGCCGCGATCCCGCTGCTGGCCTACCGGATCGGCGGTGAGCTGCTGCTGGGGCTGGTCGCCGCGGTCGCGTTCGCCACGATCCTGGCCGTGGTGGCCGGGCTGACCATCACCGCGTCGGCCTCCTTCGCCCACGACATCTACGCCGGCGTGCTGCGCCGCGGCCGGGTCGACCAGCGCCAGGAGATCCGGGTCGCCCGCGGCGCCGCGATCGTGGTCGGGCTGCTCGCCATCGCCGGCGGCATCGTGGCCAACGGGCTCAACACCGCGTTCCTGGTGACGCTGGTGTTCGGCATCGCGGCCTCGACCAACCTGCCCGCCCTGGTCTTCTCGATCTTCTGGCGGCGGTTCAACGCCACCGGGCTGCTGCTGAGCATGTGGGGCGGGCTGATCTCGGCCACCGTGCTGGTCGTCTTCTCCCCCGCGGTGTCCGGCAGGCCGACGGCCATGCTCCCGAACGCCGACTTCGCCTGGTTCCCGCTGCAGAACCCCGGCCTGGTGTCGGTGCCGCTGGCGTTCCTGCTCGCCGTCGTCGGCACCTTCATGGGCGAGCGCGCGCCCGACGCCGACCGCCGCTTCGCCGAGATGGAGGTCCGCGCGATCACCGGGGCGCCCGCGGTCGACCCGCCGCGCACCGGCGGCACCCCGGTGGTCACCCGGGCCGGCACGGAGCCGGTCGGCTTCGAGCCCGCCGAGCGGCCCGGGTGGGCCCAGTGGCCGCAGGGCCCGGTGACCGGCCCGCTCGGCGGCCCGGTGACGGGCCCGGTCAGCCGGCCGCCGGGCGGGTACCCGCCAGCACCGCGGTGGCCACCTCCAGGTCGTGACCATAGGTGATCTTGATGTTGCGGCCCTCGCCGTCGACCCGCCGCACCCGCACGTCCGGCGCGAACCGGGCCATGCAGGACTCGGTGTCGGTGCCGGCGAAGCCCGCCCGCGCCGCGGCCTCGTAGGCGGCCAGCAGCGGCGCGGCCCGGAACCCCTGCGGGGTCTGCACGGCCACCAGACCCTCCGGCGCGGGGCCGGTGAGCGCCCCGTCCGGACCGGCCGCCACCAGGTCGTGGCGGGCCAGGCCGGGCACGGCCCCGCCGGTCTCGCGGGCCGCCGCGAGCACCCGGTCGACCAGGTCGGCGCTCAGCAGCGGGCGGGCGCCGTCGTGCACCAGGACGACGTCCACCCGCCGGTCGGCGATCCGCTCGGCGAGTCGGCGAAGACCCGCCAACTCCGACTCCTGCCTGCTGGCGCCGCCGGTCGTCACCTCGATCCGGCCGGTTCCCGCCACGGTCCGCACCGCATCGGTCGCCGCGGCCAGGTCGTCCTCGCGCGCCACCAGGACCACCGGTCCGACCTGCGGATGCGCCGCCATGACGGCCAACGACCAGGCAATGACCGGCCGCCCGGCGAGGGGCAGGTAGACCTTGTTCACCGCGGCCCCGAACCGGCTGCCGCTGCCCCCGGCCAGGACGATCGCCGCGGCCCGGCCGCGCCCGTGCTGCATGGTCGGGGAGTGGACCGCCCACCCCGCCCGGCGTCAAGTCGCGCCACCGGGGGCGCCGAGCGGGCCCCTCCTGCGCCGACGGACGACGCCGCAGGTCACCCGTACGGCCTGTCGTCGTACGACAACCACCCGATGCCGTACGGGTACCGCCTGGCGTCCACTGGTGGGGGACGATCCGTATCGTCGACAGCAGGCACAGCGCGCTCGACGGCGTCCCGGACCACCGAAATGGCCGGACGGCGGCCGTGCCACCGCCGGTTCGGTCACGCGCAGTAGGCTCCGGCGGGCTTCATCGTCGAGCCGAGTGCAGTGCCTACGCGCAGCGCTCCCGTGCGGGAGCCTTCTTGACGAGGACAGGGGGTGGACGGAGTGGACGGCAGCGGCCACCCCATCCCGGAGTTCGGCGGCGGGACGCCCCCGCGGCAGCCGTGGCCCCGGCGTGGCGAGCGCAGCCACCCCGAGCGGCCGGCGGCCCCCCGCGAGCAGCCCCCGACCGGACGGCGCGCCCCCGTGATGGACGTACCGGGCCGGCCGGTGCGCCCGCCCCGCGGCGGCCCGGCGGGTCCCCGCCAGCCCGGCCCGCGGATCGCCGGCCCGGCGCGGCCCTCGCGCTCGCTCCCGCCCCCGACCGCGCCCACCGCCCCGGTCGGCCCGATCGACGACGAGGACCCGACCACGATCCACGCCGGCGGCCTCGACCTGGGCAAGGACGGCATCGAGCTGGCGCCGATCCCGGTCGGCCGCCAGCCGGTCGAACCACGCCGCAGCGTCACCCGCAAGCCGGGCAGGCCACCCAAGCCCGGCAAGGCCGCCAAGTCCGCCAAGTCGAAGCGCCCGGCCGCCGCCCGGGAGCGCGCCTCGGACGACGACGGCACCGAGGGCGCCCGCGGGCTGGGCCCCGCGCTGGTGGCCACCCTGGCCGCCACCGTCGCCCCCGGCTCGGGCCACCTGATCCTGGGCAGGCGCCAGACCGGCGCGCTCATCCTCGGCGCGTTCGCGCTGGTCGTCGGCGCACTCGTGGTCGTCGGGCTGAACGTGGGCCGCGCGGCGCTGCTGGAGACCGTGCTCAACAGCCGCACCCTGGCCATCGCCATGATCGCGATGATCGTCGGCGGGCTGCTGTGGATCGCCACGATCGTGCGCACCTACCTGCTGGCCCGCCCGAGCGGGCTGGCCGTGGGCCCGCAGGCCGTCGGGGCGCTGGCCGTCGCGGCGCTGTGCCTGGTGGTGGCCGCCCCGCTGGGCTACGGCGCGAACCTGGCCAACACCTCGCGCAGCGTCCTGAACGACCTGTTCCCCAGCTCCGGGGGCGGCACCGCGGCGGCCGAGGCCATCGCCAAGCCGCGGCTGAACGTGCTGCTCGTCGGCAGCGACGCCGGGCCCGACCGCAAGGGCACCCGCACCGACACGATGATGCTGGCCAGCATCGACACCAGGTCCGGGCGCAGCACCCTGTTCGGGCTCCCGCGCAACATCCAGCGCGCCCAGTTCCCGCCCGACTCGCCCATGGGAGAGCGCTTCCCCAGGGGCTTCCACGACAGCTCCGACCCGCTCTCGGGCAACTTCCTGCTCAACGCGGTCTACGCGTACGGGCTGGAGAACCCCGACGTCGCCCCGGCCGGGCCGACCGACGACCCCGGCCTGAACCTGCTGCACCAGGGCGTCGCCCACATGCTGGGCCTCGACATCGACTACTACGTCGAGGTCAACATGGCCGGGTTCCAGTCGATGATCGACGCGCTGGGCGGGCTGACCGTCGACGTGGGCCCGGAGCCGATCCCGATCGGCGGCATCAGCCCGTCGGGCAAGCTGATCAAGCCCGACGGCTACATCCCGCCCGGCGTCCAGAGGCTGACCGGCGAGCAGGCGCTGGCCTTCGCCCGCTCGCGCACCGGCACCACCGACTACGCCCGGATGGGGCGCCAGCGCTGCCTGCTGCAGAACCTGCTCTCCCAGAAGAGCGCCGCCGACGTGCTGGCCAACTTCCAGGACGTCGCGGCGGTCACCACCGACAGCGTCTCGACCAACGTGCCGCAGGAGGTCCTGCCCGCGCTCGTCGCGTTGGCCGGCAACGAGGGCTCGCTGGCGCTGGAGAGCGTGTCGTTCGACCCGAACCTGCCCGACCCGAGCACCGACGACGGGCAGTTCAGCACGGCCAACCCCAACTTCGAGTACATGCGCGAGGTCGTGCAGGACGCCATCAACCGCCCCGCGGCACCGGCGCCGGCACCCGTGCCCGAAGCGCCCTCCCCCACCAAGGACGCGACCGGCGGCGCGGGCGGCGCGCCCCCGGCCGTCGACGAGGCCGAGACGGCCGCGGGCGGCCAGGAGGAGACGGGCGCACCGCTCCCGTCCAGCGCTCCCACCTCGCTGGCGGCCGCGTGCTCGTGATGTCGGCAACGAATCCGACGGGCTTCGCCGAAGTCCGCTTCGGGTCCCCGGCGGGCGGGTAAGCAGGGCCGACCGGGGGGCGCTCCGCGTGGCTAACCAGCGTTCTGCCACGCTTGCGGCCATCATGACCTGCGTGTACCCCGTCCGGGGTGGACGCACGGAGAGGAGAACACCGACATGGCACTGCCCACCCTGACTCCCGAGCAGCGCGCCGAGGCCCTGAAGAAGGCCGCCGCCGCGCGGACGGCGCGCAAGGAGCTGCGGGAGTCGATCGCCCGCGGGGACGAGACGATCCCGTCGGTCCTCGACCGGGCCAAGTCCGACGCGATCGTCGGCAAGACCAAGGTCGCGGACCTGCTCAAGAGCCTGCCCGGCTACGGCCCGGCCAAGGTGACGGCCCTGCTGGAGCAGACCGGCATCGACGCCTCGCGGCGCGCCGCCGGCCTGGGCGACCGCCAGCGCCAGGCGCTCATCGACGCCCTGAAGTGATCCCGCGCACCGCCCGGCGCTCGACGTCCGTCGAGGTTCCGGGCGGTGCGGGGGGCGCCGCAGGCACCGCGGCGGGCACCGGCAGGCTTGCCCGGTGCACCGCTACGTGGACCGCGACGCCGCCACCCGGCTCTGGGCCGAGGACGGCGGGACGCCCGACGCAGAACCGCTGCTGCTGGTCGCCCCGGCCAACCAGTCCGGGGTGGCCTGGCCCGACGCGCTGCTGACCGCCCTCGGGCGGCGGCACCGCGTCCTGCGCTACGACCACCGCGACACCGGCCGCTCCGACGTCGCGGAGGACCCGGGCGGGTACGGGGCGACCGATCTCGCCGCCGACGCGCTGGCCGTGCTCGACGCGTTCGACGTCGAGCGGGCCCACGTCGTCGGCGTGGCGCTGGGCGGCCTGCTCACCCAGCTCCTCCTGCTCGACCACCCCGAGCGGCTGCGCACGGCCGTCCTCGTCTGCAGCACGGCGCTGCGGGCCCCGGACGACCCGCCGCTGCCCGGCCCGCACCCCGCGCTGCTGCGGCTGTGGACCGAGGCCGAGGACCCCCGCGACGACGACGCCGAGCTCGACTGGCGCGTCGAGCACTGGCGGCTGCTGCACGGCACCGGCAGCCCGTTCGACCCGGTGGCGTTCCGGGCCATCGAGGAGCGCGTGATCGCGCACAGCGGGCGCTCGGAGGCGGTCACCGCGCACGCCTACCTCGACCTCGACGGCCTCGACCGGGGCGCCGAGCTGGCCGGCGTGACGGTTCCCACCCTGGTGGTGGAGGCGCCCGACGACCCGGTGCATCCTCCCCCGCACTCGACGCACCTGGCGGCCCGCATCGGCCGAACGGGGCATCCCGCACGGCTGGTGCGGATCCCGGGCATGGGCCACGCGGTCAGCGCCGCGGTGGCCGAGCCGCTGGCCGCGGCGATCCTGGCGCACACCCGCTGAGCCCCGCCGGGGTCGCGGCGGGGGGCTCCGGCCGCACCTGGCACGATGCTGCCATCCACCTCGTGGCCCCGGCCGTACGGCTGCGAGCTGTGCGGCACGGGTGCGCGTCGACCGCGGGAGGAACACGGGTGAAGGTCGTCTCGGTCATCAACCACAAGGGCGGCGTCGGCAAGACGACGCTCACCGCGAACGTCGGCGCCGGTTTAGCGGCGCGCGGCAAGCGGGTGCTGATGCTCGACCTCGACTCCCAGGCCAGCCTGACGATCTCGTTCTTCACCCAGAGCGAGTGGGCCAGCGAGCTGCTGCCGACGCGGACCATCAAGCACTGGTACGACGGCATCGGCACGCCGGACGCGATGCGCAGCCCGGCCCCGCTGATCACCAAGCCGCGCCGGGTGCTGGAGCTGCTCTCGCACACCGGCGGCTACCTCGACCTCATCGCCGCGCACCGCGACCTGGCCGACGTCGACACCGCGCTGGCCGCCGACCTGCGCGGGCAGCCCCAGCTCTACGTCGACCTGCACAGCAGACTGCGCGACGGCCTCGCGCACGCCGCGCTGTCGGAGTACGACGTGGTGCTCATCGACTGCGCGCCCAACTTCGGGCTGATCGCCAAGAACGCGGTCGCCGCCAGCAACCTGCTGCTCATCCCGACCAAGCCCGACTACCTGTCCACCAGCGGCATCGACTCGCTGGGCATGAAGATCCGGGCGTTCGTCGACGAGTACAACGAGCACCGCAACGGCAGCGGCGGCCAGATCAGCCGCCCGCCGGCCGCGGTCATCTTCACGATGGTGCAGAACCTCGACGGCAAGCCGATCGAGACCCAGCGCAGCGTCATCAGCCGGATCGAGGCGCGCGGCGTCCCCACGTTCGAGACCACCATCCGCGACAGCAAGTCCGTCTACGGCCCGGCGCCCGAGCACGGCGTGCCGGTGATCCTCGGCGGCACCGGGCGGGCGCAGACCCGCGAGCTGCGCGAGCTGGTCAGCGAGGTGTCCGACCAGCTCGACCGGACCGCCGCATGAGGCGCCACGCCGATGACCTCGCGGGCGAGCCGCCGGCCGGGCCCGGCGGCCGCGAACCCGCCGAGGTGTGCGCGCTGGCCGCGTCCGCGCTGCGGGAGGCCGCCCGGCTGGTGGCGGAGCTGACGCCCGAGCAGCTGGTCGAGCTGGCCGCGGGCCGGGCCCGGTTCGCCTACGAGACGACCGCGGGACCGCCCGGGGGTGCCGGGCCGGTCACCGTGCCGACCCAGCTGCGCCCGGCCCGGCGGGCGCCGGCGGCCCCGAGCTCCGACGTGGTCGGTACGGCCGTGCTCGCCATCCGCGAGCTGCACACGCCGGGCGAGGTCGCCGAGCACCTGGGCCGGCACCGCTACCCGGTGCCCACCCTCAAGCAGATCGCCAGGGCCCTGGGCCCCACGGTGTCCACGGCCGCCCGCAACCGGGCCGACCTGGAGCGCAACATCGTCGAGGGGACCGCGGGCTACCGCACCCGGTCGGCGGCCATGTCCGGCGGCGCGTGGTCCTGACCGGCGTCCGGGACGTCGGGGGCCTCGTCGTCGGGGTCGCGCTCGCTGCTGCCCGTGTCGCCGCCTTCGTCGCGGTCGACGGGGTCGGGGCGCTCGTCCGGCGCCGCTGACGGCTGCTCGGGGCGCTCCGGGCGGCCGATCCGGTAGCCCATCTCCTCCAGCAGCGCCGCGGCGGCCTCCGGGTCGCGTTGCACGGCCTCGCCCAGCTCCTCCGGGTCGTCGGCCGGCACCGTCCCCTCCGGCCGCTGCCGGGCCACCACCTTGCCCCGCCGGCGCAGCACCGCCGGCCACTCGGCCTGGATGGCCGCGTTGACGTGCGCGCCGGCCACGATGGCGAACGCGATGAAGAACGTGGCCAGCAGGAACGCGATCGGCGCGGCCAGCGCGCCGTAGGTGTAGCCGGTGCTGGTGATCCAGTCCAGGTAGGCGCGCAACCCGGTGACCCCGACCAGGAACACCACCGCGGCCAGCAGCGCGCCGGGCAGCCCCCGCCACCACGGCGGCTTGTAGGGCAGCGCGATCCGGTAGAGCGTGGTCAGCGCCAGCACCAGCACCAGCCCGACCACCGGTGTGGTCAGCGCGGTCACCACGGCCTCGACGGGCCCGCGGACCGCCTCGGGCAGCAGTCCGGGGATCCGTTCGGGCCCGATCGCCACCACCGGCAGCGCCACGATCCCGAAGACCAGCGCGACGGTGTAGGTCAGGATCGCCAGCAGCCGCTGCCAGAGGTAGTTGCGCAGGTCCAACTGGCCGTGCGCGCGGCAGATGGCGTCGACGAACGCGGCCATCGCCGACGACCCCGACCACAGGCTGAGCACGAACCCGACCGAGACGACCTCGGCGCGGGCGGTGGTGAGGATGTCGCCGACGGTCGGGGCGATGATCTCGTCGACGGCGTTGCGGCTGAACACGCCGCTGGTGCTCTGCACGATCCACTGCTGCACGGCGGTGACGGTGTCCGGGCCGAACCAGTCGCCGACGTAGCCGAGGATGCCGAAGAGGCCCAGCAGCAGCGGGGGCAGCGACAGGGTCTGCCAGAACGCCGCGGACGCCGACTCGCTGAAGATGTCGTCGTTCCACGCCCCGGAGAGGGTGCGGCGCACCACCCGCCGCACCGGTCCCGGTCCGCCACCCTTGCCCGCCACCGCCACAGGATCCCCCGCCGAAGGCCCGCTGTCCTGCGGGAACTCACCGATCCCCCCGCTGTCGGCCGGAGCTCACCGACATCGGACGGACATTCCTAACCGCATCTCAGTTTGCTCCCAGGTTGAGCGCCCATATTCAGTGGCATGAGCGACGAGCAGAGGGAGCCGGGCCGGGAAACGGGCACCGGCCCCCGTCCCCACCAGCACCCCGTTCCGTCCCACAGCGGCGGGCCGTCCACGACGACCTACCCCGCCTACCCGCCGGCCGACTCCGGCTACGGCACCCCCGGCTACGCCGGGCCGCCGCCACCGCGCGACCCCAGCTGGGGCGAGAACCGCGTCGCGGCGCAGCCGCCCCGCCAGAACCGCCCCATGGCCGCGGTGGTGACCGCGGCCCTGATCGCCGGCCTGGTCGGTGGCGGGGGCGGTTTCGCCGGCGCCTACGCGCTGCTCGACGGCGGCAACAGCCCGGCAGGCTCCAGCCTCACCACCGCCCCGTCGGCGAACAACGCCGCCAGCACCACCCCCGGCACGGTGGCGGGCGCGGCCCAGACGGCCACGCCCAGCACCGTCGACATCCAGGTGAACCTGGCCCAGGGCACCGCGGAGGGCAGCGGCATCGTCCTCACCGCCGACGGCAACGTCCTCACCAACAACCACGTCGTCGCCGGCGCCACCGGCCCCATCACCGTCACCCTCGCCGACGGCACCGAGTACCCGGCCACCGTGGTCGGCACCTCCCCCAGCTACGACCTCGCGGTCATCAAGCTGCAGAACGCCTCCGGGCTCACCCCGGCCACCCTCGGCAGCAGCGCCGACCTGCAGGTCGGCCAGCAGGTCGTGGCGATCGGCTCGCCGCAGGGCCTGTCGGGCACCGTCACCACCGGCATCGTCAGCGCCTTCGACCGCACGGTGCAGGTGCAGGGCGAGGACGGCTCGGCGGTCGTCTACAACGGCCTGCAGACCGACGCCCCGATCAACCAGGGCAACTCCGGCGGCGCGCTGGTCAACCTGCAGGGCCAGGTCGTGGGCATCAACTCGGCCATCGCCACCGCGGGCCAGAGCAGCGGCAGCATCGGGCTGGGCTTCGCCATCCCGATCGACCAGGCCAAGCGCGTGGCCCAGGAGATCCTGGACACCGGCACCGCCACCAAGCCGGTCCTCGGGGTCCGCGGCAACGCGGCCGTCCAGTCGCCCTCCGGCGCCGGCGCCACCCTCGCCGAGGTCGACGCGGGCTCACCCGCCGCCTCCGCCGGCCTCCAGGCGGGCGACGTCGTCACCAAGGTCGACGACGCCGCGGTCGACAGCTTCGCCGACCTGATCGCCCGCGTCGGCGCCCACGCCCCCGGCGACACGGTCACCCTGACCGTCGGCGAGGGCCCGGGCGCCCGCACGGTCGACGTGACCCTGGGCAGCGTGCCCGACGAGGCCGCCACCACCAGCAGCGGCGGCCAGAGCGAGAACCCGTTCGGCAACGGCGGGCCCTTCGGCGGCGAGAACGGCAACCCCTTCGGGAACTGACCGCCGCACCGACCCCGACGCCCCCCGTCCCTCTCACGGCGGGGGCGTCGGCCTGTCGGGGTGTTCTCGTCGTGCGCCTCCGGCGGCGCCCTCGCGGCGGGCGACCCCGGATCTGTGAGCAGGGGCTTGGGGGAGGCCGCCGGGAACCTGTTCTCCGAGGTTACTCGCCGGTATGGGACATGATCAGCGGCTGGTGGAAGCCAACGGCCACCTGCAGTGACCCAGATGGCGCTGATGTCCGATCCCCCGGCTCGCGCGGCCGGTGTCGATCATGTTCCAGGGCACCGCGCGCCACTCTTGGTGACCGCGCACACCTCATGACTTGTGCGCGG